>NETF01000195.1 GCA_002172675.1 unicellular cyanobacterium SU3
TTTAATCTCTTACGCAGTAAGGTAATCTCATTCATAGGGTTTGTTCGTTAGTTAGGGTAACTTTCTATCAAACCCTCTCTGTGTCTATCTTTGCAACCCCTCTCTCATTTTTTTGTCCCGTACTAAGATTTTTATCATGAGAGTTTATTTAAAAAATGATATTTTATACATTAATCAAGAAGATTTACCCAGCTATAAAAAAGGCGGTTCGATAGTAAGAAATAGTTATTTTTGGGCATTAAAATCTATTAGTTGTTATTCAAGAAGAGGGCGAGATTGGGAATTTGATTCGGTAGTTTGGGTAGCATTATGTCGTATGTTATTATCCTTTGCACAATCAGGCTATTTAGGAGACTCAGAAACCTTATTAGAGTTTGATGTAGATACTCCTATTCCTCACGCGTTACGGTCAGTTTCTACTTGGTTGTAGACCTAATACTTGTTACCGAACTTTTCTCCGAGTCTATTGACTTAAGCGAATGAGTTATATGACGAATTAAGGATTGTTATCAGAGTTTTCCTCTATTTCATACAACAAAACGTTAAGTACATAGGATGTCAGGAAAATTTAAGTTACATTAGAACGGGAACCAGATGAATGTGATCTCGATCAACATTGGTTGCCACAATTGTCCACTCAAGAATAGGTCAAGTCCCATTTAATTAAAGATATGTTAAGCCGTATCCAAGAGACCGTTGGGGGTTTATTCGGAGGTAAGTCTGATGGAGTAGGTTTAGAAATCACCTCTGAAAGATTGAATCTAGCCAAACTCACCAAACACGGTCAAGGCTATAAAATAGCAAAATTTTGTACTGCTGAAATACCTGAAGGCATTTTTGAGGAGGGAAAAATTGTTGACTCTCCAGGATTAGCTGAAATCATTCAGGAGTTCTTAACCGAGAACAAAATCAAAACCAAACGAATTGCCACAGCAGTCCCCATGCGAGAGGCCATTATTCGCATTATTCCAGTTCCTGCTGAACTCGATGAAGCAGAATTGCGGGATATGGTCTTAAACCATGAAGCGGCCTTGTACTTACCCTATCCTAGAGAAGAAGTGGATCTAGACTATCAAAAATTAGGCTTCTTTGAAGATGAGGATGGGATCGAAAAAGTACAAGTTTTGCTGGTCGCCACCCGACGGGAAGTCACAGACTCTTATATGGATACCTTTGGTCAAGCAGGATTACAAATTGATGTCTTAGAGATCAACAGTTTTTCTGTGATTCGTACCATTCGAGAACAACTGCGACAATTTGGGTCCAGAGAAGCCGCCGTATTAGTTGATGTCGAATTCGATAGCACAGAAATTGCCATTATCGTAGATGGGGTTCCCCAATTTTCCAGAACCGTTCCTATAGGGACGTTTCAGATGCAAAATGCCCTCTCACGGGCGATGAATTTACCCCCTTCTCGTAACCCAGAAATTCTCCAAGGAATGACCATTCCTGTGACCCAGTTTGATAGTTTAACCACCCAGGGAACAGCAGTGAACCCAGGAATGACCGCATTGATGCGAGTTCTAGGGGAATTAACTGATGAGTTACGCCGTTCTATTAACTTTTACTTAAACCAAAGTGAAGAACTAGAAGTGGTTCAATTATTATTAGCAGGGCCGGGAGGAGGATTAGTACAGTTGGACGAATATTTTACCCATCGTCTCAGTTTACCGACCATGCAAATTGACCCCATTGCTGCTTTATCCTTAGAAATGGATAAGGACATTCCTGCCGTTCAACGGCCAGCCCTGGGAACAGTTTTAGGTTTAGGATTACGGGAGGTGTAATCTATGTATAGTTTAGATGTTAATTTTCTTAAAGATCGTCATCTCGAAACCAGTAACAAAACAACCTTAATCACCCAAGCGGGTAATCCATCTTTAAAGGAGCAATTGCCTCTGATAATCGGTGGTGCAGTCATGGTTGTACTGCCGGCTATCACCGCGAGTTCTTTGTTGCTGTTGAATCAGTTATCTTCCTCAACCGAACAAAGAATTCAACAACTAGACAATCAACTAGGACAATTAAGCTCACAGAACCAAAGTATTGAAGAAATTAACGCCAAAGTAGAGCAAAATAACCAAGAAATTCAGTCTTTAGTCACTGTGTTTAATCAAATTCGTCCTTGGTCAGCTATTTTGAGGGAAATTGAAACACAAATTCCAGCCAATGTTCAAGTTGGGTCTATTGCACAAACGGATACTGGAGTAACCATTGGGGGTTATGCCGTGGGTTATGATGACCTCAATGACTTTCTGTTGACCTTACAAAGTTCTCCATTATTAGATGCAGAACAAACAGCCATTAAGACAGCAACATTAGCAGACTTTCCCGTAGAAACTAGTAATGCCCCTGACAATATAGAAATTGAGTTTCCTCAAGGGGTTCAATATACTATTACCACAGCCATTAGCGATCGCCCCTCATCGGAGTTACTTCAAGAGTTTGCTCGTAGTGGGGCAACGGGTCTTGTTAATCGCATTAGAACCCTTGAAAATAAAGGAGTGCTTAAACCATGACCTTCTCAGAAGAATTTACCAGTACACAAACCGACGTAGATTTTGATGACCTGGGTAGTAATTATCCGACGGCCTTTGGTATTACCTTTACCCCGCAAGTGAGTGGCATTTGCTTGGGGTTATTGGGCTTAGTGGGTTCAGTCTATGTTGGATTGACCTTTGTCAAACCAGCCTATGATAACTATACTCAACTCAAAGCCACCGAAGCTGAAAAGTTAGCTCAAGTGGCGCAACAAGAATCAGGAGAACTCAGCAGAAAAATGTTAGATGCTGAGCAAAAATTGAGAGAGTCCGAAGCCTTAAGAAGTCAAGTCTTATCCTTGTTTTCTAGCGAAGACAGTCTCAAAACCATCCTATTTGATATTAATCAATTAGTCCAAAAACACCAAGCAGAATTAGTCAGTTTTCAACCCGATGGGACTATTACAGTGGTTGATGATGGCTCCCTAGGAGAAGGAGTGAATGGTCGTCTCAAACGGCAGCAATTCAATTTAACCGTTAAGGGGGATTTTGACTCAACTCAAAGTCTGCTCAGAGATTTAGAACGTCTCCAACCCTTGTTAGTCGTTAAAGGACTTCAAACTAATTTAGCCGAAGAACAATTTATCATTGACATTATTGACGTGAAACAACAAGGAGGGCAAACTGTTGTCACAGGACAAACAAAAAGCAAAGGCAATGATTCTTTAGAAACCAGTTTTACCTTAGATGCTATCTTACCCTTAAGTCCAGAGGAAGTAGCAGAATTAACCCCAGAAAAAGAAACATCCGAAGGAGCCGAACAACAAGAAGGACAATAATCTTCCTCTTAAAATCATTAAAATAGTTCCTAATCCTTTAATGGACATTGTGTGTGTGTGTGTTTTGTGTGTGTGTAAACAAGGAGTGAACCGTGAAACAGTATCATTATCCGCTTATGACCAGTGGAGTGTTGTTAATGCTCCTCTGCTGTGAACCTGTAATGGCATTAGAAGAGTCTAAATCTTTCTTTGAGAAGATAGATTATCGAGAAATTGGCCAAGAAAAACCAGAGCCAAAAAACGAGAGTTTTCCTCAAACCCAGTCCCTGTTTGAACAACTCGATGCCCACTTACCAGAGTTAGATACAAAGAGAGATAAAAAACAAGTCTCTGTTATGGCTTCAGAATGGTCTGAGGAGAAATCAAACGACCCCTTTATCGCTCAAATCCCCAACTATTCCCCACCCCCAGAACAAATCTATCAAGCGCCTACCCCTAACCCCCCTTCTGGACCCATGAGTGAGTCAGAAGTGCTAGTTCCCAACCCTGAAGTTATCATCAAATCCAACGGCAGTTCTATTCCTGATAGCTTACAACCCACTATGCCCGTAGCCCCCACATTACCACGGGCGATCGCTCCACCAGTGGGAGATATGGCTATTTCTAATATTAACGCAGGGGCATCTGAAATCGATTTAGGCAGTGGTGCCATTGTGCCACGGTTGGTGCTTAGAGAAGCACCTGCCAGAGAAGTCCTAGCGGTACTCGCTCGTTTTGCCGGAGTTAACTTGGTGTTTACCGATACCCCTGGAGGTGGTCAAGGTCAAGGACAGGGACAAACTGCAACCGAACCGACCGTATCCTTAGATTTAGAAAATGAACCCGTCCAAGATGTCTTTAACTCGGTGTTGATGATTTCGGGACTACAAGCAAACCGCCGAGGCCGCACCGTATTCGTAGGGTCTCGCTTGCCCCAAGCAGCCCGTAACTTAGTCAGTCGTACCCTACGCCTCAACCAGGTAAAATCCGCTAACGCAGGGGTATTTTTAGCCTCCCAAGGGGCAGAGTTTCAAAGGTTAGTGACTCAAACCGAAGATATTATCGACCCCTTAACTCAACGGGTGGTCGGACGTAGAGAACTCCCTAGTACCCTCGAATCATTAACCTCCGAAGCCGATGAGGGGTCGTCCGGTGCGATGTTACTCAAGGGGTTAACCGTCTCTTCTGATGATCGTCTTAACACCGTTACTTTAGTGGGAGAACCCCGAGATGTCCAAGTAGCGACCTCTTTATTAACTCAAATGGATGCCCGTCGTCGTCAAGTGGCAGTTAACGTGAAGGTCGTTGATGTCACCCTCACCAACGATCAATCCTTTAGCAGTAACTTCTCCTTCGGTTCTGACGATGCTTTTATTGTTCAAGACGATGGGGCTGCACTGCTAAGATTTGGGGGCTTTAGTCCTGTTAGCGGTGACGATCTCAACAATGCGCCCAGTCGGGTAACTAATCCCCCCGTCATTGATAACCCCTTACTCGAGGGTAATACCTTTATCGATTTTAATCGCTCGATCATTGCCCCAGGACAAGGAGGCGGACTTTTGTTCCTTGATGATATGGGGAACTTAATTCGTGTACCTACGGATGCAGAATTTTTTGGGCGAGTTGCTGGTGTCTCTATGGATCCTAGCATTGCAGGGATTACTGATATTACCCCAGGGGAAGCAGATACTTTTGAGAGAACCTTTGACCCTGAAACAGGCTTTATTAGCACGACTGTAACCCCTGGAAGTATCGCCACCGCCGAGGCGGCTCTTCCTAGTTTCTTCCAATTCCCTAGACGCTTTTTAGCTCAAATTGAAACCAATATCCAAAGTGGTAACGCTAAGGTTCTCACTGATCCGACTCTCGTGGTTCAAGAAGGACAAGAAGCAACGGTTAAACTCACTCAGAAGGTCATTGAAAACATTACGACTCAGGTTGATCCCTTGAGTGGTGTGCGGACAACAACCCCGGTGTTACAAGATGCAGGATTAACCTTAGCGATTAATGTCGATAAAATTGATGATAATGGTTATATTAACCTTACCGTTAGTCCTACCATTGCTGCGGTTGGGGATGTTCAATCCTTTGATGCTGGGGCTGATGGCGGTACAAATAATCTCTTCCTCTTAAACCGTCGAGAATTAAGTTCTGGTTTAATTCGTTTGAGGGATGGTCAGACTTTGATTCTATCAGGAATTATTAGTGAAACGGATCAATCTACTACCAGTAAGGTTCCTTTATTGGGGGATATTCCTTTACTTGGGGCTTTATTTAGAAGTCAAACAGACAGTTCCCAACGAACTGAGGTGATTGTCTTATTAACCCCTCAAATTCTCCATGATAATGGTCAATGGGGTTACAATTATCAACCTGGACGAGGAACGGCTGATGTTTTACGAGATCAAGGTTTCCCTGTTCAGTTAATCCCCTAATTGGACAGTCAATAGTGACCACAAAATTTGATATCTTATAAGGGTCAACGCTGGTTGATCCTTTTTCTTATGAATAATATTGATAATTCTCCTAATCACTCTTTAATCCGTCTTTCTCAAGCACAATTAAATCTTTTAGAATTATGTCCTCCTCAATTTCAACGGATTTATTTGGAACAGTTAGGGTCGCCCATTAGTCCAGAAGTTCAAGAAAATTTGCTTTGGGGTAATCAATTTCATCAATTAATGCAGCAATATTTTTTAGAGTTACCTCTAGATTCAATTTTAGAAGTTAATCAAGACTTAAAAAATACCGTTAACTCTTTATTGAAAGCAGTTAATGAAAAACACAATCTTAATTTTCATTCTTGGAAAGAAGCAGAACATTATCGCTCTTTAGAAAAGGATAATTATTTATTAAGTGCTATTTATGACTTACTTATTGTTAATAAAAATCAAGCAGAGATTTTAGACTGGAAAACTTATTTACAACCTCAAAATAAGAAGAAATTAGAAAATGATTGGCAAACTAGATTATATTTATATTTGTTAGCAGAAACATCTAATTATTTACCTGAACAGATTTCTATGACCTATTGGTTTGTTAAAATTCCCTATGAACCTCAATATTTAAGGTTTGAATATAATCAACAGTTACATGAGCAAACAACTTTAGAATTAGAATATTTATTAAGTAACTTGGATAACTATTTATTAGATTATAATCAAAATAATATTGACTTTCCTCATTATAAGACTTGTGAAACTAACTGTCCTTATTATCAATCATTTTTCTCTGAAACAGTAGATTTTAATGAAGTAGAAGATAATAGTGATTTATTGTCAATGATCGATGAAATTGAAGAAATTAGTATTTAGTATTTTGGATTGATTTTTTAATGTTTGTTGATAATATAATAAAAGATAATATCATTTCTTGTTTTTCAGAGGGGTTAGAAGATTGGTGAGGAGTAATTTCTCCTTGTTCATTAAGTTTAGTAAGTTCTTGATCTTGGTTAGGATTATTCATTGAATTAGAAATAATAGTAGTTTATATTAACGTCGATAAAATACAACAATCAGCATTGTGGTATTCTACACCATCAAAAAAGTTAGTTACTCTCGAACCACTGAAGTTAACTCATGGTTAAATGATAAAAAACCCTAGCACTAGGGTAATACTCAAGATAGAATTTCAGGAATTAACCTAAAACTCACCAACCGATTCCACAGACAGCGATATACTAAGCAATGAACATAAGGATATAAACTTATAACCTGTCTTAACTACAATGAACTCAGGAATCGACCTACAAGCAAGTTTTATCGAATCTCTGAACCAGTTAGGAATACCTAACGGGGTAGCTAAAGCCCTATGGATTCCTTTTCCCTCCTTTTTAATGATTATCGGCGCAACGGTGGGAGTTTTGGTAGTTGTGTGGCTAGAAAGAAAAATTTCGGCAGCAGCTCAACAACGCATTGGTCCTGAATATGCCGGTCCATTGGGAGTATTACAACCCGTCGCAGACGGTATTAAATTAGTCTTTAAAGAAGACATTATCCCTGCTAAAGCTGATCCTTGGTTATTTACCTTGGGGCCTATTTTAGTGGTACTTCCGGTCTTCGTATCCTATTTAATTGTGCCTTTTGGTCAAAATTTAGTGATTACTGACCTTAACGTGGGGATCTTTTTCTGGATCGCGTTATCGAGTATTGCCCCCATTGGCTTATTAATGGCGGGATATGCTTCTAATAACAAGTATTCTTTGTTAGGGGGTTTACGGGCTGCTGCACAATCAATCAGTTATGAAATCCCTTTGGCTTTATCTGTCTTAGCCATTGTTATGATGTCCAATAGTCTCAGTACCATCGATATCGTTGAACAACAATCAGGATACGGTATTTTAGGCTGGAATATTTGGCGACAACCGGTCGGCTTTTTTATTTTTTGGATCGCTGCCTTAGCTGAATGTGAACGACTTCCCTTTGACTTACCTGAAGCAGAAGAAGAAATCGTCGCCGGCTATCAAACCGAATACGCTGGCATGAAATTCGCCCTCTTTTATCTCGGGTCCTACGTTAACTTAGTGTTATCTGCTCTCGTTTTTGCCATCCTATACTTAGGGGGGTGGGAGTTTCCCCTTCCCTTAGATAAGTTAGCCGGATGGTTAGGGGTGAGCGAAGACAGTTCTT
Organism: unicellular cyanobacterium SU3; assembly: GCA_002172675.1. GTDB lineage: Bacteria > Cyanobacteriota > Cyanobacteriia > Cyanobacteriales > Microcystaceae > Crocosphaera. The sequence goes on from NETF01000195.1 coordinate 7,927, forward strand.
GGTTACAGGTGATTACCGCCTCTTTAGGAATTACCATGACTGTCCTGAAAGCCTATTTCTTGGTGTTTATTGCGGTTCTTATGCGGTGGACAGTTCCTCGTGTCCGCATTGACCAATTATTAGACTTGGGCTGGAAATTCCTCTTACCTATCTCTCTGGTGAATCTCTTATTAACGGCTGCCTTGAAATTAGCCTTTCCAGTGGCATTCGGTGGTTAATTTCTGTTGTTAACATATTATATTAGGGAATAAACATCATGTTTAGCATTCTCAAACAAGTCAGCGATTACGCCAAAGGTACGGTTGAAGCGGCCAAATATATCGGTCAAGGGTTATCCGTAACCTTCGATCATATGCGTCGTCGTCCTGTCACCGTACAATATCCTTACGAAAAGTTGATTCCCTCAGAAAGATATCGGGGTAGAATTCACTTTGAATTTGACAAGTGTATCGCTTGTGAAGTGTGTGTCCGTGTCTGTCCCATTAATCTGCCTGTAGTGGATTGGGAATTTAATAAGGACGCGAAAAAGAAAGAACTCAAACACTATAGTATTGATTTTGGGGTTTGTATCTTCTGCGGTAACTGTGTGGAATATTGTCCCACCAATTGTTTATCCATGACCGAAGAATATGAACTAGCCGCCTATGATCGCCATGAACTCAATTACGATAACGTAGCCTTGGGACGTTTACCTTATAAAGTAACTCAAGACCCAATGGTAACCCCGTTACGAGAGTTAGGCTATTTACCTAAAGGTGTCATGAGTCCCCATGATTTACCGAAAGGCAGTCAGCGATCAGGTCAACGCCCTGAAGAAATCATTGAAGAAGCAGAAACTTCTTCCTAAACTAAGGATAGTTGGTGAGAAATGGTTAATTTTCCATCAACTATTCACGATTCACTCTCAAGGATTAAGTAAGAAAAGGAGTATCAATCAACGTGAATTTAGCTGAGGGAGTTCAAGTTATTTCGTTTGCCATCTTAGCCGCCTTAGTGATCATCGCTGCTTTGGGTGTGGTTTTGCTGGAGAATATTGTTTATTCTGCCTTCTTATTAGGTGGTGTTTTTATCAGCATTTCAGGAATTTATGTCCTATTAAATGCTGATTTTGTAGCTGCTGCCCAGGTGTTAATTTATGTGGGGGCAGTCAATGTTTTAATCTTGTTTGCTATCATGTTGGTCAATAAGAAACAAGATTATGCAAACTTACCCGGACGGTGGGTCAAAAGAGGAGCAACGGCTTTAGTTTGTGGGGGACTATTCGCTTTATTAGCGACTATGGTTTTAATTACTCCTTGGTCTTTAGAAAGTAATGCCCCTGGATTAATTGAAAATACAGTTGTCGAAATTGGTAAACATTTCTTTAGTGATTTTCTCTTGCCGTTTGAGTTGGCTTCGGTACTATTATTAATGGCAATGGTAGGGGCAATTGTTTTAGCTCGTCGTGACTTTATTCCTGATACATTACCCACAGAGGATGGGGTTGTCACTTCGTTACAGCTACCTGAACGTTTGAGTGAATTAGAATCAAGACAATTGTCTTCTTCTAAATCACCGAATTCTTAAAGAGTGAAATTTTACTGTTAGTTTTTTCTACAATTGAGGTGTTATGGAAATACAATTAGAGTTCTGCTTATTGTTGGCGGCAGCCCTTTTCTGTATCGGAATTTATGGATTAGTCATTAGTCGTAATGCAGTACGAGTCTTAATGTCGATCGAATTACTGCTAAATGCGGTTAATATCAACTTGATGGGATTTTCTAATTTTCTTGACCCTGTTGGTATTAAAGGTCAAATTTTTACCGTGTTTGTTATTACCGTAGCAGCAGCAGAAGCAGCGGTGGGTTTAGCGATCGTTTTGACCATTTATCGTAACCGTGAAACAACAGATATGGAACAATTTAATCTGTTGAAATGGTAGATAAATAAGCATACTTTCCAGTCTTACCCGATACAATATATTTTGTCGGGTAATTTTTTTATCAATGCAATTTCCGTTCAGTGGGGAATTTTAAGGGAATAATGGGGACATCGGGATCAACTTCAATCCATACTCTAGCTCCCCCTGGAATGGATTGATGAGGAAAATAGGTCAGTTTGCACGGTCCATTAATCTTAACTTCGTCACAGTAGGTGATGTGATTAGAGCCTTGACGAATCATGATCACAGGAGCAAGAGAGTCTTGATTGATATTGGCTTTGATGCGATCGCTATTGACATGAATACGGGTAGGCTTGGTTTGAAGACGTTTGCGCCAGGTCCCTTTTGGCCCTCTACTTCCAGAAGTAATCTTCGGTATGCCTCTATATAGGGGAATTTTCCAGAATCGTCCTTCTTTAAAGGCTCCTTTGATTCTCCCTTCAGCTAACAACTGTCGCACTCGTTGGGGACATATTTTAAGAAGGGATGCAGCTTTTACCGTTCCCACATACTCTATACTATTTTTCATCTCATTACCCTAGCACTAGAGTTTTTTTTAGTTTAACAGACTCTAGAGATGTCTGAGGGGTGAGAGAATGATTACGGAGTCATATAATAGAAGAAGATAAAAATTGCTCAAATAATGGCCAAAAGCTATCAAAATATTAATCAAAAAGTTAACACTGTAATAGAGTCGGTAGATATTACGTCGTCGGTTCCAGAAAAAGGGTCTTATGAAGCATACGGAATAAGAAATGGAAACTATTACGAAATACAGATGTAGCTAGATCATTTATTCAAGTTATGTTTGCTTTAGAAGCATTATTAACTTTTAGAGAACAAGGATTTTTAATTTCACCAGGTATTGCCCATCAGTTAACAGAAATTGCTGCTTTTATTCTTGGTAAAAATCATGAGACTCGTTCGCAAATTGAGAAAAAAATCAAAAAATTATATCAAACTCGATCCTCCATTGTACATTCGGGAAGTAGTAACGTTTCTAAATATGAATTAATTCAGGCTATTTCCATTATAAAAGGATTAATTGCTCATTTAAAAATCGACCCTCATCTCTCAACTTTTCAATCGATGAAGCAACTACAAGAATGGATTCAGTTCAAAAAGTATAGTTAATTATTATCAGCTTATTTTTAAATAGCAGAAAGTTTATCAAACGTTAGTTGTATTATTTTTTGCTTATTAATATTTTAAATGGTCTCGATGTTAATAAAATTAGTAATAATTATTTAAAATATCTGTATATTAAAAAAACTCTTAACTTGCTTTTATTTTTTCTTGTTGGCTAAATATAAAAGCTCCAAAACCTAATGGAGATTTCAAGAAAGATGGATATTGCCCGCCCTGCAAATTAGACCAAGACCGATTTAGGTTAAAATAATAATGAGGACTTTATTGTAGAAAAAAGCAATCAATCACTCAATTGCTAAGACTTAAAAGAATAAGGTATTAGCTGAAAAATTGTTAAGAAAAATCAAAAAAATTACATTCCCTTTGATCATGGACGGAAAATGGCAAATTGGTTCTTTATTAGGTATTCCCCTTTATATTGACTCTTCTTGGTTCTTTATTTTGGGGTTAGTGACCCTAGTTAATGCTCAAGAAATTACCCAACTTAACTTAGTGGGCAACCTCTGGTGGTTAGCTTGGCTTGCAGGACTAATTATGGCTTTATTTCTCTTTATTTCGGTACTTCTCCATGAATTAGGTCATAGTTTAGTAGCTTTAGCCCAAGGCATCAATGTTAACTCCATCACCCTATTTATGTTTGGAGGAGTCGCCGCTATCGAAAAAGAATCAGAAAACCCCATCGGAGCGTTTTGGGTAGCCATTGCAGGTCCATTGGTAAGTTTAGGATTATCAGTTCTCCTATTTACCTTTTTAAACACCCTTCCGGCTCGTGAAAACTTAGACACAGTAGGTAGTTTATCGGTTTATATGATGGAAGATATTGCTAGAATTAACCTAGTGCTAGGGATTTTTAATTTAATTCCGGGTCTACCGTTAGATGGGGGACAAGTGCTTAAAGCCATTGTGTGGAAACTAAAAGGCGATCGCTTCACAGGAGTGCGTTGGGCGGCTGCCAGTGGTCAATTAATCGGTTGGTTAGGCATTAGCTTAGGTCTATTTTTAATCCTCTTAACAGGCAGCTTAAGCGGACTCTGGATAGTGTTTATCGGTTGGTTTGTACGACGGAATGCAGAGAATTATCAACGCATCACTCAATTACAAGAAAGTCTCTTAACTATTACGGCCACTGATGTTATGACTCGTGAGTTTCGCGTCATTAATGCTCATCTAACCATCACTCAATTGGCTCAAGACTATCTGCTCAGTGAACTTCATGATGAGATGGTCTATTTTGCTGCATCAGAAGGACGGTATCGAGGGTTAATTGTCATCGAAGACTTACAAGATATTGAACGCAGTCAGTGGAATACCATGACAGTGTGGGACATTGTTCATCCTTTGAATACCATTCCCTCAGTGACTGAAACAACCCCCGTTGTTACGATTATTGAAAAGCTAGAAGCTATGAATGAGCGTTATATTACGGTATTATCTCCTGCCGGTGCCGTAGCAGGAATTATTGATCGGGGTGATATTGTCAAAGCGATCGCAGCTTATCATCAATTACCCATTTCGGAAACGGAAATTAAACGTATTAAAGAAGAAGGCACTTATCCGAGTTATTTGCAATTACCTGCGATCGCTAAAACCCTTGATGGTGTAAAACCAATCGATCACAAAGAGTTTAGCTAAAAATGCACCAGGAAATTTCAAAATCGTGAGATATGCCTAGGGCGAACAGGCATTTTAACTTCTTGTATCTGTCTGAATACGTTATTTATAGAAATGAGTATGATTAAAAAATACGAAGAGATAGAATCTGGTTTTAGTAACGTTTTAAATGTCTAAGTATCAAGATATATATCCCTCAGAGCCACTAATTCAAAGCATTGATTTAGTGCGTCCCACAGCAACAGATTTGCTTACTCTTGAGTATTTTGAAGCCGAACCCGCTTCAATGCCTACAGATCGGTACTCTCAGCATCATATTATCCTTAATCTCAGAGATGAACCCCATCGTTTAGAGAATTGGCGCGACGGTGAACATCGAGATTTTATCTATAACAAAAATGAAATCATTCTTACTCCTGCTGGCGTGTCAAGCGGTTGGAGATGGCACGTAAAAAGCAAATGTATTATTATCACTCTCGAACCTGCTAAATTTGAAAGGTTTGCTCAGACTGAGTTGGGAATTTTACTTTCAACTGGTCAATTAAAAAATTTACCCCAATTTCTTGATGAAGATATTACCCAGTCGGGAATCCAACTACTAGAAGCTTTACAAAGTAAAATGGGTTCGCAGGTGATGTTTGAATCCTTTGCGCGGGTTTTTCTGACCAAACTAATTCTTAAATATGGATTACAAGCAGAAAAATACAATTTTTCTAAAAGCTTTACCGCAGGGCAGTACAAACAAGTTCTAGATTATATCGCTGTAAATTACGCTGACAATATTTTACTAGAAGACATGGCAACCCAAGCCGATCTTAGTACGTCCCATTTTTCTCGTTTGTTTAAACAAACTATTGGTCAGAGTCCCTATCAATTCTTGATGTCTTACCGCATCGAACAAGCGAAGAAGATGCTTGATAATCCCAACGCTTTAATGATAGATATAGCGATGAATTGTGGTTTTTCCGATCAGGCGCATTTTTCTCGCGTCTTTAAAAAGCTTGAGGGGGTAACTCCTAAGAAGTATCGAAAAAAAAGCAATTAATTCCCAAATTCATGTTCGATAGCCAAATACACCTAATCGATAGCAAAACCAAACGTTCCTTTTCCGTAGCGTTAACGGGAACGGTATTAAGTTCGAGTATCGATCTGGGTTGGCAAGGAATTACCGTAGAGTTTCATTATTTACCAAAAAGTGAATACCCCGAACACCAAATACAAGGACATCGTTTGGCTATAATGCGTCGAGGAAAACCCCTAACTTACCAATGGAAAAATGGGGGTAAATGGCACAGCAGAAACACTCATCCAGGTACATTCTTTTTACAGTCTCACGGCGATACTAACGCGCCTCGCTGGTATTGAACCTTTTGAGATAGTTGCTGTTGCTCTCGAACCTGATTTTGTAGCTCGCTGTTTCCAGGATACAATTAACTGTGACTTGCTTCGCTTTCAAGAATGTCGCGCTCAATACGGCTCAATACGATCCGTATATTGCTCGATTTGCTGTCCATAATTAGAAAAAAGCTTTTTTGGATGATACTCCATAATTTCTGCTAAAAATAAATCAAGAGTAATTACGATAAATAAAATGGAGTATAGTTATGACTCTAGATTTTCGTCCAGTTCCCATTGGATTAAAAAGCAGTCTGGTTAAAATTACCTCAAATATTTGGACAATAGAGGCAAAGGATTATGTTTACTACCGTCCTCCAATGCAGCCTCGTTATCCTTATACTCATCGTTCGGTTGTAATTCGTCTTAAAAACAATAGTTTGTTTATTATATCTCCTATTAAGCCAAATTCCGATATCTGCAATGAAATCAATGCTCTCGGAGAGGTAAAATATCTCGTGTCGCCCAATCACTTGCACCATCTTCATATAGGTGAGTGGAAACAAGCATATCCCGAAGCGAAGCTTTATGCTTCACCTCGGCTAGTTTCAAAACGCAAAGACTTAGCTTTTGATAAAACCTTATCTACAAATACTTCTGAGCTTGAATGGACTGGAGAAATCAAGCAATGTATTTTTGGTTCGGGAAATGGATGGTTTGACGAGATTGTCTTTTTTCATTGCGAGTCACGCACCGTAATTTTTACCGATCTGATAATGGATTTCGATTCAAATATCTTTTCTCCTCTGTCTCGTGTCACTACTCAGTGGAATCAGATGTATAAAAATACACCCCGTGGCGTGAGGCTGGTACATACCTTTGACCGAAAGCTTCTGCGTAATTCTTTAAAGACCGTCCTTTTATGGAAACCCAAACACTTAATAGTAGCCCATAGCCATTGGTTATGTTTGGATGGGGAAAAGCAAGTTGCCGAATTCTTGGATTCTGTCTTTGAGTGGTTAGAACCACAACCTTTTATCCTCGAAGCTGTGACAACTGCAACGCAATTTATGGTGCTTTTATTTATTATTTTACCCGTCCATTCGCTAATTGTGCTGGTTGCTGATGTAATCTATCCAAAGTTTGTCAAACAAGATGAAAACACATAAATCTGTTTGCTGATATAAAATTTTTTCAATCGCAGTAGCAACTCATTTAGATTCAGTTATGACAAAAAGCAAGAATATTCAAAAAATTAGATAAAACTCTTCAAGAGATATATTTTCAGCTTCTGTAAATTAAACATATAGAGTTTAAAAACAAAGGAGCAAAAAAGGGGATAAATTACCAGGAGTCGTAGTAACTGGTGCTTGGACGACAGTAAAGGAACAAATGCCAGCTACTTATGCTGAAGAATTAGCAGACCGCGGTTATGCAGTTTTAGCTTTTGACTTCCGCAATTGGGGAGAATCTGGAGGAAACGAACGTCAACTGGAAAATCCAACTAATAAGACTCAAGATATTATTGCTGCTGCCAATTATTTAACGAAACGCCCTGAAGTAAACCCTAACCGCATTGCTGGCTTAGGAATCTGTGCCAGTGCAGGCTATATGGCAGATGCAGCAGTACAAAGTGACGATATTAGAGCGATCGCATTAGTTGCACCGTGGTTACACGATCGCAAAATTGTTAATGAGGTGTACGATGGTGAAGAGTCGGTACAGAGTTTAATCGCTACCAGTCGTCAAGCGCAAACAAAGTATGAAACGACTGGCGAACTTTCCCTGATTCCTGCTGCTAGCGATACTGATCCTAATGCCGTGATGCAGCAAGCTCCGTATTATACCGACCCCGAACGAGGAGCAATTCCTGAATATATTAACGACGTGACGCAGTTTGACTTTTACGATTTGCCTGAAGCTGTGACTACAGCTAATGTAGTGCTATATTTCGCGAATATTACGATCCCATTGTTTTTCAAAATGCGTTTGGTCTTAATGAGTGAAAACCTGACCGTTCTCATCCTTTAAGTCTCCATCTCGTAGAAGAAGAAAATAGGGTTAAAGCCTTATTCAGCGAGGGTTTTGCTTCGAGTTTGTCCCTCTGCACAGCTTCGTAAACACAAGCAGCAATTTTCAAACAATAGATGAGATAATAATTGAATCGGTTGATAAAGGGCAATATGAGCAAGGAGAATTCTGGATCAGCATCAAACTCATCCCAAACCACCATTATTGCCATCATTAATGGGAAAGGGGGTGTAGGTAAGACCACAACGGCAGTGAATGTGGCTGCTATTTTAGCTGAAAAACAAGACGTTTTATTGGTAGATGCTGACCCTCAGGGTTCAGCCAGTTGGTGGACACAACGGGGGAAAGAGGGGATGGATTTTGATTTAACCGAAGAAAATAACCCCAAAATCCTGCAAAAAATGCGTAAAGTAGAAGAATATGATTTAATCGTTGTAGATACGCCTCCAGCTTTACGATCTCAAGCCTTAAAATCAGTCATCACCTGTGCGGATTATATCATCCTACCCACACCCCCAGCGGCCATGGATTTAACTGCTCTCATCGAAACCGTGAAAACCGCAGTCATGCCGTTAAAGGTCGCTCATCGGGTATTATTAACAAAAGTAGACTCTCGCAGTTTAACCGAAACCCTAGAGGCTCAAAACACCTTACTGGAATTAGGAATTCCCGCTTGCCATGCCTTTGTTCGTCAATACAAAGCCCACGAGAGAGCCGTTTTAGAAGGGGTTCCTATTACGGAATGGCGTGGCAAAAATGCCAAAGAAGCTCAAGCGGATTATCGCAGAGTCGTCGAAGAATTACAACGGGATTGGAATCAATTATGACAAAAAAAGAATTATCAGATTTAATACGAGAAGAAGCCAAAAACAACTCCCAAACCGCTTCTCAAACAGGGCAAACTCCTACAGTTCCCAGCAATCGCACTCGTATGACTAAAGCCCAATTAGATGAACTGGTAACTGAATTAAACCAAGCCCTGCAACAAGAAAAAAAACAAGTTGATAGCTTACAAAATAAAGTCAAAACTTTAGAAACTGAAATTAAAGATGAACGAGACTTAAGTAGTCGTCTGCAAAACGAATTAAAAGACGCAGAAGACTATCAATCTCAAATTAATGAACAAAAACAATTAGTGGAAAAACTCTATACCCAACTGCAACAAAAAGAAGAGTTAGCAGTAGAATTAGCCGAAAAAAATGAGTTAATTGCCTCTTTACAGGCGAAACTACAAGAAGAGCCTAAACCCCTGGTTCCCACTGCTTCGCCTCGCGAAGAATTGCAGGTAAAAGAAACAGCTTTAACCAGGCAAGCTAGGGAGTTAGAACCCTTTGCCGCCCCTGCTTCAGCCAGCAAACCATTGACCAATGAAGATATTGGCTGGTTCGATTAAAACAGTAAGCATTCAGCTATCAGCCGTCAGTCATCAGCTTAAAAAAGTATCCTATCAACTTAGAATGTAGAATGGAATTCAAACCTTCTTCGTTCTCTGTAGACTCGACAATTATTAATTATTACTCATTCATTAACCTATGTCTGATTCTTCTCCCTCTAAAATTAACGAAAAAAGCAGCAAAACCCGTCAATTATTAGGAATGAAAGGGGCGAATTCTGGAGAAACTTCTATTTGGAAGTTACGCCTACAGTTAATGAAGCCCATTACTTGGATACCTTTGATTTGGGGTGTGGTATGCGGTGCTGCTTCATCAGGAAATTATACCTGGAACTTAGAAAACTTTTTGCTGGCAGCGTCTTGTATGTTGCTATCAGGTCCGTTGATGGCTGGCTATACCCAAACCCTCAATGATTTCTACGATCGCGAAATTGATGCCATTAATGAACCCTATCGTCCCATTCCCTCTGGGGCTATTTCCGTTCCCCAGGTGGTGACACAAATTTTATTGTTATTGGGGTTCGGACTAGGATTAAGTTATGGGTTAGATCGATGGGTAGGCCATGACTTTCCCATTATGTTGTGTTTAACGTTAGGGGGAGCATTTCTAGCTTATATTTATTCGGCTCCACCCTTGAAGTTGAAACAAAATGGCTGGTTAGGCAATTATGCCCTAGGTGCCAGTTACATTGCCTTACCCTGGTGGGCTGGCCATGCTTTATTTGGGGACTTAAACTGGACAATTGTCATCCTGACTCTATTTTATAGTTTAGCTGGCTTGGGTATTGCAGTGGTTAATGACTTCAAAAGTGTTGAAGGCGATCGCCAATTAGGGTTAAAATCTCTGCCTGTGATGTTTGGGATCAATACGGCAGCTTGGGTATGTGTCATTATGATTGATGTCTTTCAAGCAGGAATTGGGGCTTATTTAATTTACATTCACCAAAATCTCTATGCTGCCATTTTACTCTTATTAGTCATTCCTCAAATCACCTTTCAAGATATGTATTTCTTGCGTGATCCCTTAGAAAATGATGTGAAATACCAAGCCAGCGCACAACCCTTTTTAGTTTTGGGAATGCTAGTCGCTGGATTAGCGTTAGGCAATGCAGGGGTGTAACTAGACTCAAAAGAAGCAGAAGAGGAAGATTAAACTTCTGACTTCTGACTTCTATGGGAGAGTGCCGAAACTTCTCTATAGAACTTCTAACTTCATACACACTAAATTAAAATTAATCTAAGGATGAATAATGGTTTTTGTTCAACTCTAACTAATGGAATAAACCACTAAAATATTAACTTTCGTAATCAGTAAAAGTTATTTAATAACTAGGTCATAAGGTAGAGGGAAGAAACTATTTTAGTTAATAAGATAATGAATAGATGAATATTAATTGGAAGGAAACTATATATGGCTCTCATAAAAATAAGAGACTACAATCCTAACTATGAAGATAGCATTTTAGACGGAAATCCCTTGCATAGTTTTGATTTATATACTAATGCTGACGGAAAAAGAGTTGGCTCGGTCCAAGACATTTTAGTTGATGAATCTGGACGCTTGCGTTATTTCGTTATCGATACGGGATTTTGGATTTTTGGCAAAAAAGTCTTATTACCCATGGGTTTGTGTCGAATTGACTATACTAATGGGCGTGTTTATGCTTCTAACTTAACTGAAGAACGGGTCAAGGAACTACCGAGATATGATGAAGATACAACGGTAGACTATGCCTATGAAGAGAAAGTAAGAAATATTTATCGTGTTCCTGAAAGACGTAATACAGCCAATCAACATGATGAATATAGTTATAATCATGACGATCATGATCACGATTTATTTGGTCTTCGAGAAGAAGATCACGGAATTCTCAAACTTTACGAAGAACGGTTAATTGCTGATAAGAATCGCCAAAAAGTCGGAGAAGTTGCTGTCGGCAAAACCATTGAAACACAAAGAGCAGAGGCTTCTGTCCCCGTAGAAAATGAACGGGTAGTAGTTGAGCGTCGTACTCCAGCCCACCCAGAAAAAGCCGTTGCTCCTCACGAAACTGACTTTAACCAAGAAGAAGTCGCTCGTTTAGAAATCCACGAAGAAACAGCTAATATTGAGAAAGAAGCTTTTGTCAGTGAAGAAGTTTCTGTCAGAAAAGAAGTTGATCGAGATGTGGTTACGGCTCAAGAAAAATTACGTCGAGAAAAATTGGATCTTGATGTAGAAGGAAGACCTACAGTTGAGCATAAGCGATAAAATCAAATTTCGTTAGTAGAGAAAGCATTTAATCATAATTTTCTTGATTATCAAGGGAGATAATGCTTTCTCCTTCTTTTTTAGGTTCTATATTAGGAAAAAATCATGGAATCTCCATTATCTAATCATAACTCAAATAATAATCACGACGAGATTAAATTATTACAAGAACGTTTGAAAGTAGAACGAGAACAAGAGAAAATTGGAGAAGTTGTTGTTCGCAAAGAAACTGAAACCAAAGTAGCTTTTGTTCCTCTACAACAAGAAAAGTTAATTGTTGAACAAGTGGATGCCGACAATTCTCAAGTTGAAAAAATAGCAGAAGTTGATCTGAAAAAAAGTCAAGTTAGGGAGCAAGAAGTTGACTTAGAAAGTTCATCAACTATTCAAGCTAAATTTAACTCTCTTCAAGAAGCAAAAAATTATCTCCAAGAAACGGCTTCAGACTTATCGAAGCAAGTGACTGCAGTAGAAATTAAGCTAACCATTAATAATAAGACAAATTTAAGATAAGTGACTCATCATAGAAATATTGGGTCTTCCTAAAATTTCTTCATAGACCTTTTCTACCTGAGAAATATTATTAGTCAAAGAATATTTATCTAAGACTCTTTGTCTTGCTTTTTGCCCTAATAATAGGGTAATTTCGTTATGATCTCGAAACAAGGGTAAGAGGGTTTTTAACTGTGTGGTAACTCCCTGAGTGTTTAACACCACGCCAGCCCCATCTTCTAAGACCTCACCATCGGCCCCTGCATCAGTAGCAATACAAGCGACACCGCAGGCCATGGCTTCTAATAAAGATAAAGATAATCCTTCAACTAAAGAGGGCAAAATAAACACATCAGCAGCCCGTAAAATATCAATCCGTTTTTGTTCATCAGCCACAAACCCCAACCAATAGATCCCATGTTCTCCACCATAAAAAGGTTCTAAGGAGGGTTTAAGGGGTCCATCACCGACAATTAATAATTTAGTCTCATCACCCATCCCCACCTGTTTCCAAGCCTTTAATAAGGCTTCTACATTCTTTTCTGTGGCAATACGTCCCACATAGACAAACAACCGTTTTGCTTTTATTTGGGACTTAATAGACGATGGTCCAGGAGAATATTTTATTGGGTCGACTCCATTGGGAATAATCGCTAGTTTATCTTGATTAACCCCCAATTTCATCAATAATTCTTGTTGTAGCCTAGAGAAAATAATCACCTTATCGTAATGGGCTAAAAACGGCGCATATAGCTGATAGGTTAAAAATTGGGTACTGGACTTCAAATTGCGTAATTTGCTGTCAAAAGGGGGATGAAACGTGGCTATGAGGGGTAAATTCAACGCCTGGCAGATTTCTGGCAGTCGAAAGTCTAGAGGGGATAAAGTAAGAGAGGCATGAACTAAGTCCGGTTTCAGTTTAGCCAAAGCATCCATGAAAATCTTACTTGATTTCGGGGTTGGGATGGTGTAAATTTGCGATTTATAGAGAAAGGGTAAGGCTACTTCTCGACAGTCTCGCCAATGCGCTGAGTTCGTCTCTTCTTGCGAAAAATGAAGAAAACTAACTTGATAACCTCGGTCTAGAAGGGCGTTTGTCACTTCCCGACCATAAGTTACATTTCCACAGAAAGGGGATTTTTTCCCAAGCCAAGCGATGTGCATTCAAATATAAAAACAGATAGTTATTACGAACTGATAAAAGATAATTCGTTGTAATTGTATGGATTATAAGCATAAGCTACCCATAACTACAAGGGGAAAATTTAGGTAGCTTAGATAGTCTGGGACAATCATTATCAGTTCGAGCGGTTTTTTATTGTACTATTTTGTCTCTTTTATAAGCCCAAACAGTAACAAAACTCAGTAAAATTCCTGTCCAAATTAACCAAAAAATATGAAGTCCTAAATAATCAACGGGATATCTATCAAAATGGGCTGACCAGGTTAATAGTTCTTTATAATGATAAAAAGGAGAAAATATTAAAATATTCTCGTACATTTCGGATTCAGATAAGGGTAAGCCACAAGTTAAACTAATCACAAACAGAGATAATCCTAGAAACACATCAATACTTTTGGGATTGAGTAAATAACCAATTCCTATCCCTAAAATAGCAAAGGGCATAATCCCTAAGACTAAACTCAAAAAGATAGTTATCCATGTTAAAAATTGTTCTTCAATACCTAGTTTTAAATATCCAAACCCAAAAATAAACAATAAACTGATTGAGGAGATAATTAATACTAAAGTTAGTTTAGATAATAGATAGATATAGGGAGGAAGTGGACTAACTCTTAAAAGTTTTATCCATCCACCAATTCTTTCTAAAGAAATACTTTTACCTAACCTTTCGATAGCATATATCATCAAGCCTAAGAATGAAATAGCTAACATGACAGCTACTTTATTATCATTGGATTTACCAGCAGCAGAAAACCACCATAATGCAATTAAAGTAACTGGTAAGATAAAGATTCCTACTAAATACTGAAGGTTGTGACTGAGTTGCCTTAACTCAATCCTACTTTGATTAAAAAATAGGAAAAAATAGTTTATTTTCTTTATTTCTTCGTGTAAGTTTTTGAGTTTTTCTTGCTGTATTTCTAAACTATTTATTTGAATATCTTCTTGTATTTTACCATTAGAAAGTATAATTTTTCTGGTTGCTAGTTCTTTGAGATATTCCCAATCATCATTTTGATGGGTTGTCATTAAAATTGTTACCCCTTCTTCTTTACATTTTTTTATTTGTTGCCAAAAAATGCCCCGTGTATCTTGTCCTAAAAAAGCTGTGGGTTCATCTAAGATTAAAAGTTTAGGGTTTCCTAGCAAAGCTAAGGCTAAAGCCAATAATTTTTCTTGTCCTCCTGATAACTTAGAAACAAAATCATTAGCTTTATCTTCTAAGTTCATCTCTTTTAAGATTTCTTCAGTCTTGCGAGACTCATCATAATAACTACGCCACAAATTGACTAATTCTTTGACTTTTAAATGTTCAGGAAACTTTATTTTTTGAAAAACAACGCCAATATTTCTTTTAACTTGATGGTTTTTCGGGGATTTATTTAATAAAGTAATCTTACCTTTATTAACATCTAATAACCCTAGAATCGAATTAATTAAAGATGTTTTACCTGAGCCATTTTTTCCTTCTAAAACAACAAATTCCCCTTTCTCTAAGGTGAGATTTATTTTATCTAAGACAAGGGTAGAGCCAAATTTCTTGGAAACGGAAGAAACCTCAATAAAATTCATGGTTTTGTAGAATAAAAGTTATTAATTGACGATGATGTTGAAAAAAAAATCTAGTAATTTTACTAAAGTTTCTATGGGATAAATAATAATAAAATTACTATTAGAAACAATGGAAATTAAAAGAAATTAATATTTCCCATGATTACCCAAAAAAGAACCCCGATGATGATAGCGTAAGGGGCTGCAATAAGGCTAGTTAAAGCCGTTGCGATCGCGACACCACCAATAATGGCCATTGTTTCATTTGCTGTGGCTGTTATCTCTGGAAACATCAATAAAAAAGAGACACAAACACCGATAGGTAACAACCATTTCAAAACAATTCCTAGAAAATCTCCTAGTTGTTTGCCCAATGAACTTAAGAAAGAATTAGTGAAATGATCTGATTGATTTTGTTCAGACATAATTATTATTGTTCCTAATAATATTAGGTTATTGACCAAATTTTGGGAATGGAATATTAGGTAATTCTGGTAAATCTAGCTTCCCAGGATAACAAAATTGTTTAGAAGGTTTAGCTATTTTTCGAGAACAAACACTGGTATCAGGACAACCAAATATAGGATTACAAGAATGTTGTATATTCCAGGTTTTAAGAATCAAAAAGATAGTCAACCCGATAAATATTAGACCAGCTATCCAAGTCAGCATTGACTGCTTGGATGTGGTTTTTGACAAAGATTCCATAACTTAATGACTGAGCAAAAAATTAACTTTGAGCAAAAGACAACATTAGACTATTTATACTAAATCTTCACTGTGTTTTGCCCTTCTCTTTTAATATTCCTAATTCGTCACCATTCATAACAGGTAACAACAAAAAAAAATTATCAATTATTTTAGATTGCAATTTCATCATAAAATTGACATCTTGAAAATTGTAGGGTGGGTATTGCCCACCTTAGAAGACTTTACGATTCAGCAAAACGATACAGTAACCAGCCTCCCATAGCGAGTCCTAAAAGATTAGGTAACCAACCGGCTAAAACAGGAGAAATTAAGCCGATTAAGCCTAAACTACCAATAAGAAATCCTAAGAGATAGTAACTAAAAATAATCACTACACTTAAGCCAAAACCTGTCGCCCGACTCATGTTTTGAGGGGTTGCCCCTAAGGCTGAACCTACCACTCCAAACACCACACAAATGAAGGGAAAAGCCAATTTTTGTTGAATTCTTACTTGAAACATTCGTAACTTTTTATCATCCCCCATCATCTTTAAAATTTTCATATATTGATTAGCTTGAATAATATTCATTTCATAAGGATCACGACCCTGTAGGGCAAATTCAAAGGCTGCTTTCGTTAACGGTAACTGTCGATGTTCAAAAGGAAAAGCTTCTTTATAAGACGAATCAGCAGATAATTGATAAATCGTGCCGTTGAAAAAATCCCAGGTTTCTTCTTGTCCATTCCAAGTGGCTGAATCTGAGACAACAATGCGATTTAATCGTTCTTCTAACCATTCTAAGACTGTTAACGTTTTTAGATTTTGACCATCAAATTGTTCAGCAAAAAATAAATGTTTTAACCGCTTTTCTTTCTCTCCATTGGGTAACGTTACTTGTTCATAATCAGGGTAAAAAATATCTTTATTTTGCCAATAAGGATGATCTTCTTGTAAATACTCCACTAAAATGGCTGTAGCCCGATAATTGGCCGCAGGAACCACTAACTCACTCACTAAAAATGTCACCCCTGTCACCACCAAACTCATTACCATAGCAGGAATAATCAAACGATATAAACTAACGCCACAGGCCCGAAACGCAATTAATTCACTATCGTTACTCAAGCGTCCATAGGTCAATAAGGTGCTTAACATCACAGAAATGGGCAAAGCATAAGCAGTAAACTCTGGCACTTTTAACAGCAAAATTTCCGATGCTTGCATCAGGGGTAAATTAGAATCGACCACCTTATCGGCTAAATCCGATAAATAACCGATCGCTACCCCCAACACAGACACTAAACCCACAGAAAATAATAACGGTCCAATTAACTGTGAAGCCAGATAGCGATCCATTAAGGAGAATGACTGACTACCCCACTGGGTAACGCTTCGTCGATCTCTTCGAGACCGCAGAAACTGACCTAAATATCTAATAATTTTCATGGGCATCGGTTTCTGGGGCATCTAAATTAAGCTTACTGACGGTTAGAAAAACAATGAGTTGCAAAGGCTGTTGCCTCACTCTCTCTGTTGAATTTTTTCCCTTTGTCTGCGTTACAATCTGTAACAAGCGTAACTCCTTTTAAATTTTAATCATAATGGTGATGAAAACGGCTTTAATTACCGGCGCATCTTCAGGAATCGGACAAGCGTTTGCTGAAGAATTAGCCACTCGTCAGACTAATCTCATTTTAGTTGCCCGTTCCCAAGATAAACTATATAGATTAGCTAAACAGTTACAACAAAGAGCATCTATCAATGTTGAGGTGATGGTACAGGATTTAACTGAACCCCAGGCAGGGCAAAAGGTGTATGATTGGGTGCAAAATAAGAATTTATCGGTGGATTTATTGATTAATAATGCTGGCTTTGGGGATTATGGTCTATTTTCGGAACGAGACTTATCTCGACAGTTAGATATGATTCAACTCAATGTGAAAGTTGTGGTTGAATTAACCCATTTATTTTTATCTCAGATGCAGCAACGAGGAGAAGGCAGTATCATCAATGTGTCTTCTATTGCTGGATTTCAACCTTTACCTTATATGTCTCTTTATGCAGCGACTAAAGCCTTTGTTCTCAGTTTTACAGAAGCACTATGGGCAGAAAATAAAGATAAAGGCATCAAATGTCTAGCGTTATGTCCTGGACCAACGGAATCTGACTTTTTTGAAGTCGCCCGATTTCCTGATAGTTTTCAGAATAAAAATAATGGTAATTTAACATCAGCGACGACTGTAGTCAAAGATGCTCTTAAAGCGTTAGGAGATAATCAATCTAATGTGGTGACAGGAGGAATTGTTAATAGTTTTATGGTGAATAGCACTCGTTTTTTACCCAGGGAATTTTTGTTAAGTGCTGTAGAAAAGCAATTTAGAGAATAATTACGTTGGTGTGACTTAAATATGGTCAAATAAAAATTTTATATAGTCAGTCTAAATAAATCGCAAAAACTGTAGCTCAAGTTTTTAGTTTGTAACAGGCAGGTTTGTATTGAGTTTGCCGAGGTAATGCCTGTGTTACTGTTCATAAATGATTTAGACTGGTTATAGATGAAAATCTATAATGTTATTTTAATTAGCTATCGATGAGTATGATATAATTGTTTTGATATAAAAAGAAAAACACCATTCAAAAGTTACTAACCAATTAAACAGCATATTAATACTATATTATTTGTTGTTTTCATAAACAAATATTAATTTTAGATATGTTTATGATTACTACAATTTTTTGATTTGTTGTTTCAAAAAAATTAAGCTTTAATTATAGTCTAGCTGAGTAACTTTAATCATAATCGATGATAGTTTTAATAATTGATCTGGGAATAATAATACTAATAAAATTAATTCATCGTAATTACAAAATATGATTGTTATTAATGATGAACGTATAAGTCACCTGTTTTTTGAGGTTTTAGTATGGATTATCGCCATAGTATTTTTAATGCAGCGATCGCCTTTGCTTATTGTTTGATCCCTGTTTTACTTTTACCTGTATTAAAGAATGCTCAACGAACTATTTGGCTTAACTTACTATTAGCAATTGCTTTTGTTTTTAGTTGTGGAATCGGACATTTCTTATCAGCCCTTCACTATCATCTTACCTATTGGCATCTCGTCACAGCAATTACATCCTGGCTTGCGGTCATTGCATTAGCTAAAAGTCAACCTCAATTACGTTATTTATCAAAAACATTTCAGTTATTAGATGCCACTTGGAATAAATCTATGACAGGAAATCTTTTATTTGAGAGAGTAGATGATGATTTAAAATTGCTAAAAATCAATAATATTGGTAAAAAAATATTTAATAATCAATTAAAAATTGGGGATTTTTTAAGTCAAAAGTTTCCCGTTTTTTCAGAAATTATTTATCCACAAAAAACACCATTAATTCAATTATATCTACAAGCGTTTGAAATTCAGGAATCCCAACAACTAAAAATTCATTACGAAACCCAATTAGTAGGGCATTTTATTAATATCTTTGTCCCCCTTTCTCAAAAATTACTTTATGTTACTTTTCTAGATATTAGTCCCCGAAATCGTGATATTTTAACGGGATTATACAATCGTCGATTCTTTAATTTAGAAACTCGACAGTGGCAAAGCTGTATATATATTGATTTAGATCGATTCAAGCGCATTAATGACCAAAGGGGACACCAATTAGGAGATAAAATATTGATAGCTGTTGCAGAAATATTGCAAACCTATGCCAAACGTTACGAAGGCATTGCTACTCGAGAAGGAGGAGATGAATTTATACTATTATTTCCTATCATTGAAGTTTATTCTATTGCCGTCTCAATTCTTCAAGACATTCAAATCTTAGACATTGAAGGAGCAAAAGTGAGTGCTTCTATGGGTATTGCTACCAATAATCTTCCCGAATGTGAACAGGATAAATCCATAAATAAATTACGACAAATTGCAGAAACCGCTACCAGAGAAGCAAAAAGCGATCGCCGTTCTGAATTACCTGAAAATCGTATCCGTCTTTGGAATCGTGAGTTAGCCAGTCAATATGCTCGTCAAATGTTGATAGAATCCTATCTGCGACAACCTGGAATAGAAAACGAACGGTGGTTAGTCTATCAACCGATTGTTTCTTTGACAACAGGAGAAATCGTCGGAGCAGAGGCTTTAATTCGATGGAGTTCCCCAGAATTAGGCATGATTTCTCCAGGAGAATTTATTCCGATTGCTGAAGGAGTGGGATTAACCTATCCTATTAGTGACTGGGTTTTGCGTGAAGGTTTACAACAATTGAAAGAATGGCACTCAATTAAACCTAATTTTTGGTTATCGTTTAATCTCAGTGCAGCCGAATTAGAAGATCAAATCTTTATCGAACAGCTTTATCAGCATATTATTGAGGCCAATATCAGTCCCTATTTAGTAGGATTAGAAATTACAGAACGGGTCATTTATCAAAACTTAGAATTATATCGTCAAAGTTTAGATTGGTTAAAGAAAATGTCTGTTCGCTTGAAAGTGGATGATTTTGGTACCGGACAAGCGGGTTTGATACAATTATTACAATTTCATTTTGATGAAGTGAAAGTTGATCGTTCTTTTATGCCAAACAATGAAACCGATACAGAAAAATTAGCCATCTGCAAAGCCATCGCTACTATCGCTCAAGAAATGCAATTTAGTTTAGTTGCAGAAGGAATTGAAACCCTCGAACAACAAGAAATTATTTCTAATTTGGGATATAACTATGGTCAAGGCTATTATTTTGCTAAGCCCATGATGGCCGACAGTCTAACGAAAGAATTAGAGGAAAAGAGTCAGTATTTTAGGGTAAATTAACTGATTTAAAGCAGTGCGGTACATTCTAAAATTAATTTTTGATTGATTAAAGCATGGGGTTGAACTTCCGATGCTTTGCGAAAAGCTGCGATCGCTTCCGAGTATTTTCCCAGAGCTAATAAACATAATCCTAACCCATGCAAAGCCCCAAAATGATAGGGAATTAATCGAATCACTTGTTCACAATCTTTTCTTGCTCGTTCGTACTTTTCTTGGGAAAAATAGACTACAGCGCGTCGATTCCAAGCTTCAGCAAAATCTGGCTGATTTTTTATGGTGTCTGTGAGTAATGCTTCGGCTTTTTCAAAATTTCCTGCCTCTAGAAAAAATTGCGATCGCCTTAATAATTCTCGTCCTATTTCTCCTTTTTGCCCAAACCATAATCGCCATAACTCATTTGTAGCCCGTTGTCGGGCTACTTCATCCGTTTTTTTTAAGTCTTGTAACAATTGGTCGATTTTTGAAGACTTCACAATAACAATTCAGGGATGATTTAGTATTTTCTGAGATCCTTGGCTTAGTAACTTTAGAGGGCTGTATCCTTAGGATCATCTGATGGTACATCAGGAACATAGTCGGGCTTTTCTTTATTTTCCCAGCCTGCAGGACGTTTTGAATTATACCAAGCGATAGAGCCAATGGTCACAGCAGCGATGAAACCGACAACATAGACGATAACAAAAGAGATAGGGAAATCTCCGGCGGTTGCTAATAATAAGTTCATATTTTTCACTTTATTTTACTCGTTGTTTTCTATATTACCAAACATTGTCATCGGAATTCAAAAATTTAGCACTATAAAAAAAGTTGGTATATTTGTTTAGGATTCAAACCTTTATCTAATTCACCATTTCTATTCCCTAATGAATAGCACTATAGAAAGACTAATTAGTTATTTTAATCCTGAATTTGACAACTATTTAATCGATTAATCAATACTGTTAACCATCCTGTAAACCCCCAGAACTGCATTCCTAACATGGGTAAATGACCTTGCGAAGCCCATAGATTAAAATTAAGTTCTTTATAAGATAGCCAATTATTATTTTTTCTCCAACCCACTCTATCCCCAAAATCACGCCAAATTTTGGCATTATATTCTTGTTGACCGCCTAAACTTTCATAGAGGTTTTTCTGTACTGAAAAACCAAAGCGTCCATTACTAGCTTCATACCAAAGTTGATTAATTATTTTTAAGTCATGACAAGGTAATTTTTCAATATGATGTTGATCGATCCATCCTTGTTTTTCTCGATTAGTTAATTTTAAGATAATTTTTGCTGTTTCTTTATCGGCTTCTTTTAACTTTCCTACAGTTAAGAATTCCTGTAAGTTTTTATAATTAATCCCTGAGTCTGAAATTGAAGGAATTTTAGAAATATTTTGAGCCGTTTTTGTTTCTTGTTTTGATTGACTAATTGGCTCTATTGTATTAGCCGTTAAATAAGAATCAGATTTTACACTGGTTGATAACTGTTCTTTTCTAGCAGGATTAAGTAGGATTTGTCTAGCGTTTCTTAAATTACGTTCTCGAGTCATACCAACTTGTTTGACCGTTAGCATTTTTAGCCATTCTTGAATAGATTGAGGTCGTTTTTTTGCCTGTAATTCCATACCCTGAAGAATAGCAACATTAACAGCATCACTAATATTAAAATTATGTCGTTTTGGAGGAATAAGGGTAGCCCCTTGTTGACGAAAAGGAGCAGGGAAGGGCAACTGTAAGGTAAGAATATAGTATAAAGTAGCTGCTAAAGCATAAACATCGGTATAAGCTCCCCGTTTTGCAGTTAATTCATATTGTTCTAAAGGAGCAAAAGATTCTGTGCGGGAATTGGTATGAGTTTGAATTTTATCTTGTACAAATTCCCTGGCTAAACCGAAGTCAATTAAAATAGCTTGCCTATCTTTTTTGCGAAGCATAATATTACCGGGTTTAACATCTCGATGAATAAATCCCTGTTCATGGATATAGGTTAAAGCTGAGCCTATTTGTTGAATATATTTTAAAGCTTCTTCTTCAGAGATACCATTTTTATAGTTAACATATTGTCTAAGAGTTCCTCCTGAAATATAATCCATTACCATACACCACAGTTCTTTTTCTTGGCAGACGTTATGGACTTTAATAACGTGGGGATGATTACATTTTGCTAAACAAAAAGCTTCTTGAATAAATCGCTCTTGATGTCTGCTAAAATCAGGTTGATTTTGAATAATAACATTGAGAGTTTTTATAGCAACTGGATTTCCTTTCGGATATTCTTTGGCACGATAGGTAATACCAGAACCTCCATAACCCAAAACTTTATTAATTTCATAGCGACCATTTTGTAATCGTGTCCCAGGTTTCCAATTACTCATAATAATTTTTAGTAAGGTAGTTGATAACATTCATAGTTAACTAGAATGCTGCTAGAAATGGTTTTAAGTCCAGTTATGGATAAATTAAGCTATCATCTCTATTGATAGAAATGATTTCATCGCTATAGTTAGTATTCCCAAAATTTTCTTAAAGTCTTCACTTAAAATTGAATATTATCCTAGTTTAGTGGAAGAAATGTCAGGGACTTCTCCCTATGACATGGCAATTAAATTAAAGCCTCAATGATTAAATGGGACTTTAACCTGTTTTCGTGATTAAAAAGCCTGCTATTAGTCGGCTTTTTCCATTAAAATCTCTCTTTAGACTGATTAGATAATTCGATACATTACTTAGACTAAGAGATAACAAATACTAAGGATATAAAATGTTGGTCAAGGCTTATCGGACATTAGGCTGACAATATTTCTTGGCTGATATCAATATAGATTTAAGATGGATAAACAAAATTTCCGTTCAAGTTCTGGTCGATTTAGTCAAGGATTTTTTCAGATTTGTGGAATAGTAGGAATTGCTGGTAATGTGATTGTTTTGTTAACTGATTTTGTCGGAATTATTGTGGTTGACAGCTATAATCCTATCAGTCAAACTATTAGTAATTTAGCAATTGGTGACTATGCTTGGATTCAAGATGTAGGACTTAACCTTTATGCAATTAGTTTAATGGTTTGTGCGATCGCTCTGTGGCGTTGGAATTTAGGGGACTGGCGTTGGCGACTTGGTTCAGTCTTAGTATTCCTTTTAGGTATCGACATTCTTATCATTTCAGAACATGATCAATATGCTAAGCTTCCGGATAGTTCTGGTGCTTCGGTTCATTTATACGCAGTGTATGTACTGGGTTTGATGTTTCCGTCGATTTGTTTTTTGCTTTCGTCTGGACTTCGTAAAATCAGCCGTAAATGGAAGCGTCTCAGTTGGATAACTGCTGTTGTTTGGCTTATCTTTGCCCCTCCATTCTTTCAAATACCTAATAATATTAATGGTTTATATGAACGCTTTGTGGCACTAATTTTACTAACTTGGACAACTGCCATCAGTTGGCTTATCTTTGAGCGAGGTTCGAGAGCAAGATTAAGTAGATAAGATATTTTGTAACATATACTAAGTTTTTTCAATTTGATTATTTAAGGCATTTTGCGACAGTTTAGTAATATAAACTGTAACTAATACTGTGGCAATTAATCCAACACCATATAAAGCCCATTCTAAAGAGGTTTTTTCCCTTTCGCCTGCCCCTAAAGTAGCAATATTACCAACCAAAGAGCCAATATAAACATACATAATTGTACCTGGCAACATCCCAATCCAAGAAGCGGTTATATAATCTTTTAAGGATACCTGAGTAATACCAAAAGCATAGTTTAAAATAACAAAAGGAAAGACGGGAGATAAACGAGTTAACCCTACTATTTTCCATCCTTCTTTTGCCACCGCTTCGTCAACTATTTGAAATCTTGGGTATTTTTCTATTTGCTTAGAAACCCATCCTCTAGCAAAATAACGTCCAATTAAAAAGGCTAATATTGCTCCCAACATTGAAGCAACAGATACTAAAATTGAACCTGTTACCACACCAAAAATAGCCCCGCCACCCAAGGTTAAAATAGAAGCAGGAATTAAGAAAACGGCTGATAATATATAAACTAAGGTAAAGATTAGATAACCAATGGTTCCTAAATCTTGTATCCATTGTAATAGATTTTGGAGAGTTTCTGTGATACCAAAAGTATCTAAAATACCTAGCTGTTTAATAATAATTATTGTAGCAGTGGTTAACACAGCTATTCCTCCTAACTTTAATAATCTTTGTCTAGATTTTGTTGTTTTAAGCATAGTTTTTTACTTGAATTAATAACTAAATCGATTAAATTAATGATCCCCCACAACTTGAACCACTTCCTGCAGTACACCCATAACAATAATCTGCGGTTTTGATGTCGTTAATAACGTCTAACTTCCCTATTTCTAATAATGTTTTTACTGTTAACGATTTCCCATCGGGTAAAGTCGCTGAAATATTTTCCATTTGATTAAAATCACAATCATAAATATTTCCTAAATAATCAATAGAAAGCTGATTACGACACATAACGTGGTCGAGAGTTTGAGGATTATAATGAGACTCTAAAAACTGTAAATAAGAGTCATGCAATTTTTTATTTTTTAGATATGTTTTTATTCTGCCAATGGGTAAATTAGTGATAGTAAAAAGCTGATTGAATTTAATATCAAAATTATCTTTAAGAAAGGCTTTGTAATCTTTTTCTAAGTTAATTTGATCAGGAGTTAAAGAAAAGTTTTCATTACTAGGAATGGGGGGATTATACACTAAATCTAGGATTAAATTGGGATCATTTCCATAACCTAATTGATTCAGTTTTTCAATGGCATGAATAGACGCATTATAAACCCCTTTCCCTCTTTGCTTATCTACATTTTCTTCTAAATAACAAGGTAAAGAAGCAATTACTCTTAACTGATACTTAGCAAAATATTCAGGTAAGTATTCAAAATTCTGTTCAAAAAATATAGTCAAATTAGAGCGTACAATCACTTCTTTTTTGGCTTTTTTAGCTGCTTCTACTATGGATTTAAAGCCGTAGTTCATTTCTGGTGCGCCTCCCGTTAAATCAACAGTTTTAATTTGTGGAAAGCGGTTAATTAATTCAATTAATTGTTGACAGATTTCGGGTGATAATTCTTCTGTTCGTTGAGGACTTGCTTCTACATGACAATGGTTACAAGCAAGGTTACAACGTCGTCCTAAATTGATTTGTAATACCGTTATTTTTTGTTTATTTAAAGGCTGTTTTATTTTTTGATCAAAGGGTGTTACTTGATTAGTATTTAAAGTAATCATTTTTTTCTCCATATCAATAAGTTGTTAACAGCGATCTCGAAGAGATCCGCAAAGCGGTGCGCTAATTAATCACTGTTAACTGATCACTGAGAATTAACAACATTCTCCAGGGGTACAACAGTCTATCTCTTCTTTTATTTCTGTTAGATGATAATCACTGCCTTTGGTTTCTTTGGGATGACGAATTGCTTTACTTTTACAACTAAATTCTGTTGCTTCTTCTATGGGTATTTCTTGATAAGGAGGAATCCCAATAATATCTTTTTGGTAAGGACTTTCTGAACGGGTTAAAATCTGATAAGTCTTATCACAAACTGCCATTCTTTCTCCCCGACAAAAAATATGTCCGTCATCGTCTTGAACTTGTTTCCAAGGACCTTTATAAATAATAGATTGCTTTCTTTCTAAACAAGGCCCTTCTTTACCTTTATAAGCACGAATTGTCATGGAACGAAATTCCACGCCATCAATAACTTGCCAGGGTTGTTCCTCTCGTTTAAGGATTTCAACCCCATAAAATCCTACTTTTTCAAACATCTTTAAAAATTCATCTTCTCGGAAAGCACCTGCAATACAACCACTCCACAAATCAGGATCATTTAAAATGTTTTCGGTAGGATCTTCATCACAGACAATATCAGAAATCACTACTCTCCCTCCTCGCTTTAAAACCCGATAGAGTTCTTTAAATAACTGTTGTTTGTCCTTCGGTTTAACCAAATTTAAAACACAGTTAGAAATAACAACGTCAATGCTATTATTTGCAACTAAAGGAGACTCTTTACGTAAGCGATCGCATTCACTTTCAAACTGACTTAAATCATCCACCGATTGAATAGGATGATCCCGTAACCAACCTTCCACTAAGTCTAAATTTAGGGTTAAATCTTGTATTTTTCCCTTGACAAATTTAGTGTTATAAGTTCCAATTTTATCTGCAATTTCTTGTTGATATTTACGGGCGATTTTCAACATCTCATCATTAAAATCAACCCCAATCACTTGACCCGTTTTCCCGACTTTTTGGGCTAAAATATAACAATTTTTTCCTGTCCCTGATCCTAAATCTAAAACCGTTTCCCCTTCATCTACATAACGAGTCGGATCCCCACAACCGTAATCTTTTTCAATGATTTCTTGGGGTAAAATTTCTAAATAGTTACCCTCGTATTCTGTGGGACAACATAAACTAGGTTGTTGAACTTTTGCCCCTTCTTGATAACGATCAAGGACAGTTTTTTCAATATCATAACTAACAGAATTTGAAGAATCAGATGTTACCATGTTTCGCCGTAAACTACCTTCAATTAATTATACAAAAAAAGCAATAGACTATCCTTTCAGGAATGTAATATCATTAAAACAGAAAGAAATGAAAATTTCCTGAGATTTGTCTGAACTTTCTTAAGATATCATTTATTTGTTACCTAGAATTGATTATGACTGAATCTGTTACCCCAGAAAATAACCCCGATCTATCTGCAATTTTAAGGGAAGTGCAGTTTTTGAAAGATAAAGTGTTATATTTAGAAGAAAAATTAAAATTAGTTTCAGATATCGATAGATATAGCCAATTACAAGAATTTTTGAAAGCAGGAAAGTTCCAAGAAGCAGATCAAGAAACCAGTCGGGTGATCCTCGATGCAGTTAACCGTAGTCGGGAGGATCTCACCCCCAACGACATGAAACAACTGCCTTGTAATATTTTGCAAGTGATTGATAGACTATGGCGAGACTATAGTAGCGATCGCTTTGGGTTTAGTATCCAGTTGCGTCTTTATCTGGATGTGGGAGGGAGTATTGACACCCTACGCGCTCAAAATATGAGTATCCTAGAGAAGTATGGCGATCGCGTGGGATGGCGTAAAAATGGACAATGGCAAGGGAATAACTATCCTAATTGGGATTTTAGCCTATCTGCTCCAAAAGGGTCTTTTCCTGCGATTTGGTGGAAGTCTCCTTATGGGTTTAAAATGGCAACTTTTTGCTTTATGCGTTTAATTGAATGTGAGTTAGTGCAATGAAAAAGATTATTTTATCTATCATTGTTTTTAGTTGTTGCTATTATCCTCTTGGACAAATATTAGCCCAAGGAAGACTAGATCGCCCGACTTTTTTTAGGGATGGACAACAATTAATGGATCAAGAAATCCAACGATTGCAACAACAATCTGAATCTAACAATATCGAACATCCTTCCCAACTGCTAACCATTGATATGGGGCAACTTCACTGGCAAAAATTTATCTTTCAAGAGGGAAATTTTTCGGTTTGGATACCTCAAGGATTACAAAGTTCTGAAGAAGTTTCTATTGAATTAGAAAATAGTAATTTATCTTTTCAAGTTTTAGCCAGTCATCCCCAAAACTATCGCTTTGTGGCTGCTTATTCTGATAGATTAACGTCCAATCAAATCGACAATAAAGAACAATTACTTGATCAAGTTAAACAGGGAATTGTAAAAAAAACAAACTTTACTTTAATAAGTGATAAAAATATTACCTTTGAAACTGATATCGGTAAAGAATTAACGATGAAAAATGAAGAGGAATTAATTAGTTTTCGAGTTTATTTGATTAATGATAGAATTTATGTTTTAGCAGCATCTAACCCAACTGAAACCGATGCTATCTCTGAAACAATTATTAGTTTTTTTGATTCTTTTCGTCTTTTATAAGCCCTTTTTTATTGAAAATTCTGTTTATTTTTTCGCATTCCTTTCGTTAAATAAGCTAAGACAAAAACAGTTAATCCCATCATAGCAACATTCAAATATTGAGTGGTTAAAGTTACGGTTATAATTAAAAATAAACCTAATAACCAAGTTGGAAATTTTGAAGACATTTAGCCTCACCTCTGATCTAGATATTATTTATTTTAACAGAAGTAAAACCTATGTTAATTAAAGGCAACAGGTAACTATAGCAGAAACGAAACCCAACAATATTATGAACTCTAAAGTAGGTAGGTCAGTTATTTGGAAGGTGATGTTTAGTGATGTTTCTGTTTAGAGGTAATCATTCCAGAAATTGAGTACGTTAGAGTTAATTTTGTATATGGATGGGACAACAGAATTATGGATATTACTGCTGAAGAATTGCTTGAACTCTATAGTCTTGGAGAAAGGGATTTCTCTGGAGTCAATATTTCGGGAATTATATTGAGAGGTGTAGAATTGCCCAGAATACGACTCCACAAAGCCAATTTGAGTGGTGCTGATTTGATCGGCTCCGACTTCAGTTATGCTGGGTTGAATGAGTCTGATCTCAGTTTTGCCAAGCTCAGAAGAATTAATTTTAGTTATGCTGCCATACTCTATGCTAACCTCGAGGAGGCTGACTTGAGTTATGCTCATTTGTTGGGAACTGATTTGTCTCATTCCAATTTGTGGAGAGCCAATTTTCAAACCGCTAGATTCAGTAGATCACAAACTCAGTTTCAGAGAGGCGAAACGTTAATCTGCGATCGCCAATTTACGTTGAAACAGCCCAAAAAACCTCCTTAAACATAAGTTTGTTTTATATAATAGAAGATTGGACTTAA
>NETF01000196.1 GCA_002172675.1 unicellular cyanobacterium SU3
CAATTGATTGTCATCAATTCCTAATAATCTTTTGGTTTGTTTAGGATATTTTTTTAGATAGCTCCAAGTGTAAGTTTCCATTCTTTTTTGAACTAATTATTCATTTTATTATACTATATTTCTTGATTTTATTAAATTATGGAGATGTCTATTAGATATAGAATTATATCAACACGCTAATTCGTTATCAGAGGGAAAAAAAGATCCAGAGTTTCTAAAAAAGCCAGAAATAGCTTTAAACTTAATAGACAAAACTTTAAAGAGAAACTATCGACCAGGAATTGTTATTATTGATTCAGGGTATGGTAATAATACATCCTTTTTAAAAGAATTAGAAAACCGAAACTTGAAGTATTTAGGAGGAATAGCTAAAAACAGAAAAGTGAGTGTAGAAAAAGAAGAAGTTACTACACCTATACGCATAGATGAACTAGCTAAAAGCTTACCCAAAGAAGCTTTTACGGAAATTAATTTAGTTTTAGATAAACCAAAGAAAGTTTGGGTAACAACATTTGAGGTAGAAATATCACGACTAAAAGGAATAAGAAGCGTTGCTATCGTTATGAATGCAAGCTCTTTTGATGAAGCGACAGATGTAGACTATTTTATCACTAATGTTGACTCAAATAAAGTTACTCCACAGTGGGTGGTAGAAACTTATTCTCAAAGAAACTGGGTGGAAGTTTTCTATCGGGAAGCTAAGGGTTGGTTAGGACTTAAAGAGTATCAAGTTAGGCATAAACGCAGTTTGCTAAGACATTTTATCTTAGTATTTTGTGCTTATACTTTTATTCTTTGGCATAAGTTAACTGGAGGATTAAGACGACGATGGGGAAACAAACCTTTGAATAGTTTTCCTGAAGCTTTAGAAGCATTTCGTACAGCTATCTCTTACCGTTTTCATAACTGGCTAAAGAATAATGCTAATGTATTCGCTAGGTACAAAGCTAGTTTTGGCTATATTTGGGCTTGAAATTTGCTAAAGTCCCACTAAAAAATACACTCGCTTTTTTCATTAAATTAGGATGTTCTATTAATTTTAAGTTAATAGAAACTAATAATAATTAATGCTTGTTCAAATTATTACCTAAATTTTCAATTCTAAACCCTGGTACTTGATAATCTTTTGGTAAATAGTTAGCAGGTATTGTATTTTGATTACCATCCCTAATAGCAGAATAATGGGGGGATAAAATTTCAATATCTGATTCATTACATTTATCTTGAATATTTTGATGAAGATCAGAATAAATGTAAAATAATTTACGAGTTTTATCCGTATAAACATTTAATTCATAGCTAACATAAAAGTCATCTAAACTGGTTTGCAAAACGAAAGGTTTAGGATCTTTTAATAAGGACTCTGTAACATCAGCAGCAGCTAATAAAACCTGATGAACTTTGCGCCAAGGAACATCATAACCTAACGTAATTGTAGTAGAAATAATTAAGGGGATACCTGTCTCTCTAGCAGACGCACTAAAGTTAACTACATTACTATTTAATACTGTTGCATTGGGTAAAGTAACAATGACATTTTTCGGGGTACGAATGCGAGTGACTAGCAAAGTTTTGTCTTCTATATCGCCAATAATATCATCAATTTGTACGCGATCGCCTAATTGAAATGCACGGGTATAAATTAAAATTACACCCCCGACAGTATTCGCTACAGCAGAAGTTGAACCAAGGGAGAAAAGAATACCCAAAAACACAGAAATACCTCGAAAAGCAGGAGAATCAAACCCTGGTAAATAGGGAAAAGCAACCACAGCAGCTAAAGCAATAATGAGAAATTGTAAAATATTATAAGTTGGGGTTGCCCAATCTTGATAAAATCCAGGTATAGTAATATTTCCTCGTTCTAATTCCTTGAAAACAAATTTACAAAAACGGATAATATAATAGGTCGAAACAGCAATTAACCCAATCATAAAAATATTGGGAATATAGTTAAGAACCGATTCGGAAATATATAAAACAGCTTTGAAAATATAATCAAAAATCTGTTGTGAGATTTTCCGAGTCAAGGGAAAAAAGCTAAGAATAAAAGGAACATATAGAAAGAGTATTAAAAGAACAAGAATGACTCTTATAATTTTAATAACTGCAATTAAACTATTAGTGACTTGAGTGGAACTAATAAGATTGACATTTTGAATTCTCAAACTAGGAATAACTGTATCTTTCCATCTATCTAAAAGACTAAATAGTTTTGGAAAAACGAGATCCATTAGTTTGAAAATTAACAAAAGTGATAAAGTTGCCAAAACAGTCCAAACTAAACTAAAAATTCTGGCAATTAAGGTTCTTTCTTCTCTAAATTGCGTGATAGAAGTTTTGATGATTTCTAAGTATTCTTCGGATAATTCTTGACGAGATTTTCTAGCAGCATTTGCATCTTCTTCTGTAAGGGTAGCTAAAATTTTATCTTCAGCAACAATACTGGTAATATTTTCTTGAGGTTCTAGTTTAATTGAGTCAACAGATAAAGCATTATCTTCTGCAAACTTTTCTAATCTATTATTAATTGTCTCTGCTCTTTCTTCAGGAGAAAATGATCCCGTCGGTGCTTGTATTTTAAATAAGGTATGATCATTTAAAATAATAGGATATCCGTCAATTTTGTTACCACTACTACTCTCATCCTGTCCATACACTAAAGGAGAAACAAAAGTAAGAGAAAGTGCAATCAAGACAAAGCAGATAAATGACTTAATTTTTTTGCTCATTTTGTTAGAAAGCTCAGAGAGTTAAGAAATAGGGGAAGTTTTGAAAGAATTAACAAATGTACTTAATAGGATGAAGATCAAGGGAAATACCTAATAAGTCGCATTAATGTCCTAAAGATAATAAAGTACAATAAATTAACGCACCAGTTTGTATTCTCAACAACAATCTTGTAAATATTAAAGAATTATCGGCTTAACCAACTTTTTAAGTCTTCTACAGTAGAAAACTCAAAAATAGCTTCTCCTAATGCTTCAATTTTGTCAATTTCTAACTCCTGAATTTGAGCTTTAATTTCAGGGTTAATTGTTCCTAATTTTCGTTCTATTAAACGGATAACTAGGTTTTTTTCTCTCATTATTCCCTGTTCAATTCCTTGTTCAATTCCTTGTCTCATCCAACTGGTAACAATTTCCATCACATCCTCCTCTTCTTCGGGTAAAAAAGTATTTAACTCTGATCTAAAAATGCTTTCCTCTACTGGATTTAAAGTTAGATAAGTATCAATAAATCCTGAAATTAATTGCATTCTAGCTGGATCTAATTTTAAGGTTACTAATAATCTTAGACATTGTGCTTTAACTTTAGCTCGATCTTGATTAGCTATTTTCATTTTAGCCATTAATGCTGATGCAATAGGATTCGGTTGATTAATGAAATCTCGCCAATTTAACTGATTAAGCTGTACCACACGATAGTTAAAGTCTAACACTTTAAAATCAGGAAATTCAACTTTGTATTGATTTGCTGCTGCTTTTTTAGGATAATCATAGGAAAAGATAACAATAGGATAGATGGGTAAGGCAAACTTTTCATGAAGACGAGCAAAATAAGAAAACATTCGTCTATTAAAGTTTGTTTGTGAACTCGATTGTGCTTCAATATGAATTAAGAAAAAAGAAGTCTGATTTTTAAACTTGACTTGAGCAATTAAATCAGTTTCATATTTTTCTCCTTCTGTAACATCTGTAAAAATTTCTTTATCCAAAAACTTGATCGAATTTTTATCAAGATAAGTTATCACTTGAGGAAAAAATAGATCGATAAATTCCACAAAAAAGGTTGAAAGTAATTCTTTAAATAAGCGATCATGATCAACCATTTTTGTTAACTTCCAGCACGATCTTGTAATTCTTGACTCATATAAGAGCGATCGCCTAATTTTTTTAATAAAGGACCATGTAATCCGAATTCAACCACACTCACCGATGCTGCTAACATATCAATTCTGTCACGATAACGACCTAAATCAATGCCTAATAAATGACATAAAATAATTCTAATTGTTGTTTTATGAGCGACAACTAATACCTTTCCATCGGGATATTTTGCTTCAATTTCTGATATAATTAACATAGCCCGACTACCCACTTCTACTGCGGTTTCTCCCCCTGGAGGAGGGTTCCAAGCAGGTTCTGTCATCCAGTCAATATATTCCTCTAAATTATTTTCTTTAACCCAGTCACGGGTTTTATCTTCCCATTGACCAAAATTCATTTCTTTGAGTCCATCTTTGATCTGCATTTCCATTCCTGTTGCATCACAAAGAGGTTTTGCAGTGGCAATAGTTCGCTTCATGGGACTAACATAAATAGCAGACCAATCAAAGGATTTATAAGCATTAGCAAACGCTTTTGCCATTTCTTTTCCTTGAGGCGTTAAATCAGGATCAAGGGTGCCACAAAAACTATCTTTAAGACTACTTTCTGTTTCACCGTGACGCAAAAAATATAACGTTAAACTCATGATAATTGTCCTCTCATTTAACTAGGAGTGAATGACTTATTGTTAGTTTAAAATATAGACATCTCAACTCTATCAATTTCAAGTTAAAACTTCGATAAACCATGATACAAGAACACTCGTTGAAAAATGTATAACTTGAGAACCACTGAAAAACCAACACAAGTTATAAACTAAGCAAATAGTCAGATCAACCGCTAACCTTTATTATTGTTGAGATAGGGTTATAACCAATGATTGTAATTAATGATGACATTTCGAGAAGAATTTGAACTACTCCTAAGGGCCTGTTACCCTTTAATTTATATTTCCACCAGCGAAGAAGAAAGACTAGAAACTGCGATCGCCCAATGCGCCCAAACCATGCAAAACCGCACCGTCTACACTTGGGACTTTGTGGACGGGTATCAAGATAATCCCAACAACAAAGGAGTTGGCAGACGTAACCCCCTCCAAGCCTTAGAATTTGTGGAAAATTTGTCCAATAATATCGGTGGAATCTTCATTTTACGAGACTTTCAAAGATTCTTAGAAGATGTTTCTATTTCCCGAAAACTACGAAACCTGGCCCGTAGTTTAAAATCTCAACCTAAAAATATCATTATTATTGCCCCACAAGTCCAAATTCCCGACGAATTAACCGAAGTTATAACCGTTCTTGACTTTCCCCTTCCCACCGCCACAGAAATAAAAAACGAGATACAACGCCTTTTAGGAGCTACCGGACAACCCTTATCTGATACATTAGTTGATGAATTAGTAAGATCGGCACAAGGACTGTCCTTAGAGAGAATACGCCGTGTTTTGACCCTCTGTATTGCCAGTCATGGACGCATTGAACCCGAAGACGTAGAACTGATTTTAGAAGAAAAACGTCAATCTATCCGTCAAACCCAAATTCTTGACTTTTACCCGGCTACCGAACAAATTTCCGATATTGGCGGCTTAGACAACCTCAAAGACTGGTTACTGCGTCGGGGTGGAGCATTTAGCGAAAAAGCAAGGGACTATGGTTTACCGCACCCTAGAGGGCTGTTATTGGTGGGTATTCAAGGCACCGGAAAATCCCTCACTGCTAAAGCCATTTCTCACCATTGGCATTTACCCTTACTCCGTTTAGACGTAGGGCGACTGTTTGGCGGTTTAGTTGGGGAGTCCGAGTCTCGCACCCGTCAGATGGTCAGTTTAGCAGAAGCGTTAGCCCCTTGTGTGTTATGGATTGATGAGATTGATAAAGCCTTTGCTGGCGTAGAAGGAAAAGGGGACGGAGGTACCACTAGCCGAGTATTTGGGACCTTTATTACCTGGTTAGCGGAAAAAAAATCCCCCGTGTTTGTCGTCGCTACAGCCAACAATATAAAAGCCTTGCCCCCAGAAATGTTACGCAAAGGCCGCTTTGACGAAATTTTCTTTGTGGGTTTACCCAGTCAAGGGGAACGAGAAGCAATTTTTAACGTCCATCTATCTAGACTGCGTCCCCATAATCTGAAAACTTACGACATCAAGCGACTTGCTTATGAAACCCCAGATTTTTCGGGGGCAGAAATTGAACAAACCTTAATCGAAGCTATGCACATTGGGTTTAGTCAAAATCGTGACTTTACCACCGATGATATCTTACAAGCAGCTAGTCAAATTATCCCCTTAGCCCGAACTGCCCAAGAAGAAATTGAATTTTTGCAGCAGTGGGCTGCCGCCGGAAAAGCCCGGTTAGCATCTCGTCAAAGTAGTTTAAATTCTTTAACCCCTTAAGAAATAAATTACCTTTGAACAGTGGCTAAATTTGGGGAATCAACGTTAAGATTCAACTTTAAAAGTTATATCCTATCCTGTTATCATTATGAATCGTTTATCTGGCGTTTTTCAATTTTTATTAGGATTTTTCCTCGGTATCTTTTTATTAGTGGGGGGAACGGCTTCTTTAGCTTATGTAGTTTTTGCTCGCATGAATGCTAACCCTGAAAAACCCACCTTTGCTGAAGAGAAACCCCCAGAAACCACAGCAAAAGCTGAAAGTGAACCCGTTACTAACAATGACAGCAAAACTCAACCTGTTGAAGAAGTAGTCGCTAAAGAATCTGTGATTGAAGAAGAAACAGAAGAACTCCCCGACGGGGCTTATCGAGCTAAAGTTACCTGGTCAACGGGTTTAAGTGTGCGATCGCAACCTGACTTAAATGCTGAAAGAATTGGCGGTGTTGAATACGATTCTGAGGTGATCATACTACAAACTAGCAATGATGGTGATTGGCAACAAGTTCGTCTCCCCAACTCTCAACAAGAAGGTTGGGTTAAAGCCGGCAATGTCGAAAAAGTAGAGCAATAATAAGTAGGGTGGGCAATGCTCACCTTTTTTTTTTGCTGATGAAAAGAGTTGACAACTTAACAGAATTTTAACTTACAAAAGAAAATTTTGTTATATAATTTTTAGTACAAATTAATAAAAAATTTCTATGCCTGAATTTCCACTCCCTAATTTTATTATTTTTGGTTCTATGAAATCTGGTTCTACCTCACTTTGTAATTATTTAAATCAACATCCAGATATTTTTATTAGTAAAAAGAAAGAACCTAATTTTTTTCTACGTGAAAAAGGTAGCCAAATAACTCAAAATGGAAAAACGACAGTTTACACTTTAGACTGGTATAAGTATTGGTTTAGAAATGCAACACAAAAGGCGATTGGAGAAGCTTCTATAGCTTATCTTAGTAATGAGAAAGCTCCTGCACGCATAAAATCAACATTACCTAATGTTAAACTAATTGCTATACTACGCGAACCTGTATCTCGTTTATATTCTCACTACTTATTCATGGTAAAAGCGAATCAAGAAGCTCATAATGTAGATTTGTTAAAGCTAATAGAAACTGACAAAAAATCAGATTCTCCCCAAAGGTATTTTGAAAGAGGTTTATATTTCCATTATCTAAAAAACTACTATGAAATTTTTGATCCTCAAAATATAAAAATTTTTTTGTTTGAAGATTTCACTTCTAATCCAATGAAAGTTGTTAAAGATATTTTTGAATTTTTAGAGGTGGACAGTGATTTTACTCCTGTTGTTGGAGCGAAAGATGCTATTTCAGGAATTCCCAAAAATAAAGCAATTTATAATTTTGTTTATAAAAAAAACTGGATTAAAAAAGCTTTACAACCAATTACAAGAGCTTTATTGCCTAACCGCGAAAAAAGAAGAGTTCTATGGACAAAACTTATAGAAAAAAATTTATCTCGTCCTTCTTTAGATCCAAAAACAAAAGAGATTTTGTCAG
The DNA here is from genome assembly GCA_002172675.1 of unicellular cyanobacterium SU3. Lineage (GTDB taxonomy): Bacteria > Cyanobacteriota > Cyanobacteriia > Cyanobacteriales > Microcystaceae > Crocosphaera. The sequence continues at coordinate 7,747 of NETF01000196.1, forward strand.
AAATGTATAAACCTGATATTATTCAACTTCAAGAACTAATCAATCGAGATTTATCAAATTGGTTATCTTAACATTCTCAGAAGGAGGATATTGGACAATTTGTTCCGAAGTCCTAGGTGCCAATGGTCAAGGAGAAACCATTGAAGAGGCAAAAGAAAACTTAAAAAGTGCTATAAAATTAATTTTTGAAGATCGTTTAGCTGATATTTGTCGAGGACTTCCTAAAAGTAGGGTGGGCAATGCCCACCTTTTTTGTGTTAATTCATAACCATGCTATTAATAATGACTACCGGACTTACGATGATGAATGGCTGTTACCCCATCTTGTAAAACTTCCCCTTTGGTAACGATCGCATAAATTACCCAATGATCCCCACATTCCATGCGATCGCCTACCTTACACTCTAAATAAGCTAACGCATCTTGCAAAATGGGAGAACCATTATCAGCAACCTGTGTTTTCACTCCCTCAAAGCGATCTTCTCCAGGAGAAAAGGGCTTAAGAAAATGCTTCATTAACCCAATATGATCCCCTTCTCTGAGGATATTTAACACAAAGGAATTACCCTTATGTAACAAAGATTCAATCGCCCGTTCTTTCGCTACTGCTACGGTAAACCCAGGGGGGTTAAACGTCGCCTGAGAGATCCAAGAAGCCAACATCGCCCCACTTAACTCTTCTTCTTGACAAGTGACAATGGATAATGAACCGACAATACGCCCTAATGCCTGTTGTAAACGATCTGTCTGAGACTGACTCACGGAATTCTTTGGTTGACGGCGTTTTTGAGCTTTTTTCACCGCTTGAGCGAAGTCCGTCCCGGCTTCCTCACAGGTTTTTAACGTTGCCTGAGTGGGGCTAAATTTCACCCTGATGGGGTTAAAACCGAATTGATAACCCCCGTCCCGAAATTTGTTTTCTAAGAGGTCTATGGCTTCTCCACTCCAGCCATAGGAGCCGAATACCCCAGCTAGTTTCGATTTATCGGCATTGGCTAAGGTGATCCCTAACGCCGTTTGGATCTGAGTTGGGGCGTGGCCGCCCAAGGTAGGAGACCCAAAAATAAACCCGGAACAATTATTAATAGCTTCTTTGATGTCGTCTGGTTCAGCGACTTCTGCGTTGATGGATTCCACCCTCACCCCGGCTTTTGTAATACCACTAGCGATCGCTTGGGACAAAGTAGCCGTATTTCCGTAAGCAGAGGCGTAAATGAGAGCAACGCTCAAGGTGTTGGCTTTTTGTGCCTCTAACCATTGTTGATACGAGTCGGTTAACTCCCTTAACCCATAACGCACTAATGGCCCGTGACCGGTTCCATAAATCTGAGCGGGTTTACGGCTTAATTTTTCTAAGGCGGTGTTAATTTGTTTTGCGTAGGGAGCAATTAAACAATCAAAATAATAGCGTCGATCTTCAGCATAAACGCTCCACCCTTCATCAAAAATTTGATCTCCGCACACATGGGACCCAAATAGTTTATCGGTGTAAAGAATTTCTGTTTTTGGGTCGTAGGTACACAGTTGAGCAGGATAACGGGGGTTTGGAGTGGTAATAAATTCTAGTTGATGGCCTTTGCCTAAATCTAAGATATCTTCCCCCTTAACAACTTGTAATTCGGGGGAAAATTCGGAGGATAAAATATTAGGTAACAGTACCGCCCCTGGATTAGAACAAACGATGGTTATTTGAGGAGCAATTTTTAATAACGCCTTGATAGTTTCCCCTCGGTTGGGGTTGACATGACCCAAAATTAAATAATCAATCGTGGTCAGATCGATGCGTTCTTGAAGGGCTTTTAAAAAGATTTCCGTAAAGGATTCTCCTGGAGGATCGATTAAGGCAATTTTATCCCCTTGAATGAGATAAGAATTAGCGGTGGTTCCCCGTTTTAGTCCGTATTCAATTTCAAATTTTAATCGATCCCATGTCCGCGATCGCATGACGATTGTATCGGAACCAATGGGACAAACTTGTACGTCTCTGGGTTTAATCATAAGCTTTTTTGGAGTCAATTAATTAAGTTTACTTAAGTCTTTAACCGTGTAGGTTATTTCATCATCTGCTAATATTTTCTGATAGTCGATCTCGACACGAGTTGGATAACCTAATGTCGGATCATAAGTAATTAAAATTTCATCAGCATTGCGTTGAATGGCATCTTTAATAATATTAAAGAGTTCCTCGATGGTTTTTGGTAATGTTAAATCAGTAATGACTTGATTATTATTTAGATTAACAACTTGAGTAATTTTATCATTTTTAACCGAAACTTTGAGCGGTTCATTGCTTGGCAGAGGACAAAAGCATCGTTGTTGATAGATATATTGATAATTTTCTATTTGTTGTGATCGCCATAATTGACGATTTTCTTTTAATTCTTCTATTAAGAGGGAATTACTTTCACCGTTAGCAGACATAGGCATAATATTCATCAACATTACCATTAATAATCCTATTACTAATAAAGTAAAGAATTGCAAAATTTTCATCGCTTCTTGCCTCTATTTTTTGCTTTTTAAACAAAGACAGGCGTACTATAGCACGCCTGTCTAAATTTCTAAATTTTTCAAGTAAAGGTAAAAATAATTTTAGCAATAAGAAGATTTATCTTGTTAGGGATTTAGAGAGTTGTTCTATTTTTTGTTTCCTCATCCCTTTATCTTCTTAAATCATTTTGACTCTTTTTTAGGACTCATCAACATCATCATATTACGGCCTTCTCGTTTTGGGGATTGTTGAATTTCTGCTAATTCTTGCAAATCAGCGGCCATACGACTTAATAAGTCTTGTGCTAAATTGGAGTGTTGTATTTCTCTCCCTCTAAAAGTAATGGTCGCTTTTACTTTATCCCCTGACTTAAGAAAGCGTTTAGCCTGATTGACTCGCACTTGATAATCATGCTCTGATATTTTATAGCGCATTTTTACTTCCTTAACATCAGCCGTATGTTGTTTTTTCTTAGCTTCTCTCGCTTTTTTCTCCTGTTCAAATTTATATTTGCCGTAATCCATAATACGACACACAGGAGGTTTAGCACTTTCGCTAACTAACACCAGGTCTAAATCTTTATCCTGGGCAACATTTAAGGCTTCTTCAGGGGTAATAATCCCTAATTGTGAACCATCACTATCGATGACTCGAATTTCAGGGAAGCGAATTCTTTCGTTGATTTGGGGGAGATCGCGTTTGGTGCGTCTTTTATCTATCACAGGCGTTTGTAATGTCTCTTGATATGATTGATGAACGTTAGTAGTCAATTAAGGCTGTAATAGTAGCCTATTTTATTGTAATCATTTTCTACTAAGTTCTGGTAGTATTTATTGAGTTATATTGCTAATTTTGGGTGATTTATCCTTGAGGATATTTTTAACCCTATTTACTCCCTAGTTTAATCCTTCTGTGAGCCATCGTAAAATAAAAAGGTGTAAAGATTTATAACAGGATAATTAAGTGAGTCATCAACAACCTTGGGAGAAGCGCGTCGGACGACAAAGACAATGGATTTGGCGCGGTTGGCCGATTCGTTACACTTTTTTACCTGCTGAAACTGACTCAGAAACCCCTAGAAAACCCCCTTTAATTTTATTACATGGATTTGGGGCAGCCGTAGAACATTGGCGACACAATATACCTATCTTAGGACAAGAGCATCGAGTCTATGCTTTAGATTTATTGGGGTTTGGGCGATCGCAAAAAGCAGCCACAGAATACACTGCTTATCTATGGGCCGAACAAATTTATGAGTTTTGGCGAAGGTTTATCGGTCAACCTGTTATTTTGGTGGGCAATTCTATCGGTTCTATGGTTAGTTTAACCGCCGCTTTCAAATATCCTGAAATGGTGGCAGGATTAGTGATGTTAAGTTTACCAGATGTTTCTCTCAGACAGGAAACTATACCCAAAGGATTACGACCTATTGTCAATACTATTGAAGGGTTATTTGCACCTCCTTTGTTATTAAAAAGCCTATTTAATATTATTCGTCGTCGGTGGGTTATTAATCGTTGGGTTGGTATTGCTTATCATGATCAATCAGCTATTACTGATGAATTAGTCGATATGATTATCATTCCGCCTCAAGATGAGGGAGCAGCGAGAGCATTTTGTTTACTATTTGAAGGATTAAGAAAGCCTAATTATGCCCCTTCTGTCAAGGCTATTTTACCTCATTTAACCATTCCTATGTTATTAATCTGGGGTCGTCAAGATAAAATAATTCCTATTGCTTTAGCGTCTAAATTTGCTAAGTTAAATCCTAAAATTACTTTAAAAGAATTAGATAATGCTGGTCATTGTCCTCATGATGAACGTCCTGATCGCTTTAATAAAATTTTATTAGATTGGCTCATGACAGTGAACAGTTATCAGTGATCAGTTTACAATTTTAACCAGTTAAAAATATCACCTACTGTTAATTTTAGTTCAGATAAGAAATCAGGAAAGGGTAAATTATCCTTTGACTCTTGTAATAACTTGTAATAATAGGGGTTGCTATAGCAGTAAGGTGGGCAATGCCCACCCTACTTTTTTACAAAGATTATCAAACAATTTTTGCACTAAAGATACTATTCGCTAAGATTATAATACCTTAATTCTAGAACCCCTTGACCATTTAAAACATATTGACTAGAAACATTTCGCAAGCTTTCTGGTCTTGTTGTAGTAAAGGGTAATGAGTTATAAGAAGAAATAGGCTCATTACCAAAATTAATGATTCCAGAGTCAACACCAGCAGGACTAATTTCTTGTCCGAAGGTTGTTTGTCCTGGTGTACTATTTGGCAAGTCTAAGAGTTGATTATTATCTGGGAGATTGTTCCCATAATAGGTTTGATTCCCTCCACTGTTATTATATCCAGAAACACCATTATAGTTTCTACTAGCTTGTTGAACCATTTGATTATTAACGGGACTTCGACGACTCAAATTAGATTCTTCTTGTTGAGTTTCTTGGGATTGATTTGTAACTCTGTTTGGATTACAAATAGAAGATAAATCAATGGTTTGACCTGCTTGATTTACCATATAACATGGAGGAATTGCCCAAACCATTCCTGAACTAATTAATACAGTTATAAATGTGGATAGTCCAGTAATCGAAAAAAGTTTTTGTGTTAATCTCATTATATATTTGACCTCCCTAACCTTCGGAGGTTATCTACAATAGTGTCTTCTTTAATTTGATCGTAACTAAAACAATTAGGCTTTTAATTCAACCAAAGGAAGATATTTATTTAATTTAATGCCTTCTTTAAGATAGACAATAGGCAATAGACAATATCATCTAAGTTTCACAATATCGTCATGAGAATGTCATATCAGTTTGTAATGATGATTCATAGCTAGAATAGCTTGATCATTAATTATCTTAAGTATTATGAATTCTCTAAAAGTAACGCTGACTCTATTAGTTTTAGTCGTTATGATTTATCCCCTTTATAAAATAAAATCTGCTTTAGGAATTAATTTAGTGGAAAATTATCATGCTCCTGATACGTTGATTTATGCTAAAAAAGCTCTCAAAAAACTCAAATAATAACTAATTCCAAAAGCTAACAATCCTGATAACTTGATAACGATTAGTATAACCAAAACCAAGCTGCCAGGATTGTTATATAAATTGTAATTGTCTAACGTTTGACCTTATTGTTCGGCCCCTGCTAATTCGGTGCTTCCTTTACTGCGACGACGAGTTAAAGTATTGAAGACCATAATGCCAATGGCTTTAATTAAGTTACCTTCTAACTCCATAAACATTTTCATGTTCATGCCAAAAGCTGCATTAGCTTCATCAACAATCTTCTCGGCTGTTGCTTCGTCAATGGGTAATTCATTCAATGCTTGACGATACTCATTTTTAAAGGCTTTTTCGTCAGAAATGGTTTCAAACTCATAAAAAGCTGTTCCGCCATTTTCCCCTAAATTCATCGCCCGTTGTGCAATTTTCTTGAGAATTTGTCCCCCAGATAAATCCCCTAAATAACGGGTATAAGAATGGGCTGCTAATAATTCAGGTTGGTTTTGAGCAACCTCGTGAATGCGTGCTACGTAAGCTTTAGCTGCTTGTGAAGGGGAGACTTCATTGCGCCAATTAGCTCCATAATAAAAAGATAAATCTTTCTCTAAAGATTGCTTACGATGCAACTGAGGAAAGTAAATTTTTGAAACTAATTCGTGATGGCGTAGTTTCTCCATTTCCTCTTCCATGGCACTATAGACAAAATAGAGATTAGCCACCAATGTTCGATAGGAATTCTTTTCTACAACTCCTTTCAAAAAACACTTGACAAAACCAACATTTTCTGCCATTGTATGGGACTTTTTTGTGCCTTCCCGTAACATGGTTGCTAAATTAACGCTCATGCTATCTCTTCCTGTTATTTAAGTGAACACTAGATCGGTGACTTAATGACAAAAGTTTAAAAAACCGCCTAGTTGTGTAGCTTATCTTAATTAGCTGCAAATTTTTATTAAGAATTCTTACAAAAGCACAAGAAAATACAGAAAAGGAATGATTGATTAAATGATGGAATAGGCAAGGCAAAAGAGTCAACCGTCAAGGGTTTTTAGATTATTAAACAATTTGAATTCTTTTTTGTAAACTTAGTCTGTATTAAAAAAAGGGGCAAATTGCCCCTTAGCTTTATAAAGATTAGGTGAGAGAATGTATATTCTTTTCACCTTTACCCTTCAGGGGTGACGCGAGCATAGAAAATACCTCGAATTTTCACCTCAACTGGTTCTTTAGCTCCTAAGTCGGTATCAGAAGGCTGTTCACTTTCAAATACACCAGCAATTTCTCCTGTTTCTTGATCTACCTTAGTCACTTGAAGAGAAATTGAGCCTTTACCAATGGGAGTTTGTTTCACATTAGCATAGTCTTCCTTATCTGCTGTTGCAGGTAAAGCAACTGCATTATCATAACCAGTCGCTAACCCACGACCTTTAGGATCAAGGAAGGTGGCACCACGATAAGAAGGAACCCGAAAATCACCTTCAAAGTCAATGGAACTATTGATAGAACTAAATCCAGGTTCAGTGGTACCAACTAGGTTTTTGATAGTGAAGAAGAAAGGCACTTGTTCCCCTCCAGGAAGTTGAACGGTAACGGGTTGGAAATCAATTCCACCTTCTTCCTCGAAAGTGACGACCCCATCTTCATCAACGCTAATTTTGCCACTAATTTGCTCTAAGCTAGTGGTATAACGGGTTAATAACTTACCAGGTACATATTCTGCTTCTTGGCGTTTATTAACGGGTTCTTCTTTTACAAAATACTCTTGAGGTTCTAAACATAGGTCATCAACAAAATAAGTTTGACCTGGTTCGATAGGAATAGAACCCCGTGTAAATTCAGAAATTTGGGGACATTTGTTAGCTAGTCCGGTGTTTAAAATTTCATCGTAGGTTAAATCCTGGGGATTAACCGCATTGGCTGGGCCTTCGCTACAAGCGGTAATAAAACCCAAACATAAGGCAAGAAAAGCAATCAGTAATGCGCGAAACCTCATAATCATCCTCGCTTTGTCAATCTCAAATTAAAATGTCTTGTCCCGATAGCCATCACTCATAAAGGAGATAATCTTATAGTCTTTTGGACAAGTCAGGCAATTGCATCGGGATCTACTCTACCAAAATTCGTCCCCAACATCCCTTTTAAGTTAGGAATTGTTTTGCGCCGAAAATCTTTTATCATGGGTATGGCTAGGGAAAAGAGCAAGAATTTAGATGGAACCAACAAACACACCAGCAACAACCGATCAGTCCCTTAACCCCTCTAACGGTTCTTTTCCAGCGTCTCTAGAAGAGATTGTTATAAGAGTCCATAGAGCATCCCAACAATGTAAGGACGATCCCATTGAGTTACTTGAGCTACTGCGAACCCTTGAACAGTTACATCAAGAAATTCGGGTTAATTTATTTGAACCGTCTTTACCGAATACTCGCAACGATTTGTATGATTTATTACTCGACATTGAAGAAACAGGAGGATGGCCCTATATTGGACGGATGAAACTTCGGGTTTTTTTAGAACATCTTTCTTCAGATATAGAACAGTCTTCCGATTCTGAATAACTATAAAGGTAGGGTGGGTTACAGCAGTTTTCCATTGAATGTATCAAAATTTCAGTAAGCGTGAGTGTGGGAAGTATTTGCATTTTAATGTTTAATCTATGCAAATAAACACTGCTTGAGATAACATAATCTATCTAAAAATTTGTCCTAACCCACCATAAAATAGTTACACAATATTAGATAATAGTTAAAACTCAATTGTATGAACAATTAATAATGAGTGATAATGCTTGGCATTCTGCTACAGATATTCAAAAGATTTTTGATCGCATTGCTCCAGTTTATGATGAATTTAATAACTGGTTAAGTTTTGGGCAACATCGTATATGGAAGCAAATGGCCGTAAATTGGACTGAAGCCAAACAAAATGATATTGGCTTAGATATCTGTTGTGGTAGTGGTGATTTGAGTCAATTATTAGCCCGTAAAGTCGGAAAAGCAGGGAAAGTTATGGGATTAGATTTTTCTCAAGAATTATTAGCGATCGCAGCCCAACGCGCTTATGATAAGTATCCTATGTTACGGTTAGAATGGGTACAAGGAGATGCCTTAAACTTACCGTTTGAAGACAACACCTTTGATTGTGCGACAATGGGCTATGGGTTGCGAAATGTGACGAATATTCCTCGTTGTTTGCAAGAAATACACCGTGTCCTCAAACCTAAGGCTAAAGTTGCTATTCTAGATTTTCATCGTCCTTATCAACCTTGGCAACAAGTCTTCCAAAAATGGTATCTTGATCAGTTAGTGGTTCCTCTAGCACAACAATATGGATTAAAGGACGAATATGCTTACATTATGCCTAGTTTAGAAAGATTTCCGTCAGGAACAGATCAAGTTAAATTAGCTCAGAAAGTAGGGTTTAATTCTGTGGTTCATTATCCTATCGTTGGGGGAATGATGGGGGTTTTAGTAGCAACAAAAACAGTTCATACTGAGCAGAATTAAGAATGTAGAATGTAGAATGCAGAATGGACAATTAATTCTAAATTCTAAATTCTAAATTTTTAACGAATCGATTATTTATCATGACTGTATTAGAAATTTCTTCTATTAATTTATCTCTAATTTCAACGATTATTATTCCTCCTATAGCAGGATCGATTATTGGTTATTTTACCAATGATATTGCTATTAATATGTTATTTCGCCCTTACAAAGCGATTTATATAGGTAAACGACGTTTACCGTTCACTCCAGGTTTAATTCCTCGTAACCAAGGAAGATTAGCGAAAAAGGTTTCTGATACAATTATGGGGTCATTATTAACCCCAGAAGAGTTACAAAAATTAGCGAAACGTTTGTTAAAAACTGAACGGGTACAAGCAGCTATTTTATGGTTATTAAATTTAGCATTTAAACAGCTTAAATCTGATAAACAACAAAAAACTGCTAAGATTTTATCAGGTATTTTAGAAGATTTATTTAGTGAATCCTTACCTCGCCTTTTAAAAGCTTTAGCACGTCGTCAAAATTTTTTAGAAGATCAAATAAATCAAATTTTTGATCAAATTCTTTTAGATTTTAAACTAACAGATGCTCAAGCGAGACAGTTTGCAGATTGGTTATTAGAAGGGGTTCTTCCTCCCGATATTTTACGACAAGCATTAGTCGATTTTCTCACAGAAAGAAATATCCAAGTTATTGATGAAGGAGTCAGGGAAAAAACCAGTGGTACTTATTGGGTTGTGGCTAATTTATTCGGAGTTCGTAATACGTTATTAAGGTTAAGAAGTTTTTGTTTAGAAGAAAAAGAAGTGGCAAATACTCGGTTAAAAGAAATTTTATTATCTTTAGAAGTTCGTAGTCGTTTAAGAGAATGGTTAAAGAGTCTTTCTTTACAAAATTTACCGGTGTCTACGGTTAGACAACTTCGTAAAACAACCCGTGAAACAGTACAACTTTATGTTCAACAAAGTGGTGGCAAATTTATCCAAGATTTCGGTAAAACCGTTGATTGGGAACAATTATCGATTTTAATTATCAATCGAGTACAAAATTCAGCAGCCCTAACCACATCTCTAGAAACAATTAGCGAAGAATTAGCCTTAATTTTAGAAAGATATTTAGAAGAAGATTTAGAGAAAATTGTAGCTCAAGCTATTCCTATTTTATCCATTGATAAAGTTATCATTGATCGAGTTAATGCGACCTCTCCCGAAAACTTAGAAATGGCAGTCCAAGGTATTGTGAAAAGCGAATTACAAGCCATTGTCAATTTAGGAGGTATTTTAGGCTTTTTAGTGGGGGTGTTTCAAACTCTCTTACTTTTACTCAGATAATTAATCTGATCAGATTGTTCTAACTTTGATCGCTGACTAGGTAAATACTCATATCAGATAAGTATTCAAGCCATAGAAAGTAAAATTAGATCGATATATTTAATGATGTCTTTATTTTTAGTCAAACAAGTGTATAGTTTTTAATCAATCTTGATAAGAAACATGATTGTCTATTGACTATCAATAACCTAAATTTGACCCACGGTAATTTATGGACAACTAAAAATCTGAAGGAAGTCTCAAACCCTTGTTGTATCTTGAATCAATCATCACTGCGAATGTTAAACTCCTAACTCACCGATGAATATATTGATCAAGCCAATTGAAAACTTTTATTAGCGGTTCAAAAATTGTTACACTTGGTAAAGAATCAAAAAATGTTAACTATCTATATAAAATTATGGATCGCGTTGGGGTCTTATTACTAAATTTAGGGGGTCCAGAACAATTACAAGATGTTCGCCCTTTTCTCTTTAATCTATTTTCTGATCCAGAAATTATCCGATTGCCTTTTCCTTGGCTACAAAAACCCTTAGCTTGGTTTATTTCTACCGCTAGAACCAATACATCCCAGGAGAATTATCGTCAAATTGGGGGAGGTTCACCCCTGAGAAAGATTACAGAAGCCCAGGGAGAAGCCTTAGAAGAGAGATTAGACCAAATTGGTCAAAAAGCGGATATTTACATCGGAATGCGCTATTGGTATCCTTTTACAGAAGAAGCTATTGCCCGTATCAAACGCGATCGCCTCCGTAAATTAGTCATTCTCCCCCTGTATCCTCAATTTTCTATCAGTACCAGTGGTTCGAGTTTTCGGGTACTCGAAGAAATGTGGGAAGCTGATCCGATGTTAAGACAGATTGAATACACTTTAATCCCTTCTTGGTACGATCATCCTCTCTATTTAAAAGCAATGGCTGATCTCATTGCTCAAGAATTAGGTAAATGTTCTAACCCAGATCAAATTCATATATTTTTTAGCGCCCACGGGGTTCCTCAAAGCTATGTCGAAGAAGCCGGCGATCCCTATCAAGCCGAAATTGAAGCTTGTACCCGTTTAATCATGAAAACCCTTAACCGTCCCAATGCTTACACCCTCGCCTATCAAAGTCGAGTCGGACCGGTAGAATGGTTAAAACCCTACACTGAAGAAGCATTACAAGAACTCGGTGAACAAGGGGTTAAAGATTTATTAGTGGTTCCCATTAGTTTCGTCTCGGAACATATCGAAACCTTACAAGAAATTGATATCGAATACCGTGAAGTAGCAGAAGAAGCAGGAATTACTAATTTTCTTAGGGTTCCGGCCTTAAATACCCATCCCCTTTTTATTGACGCTTTAGCAGATTTAGTGACCCATTCTTTGCAAGAAACTCCTGTCACCTTCAATTCTGTCACTCATCCCAAGAAAAACATGAAAATGTATCCTCAAGAACGTTGGCAGTGGGGAATGACCACGGCGGCCGAGGTGTGGAATGGAAGACTAGCTATGGTAGGGTTTATCGGGTTACTGATTGAGTTAATTACCGGTCATGGACCTTTACACTATGTCGGCTTATTATAATTTTTGAGTGACCCACTGCAAGAGAGTTTCACTTAACTGAGGATCATCAGGAGAAAAACGAGATAACCCTGATGATTCCTGTCTGGTAATTACGCCAATTATTCCCTTAAACTTCTCTAAACTCTTAAGAAGATGGGCAGATAAATTAGAATCAGCATTATTTTCAGCCTCATCATAAAAGAGTAAAATTAAAGGACTTTTAGGGGATTTTTTTTGTAATAGATGCCAATAAAGACGAAGTTTAGAAAGGGTTTCCGGCAAACCATGCTCAAAGGCTAAACAATCTTGTTCTAACATCTGATCGTAAATATCGATAGAAGGATTCTCTGGATCAATAAAACGACCACTCTCGATCCAAATGATGTGAGTCGATGCTAACTGAGAATGATTATTTAATTCTTGTTGTAATTTCTCTAACAGAGTGATGGTTTCTGCTGACTGGGGTTCAGTGATTTGAGAAGATGATGGAAGTTTCTCAGGTAAATTGCGCTGATGCCACGCTTCAGTAAAGGTCTGATAAGATAAATGTTGGGCGCAGTGCCACATGACTTGATAACAAGGAGAATATTGTTCTAAGCTGGTTTTAAGGACATAATCCCGTAATTGAGTGACCACTTGGGGCATTTGTTTTTGTGGCAAAATAGTGATTAAGCCCTCAGCAATTTGTTTTCCTAAGTCTTGATTTTTAATCGTCGGCAAAATTTTGAGAAAGGTAGCGATCGCCCCTTTATTTCCTACAGCAATTTTAGTTAAACTTTTAGCTGCACAACGACGACTTTCTAGATGGGAACTGGTTTCTAATAGTCTAATTAATGTGGCGATCGCTGCAGGATTTCTTGTACCAATTTCTCCTAAACTTTCTGCTGCTAAACTACGAATATCAGGATCACGAGTCGATTGAATGAGATTAACCAAAACCATCAACGCTTCTAAATTACCGGGATCAATTTTCCCTAAGCTGACAGCAACTTGACGTAAAATAAACTGATCTCTTGATATTTGCAGGAGTTTAGTTAAAGCATTAATAGAAGTTGGATTACCGGGATCAATTTTTCCTAAATTTTCTGCGATTTCTCGATAACTTTCTTCATCATCAACTTGTTCCATTAATTGTATCGATGCTTTAACAATTTTAGGATTTTTCCGATCAATTTTTCCTAAACTATCTAAGGCTTCTTTCCGAATTAATAAAGCTTCGTCGGAGCGAATTAATTTTTCTAAAATCGTGATCGCTTTTTCATTTCCTAATCCAATTTTTCCTAAACTACTAATAGCAATCCAACGAAGATAAGTCTCTTCATTCTCTTCAAGGAGATGAACTAAAGCAGCAATCGCTTGATTATTTCCTGGACAAACTTCCCCCAAACTATAAACCACTTCTTGACGAATACTTGAAGTGTTTGTTGTCTCCATTAATTTAATTAAACCAGCAATAGCAGTGGGATTTCCAGGATCAATTTTTTCTAAACTTTCCGCTGCTTGTCGTCTCATGGTTTCATCTTTCGTTGTGCGAATTAATTGCACTAAAATGGCGATCGCAGTTGCATTACCTTTACCGACAATTTCTAAACATTGGAAGATTCGTCGCCTTAAATTAGGAGTAGGTTGATGATGTAATAAACGAACTAAGGCTTTAACTCCCTGTCCTTCTCCTTGGGCAATTTTTTCTAATCCTAAAAAGGCTTTTTGATAGTCTGATTCACTGCTAGCGGTTTCTAAGGCTTTAACAATAACATTGATGGCGGTAGGATTACCTTCATCTATGGTTCCTAAGGTTTCGGCTATTTGCCAACGGAGGGTTTGATCATCGGTGTTTTCTAAACATTGAGTTAAAGTAGCGATCGCTTCGGTGTTCTGTTTACCCAATCTTTCTAAATAGAATAATCCTCGTTGTTGATTTGATGCTTGTGGATTTTTAGTAATCAAATTGATAAGATGAGTAATGACTAAAGGACGATAAACATCCTCTATTGCCTGTCTTGTTACTAATGTCGGTAAGTTCGGAGAATCGGTGTCGTCTAATCCCCAGACAAACACTTGTTTTATGATCTTTTCCCTGAAAGAACAAGTGGGAAATTCCGATAAGGCTATAGCTGCCATTAAGTAAGCCCTAAATCCATAAAAATTGTCTTGACCACATTCATCTTTAAAGCTAATTAAAGCCTCGATAAGGGCTTCTTTTTCTTCTGAGGTAATATCCTCTCTTCCTAACCAAAATAGTAAGATTTGTTGCCATTGGTCACTGAATATTTCTAAAGTTTTTGTCTCTTTATTCAGAAAATATTGCCAATTATCAATAGCCAAAGCAGCAAAATAATCTTCAAAGGTTTGATCTTTAAATCGGTACTGATTATCTTTCTCTTGCTGACTAATGATCCCGATTGGTCTTAACAAATGGAGTTGTAAACTTAACGAGAGTAAAGAATGATGATCTTCAATCATCTTGTCAACAATAGGGACAGAAAGGTCTCCCATTTGTCCATGATTAAATGCTAACTGAGTTAAGAATTGATTTAACTGTTGTTGTACTTCTGGAGTAACGTGGGTTATTTCTGCTTGCCATTGATAAAATTCATCAACTAAAACTTGATAAAGTGTTGCTGCGGTTTGGGGTAAGGTTTGAGGATTTTTTTGCCAAAAACGACACAATAAAGATAGTCTCAGGGGATTTTTTAGCCATTTGTGAAGATGTTGCTTGTCAGGTTGGCTTAATAAATGAGATAATTTTTCTCCTAAGTTTTCCTTACTTTCTAGGTTTTCTGGTTGGGATGAATAGGGAACAAACCATTGTTTAACAAATTGTTGGATTTCAGTTTGATTTTCTAGAGATTTTGTTTCATAAATGTCAAATTTGGCGAACGCTTGTGGTTGCATCTTCCACGTATCGGTTTGACAGGTTAGCATTAAATGACAATTACTAATTAGATCATGTCTTTCTTTTCTCAAAACATTCAGGGGAGACTGATTCTTATCATTGATAGATTGGGTTAATAAACAATCAATGCCATCGGCTAATAACCAAACTCGTCCACTTTCTAATAAAGAATGAAAAGATTCTTGCCACAATTCTGGTGAAAGCTTCTTTTTTGTTCGATAATGTTTTAAGCATTGGATTAACCATTGATCAGTTAAATAATCCTCTAAAGTCACATTTGTTAGTTGCTTGGTCGATAGCCAAATAGGTATATAATCTGTCTTATCTAACATCCAATGGGCAATTTTTTGTAAATAAAGACTTTTGCCTGTTCCTGATTCCCCAATAATAGCAATGTTACCTATTTCTCTTTGCTTTTTATCTACATCACAAATGTATTCAAACAATGATTCAGTTTGATTCTGATTCCCATTTAATCTTTCAGATGATTTTAACTTGCGGTGTTTTGAATCAGCGTGACTACCATTAGCAGTTTGGATACAGTCTAAATAGACAGATAAGTTATTCCTCTGATTTTCTTTTTCATCCGGTTGGGTACTCATGGGATTGATAGGAAAAGCGTACTTCAGCATAAGACGACAGACTTTGTTCCAGTCAATGCTGTGACGAGAGGGATTTTTTTCAGTAGCGCTTATGTGAACTTGGGACATTATTGTCGCCTACTTTTTTATGTATTAATTAACATATCTCTTTGTGCATATTTTGTTTAAGCATTTCTAATCCTTTTTTAACTCGACGAGAAACGGTGACAACACTAATACCTAACTGTTCGGCTGTTTCTCTTTGAGTTAAGTCTTTAAGGAAAACAAATTCGAGAATATTTCTAGTTCTTTCTTCTAATTGTTCTAATGCTTGTTGGAGACGAATTTTATCTTCTTGTGCTAGTTGAAAACTACGATAGTTAGCATCGGGAACTAAGTCTCCTAAACTGGTTTGTCCTTCTCCCTCATTACTAACTTTCACATCTAAACTAACAGGTTCTCTGTTTTGAAAAGCGAGTTTAATTTCTTGCCATTCTTTTAGGGAAATTTCTAAAACTTGAGCAATTTCTGAATCTGTTGGTTGACGATTAAATTTTTCTCTAAATTCTCGGCGCATATTCATCGACTGTCTTCCTAATTCTAACCAACGTCTGGGAATACGAACGGTATATTTTTTATCGCGTAAATAATGTTGAATTTCTCCTCGAATATAGGGAATGGCAAAAGAACTGAAAGCATGACCTTTTTCAATACTAAACCGTTCAATGGCACGAATTAAGCCTAAACTACCCACTTGAACTAAATCTTCGTAACTCTCCGGACATTGATGAACCCAATGATGTGCTTCTTTGCGAACCAAACCAAAATTTAATTCTAAAATTTTATTTCTTAGTGTAGGTTTGGGGGTTTTTTGATACGCTTGAAACAATTTAAGGGTTTCGAGTTTAACGTTTTCTTTGGTAGGGCTATACATAGCAAATATGCACCGTTGTATTGTTGTTGGCAACCAATTGACTATATTTAGCCTAAAATGAAGGGTAGGCTGCTTACAATGGGATTTATACTATTCTTCAAAAGTCCTTTTAACCAAAGTTTACTTAATTCTACGGATAACAATTAGAAACTACTTAAAGATATATGAAGTGATGAATTTTTTAGTGCAGTGATTAAAGCTGTATATGACCCGCAATCGAGTATTTATCTAACTTTTCAGATTATGAAGTTATTTCATCAAAATACCTTAACTTAAGGATAACAAATGATATTGAACTCCTGTTTCAAAGATTCTTACGCCTCCTCCTTCGGCAACCGTTTGTCTTAAGGCGGTAGAATTACTAACGGTGACACCAGCTAAATAGTTAATACCAAAATCAGCAAATTCTTTTAACCAGGGAAGGGTTGGTCCCATCAAAACTACAGTGGCATTCTGAGATAATTCGACAAGACGAGGAAACGTTTTGTTAGGAATGGATGTGGCGGTTAAAAATACCCAGTCAGATGAGGGGAGTAAATATTCTGAGGCAGTGGCAGGAAAGTCTCCAGAGGTGGGATTGAGTTCAATGACATTAATATTCATTTGTTGTTCATACTGCTTTAACCCTGGATAGCGGCCAATGACTGACACTTGTTTTCCTTGCAGTTGGGGCAGAAAATGCTCAAATACGGATAAATTAGCCGATGTTGCCACAGGAAGGGCGATCGCTTCTTGAAGTAAGGGAGAATTATGGTTAATAATAGCATTAATCCCCGCCATGGCTACAGTGGCTTGATAAGAATCCCACGATCGCAACCATGATGATAATTCTTGGATAGGTTGATTAACTAAAGTTCCTGACCAAGATAAGGTACGAGTAGAAACACCTGGACTCATACATAAGCCGATTCCTTCAGCTTTACACAATGTCCAGGTTAAGCCAATAATAATCTCTTCAACGAGGGTATTGGTTTGGCCATAATCGATCAATAAGTCATAAATCTCTTTGGGGTTAATCATCATCAGTTGAATTATTTAACTTAGAGTCATACTAACAATAATTCCTGCTAATAAAACAAACCCTAAAGTAACATTTTGCTTAAATACTTGACCATAGGTTTGTTGCGGGATTTCGGGAGAACTTAAACGGATATATTGTATCATCCAACCTACTAAAGCAATGATCCAGGTTAGCCAAAATCCTAAGTTGAGGTGCATTATAACCCCTAAATAAGCCCATAATCCGGCGGTAATCGCAAAGAATATGCCTACTGCTTCTCCTGCATATTTACCGAAGAATAAAGCACTAGAATTGACTCCTATTTTTTTATCATCTTCTCGATCAGACATAGCATAAACCGTATCAAATCCTAATGTCCAAAAGACGGTTATTCCCCATAATACCCAAGTGTAGTTTTCTAACTGTCCTGTCACCGCAGTCCAACTAATTAATACGGCAAAACCCCAAGCTAAAGATAATACTAATTGAGGAATGGGAAAGACTCGTTTCGCCAAGGGATAACAGACAATGAAAGGAACAGCAGCAACGCATAATATAAAGCTTAATGTGTTGAGATAAAAGGCTAAAATTGCAGCACAAAAAAGGGCAATAAGAGCGATAAGAATACCAACTTTGATAGATAGCGATCGCTCAGCTAAAGGTCGTGTTTTAGTCCTTTCTACTTGAGGATCAATATCTCTATCCCAGAGATCATTGATCACACATCCGGCTGCACTGGTGGCTAAGGTTCCTAATATAATAACTCCAATTAAAGGTAAGGGAGGAATGCCTCTTGCTGCTAAAAAAATAGCCCATAATGCAGGAATCATCAGAATCAGTCTTCCTGCTGGCTTATCCCATCTTAATAAGCGAATAATGGTTAACCAAGTGGCTTCGGGTTGAGGTTGAGATTGGGTAATCATTGTTTTTTATATATTGCTGTTTTATATTATTTAATTATAAAAAATTATTCTGACATTCAATATTCAAAATAAAATCTAACGCCTGGCCATTTCCTCGAATTAACGATATTCTTCAAAAGCTGTCATTAGCATGGAGCCAGGATTATCAATACAATAATCAGTAATTTTATCGGTCGCTTCTCGTAAAGCGATTCGATCAATTACCATTTGATTGTTTGTAGCTGTTATTAATCCGTGGAAAAATATTAAGGTTAATTCTTTATCTTTTCCTGGCATTTTCAAGAGTTCTCGACAAGTTATTTTATTTAATTCTACTTTAGTATCTTCTGAGTTTTCTTGAGCAACACTTAATAAAGTTAATGCTGGACTTATGATGATTATTAACAAGAATATGCTGAATAGTTTATTCATTGATATCATAGTTATTCCTCAACTTTTAATTAAAAATTAATGGCTATCTTAAAGGTGCGCCTTGCATACAATCGTTAAAGGCTTGTTGATATAGGCTATCATGATCCGAGGCACGACGCGCACTACCGCCTACAATACCCACAACGGAACCAATGGCCGCCCCTGTGCCTGCACCTCTGGCTCCTCCCCGAAAAAAACCACTTTTGGCGTAGCGACCGGCGTAGTCTCTGGCGTAGCTTTCACAATATGACGGGGAACGGGAAGAATATTGAGCGAGGGTTAGGTTAGTCGATAGTAAAATAACGTTAGAAAATACAATTGAACTAATTGTTAACACATTTTTCCATGATTTTGACATCATCTAGGTAGAGTTTTTATAGGATTGATCAATTTATTATTTGTTATTGTAAGCCATAGAATTACTTAAAATCAACCTTTTTTATGAGAGTTTATTAATTGCCCCTTGAGGCATTTTTTCTGTTAAACCTTGGATAATATTTTTAGCTGCTTCTAGAGCAATATCACGACGAACATCATTAATAGCTGATCCTAAATGGGGTGTGAAAAAGGTATGATTGATATCAGTTAATAAGGTTTGATTGATCCTTTGAGGACGGTTAGCGATCGCCCAATCTTCCATCTCAAAAACATCGGCAGCGTACCCGGCTAAATGACCTAATTTAATAGCAGCAGCTATGGCGGTTTCATCTACGACTGAACCTCGACAAGGATTAATTAAAAAACTTTGAGGTTTCATCATTTTTAAACTATTTTCATTAATTAAATGATAGGTATCAGGAACTAAGGGAACCATTAACACAACATAATCACTTTTTTGTAATAATTCTTCTAGGGAGGTTCTACTAATTTTCCAATCTTTTTCTTGTTGAGTTGTTAAAGGAATCTTATCGTTATATAACAAGGTCATATCAAAGCCAACTAACCGTTTAGCTAAGGCTTTTCCTAACTTCCCCATGCCAATAATTCCGAGGGTTTTATTTAATAATCCTGTACTGTATAGTTGAGGTTTCCAACCCTGAAAATTACCCGAACGAATTAAGCGATCGCCTTCTACCATTCTACGAGCTAATACTATTAATAATCCTATGGTTAATTCTGCTGTGGGAGCAGCCAATAAATCAGGAACAATAGTAAACCAAATATTGCGTTTAGTACAAGCTTCTACATCAAAATTATCATAACCTCTTAATGCACCTGAAATTACTTTTAAATTAGGACAAGCTTCTAAAAATTTTACATCAATATGATCGGGCATAAAAACCATTAATCCTTGAGCATCTTTAGTTCTATTAATAACTTCTTCTCTGCTTAAGGTTTCTTTTGTTTGATTGAGAATAAGCTCACAATATGGGTTTAAATAGTCAATGACTTCGGGATGAATCCAATGGGTAATAACAACTTTAGGTTTTTGACTCATATTATATATTCTTAAATAAATTTTTTTCTTAAAAAGTTACCTAAACTATCGACTAATGTTACCATAACTAATACTACTAATAACAAGGCGGATACTTCTTGGTATTTGAGTAAACGTAATGCCCCAATAATTTCAAATCCGATACCGCCAGCACCCACTGCACCTAATACCAGAGACGCTCTAAAATTGTACTCCCAGCGATAAAAGGTAACATCAGCTATTTGGGGTAAAACTTGGGGTAAAATACTATGAAAAATAATTTGTAAATGATTTGCACCGACGGCTTTTGCTGCTTCAATAGGAGCCTTATCTGTATGTTCTATGGACTCAGCAAAGAATTTTCCCACCATACCAATAGAATGAAATCCTAATGCTAATACTCCAGGAAGTGCGCCAAACCCAACAGCAGCAACGAAAATAATTCCTAGAAGTAACTCGGGAATAGCTCTGGCTATATTTAAAATAATTCTTGATAAAAAATAAATCAAAGGATGGGGACTGGTATTTTGTGCTGCTCCCAAGGCAATAGGTAAAGAAAAAATGATAGCCATTCCTGTTCCTGCAATACTCATAGCTAGGGTATCAATTAAGGGTTTGATCCAGTCATGAACGCGAGTAAAATCTGGTGGCAACATTTGTGCTACCATTTGTATAAGGTCAGGAATTCCCTCAGACAAACGATTTGTATCTAATAAACCAACAACAGCAAAACTAATAATAATAATTAAAATTAGAATTATTGTGTTGATTAATGTTCGATACCAAAGATATTGTTGTTGACGTAGTAAGTTATAGTATTTATGTTGATGACTGATCATTGCTTGTGAATTTTAATTGTTTAAATAATTACGCTTAGGGATAAGTTTATTAGTTATTATTGATGTTATTTTTCTTTTTTAAAAGTAAAAGAGTAGTAATAATATCATCTAATTTGCTAACGTTTTTATCCCTAAATCAATACATTGATATTGATAAAAATTTACTTCAATTAAGTTTAGCAAAATCAAGATCAAGAATTTTCCCTAAGTCTCGGACAACATTATAATCTTTGTCCTCTACTGATTGGAATCCTTCTGCTTTAAAGGGTTTTAAAATTGCTTCATCTTCTAATTCTAAAAAAGCTTGTTTAATTTGCTGTTTTAATTGTGGATCTAAATCGGATCGCATCGTCCAAGGATATTGAGGATAAGGTTTAGATTCTTCGATTAAAATGACTTTATTTTCGTCAATAGTTCCCTTATCAACCAAAGCAGTATAAATCGGTTTACTTAAGCCTCCTGCTTGAGCTTTACCATTAGCAACTGCCACAGCAACAGCATCATGAGAACCCACAAATACCTCTTGATAATTTTCTTCTGCTTTTAGGTTTTTTTCCATTAATATAGACTTAGGAATTAAATGACTAGAAGTAGAAGCCTGATCCCCGTAAGCCATGGTTTTTCCTTCTATTTTTTCAAGAGAATTAACTCCTGCTTCTGCATTACCAATTAGCACAGATTTATAGGTAGCTTCTCCGTCTTTTTCTAATGCAGCAAAGGCTTCTATATTACTTTTTGTTTTTGCTAAAACATAGGATAAAGGACCAAAATAGGCTAAGTCTAATCTTCCGTTACTGGCTGCTTCTATCATAGAAGAATAATCGGTACTGACGAACAATTCAATATCTTTATCAAGTTTTTCTTCTAAATAAGCTTCTAATCCTTTATTATTTTGAATGACAGTAGATGCTGATTCATCAGGTAACAAAGCAACAACTAATTTTTCAGGGTTTGTTTTTGTATCCGCTTTGGTATTTTCAGGATTATTATTTGAGGTTTCGGTATTTGGTGTACCGCAACCGATTACAGTTAATAAAGAAAGAGAAACAACAGTGGTTAAGGATTTTTTAAAGATGAAAGTGAGCATAGTTCTTTTAGTTTGAATATGTTTATCGTTGATTATAAACATTTTTACCAAAAAATCAAGATCATAAAACTCCCTTGCAATGTAATTTAGATAACAATTAAACTGTTTTCATCAAAGAAGAAGTTTGATAAATTTTTTCTAACTGTTGCGATTTTATTTTCGAGGGATGACTATCAAAGAGGATGTTTCCCCCTGCTAAGCCAATAATGCGATCGCCGTATTCTAAAGCTAAATCAATTTGATGTAAACTAACTACAGCACCAATGCCATCTTCTTGACAAATTTTTTTGAGATTAGTTAATATCTTATGAGAACTACCAGGATCTAAACTAGCGACAGGTTCATCAGCTAAAAGAAATGTAGGTTTTTGAGCTAAAGCCCGTGCAATTCCTATTCTTTGTTGTTGCCCTCCACTCAGTTGTTTTACAGGAGTCAAAGCTTTATTTAATAAGCCAACTCTGTCTAGACAATCTAAGGCAATTATGTGATCAATTTTAGGCAAAGGGAAAAAACTTCTTAAGGTAGAATGATAAGATAAACGACCAATCAAGATGTTTTTTAGGGCAGTTTGTCGAGGTAATAATTGATGTTGTTGAAAAATCATCCCTGTTTTTTGTCGATGTTTTCTTAAGGTTTTAGGGTTATTTAAGTCATCTAAACCTTCAACTATAACTTGACCACTCGTTGGAATTGTTAGAAAATTAAGACAACGTAAAAGGGTAGATTTTCCTGCACCCGAAGCCCCTAAAAGTACCGTAAATTCTCCAGAAACGAATTTAAGAGAAATATTTTCTAAGGCAACTGTTCCATCTTTATAGGTAACACTAAGGTTATCAAGAAAAATCATAATCTTTTCTTAATTAAATTTTAAACGATTACTTTGATGAAATTAGTGAATAATATAGCACTAAATAATTAATAATTGACAGATTGTCCCGTAAAATTTCTTGATAAAAATTTTGATCAGTGTTTTTTTGATCATAGATATTACGGATTAAAATAGGTAATTTTTCGAGTTTACATCGCTAGAAATTAAGATTAAGATTGAAATCAAACTGTTGTTTTAACCTATCCTATTTAATTGAGTATGTAGGGAAATGAATGAAGCATTTGGCATTAAAACAATTTCTTTACTTACTAATTAGTCTAAAAAGTATAAGAGGTCAAAATGTATAGAAGCGAAACTTCATCTATGTTTAATACATTAGAAGGTTATGAAAACTTTGTTAGTCAATTGTTAGAAAAAGACAAATCTGTAATAGTTGATCCTATGTTGGAATGGGAAGATGCTATGAACAATGAGCATTTTTCAGGAAAAGAATCGACAAAAATTTAATCTCAATTATTTTCAAAAGTTTAAGCAGTATCATCGACTCAGAATAATTAACAAATGTCGTTATCCTGGGTGTTTTTGTGCATCAAATTGTTATACAGTTAAGATAGATGTTTGATGCTAAACCTAATCTGCTGATGAAAAGTTTGTGGAATGACCAAGATGCAGCTAAATATAAAACAGATTTAGCCCTGAGAGTTTATACTTCAAGATTATTAGGACAAAACCCGTCTTTAGTATTGCATGGTGGTGGCAATACATCAGTCAAAATACGTCAAGATAATATTGTTGGTGAAACTGAAGACATACTTTATGTTAAAGGCAGTGGTTGGGACTTAGCCACCATCGAAGAAGGGGGATTTTCTGGGGTAAGAATGCCTCATTTGCTCAAATTAGCGCAATTAGATAGCTTATCAGACTCCCAGATGGTCAATGAGTTGAAAACTCAGATGATTCATGCTAATGCTCCGTCACCCTCCGTTGAAACCATTCTTCATGCTATTTTACCCTACAAATATGTGGATCATACCCACGCTGATGCAGTAGTTACTATTACTAACACAGCAGAAGGAAAACAGCGCATAGAAGAAATATATGGCGATCGCATTGTGATTATCCCCTACGTTATGCCAGGCTTTGATCTCGCTCGTTTGTGCGCCCAAGAATTCGAGAAGCAAAAAGGAGATAATACCATTGGTATGGTGTTGATGAATCATGGTATTTTTTCCTTTGGGGAAACAGCAAAAGAATCTTATAAACGGATGATTGAGTTAGTTAACCAAGCAGAAGACTATCTCAAACAGCATCAAGCTTGGGATATCCCTCAAAAGGCGGTAAATGTCCCTGAAACCTCTTTAAATGAAACATTAGCACAACTCCGTTATCAAGTATCCGTTGCTGCTGGTTTTCCTGTTATTCTCTCCCAACAACAAACAGAAAAAACTCTTAGTTTTGCTCAACGAGAAGATATTAATACTATTTCTCAACAAGGCCCCGCTACCCCTGATCACGTGATTAGAACGAAACAAACCCCCTTGATAGGCAAGAACGTACAGGAGTATGTAAAACAGTATGAAACCTACTTTAAGACTCATTTAGCTCAGGCAAAAGACAGCAAAACAATGGTTGATCCGGCACCTAGAGTCATTTTAGATCCAGAATTAGGAATAGTTGCGATCGGGAAAAATGCCAAAGCTGCGGCCATTGTCGCTGATATTTATGACCATACCATCGATATTATCCAACGGGCGACCTTGTTAGGAGGTTATCAAGCCTTACCTTCCCAAGACATTTTCGATGTGGAATATTGGGAACTCGAACAGGCAAAACTAGCAAAAGGAGGTCAAACACCGCCATTTACGGGAGAAGTGGCGATCATCACTGGGGCTGCTTCCGGTATTGGTAAAGCTTGCGTTGAGTCTCTGCTGAAGCGAGGGGCTGCCGTGGTGGGATTAGATATTAAGGAAGATATTACCGACTTACACAAAAGACCAGACTTCTGTGGACTGGTGTGCGATCTCACTGATGAAATAGCCATTAAGCAAGCCTTAGAAACGGCTATAAGACGATTTGGAGGCATTGATATGGTGATCCTTAATGCCGGTATTTTCCCTGCTAGTAGCCCCATTTCCGACTTATCTACGGAACAATGGCGACGCATTATGAGTATTAACCTAGATGCTAATCTGGTGTTAATGCGAGAGGTTCACCCCTTCTTAAAATTGGCTCCTAACGGGGGTAGAATGGTGGTTATCGGCTCAAAAAATGTTCCTGCGCCAGGGCCGGGGGCTGCTGCCTATTCAGCGTCTAAGGCCGCCTTAAATCAGTTAACCCGCGTGGCTGCATTGGAATGGGGTAAGGATAAAATTCGTATTAATTCTATTCATCCGAATGGGGTTTTTGATACCAGTATTTGGACAGATGAAGTGTTAGAAACCAGGGCAAAAAATTATAGTTTAACGGTAGAAGACTATAAGACGAATAATGTTTTGAAAGTGGAAGTTACCAGTCATGATGTAGCAGAGTTAGCTGCAAGTATGTGCGATCGCTTATTTGCGAAAACAACAGCCGCCCAAGTTCCTTTAGATGGGGGAAATGAACGGGTTATCTAACAGTTACAATATTGTTATTTAGGAGTTTCACTCATGAACCAGGCAGCTATTGATCTGACTTACGAGAGAGATTATCATCAATGGACTATAGAACAAGCTCAAGCCTTACGAAAGCTTGTTAACACGCATCATGAATTAAAGCAGTTAGAAATATTAGATTGGGACAATATTATCGAGGAGATCGAAGCATTGGGACGCAGAGAATATAATGCAGTCATCAAGTTGCTGATGAGACAAATTGAACATCGTTTAAAACTTGATTATGTCCCTTTAGAAGAATGCTATAAAAAATGGCAGGTTGAGATACAAGCTTTCAGGATTGGGATTAAACGTAAGATTGCACCTAGTATGAAGCCGAAGCTTGAATCCGAACTCGAAGAAATCTATCAAGATGCTGTCAGTTTAGTGGTTTTAGAGTATGGCGTTAAAGTCCCTGATCAATGCCCTTATAGTTTAAAGGAACTTCTTCCTTAAAAACCGTTAACTTTCAATTTATCTGATTATTGAGTATGGTAAAGAAAGATAATAGTAAAACATCTTTAACAAATGTCAGAAAATAACTGGGAAAACTTCTTAAAAAACTTAGGAGAATGGCGAGGATCATTTACGAAAATTTCTCCTCAAGGTGACATTCGTGATTCTACCCTTTCTATTATTAATTTAGAAGGATTAGAAGATAACAAGTTAGTTAAGTTTCGTCTGCGTCGTTTTAGGGGAAACAGTTATGATGAAGCCCCCAGTCAAGACTATGAACAAGAATACCGAAATTTAGGAAGACAAATTATTTTCTTTGAGACGGGAACCTTTTCTAAAGGAGCATTTCAACTCGCACCTTTTGCCGATTTTGGGTCAGAGTTTGGCTTTATAAAAGGCGATCGCCGTTTACGTTGTGTGTTACTTTATGATCGTCAAAATGAGTTTTCTAATATTACTTTAATTAGAGAATTTCGTAGTGGAAGTAATGCAGAAGAAAGACCGCAATTGACCTTCGATCAATTACTAGGAAAATGGCAAGGAACTGCTTACAGTGCTTATCCTGACTTAAGACCTACAGAGGAATTTGAGACCCGTTTAGAAGTTAAAAGAATTGATGATAATAAAGTACAACAACAATTAACTTTTTCAGGAAAAATCCTGAGTTCAACGGCACAAATTGAAGGAAACAAGCTTATATTTAATACAGGTGACAGTCCCCGACAAATTTTATTGCTACCTGATGGAACCTCAACCAATGCACCCTCAAAATTAGAATTAAGAAAACCCTTCTTTTTAGAAGTAGGTTGGTTAGTTAATGAAAAAGAACGTCAAAGATTAATCCGTAATTACGACGCAACCGGTGCATGGAGTAGTTCAACTTTAGTCATTGAACATAAAATTGATTAGTCTTAATTTTATGTTTTGTCAAGATGTTTCATGAAATGTCTTTACATTAGTTTAAAGCTGATTACGTCACCATAAAAGTTATAATAATCGAAAAACAATAAGGTAAACGGCTATGACCAGTCAACTGCTTTATCCCCATATTGAAAAACCTAACTATGACGAACCAGCACACCTGAAACGGGTTCCAAGGGTAAGGGTAGCACAAATTGTCATGGACTATTTAGCTTATGGTTGGTCAGTGGAAGAAATGAACCGTCAACACCCTTATTTGACGTTAGGAGAACTTCACGCAGCAATGGCTTACTATTTTGATCATCAAGAGGAAATTGACAGCGAAATACGTGCTGAATGGTCAGAAGTTGAACAGAAAAAATAACCTACTGTAAAATCATACTGTACAGTCTAGTCTAATAAAAACTATCTTAAAAGTATCATCAATGTATCTTGACGATTAAAAATACTTTGCTTATACTATTGGTATAGTTTGAGCAAGAGAAAACAATGGAAGACACCATTATCACCTTTACCGTTCACGATTTACAGTACATTAAAACTCATGGATGTGACCAGAGTTGGGTACTTAACAAAGATCGAGCCGGATCTTGTAAATATCTGATTTGTTGTCATTCTGAAGGTGCAAAAAAAAGAAACGCCTTTATAGTGGGTTTGATTAGTAGAATTCGTTTCGTTGGTGAGGATGACAAGTCTGGAAAGGATCGCTGGGCTATTCATATTTCTGAATACGCTAGTGTTGATATTCCTAATGTGTGGAAAGGGTGGCAAAATCCCGTTCGCTATACCTCTTTAGAAAAAGTAGGCATTGAATTATCTGATCTTAAGTTTGAAAAGATACACAACAATAAAAACTTAGATATTCCGCCTTTATCAATTGAGCAAGCAAAAGAAGGATTAGCTAAAAAATTTAATATTTCTCCTGAACAAATTGACATTTTAATCAAAGGTTAAAGCAATCATTAATCATTAGTAAAATTAAGGAAGGTAATCTAAAATGGCTCTCGAATTACACAATTTCATTTGGGAAGAAGAACGCTTAGTACAAGTTGAAACTCAACCTCATCATCTTGCTGGTATTTTAGCTGTTATTCGTGAAATGATAGAAGACAATGAGCTTGATTGGGATGCGCTTTATTCAGCTTATTACGAATGCGAAGAAGATGGGACAACTACCTTTTACGAAGCAGAAAGTGCTGAAGCAGGTAGTCCTGGTATTTGGACTTATATGGTGTATGACTGTGCTGTTGGTGAAGAAACTGTCATCACTGATATAAACATTAATACCTTAAACCCTGTTTTAGAATTACAAAAATTATTCATTAAGTAGTTTCATAAGGAGTAATACTATGGGACTTTCTTGGTACTCGAACGCTGAAGTTGTGAGTTATGAACCAGAAAAAATTAAAGAACTTGTTGAGCAAATCCCCAAAAAATCGGACACCACTTCTGTCTATAATCCGAAAATTGAAGATAATTCAGTCTTTTTTAGTTCAGCAGGATATGGGTGTTATGGGGTAGCTGGAGAATGTAACCGTGAGTTACTTTTTGAGCAATTATTTGAGCAATATGACGGCCCTTTGATATGTTTTGAATATGTTAGTCCTTGTCAATCACAAGACTACTTTTTTAACTCAACTTGGGCTAAACCTAAAGGTAAGATCAACTGGGAAGATTATAACTCATATCTTCAATTTAGCCGTGCTTTTATTATAGGCTATGATTTAGATGAAACGGATTACTCAACCCATTACGGAGGTAGTCCTGATGGCCCTGATATCTTACCTCAGAAACTCAATCTAGATTCAGTAGATCACAAAGTCAGCTTGAGACAAGCGATCGCCACCAAAATTCATAAGTTTAAATTATGTAGCAGGAGAAGGGAGAGGTAAAATATCATTGATGGGAATATAAACATCTTTTACTGTGCCA
>NETF01000197.1 GCA_002172675.1 unicellular cyanobacterium SU3
TGGCACAGTAAAAGATGTTTATATTCCCATCAATGATATTTTACCTCTCCCTTCTCCTGCTACATAATTTAAACTTATGAATTTTGGTGGCGATCGCTTGTCTCAAGCTGACTTTGTGATCTACTGATTCTGCCCGATGGCAGTATCCGTACTGATACTGCTTAAAGTTGTTTCAGTTACTACAGCAGTTTGCGACTTTATACAATACAAGAAGTTAAGGTGTGAAACCGTAGGATCAGTTTTAGTTGTACTTCAATGACTCGCAAACTGCTGTAATACCAATTTCCTAAAGTCTGGCTACAGATAAAGCCTCAAGAATAAAACCATATCCTGTAATAGAAGCGATGTCTTTTTGACTAAAACCAGCTAATATATTCGCTAAAATTCTTCGTAAGAAATCTAAAGAATCAAAGACTCTGTTTTTCAGGGATTTTTTGACTTCTTTCCAAAATCTTTCAATGGGATTAACTTCGGGACAATAAGGGGGTTGAAATAATAAAATAATATTATCAGGAATGGACAAATCTAAACCGAGGTGTCCTCGACCGTTGTCTAGCTGAATAATATGAACTTCATTTCTTTTGGCTTTTTCTTACATCCAACTCAGGTTGGGAAACTGTCCACCAAGCTAAGCCATAGGGTTGTTCTCCTTGATTAACTTGTTGCTTATACTGTACCCGTATTTTGTAATTGCCGGCGGTGGGAACAGGACAAAAAATATGTTCTGTATTATCGGCCCGACTCACGGAACGACAGACACTTTGAGCAGTATTATCGGTATCAGCTGACATCAAATAAAGATCGAGATTATTAATACCTCGATCCTCAAACTTTTCTCCGAGATCGTATCGCTCATTCTTGTTTTTATCATTGAGTTCAACTAATCTATCCCAAACTAGGGTAATAGCAACAAAACTATTTTCTGGTAAGGGTTCAGAAAGCACATACTCTTGATGATTATCTTTAGTCACGGTTTCATAGTCCCAACCCATGGCCGGTACTGGATTTTGAGGTTTCCATTGACCAGCACTAAACTGTTGATAGGCCCGCAGTGCGTTTAAATGGCCGGTTCCCATTTGCATATCAACAGGAATTTCGGGGTTACGGTAAGCATCGGACTCGAACCAAGTATAATGAGTTTTACTAAAAATGGTTCGCATCATCCCCAATAACAAACCATTTCCCTGATCTTGTATTTTATCGGCAGAATTGAGTAACACCGCTTTATTAACTTGATGACGGCGAGAGTCCAGACTCCAGTTGGGTTGTTGGGTACGAAGTTGGCGATCGCCGAATTCTTGTAATAGGGCTACAGATGCAGTGATATGAGGGGCGGCAAAGCTAGTTCCACTGACTTCTTGAATGGTTCCAGCTAAATCATACACAGCCACTTTACTACCTGGCGCAACTAAATTAATGGCCCGTCTTTCCCCGACGTTAATCTCCCGTTTAATTAAACTGCGGCCAATACCCACAGGAAGGGCGCTGAGGTTGGCAAAATCTACTTTTGCATAGATTCCCTCTCGTTTGGTGGTGTAGGCGGTGGTGATGCCGTTATAGTGGTCTGTGGGGATAGGAATGCCACCGGTTCCTTGGTTGCCGGCGATGACGTATAGGGTATCGTGAACCCGTGATGACCAATCAATACATTGGGTTAAGTGGGCGTTGCCGTCTAACTTTGCATCCTTGCGATGATCCTGTTCTAAGGATTCTCCGAAACTAAAGTTAATCGCTCTCACATCTCCACTGTTGCGTTGGGCAATATGTTGACTGGCCAAACATTCTTGGGGTTGGCCACCCCCTTTAATGGCACCAATGGCAGAAGCGTATAATCTAGCATCTGGGGCGACTCCTGGTAGTCTTTTATCTTGACTTACCATGACGCTTGCTACCATAGCCGCATGGTTATCTAGGTTTCCGTTAGATTTAACGTCTCGATTTTGATAGTAGACTCCTGCTAGTTTAAAGGTGGGACTCCAAGCCGCAATTTTATCAAAGCCGAATATGCCTGGCCGTCCGATTTCTACTTGTCCAATGGCGATTTTTTTACCGGTTAAATTTAAAGGTTGTTGGTGTAAGCGATGTGCATAGATACCGGTTTCTCCTGTGGAGGTATTTAAAGCAAAACTAGGGGTAATAATTCCTGTGACGGTTGTTAAACTGCTGATGACCCAGGCAACGGTTCGTTTCATGTAGATATATTAACTTGATTTTTTTGACTTCTTTCTATTTTATACAAAAAAAATAAAATGATAGCTGTAAAAACTTTGTAAAGACAATAGGATTATCAGTTATTCAGTTATCAGTAATTTAGATTAACTCTTGTTCTTGTAATAAATTATTAACCCAAACTTGATCATTTTTAGATAAATATTCTAATGTTTGTTTTTGATAATTAATCGCTAAATCATAACTTCCTCTTTCATAAAGACTGTGTAATAACTCTTGTAAAGGGATTAAAGGTTCTTGATCTTCTGGTTGTAAAGGTAAAGGAATCGAAGGAATTTCTTGTGCTAAATTAAAAGCATACAGTTCGGCTTTAGGACGGCGATCGCTTCGACTAATGACAATCCGATAATCTGATTTTATTGTATCATCTATATTCATAGGCATCACCTCACCTTTGCGTAATAAATCTATTTCTATTAAATGGGTTAAACTCATTAATACTTGTTCTCTTTTTTTTAGATACTTGTTTCTTCCTTCCCCTACTTTCTTATTTTTAGGTGATAAAATTTCAATAACTGTAATGACTTCTTGAGTTTCTACATTTTTTACTTGTAAATACCATTCTTTAATCGTTTCTGGTTGAGGAATAGTAATAATTAAGGGTTGAACTTTAGGCGGTGCAACCGCGATATTAGATGAGGTTTCGCTTTGGTTTGAAGTCGGAGAAAACACAACATTATCGGGAATACCTACTAATTCTAAGTTATCATCATTATTAGTGTCTGTATAAACTCTTTGTTCCATAGACATACGATATTTTGGTCTTAAAATAGGGTTCATGTAATCAGCTATCGCAACAATTAAATGAGTATGAACTTGTGACCAAAATTGAGGAAGTTCTAAATAAGGGTTCATTCCAGGAAAAGGGGAAGGCATAATTATCTCCTTAATTTGTACAGTCTAGAAGACTATGTTACGATTTGCTTTCGTCGGTTAAAATAACATCTTCATATATTGATTCAACAGGACAAGTAAAATCAATTGATTTTACTTGTAGTTCTTCATTTTCGCCAAAACTGTACAATTCCCAAACTCCTTTATCATTGAGACGAAAACACTCAATTAATTTTTGATCTGCACTCACTAAAACATATTCTTTCAAGGTTTCAACTTGCCGATAATTTCTGAATTTTTTACCTCGATCAAATCCTTCGGTACTGGGAGAAAGCACTTCAATAATTAAACAAGGATATTGCAGAAACTTGAAGGCTTTTTTATCTCTTTCATCACAACTAACAACCACATCAGGATAATGATAGGGGCCTTGCTCTGATAGCTGTACTTTAACATCATTGATTTGTATTTTACATCCTTTGTTCCTGAGATGACTTTTCAGCGTAGAAGCTAAGTTTAAACCAATAGTATTATGAGGAATAGTTCCTCCTGTCATAGCGTAAACTTCCCCATCCATATATTCATATTTCAGGGGTTGTTTTTCCTCCCATTCAAGATAGTCTTCGGGAGTCATAAAAAAGTGTTCTTTTGCTACAATCATATTCAAACCTCATTGAAAAAATTAAACCGACAAACTGATGACTGATGACTGATTATTGATAACTGAAGTTAAGGCTTCTAAAGCGCGATCGCGATATTTTCCATATCTTTCCCGTTTATTACGAATTCTCACGGGTAAATCAGGTAAAATACCAAAGTTAGGAGGGATAGGCTGGAAATGTTTCGGGGACGCACTACTAATAAATTCAAATAATGCACCCATCATCATTGTAGAAGGTAATACAATCGGTTCTAACCCTAATGCTATCCTAGCTGCGTTGGTTCCGGCTAACCATCCGCCGGCTGCTGCTGCGGTATAACCTTCTGTACCTATTAATTGACCTGCGGCCAAGAGGGTGGGACGGCTTTTAAACTGTAAGCTAGGTTCAAGTAACTGGGGAGAGTTAATGAAGGTGTTGCGGTGCATCACACCCATGCGAACAAATTCAGCATTTTCTAAACCAGGAATCAGTCTAAAAACCCGTTTTTGTTCACCCCATTTTAAATTGGTTTGAAATCCGACCATATTCCATAGTTTGCCCTGTTTGTCTTCTTGTCGTAACTGTACAACAGCGTAAGGTCGTTTTTCCTTGTTTTCGGGATCACGAAAATCGCCTAACCTAGCATCAAATAAACCCACTGGTTTAAGAGGTCCATAACGCATGGTATCTTCTCCTCGTTGGGCTAATTCTTCGATGGGTAGGCATCCCTCGAAAAATTTCGCAGTTTCTCGTTCAAATTCTTTTAATTCCGCTTGTTCTGCTCTACAAAGTTCGTCACGAAACTGTAAATATTGTTCTGGGTTGAGGGGACAGTTAAGATAAGCTGCTTCTCCTTTGTCGTAACGAGACGCTAAAAAGGCGATGTCTCGGTTGATGGAGTCCCCCACAATTATTGGGCTGGCTGCGTCGAAAAAGCTCATATAAGCCATGCCGGTGAATTGTTGTAACTTTTCGGCCAAAATAGGAGAGGTAAGGGGGCCAGTGGCTAAAATAATGATGCCGTCTGAGGGTATTTCCTGGACTTCTGAGCGTCTTAATTCGATTAAAGGGTGTGTTGCTAAGGTTTGGGTTAATTGCTGGCTGAAGACCCCTCTATCCACCGCTAAAGCACCACCAGCAGGGACGGCGTGTTTATCGGCGGTTTGGATGATGATGGAGTTGAGGCGACGTAATTCTTCATGGAGAAGACCGGCGGCGCGATCGCTGGACATGGCTCCGAAGGAGTTACTACAGACTAACTCGGCTAATTCTTGGCTATGATGGGCGGGACTGGTGCGAATGGGGCGCATTTCGTGGAGTATTACGGGTATGCCAGCTTGTGCCACTTGCCAGGCTGCTTCGGTTCCGGCTAATCCTCCACCAATTACTTGAACTTTTGCGGTTAAATTTATCATTAATTAGGTTTTAGTTTCGTTTTTGTTCAGGTTGAATACTTTTATTTTAGTGTAGTTTATTTGATTGTTCTATAGAATCAATATTAGATTATATCAAAGAAATTACTAGAGCTTATAATTGTTTAAAAAGAGCAAAAATTAATACGGTTGAAGATTTATGTGATTATTCAAAGAAAGATTTGTTAGAGATAAAAAATATGGGTGAACCCTCTGCAGAAGAAATTAGACAAGCATTAGCAAAAAGGGGAATCACTTTAGAACTTGAGTAAGTTATCAAAAAGATCAATCAAAACCTTAAACCCTAATTACTTTGACGGATAACGTTATCCGTCAAAGGTCGATTCCGTCTTTGAGCATTAGCCGTCTTATTCAGAACTTGAATCACTTCTTGATTAAAAGATATCTCTAACGTTTGACGAATTAACTCTAACATTCCTTCTGTTTCATCAATGGCATTAAGGTCGTCCCGTTGCATATTTTCAAACAAAGCCAACTCAAACTGACATCTTGCACCAGTACAAAATAGCCTGGCAGCTTCGTTAACCTTTCCCTGGATTGGGTTTTATCATCCCTAAATTGGCAAAACGACTGTAAAAATCGTTCCTTTCCCTAACTCACTGTCCACTTTAATATGTCCATGATGATTATCAACAATAGCTTTAGCGATCGCCAATCCTAACCCCGAACCTCCTGCACTTTTGCGCGAGGGATCAACTTGATAAAACCGATCAAATAAATGACTTAAGGCTGTTTCAGGAACCCCTTTTCCGGTATCTTTAACTTTAACTTGTAACTGATGTAAGCGATCTCGTTTAATTCTTTGCAATTCTACCTCAACCGAAGCTGCTTGATTATTTTTTTCGGATACAGTTTCCTCAGAAAAACTATGTTCTAATCCATTACTAATCAAATTAGTAAATAAACGAGCTAATTGATCCCAATCCCCCGATAAACTAAAATTATCATCATCATTGTTATCGGGTTCTACAATATGTAATGAAAGAAAAATATTTTTTTGTTGGGCTAACGTTCTTTGCTCTTCTATTACTTCAATTAATAAAGCATCTAAAGGAATTTTTGGCTGTCTAGCTTGTAACATTCCACTATCAGATCGGGCTAAAAATAATAAATCATTCACCAAGTTTCCCAATCGTTTAGTCAATCTTTCGACTACTTTTAACTGTCTTTGTTGCATTTGTGGATCAGTATTTCCATAGGTTAAGGCCATTTGTACATTGGTTTGAATGGTAGCAATAGGGTTTCTTAACTCATGGGAAGCATCCGCCGTAAATTGTTTTAAACTTTGATAAGAATCTCGGATCGGTTGAATGGCTAAACCTGATAAAAACCAACCAATAAACCCAACAATAATAATGGTAATGGACGTTCCTAAAGCCAAATCAAAACTCAATTGACGAATGGGTTTTGTCACCTCAAACCAAGGATGACTAACCCTTAAATAACCTAAAATATAACGATCTAAGTTGATTTTTGCAGTAAATTGTCGGAGAATGCGATCGCCATTAAGATGCACCGTCTCTGCTCGTCGGTTGAGATGAAGAGGGATCACAGGAGGATCACTAAACGTTGACCAAACTAACTCTCCTTGAGGGTTAAACCATTCAATATCGATGTGATCGTCTTCTACTGCTTCTGCATTATCCCTAAAACTAGCCTCTACATTGACCTGATAACGTCCCTGAGACACAGAAACGGACTCAATGACCAAAGAACGGTTAACCACCTCGACAACGTGCTTTAAGGTATCATCAACTCGTTCTACTAAGGTACTACGAACATAAAAAAAGACTCCTGTCGCAAACAGAAGGAGCAAAATAGCTGTGACCGCAGTGTACCACAAAGCTAGACGGCGGCGTGTCGCTTGAAACATAGAAATATAGACTTGAAACCGAATTGAAGACCTATCAATTCTTTATTGTACTTATCTCATTTTAACTTGTTTCAAACAGGATAAATCTACTTTGCCAAAATGAACGCTAAACGCTAATTGTAAATTTTCTAAGGATTTGACTAACCAGGGAACCCCTTCCTTCGTAAAAGATTCATAGTGATTGAATAGGATAGAAAAACGCTTTTCTAAATAGGGTTTAACCTTGCTAGACACTAAAACAACTTTCAGTAGTAAACCCATCGTCCGCGTGACTCCCATATTAGAAATCATATCCACAAAAACGTAGTGATCGGGTTTCTTACCATTTTCAACCACAAGAAAATTCATTAATTGACTTGCAGTTCGTAACATCAAGAACTCACTGGGTTTTTGATGATTGCACTCAGGCAGTGTATTTTGTAGTAATTGGTAAAGATTCTTGTTAAATTGTCCTTTGGAATATTTGGGATCTAAAGAGGTGAGGATATATTCATAAAGGTCATCTTTGTAACGTCCAAAGCTTTGGGTATGAACCGTATGGCTCAAAAAGTTTTGCGATAAACTCTTATACGTATAACCTCCATCAACCGTCCCGACATAATGCTTTAATGCTTGATTTAACTCTTTATCTTTGAGAAGCGTCGGATTTTTGACAGGACGAATAATGCGACCTTTTTCAGGAACCGCTAATTCAGGAGAACGGGACATTTGTGCCAATCTCACTTTATAGGTAACATAACGAGATAAATTCACCTCGAAACGTTTTTCCGTTTGATTTTTGATTTTTCTGACGGTTTGTTGATGTTCTTGGCTGCTTTCGTCTCCCAAAAGACAATGATTGTATAAATAGGGATAACGGTGAATCAAGTTACCCACTGTATTAGATTTCTCAGGACTTAGTTTACTGCTAATGACCCGTGCTAATCGTTGAAGCTTAAGATATTGATCACACTGGGTAAAGTTTTTAACTAAATATCTAACTCGGTTAGCTGTGTTATGATAACCACTGCGAGAAGGAGCAAGGTTCTCTAATAGACCGACCAACTCAGGAATCGCACTATGAGACTGAACATCCATTTGCCAATGGTTGATCAGAATATGGCAGCAACGGTTGAAGAAGTAGTTAAATTGATATTCACTATCCTTCCGTTTAGCAATTTTTTCTAAGGCTGTATATAGTTGAGGATCACGAAATCCTCTAGCTTCGATGAATAAGCGACGAAAATCTTCAACCAACTGACCTGGTGCATCAGTTCGGACGTGCTGTAATAAATAGTCATAGAAGAGTTGCTCTTCTTGAGATCCTTGTTGTCTTAAGTAAGTTTGGGATAGGTTATTCATGGCCGTCAGCCCATTTCAATTGATTAATTCGACCCGGGGCTGTAAAATTCCGTTTAGGTTTTAGGTAAATTTATCGCCCGCTTTTGGTTTAATGATAAAAGTTGATCAAGCATTTTTAGCTGTTTGGTTTTTGGCAATGGTTTTTATTCTATTGCTTAACTATGATAACAATCTTAGAAAGAATTTTGAAAATTTTTATCTTTCTCAATTTTTTCATGATTTTTCAGCTAAACCTATTTTGATGAAATTTACAGATAAACATACTTTAGTTAACGCTTTTTGTTGTGTAAAGACATTTCTTAAATTAACGGGAAAAAACACCTTTTGTATGTGATCTCGATCACCAAATTTGTCTTTTTTTTACTCAGTAAATCCCCTCTATTTTTCTCCGTAGTTATCCTAATAAGCAATATGATCCTCAGTGAAATTCCAAATATTTTATCCAAAAACTTAAACGACTTTTCTCAGCCCTTGTCGAATCAATTAATAAATAAGGTTAATACTGATACTCGTTTTTTAGGAAAAAATGATATTTTTATTGCCTTAAAAGGAAATAAATTTGATGGGCATATATTTGTCGAAAATGCAATTTCAAAGGGCGCTATTGCTGTAATTGTTGACCATGAAGTTTCTGTAGTTTCTAGTAAGAGAATTCCGCAAATTATTGTTAAAGATACATTAATCGCATATCAAGAAATTGCAAATTGGTGGCGGAATAAGCTGACAATTCCTATCATTGGCATTACGGGGTCTGTGGGCAAAACTACCACGAAAGAATTAATCGCTTCAGTATTAGGGGTTTACGGAAAGGTTCATAAAACTCAAGCTAACTACAATAACGACATCGGTGTACCGAAAACCCTATTATCATTGACAACAAATCATGACTACGCTGTCATTGAAATGGCCATGAGAGCAAGAGGAGAAATTGCCCTATTAAGTCAAATTGCTCGTCCTACTATTGCCATCATTACGAATGTGGGAACGGCACATATTGGACGACTGGGGTCACGACAGGCGATCGCTGAGGCAAAATGTGAATTATTAGCCGAAATGCCTGAAGATAGCATTGCCATTCTTAATCACGATGATCAACGGCTCATGGAAACAGCATCAATGATATGGCAAGGTAAAACCATTACCTATGGATTAGAAGGGGGAGATATCACAGGAGAATTGCTTGATAATCAAATATTAAGAGTCGAAGGGATGGATTTTCCCATACCTTTACCAGGCCGTCACAATGCTTTGAATTATTTAGCGGCTTTAGCAGTGACTAAAGAGTTAAACTTAGACTGGAATCTGTTGACCCAAGGAGTAACCGTTGACCTTCCCAAAGGGCGATCGCAACAATATTCTTTAAGTAACGATATCGTCCTACTAGATGAAACCTATAACGCGGGTTTAGAATCTATGAAAGCAGCCCTACAATTGCTTAAAGATACCCCAGGCGAGCGTCATTTAGCCGTTCTTGGCACTATGAAAGAATTAGGGGACGCATCAGCCCAATTACATCAGGAAGTGGGCGCAATGGCTGAAAAATTAGCTATTGATGGTCTTTATATCTTAGTGGATGATCCAGAAGCCGAAGCCATTGCTCAAGGGGTTAAGACCATTGAAACCGAATGTTTTCATACCCACGAAGCATTGATAGAACGGTTAACCCAAGTTATTCAACCTGGCGATCGCATTTTATTTAAAGCGTCTAATTCAGTCGGTTTAAATCGTGTCGTCGAAGCAGTGCATAATCTAATAGATAATAAATAAGGAATAGGTTTGTTAAAAAATGAGTTATCAACCAGAAAAAGAATTAGCTTTAAAGATAGTCAGACAAGCGGCTAAACTCTGTCAACGAGTCCAACAAACGCAAGGCCGCCAAGCAGTGCAAAAAGCTGATACCAGTCCCGTAACCGTGGCAGATTTTGGGGCGCAAGCTATCTTATGTCAAGGGTTAATTGAATCGTTTCCTAACGATCCGGTTATTGGTGAAGAAGACGCGACACTTCTACAAAAATCACAGTTAGAAGAAGTCCGCCAGCAAATTATTGAACAGGTACAGCAAAGTATTCCCACCGCAACCCCTGACAATGTTATTGATTGGATCAACTGGGGTAACGGAAAAGTTGCACCTCGTTACTGGACTTTAGATCCTATCGATGGCACAAAAGGATTTATCCGAGGCGATCAATATGCTGTCGCTTTGGCTTTAGTGGAAGGAGGAGAGGTGAAGTTAGGGGTATTAGCTTGTCCTGCTTTTCCGAGAGAAAATGGCAATAAAGGAGTTATTTTCTTAGCAATTCGAGGTCAAGGGTCAGTAGAAATCCCCTTAGAAGGAGGAACTCCTCAACCGATTAAAGTTGATCTATCGTCTAATTTTGAACAATTATATCGGATCGAAAGTGTGGAATCCGTTCATAGCGATCGCAAAGTACAAACTGCCATCGATCAACGTTTAGGGTTAACTTACTCAGCAAAACAGATGGACTCTTTGGCTAAATATGGAGCGATCGCCAGAGGAGATGCTCATCTTTATACTAGGGTTCCTTTACCTCAATTTAAAGGTAAAAAAGAAAATATCTGGGATCATGCAGCAGGAGTCATTCTGGTAGAAGAAGCTGGTGGTAAGGTGACAGATTTAGAGGGCAAACCTTTAGATTTTTCTGTGGGGGCAAAATTAAGCAATAATTATGGTGTTTTAGCGACTAATGGGTCAATTCATTCCCAGGTTTTAACTGCTATTCAACAAGAAAAATAATTATAGTAGTTCTTCTACTTGTTAATGCACAAACTTAAAACTCAAATTGCTAATTTAGCCAGGCGTCAATTTTTCATCAATTCAATCTTTAAAAATATCTAAGCGACTGTTTTAGGCGTTCATGTCTCTGTTTTAAACCTGTGATAACAATATCTTTTCCTAAAGCTAAACCGACAGGAAACAAAATAAAAGCTAATTGTTCTCGGTTTAGGTTTTTAATTAATTCAAAATTTTCAAAGTGTAACATATTTGCTATATACTTTATTGCTATTACTAAACTATCCCCAGAAATATATACAGTTGAAAAAGATAGAGAAAAAGCAAACAAAATAACTGGAAGATTTATTTTTTTCCAATCATAGTCTAAACCTGCTATATCATCTTCTATGATATTTTTTGTAATTTTATTCGCTTCTATGTTTAAATTGTTATAATCTATATTTCTATGATTCAAAACATAGTTTTTACTTTTATTAATAATTGTATCTATTTGGTAAAAAGTGCCTTTAACAAATGAATAAAATGTACCGAATCTTATGCCAAATATTGTAAAAGACAATTGAAAAATCAATAAACAAATTACACCGAATAAAATTAGCCAAAAATTACTGGTTCTAACCAGAAAACTAATGAAAAGAGATATAATTGACACTACACCTATCTTTTTATCTCTATTAGGCAACCAGAGAAAAGAAAACCAGAGCATCTGTAACCGATTAGGTTTTTGATAAATATCAATAATAGACTGATTTATTCTATTATTACGGCTTATTAAAGAATGCTCTTCTACTTCTTGTTTTCTAATTGCTTTCCGAAATTCTGTACGTATATATTGTTCAAATATTTTTTTATACTGGTTTTTTAGCTGATATGCAGGTAAACTCATTAAACCACGAAAAACTAAATCAAATAGTTGTTCTTGACGATAATCCATGATAATGACCCTCCTTTTTGATTTGTATCAAAAACTATAGCCACATTATAAAATATTTAATATCAAATATCAAACACAATAAAATACTTGTAAAAAAAAGATTCAGATTTTTTGTTGATAATTTTTAGATGTTTAAACAAAAATAAACCTTATTTAAAAATCCCAATTTTCAAAAAATTAAATCCCTGTTACCTTTTGATAACTTAGGTCAGTTTTATGTTGACTTTTCTGAACTTGATAAACAATTAAATCAGTTTTTATTAAAATAATTAGTCTGTTCTTGTTAAAATAGTGAGCAGGATGCTCACATTCGACTCGTGTTTCTCAGACTTATTTAAAACGACTATACTAATGATAATATCGTTTTTCACTGGCGATTAATTTAGCCGCTAAAATGCCACCTAAAAAGCCAAACAAGTGACCTTGCCAAGAAATTCCTGGTGCTGCGGGTAAGACACCTAATACTAATCCTCCATAAAGAAAAGCTACCAAAACAGACAGAAAAATAGAGATAAAATTACGCTGAAAATAACCCCGTAATAACAAAAATCCTAAGTAACCAAAAATTAAAATACTAGCACCAATATGGATAGACGTTGGCGCAGCAAATAACCATACCCCTAAGCCACCTATTACCATCGTTAAAATAGTGACAATCCAGAAATCGCTAGTTTCTTGTAACATAACTAGCCATCCTAAAACTAAAAAAGGGATAGTATTACTAATTAAATGAGGTAAATCTCCATGCAAAAAAGGGGCAAAAAGAATACCTCGTAAACCAATTAAACTATGGGGTTGAATTCCATATTGATTGAGTCTACCTTTTAAAAAGAAAAGATCAATTAATTCAGTTATCCAGAAAATACTGACAAAACTTCCTAAAATAGTAGCTTGAGTTTTGACTTCACGGGAAAGATTATTATTCGGTGAGTGACTCATAAGATTTATAGTAAAATTATCTTATTTACAATCATAGCGATTGATACTAGAGTTTGTCTAAATATTTCGATTCAACCAATAACTAAAATGGATTTTATTGAAGTGACTGGCATTCGTTGTTACGGTTATACAGGTTATTTACCTGAAGAGCAAGTCTTAGGACAATGGTTTGAAGTAGATTTAATATTAGAGGTGGACTTAAAAAATGCTGGTATCAGTGATAATCTTGATGATACCTCAGACTATCGACAAGCGATCGCCATTGTTAAACGTCATATTCAAACAACAAAAGTTGCTCTCATTGAAAAGTTAACCGAAATAATCGCTCAGGAGATTTTAACTTTACCAAAAGTTAATCAAGTTAGGGTAAGATTAACTAAATTAGCACCGCCTATTCCCGATTTTGGCGGTAACATTACCATTGATATAACTCGCATAAAAGGCTAAGTCATTGACGCTTAAGTCTTTAAATATAAAAAAGTATGAATTGATAATGTGAGTGATAAGAATTGAGGGAAAACTGGG
Organism: unicellular cyanobacterium SU3; assembly: GCA_002172675.1. Taxonomy (GTDB): domain Bacteria; phylum Cyanobacteriota; class Cyanobacteriia; order Cyanobacteriales; family Microcystaceae; genus Crocosphaera. The sequence goes on from NETF01000197.1 coordinate 13,505, forward strand.
TATATTTACTAATTTAAAATGCCGTTTAGATTAACCTCTGTCCAAAACCAATTGTCATACGGATAGGAAATATGAAGAGGCGCAACGCAGTTATCTTAAGGATTGTGGAAGATTTTCAAAGTTTTTTTTTAATAGAAATCCAAAAAAACACTGAGTATCCGTAAATTTTAGCAAAATATTCCGTGTTTGTCACCAAGCATAATGGATGGCTAATCTGTCACATTAATAGTAGAAAGGTTATCTAACCATGATAACCAATAATTCTTAAACAACACTTAATGGTTTTGCTTTAGAAATTACTTAGGGATTTTAGAACAATGAAATCACAAATAAATTTATGGCGTTTTAAACATATCGGAATTGCTATTTGGACTTATCTTAATCAACCTTTATTTGATGCTCAAAACCCTATGATTTGGGAAACCAAACGTTTTTGGTATTTATACAAAATCCAACTCTTAGAAAATTGCTTTCAAAAAGACGGTAATTCTCAAACCCATTATACTCAATAATAGAGTAAGCGTTTTGGCTATTTTTTATGAGTATTGATGCTGAGATTAGTCGTCTACTAGATATCATGCCAGCTTCTGGGAGAATGTTAACTAAGATTGTTAGCAAACCTCAGCAGTCGAAGGTTATTGATGCACCTTTTGCGTCCCCTTGGAATCGAGAAAGCCGTCCTATCTATATTAACTTTGATTTATGGCGACGGCTGCCCAGAGGGCAACGAGATTTATTAATATTAAGGGCTACTAATCGTTTAATTAATATTCGTTGGTTTAAGCCCGATATTAATCAATTAATTGTCTTAGCTGGAACCATCGGATTAATTATTGAAACTGGGCAAGGGGATGCCATAGGAATGTTAATTGCTGGCGGTTTAACGGTCATTTCAGCTAGACAAATTTGGCGAGATAATAAAAGTGTTCAACGAGAATTAGATACGGATGAAGCTGCGATCAAAGTTGCTTTAAGACGAGGTTATACCGAGGTAGAAGCTGCCCAAAATCTTCTTGAAGGAATAGAAAATGCTGCACAACTAGAAGGTCGTTCTATTTTAAATTTTACTGAATTAATTCGTACTCAACACCTTAAATCTTTAGCCAATCTTTCTAATGTTGATGTACCTGAGAAAATTAATTAACAACTACATTAATCTTCTTTAAAGTCGTATCAGTACAACCGGAAATCACTCCCCCTAACTCTTGTATTGTTGTTAGGTAAGTTATCGCTTCACTGGTAATAATTTCTCCTGGCATTACAACAGGAATACCTGGGGGATATGGACAAATTAATTCACCGCTTATTTGACCAATACTCTGCTCAATTTTGACAGTTTGTTTAGGAGCAAAAAAAGCATCTCTAGGAGATAATTTTAAAGGGGATGGGTTAAGGAGATGAGGGGATGAAGAAAATAGGCTATTAGAAGATGAACAAAAATAATGACTCAGGGTTTTAAAGGCATCAATTAACTTATTAATGTCCTGTTTAGTATTACCAATAGAAATAATAAAAGCTAAATGGGATAACATCGGCAATTCAGCCGTCACCTCTAGTTTTTCTCGAAAAATATCATCAACTTCTAAACCAGTTATCTCCAAACCCGTAACATTAACCGTTAAACGAGTAATATCTAAATCGTGAAATCCTGGTCGCTTTTCTTTGAATTCTAAAACCGATAAATTATCTATTGCTTTAATTTTTTCAACAGCTAACTTAGATAATTCGATGGTTTGAGTTAATAACTTTTCTCCCTGTAACGCCATTTGTTGTCTCGCCCCATCCAAAGACGCTAATAATAAATAACTCGGACTGGTAGACTCTACTAATTGTAACGCTTGACTAATGCTTTGGGGATTAATGCGATCGCCCTGTATATGTAACATAGACGCTTGAGTCATGGCCGAGAGTACCTTATGAGTCGATTGTACGCTTAAATCCGCTCCCATAGACAAAGCAGAAGAGGGTAAAGCTTCATGAAACTTAAAATGCGCCCCGTGTGCCTCATCCACCAACAACGGAATGTTATGACGATGGGTAATAGTTGCGATCGCCTGAATGTCCCCACAAATGCCGTGATAGGTAGGATAAACCAAGAAAACGGCTTTAACATTAGAATTTTCCTTTAAAGCTGCTTCTAAAGCCTTGGGGGTAATGCTCAGAGCAAGATCCCACACAGGATCGTATTCAGGATTAAGAAAAATAGGAACCGCGCCAGAAAGAATTAAACCCATAATGAGAGATTGATGGGCATTTCTGGGTACAATAATCTTATCTCCAGGTCCACAAGTTGCCACAATGGCAGCAATAACCCCACAGGTTGACCCATTCACCAAAAACCAAGTGCGATCAGCCCCAAAAGCCTCCGATGCTAGGAATTGGGCTTTTTCAATCGCCTCGTCAGGGGCAAACAGATTACCCAATTCTGGCAATTCTGGTAAGTCAGCTTGAAACACCGTCTTTCCTAACAAAGATTCTAGGCGATCGCTAATTCCTTGTCCTCGTTTATGGCCAGGAACATAAAAAGCAGCATCGGGCTTGTTTTTTAAGGTGGTTAAAGCATCAATAAGTGGCGTTGTCTCTTGGCGATCATAAAAAGAGTCTGATGATATTGTCATTGACTACAATTAATAAGGGCAATGGGTAACGGTTTGTTGATTAAAATAGGAAATTTATTCCTAACTCAAATCCGCAACAGTGATCAAGTTGGGGACTTTAATCCTCCTTGATTGTAGTGCAAACCATTGCCTATTATTCATTGAGGATACTTAAAAAATCCTTTTACCCAGACTGAGATCAAAAAATCATAAAAGTTCCCTTTAAATATCTTTATTGTGGGCAACCTCTCATCAGTTAAGGTCTTAATTTATATATTCCCTAACCCTGTTTAATTATGACTGTTAATATACCTTACTTAGAAACATCTATGATAATTAATTCTCCTCAACCTAAAATTTTGATTGTGGATGATGACCCGGCGATCTGCCAATTGATTTCTCGATTTTTTAGCTATAATAACTATCATATTGAATCAGCAGCAGACGTAAGAACAGCAAGACAACTCTTTCAAAAGCTTAGCCCAGATTTAGCTATTCTAGATGTCAATTTACCCGACGAAAGCGGGTTTAGTCTCTGTAAAGAAATTCGTCAAACGGGAACCCTTGTGTTGATGTTAACCTGTATGACAGATACTAACTATGTTTTAGAAGGGTTTGAACAAGGGGCCGACGATTATTTGACCAAACCCTTTAATCTAGAAATTCTCAAAGCGAAGATTGCTGCTTTATTAAAACGCCGTAATGGAGGAGAAGTAAACCTTAGTACCCCCAATAACTGTGTCACTATTGACGAATTAACCATTGATCCTAACCGATGTGAAGTTACCCTCGGTCAGGAAATATTAACCTTTACCTCTTTAGAATTCGAGTTATTGTACTTTTTGGCCACCCATCCCAATCGTGTTTGGGAAAGAAGTGACCTCATTTCTGCGGTTTGGGGGAATAATCATGAAATAGGGGTTGAAAGAAAAGTCGATGTACATATTGGTCAAATTCGTAAAAAAATAAATGATCTTCAAGGCCAACGCATCAAAACCATTCGTGGAAGAGGTTATATGTTTGAACATTCTAAAAGCGATTGATCTGAAGTGATTACAAAGATGGTTAGACATGGGATTGATTCACCGATTCTAAGGAGAGTCCTTTGGTTTCAATACCGAAGAAATAGGTGATCATCGCTGCCAAAAGACAACATAAAGCTAAAATTATCATCATCATTGAAACACCGATACTTTTTTGCAGTAACGGTAGGGTAAATGTGCCTAAAACAGCCCCTGATTTAGCGATCGCTGCTGCCAAACCGGCACCACTAGCACGCAAAGAAGTGGGAAACACTTCCCCTGAAATCAAAAATGTGGTTGAATTTGGCCCCATATTCATCAGCAAATTAAAAATAAAAAATCCTAATACGATTAACAGTAAGTTAGGATTCGCCGTTTGAGCCGGATCTCCAGCAACAGCTAAGATAGATAAACCCACTGCCATACCGATAAATCCTATTATTTGTAAAGGAATACGTCCTAAGCGATCAACCAAAAGAACCGCTAAGATAAAACCAAGAATTAAAAATAAATCTACGACTGCCGAACCCGTAGCCGACTTTAATTCACGGTTCAAGAAATTGCTTTCATTGCCAAAGGCGAGAACAGCAATAATACTGGGGGTAAATACTCCAATTCCATAGGTTGCGATATCTTGTAAGAACCAAGGAACAGAGGCAAACACGGTGTTACGCCAATATTCCCGTGAAAATAACGATCCATAGTTTAAATTTGTTTCTTTTTGTTCTGGTTCTGTTTCTGGTGTAATGATGATGGTTTCATTTAACAATTCTGATGCAGCTTCAGATGCAGCATCATAGTCTCCTTTGGCAATGTAATAAAGAGGACTTTCTAGTAAAAATTGAAACCTGAGAATAGCCACAAGAATAGCAAAGACTAGACCAACCCCTAACATCAAACGCCAAGCATATTGTACCGCTGGTAAAATAGAATCAGGATAAAAATATTCAAATAGAGCTATAATAATGATTCCTGTAATGGCTCCTAATAAAGAGCCAATGGCTTGAAACGTAAACGCACCGATAACCATGCGTCCTCGCAACCGAGACGGCATATTTTCCGTGATATAAGCCACACTAATAGGATAATCAGCACCAATTCCAACCCCCACCAAAAAACGAAAAATAATTAAAGACCAAGCATCCCACGATAAAGCTGTTCCTGCACTGGCTAAAATAAAAATGGCCAAATCCACTACTAGCATTTTTTGACGACCGATTTTATCCGTAATGGGGCCTAGGGTTAAAGAACCGAGTAAGGCTCCTGCAATGGCAGCCACAGCAACCGCTCCCGTTTCAAGAGATGTTAACTGAAAATCTTGTTTGAGAAAAGGTAAAGCAATACCAATCACAAAGAAATCAAAGCCATCTAGAGCAATCAAACCTGCTGCTAAAAGCCATAATAACCACATCGAAGAGGTTAACGGAGAATTATCAAGTTTTTCTTCAAACGTCATGATTGTCTATTAAACCATTCATATCCAACGCTACCTATTAAGATTAGAACATAGATAAATCCCGAAATCTTATTAAAATCAAGAATTTTGGTAAGTAAAACACAATTATTTATTAATGAAGTTAGCCAGGGCAAAAACTAAGATAGAATGAGTTAAACAAAACTATAAACTGTTGTCACAATCTTCTCCCAACTAGCCTAAATTTAATTAACATTTAGGGATAAGAAATTACCTAACCAAAATGTAAGCATTCAGCCGTCAGTATTCAGGGTTCAGCTTTTGAATTAAAGCAATAAGCCTTCGTTTAATCTTCATCACTTTCGATGTTAGGAATTCATAGTTTTTGGCTTTGAGTCAGTTGAGTTCTATGGGAAAGTTAAGCATTATCAAATTATCCTTAGTTTGAACCTGATAGCTGAATGCTTCTAGCCAAATACAAAACAACGAAAATCAGTTTTCAAAATTAAGGGAAAAATTCCTAAAATCTTTGTTGATTATTCTTAGTTGGAGTTTTAGTTTATGTCTCTCTTCAAGAAATTCGATAGTGTTTTTACTCAAGTTGAACAATTATGGCATCGTTTGCCTACCCCTTTAGCTTTAATCAAACTTCTAAGCTTTCGTAACGAATTACGAGAAAAAAATCTTCACGACACCTCTAAATTACCTGATAAATACCTGTTACCCCAACCGCAACCTGACTCGCAAGGGGAGCATTTAACAGCAAGGACAGCAGATGGTAGCTATAATGATTTAGAACACCCAGAAATGGGCATGGCCGGGACTCGTTTTGGTCGCAATATTCCCTTAAATGCTATTCAACCAGAAAGTCAAGCACAACTGATGACTCCTAACCCAAGGGTGGTGAGTCGAGTTTTAATGACCAGAGAAGAATTTAAACCAGCTACTATATTAAATCTGTTGGCAGCAGCTTGGATTCAATTTGAAAACCATGATTGGTTTTCTCACGGAGAAAATCAACCCGATGATAAACTCGAAATACCCCTAGAAGCTAACGATCCTTGGCCCGAAGAATATCGTCCCTTAGAAGTTGGCAAAACCCTCGCTGACACTTCCCGTCCTCAAGGTTCTACTCCTCCAACCTTCATTAATACTGTGACCCATTGGTGGGATGGATCGCAAATTTATGGTAGTGACCCAGAAACTGTCGATAAACTGCGATCGCACAAGGAGGGAAAATTAATCATTAAAGACGATGGCTTATTACCAGTTGATCCCGAAACAGGGGTAGATATCACAGGGTTTAATGATAACTGGTGGATCGGGTTAGGAATGCTACATACCCTTTTTACCCGTGAACATAACTTAATTTGTGATCATCTTAAACAAGAATATCCCCAATGGTCTGATGATGATTTATTTAATCATGCTCGATTGATTAATGCAGCCTTGATGGCTAAAATTCATACGGTAGATTGGACTCCTGCCATATTACCGTTACCTGCCACTGATATCGCCTTAAATGTAAACTGGAATGGCTTTTTAGGGGAAGATATTAAAGAAGTTTTAGGAACGGTGGGAGAAGGGGAAATTGCTGACTTATTAACTGGTATTATTGGGGCAGAGAAAGATCATCATACCGCCCCTTATTATTTAACCGAAGAGTTTGTTTCTGTCTATCGAATGCACCCTTTAATCCCCGATGACATTGAATTTCATAGTTTAGAAGGAGATGAATTCTTACAAAAGGTTAACTTTTTTGAAATGTCGGGAAAACGGACAAGGGCTTTATTAGAATCTATTTCTTTACCTGATTTATTTTATTCTTTTGGAATCACTCATCCAGGGGCTATTACCTTACATAATTATCCCCGTTTCTTACAACAATTAGTAAGGGACAATGGAGAAGTGTTTGATCTGGCTGCAGTGGATATTTTACGCGATCGCGAACGGGGTGTTCCTCGTTATAACCGTTTCCGAGAAATTATAGGACGGGGAAGGGTGAAATGTTTTGAAGAAATCAGTAGCAATAAGCAATGGGTTGAAGAAATGCGTCGGGTTTATAACGATAATATCGATCAAGTCGATTTAATGGTCGGATTATTCGCTGAAGATACGCCAGAAGGGTTCGGGTTTAGTGATACCGCTTTTCGGATCTTTATTTTAATGGCTTCTCGACGACTCAAAAGCGATCGCTTTTTTACAACAGATTATCGGGCTGAGATTTATACTCAATTCGGTCTAGACTGGATTGCCAATAATAATCTGTCATCTGTATTGAAACGCCACTTTCCTGAACTTTCGCCAGTCTTGTATGGGGTCGATAATGCCTTTAAACCTTGGCGCAGAATTCCTTCTGGATAAATTCCCTTCTGTCGAATTCAGTAGATACAATGGTTCACCAAAACACAGGCTAAAATAAGTAAAGTTCTCTTAATTTTAGCAATCACTTGTGAACGCTTCACAAACTTTAATTCCTGAATTTGATCCCATTGACGCGGCCTTAGCCGATATTAAGGCTGGCCGTGCTATTATTGTCGTAGATGACGAAAACCGCGAAAATGAAGGGGATATCATCTGCGCTGCTCAATTTGCTACCCCTAATATGATTAATTTCATGGCAGTTCAAGCTAGGGGATTGATCTGTTTAGCCATGAATGGGCAACGGTTAGATGAGTTAGACCTTCCTTTGATGGTTACTAAAAACACCGACAGCAATCAAACGGCTTTCACGGTCAGTATTGACGCTTCTCCCCATCTTGGTGTTTCTACAGGTATCTCCGCAGAAGACCGCGCTCGTACCATTCAAGTTGCCATTAATCCTAACAGTCAACCTGACGATTTAACTCGTCCTGGCCATATTTTCCCCATTCGGGCCAGAGTAGGAGGGGTTCTTAAACGGGCTGGTCATACGGAGGCCGCAGTAGATTTAGCCAGACTGGCAGGACTTTACCCGGCTGGTGTGATTTGCGAGATCCAAAACCCTGACGGTTCCATGGCCCGATTACCTCAACTGTTTGATTATGCCAAAAAACATAACCTGAAACTGATTAGTATTGCTGATCTGATTAGTTATCGCCTCAAACACGATCGCTTTGTCTATCGTGAAACTGTCTGTCAGTTTCCTAGCAAGTTCGGCACATTTCAACTCTATGCTTATCGTAACGTCTTAGATGACACTGAACACGTGGCTATTGTTAAAGGAGACCCCAGTCAGTTTAAAGACCATCCTGCCATGGTACGGATGCACTCGGAATGTTTAACGGGAGATGCTTTAGGTTCTTTAAGATGTGATTGTCGAATGCAACTACAAACTGCCCTACAAATGATCGAAAAGGCAGGATCGGGGGTTGTCGTGTATCTCAGACAAGAAGGAAGAGGTATCGGTTTAGTCAATAAGTTAAAAGCTTATTCTTTGCAAGATATGGGACTTGATACTGTTGAGGCTAATGAAAAACTAGGGTTTCCTGCAGACTTACGAGACTATGGCATGGGGGCCCAAATGTTAAATGATTTAGGCATCAAAAAAATTCGTCTGATTACCAATAATCCCCGAAAAATTGCAGGGTTAAAAGGCTATGGTTTAGAGGTGGTGGAACGGCTTCCGTTGTTAATTGAACCTAATAATTATAATTCTAGTTATTTATCCACTAAAGCTGAAAAATTAGGTCATTTATTCCTACAAACTTATTTGATTACCATTGCCATTGACTGGAAAAATGAAAACATCTCAGTTAAAGAAAGATATAAGAATTTAGAGCAAGTTCGTCAGTTAAGTCGTTCCGTTCAATTAGTCTTACAAGAAGAAGCTAGACCTGTGGCGATCGCTCTATTTGAACGGCCTTCTTTAATCTTTCATTTAGGCTTTGAACAGCTACAAATGGTAGAGGATAACTGGCATAAAAATATGAATCATCCTTATGTTCAAGCTATTATTAATATTCTCGATAATTTAGTAACTTGGCCTAATATCAAACGCTTAGAATTTTTAGTTTCGTCTGGGGATGATCCCATGTTAGGACTACAAGTTAAATTAGATCGTCGTCCCTTTTCTTTGAATAAAAAACCGTCTCAATGTACTCTTCCTTGGGAACAACAAACCATTTATAGTTTTACTGAATACATAGTTAATAGTTAATTATGAGTTATCATTAATGACTAAATCAGAAAAGTTATCGGCAAGATGCTTAAAAAAGTTAGAGAGTTAAAAGAAATGCTAGGCAAAATTGGCTTTATTCAAAAACCAGGAAAAGGTAGCCATACAAACTGGGTACATCCTTTCTATCAGAGAAAAGTAACTATCTCTGGATAAAGATGTAAAAGATGCTAAACCTTATCAAGAAAAAGAAGTTATTAAAGCAATTAAAGAAGTTGAAATGAGGCAAAACAATGGACAAAATTAAGTATCTTATGGTTATTCAATGGTCTGAAGAAGATAATTGTTTTTTAGTAGCATTACCTGATTTTCCTGGTCAATGTTGGCGGACTCATGGAGAAACTTATGAGGAAGCAGTAATAAATGGACAAGAGGCTATAGAATCTCTTATTATGGCGTATCAAGGTGATGATGAACCCTTACCTCAACCTTTATTAGCTAATCCAGTTTAATTGAATTAATAAAATGGTTTATAATCGTCGTCAATTTTTAATACTCACTGGTGGATTAGTTGGGATTACATTTGCTACCATTAGTCATAAATTGTTTAGTAACTCTCAACCGAATTTATCTAAAAAGATAACGTCTGATCTTCCTAAATCTTCTCCAGTTAACGAACCTGTTGCTGTTGCCCCTGATGGGTTATATGCACCCATTAAAGAAGATGTGAGAATCGTTGTTATTAGTGATTTAAACAGTCAATATGGATCAACGGATTATGATCCAGAGATAGACAAAGCGATCGCCTTAATTCCTCAATGGAAACCAGATATTGTTCTCTGTGGAGGGGACATGGTAGCCGGGCAAAAACGGTCATTAACCAAGCAACAAATAGAGGCCATGTGGTCAGCATTTGATGTCCATATTGCTGCCCCTTTAAGACAAAGTAATATACCCTTTGGTTTTACTATTGGCAACCACGATGGATCGGGTTCTATGAGTGGTGGAAAATACAATTTTCAACAAGAAAGAAATCTCGCTTCTGCCTATTGGAATAATCCTAATCATAACCCAGGATTAAACTTTATTGATAAAGCTAATTTTCCTTTTTATTATACGTTTCAACAACAAGATATTTTTTACTTAGTTTGGGATGCTTCAACCCATATTATTGACTCAAACCAGTTAACTTGGGTAGAAAATAGTTTAAATAGTTCACAAGCAAAACAAGCAAAGCTACGCCTTGCTATTGGTCATCTTCCTCTTTATCCTGTTGCAGTAAGAAGAAATACCCCAGGAAACTACATGGCAGAAGGAGAAAAATTACAAAACCTTTTAGAACAATATAATGTTCATACTTATATTAGTGGTCATCATCACGCCTATTATCCTGGCAAAACAGGACAATTAGAATTGCTTCATAGTGGGGCATTAGGAGGGGGGCCTCGTCAACTATTAAATAGTAACTTATCGCCTCAAAAAACCCTCACAGTGGTTGATATTTCGCTGGATTCAGAAGAAACTGTTTATACCACTTACGATATGAAAAGCTTACAAGTCATTGATATTCAAACCTTACCTAAATCTATTGGCAAAATTATCCGAAAAGATTTATAGGATCGTTAACGGGAACTTTTTGAATAGAAAAATGATCTCGATAATCTAGGCAAGATTATCTAATTTTTTGCTTTTTTTGAGACAGTTGATCAACCGTCTCTAATCTACCTGATTTATGGCTAGTTTAAAATTAAACTAAGTTTTAAGCTTTATACTTTTGGTGTTTTGCTAAAAATGTAATTATAGTATGAAAATTTTTTGCTAGTATCGAGATCACAATCTTAACTGATCCAGATAAGCTTAATTTATTAATGTTGCTTGGAGAAAATAATGATTAACCCCTTGATTAAACTGAAAAAGGTTTCCATCTCTTGGTCTGTGGTGTGTACAGTAGCATTAAGTTTCTGGGCAACCCCTTCTTTGGCTGGTGATCCGTTTCGTCGCAGTAACCCTCGTCCCATTGGAGATAAGACAGAAGCAGCTTTTGTTGCAATCTTTAAAAATGGCAATTATCCAGAAGCTAAAACCTATTTACAACAAGCAGTTCAAACGGAAACAGATGAACCTCTTGCTTTCGCCATGAAAGCTTCTTTGGCCTACTCCAATGAAGACTGGGACTTGATGAAAAATGCAGCCGATAAAACCCTATCAGCAGCTAAAAAGTTAACCGCTAGTGATCCCTTACGAGGTAATTTATATCAAGCAGTGGGGCATTTTTTACAAGGGGCCTATACGTTTAAAACAAAAGGACCTCTAGGGGCAGTTAATAAGTTACAATTGGTCTTTGATCATTTAGAGAAAGCAGAAAAAGTATCTCCCGATGACCCAGAATTAAACTTGCTCAAGGGTTATCTAGATTTAATTTTGTCGGTTAATTTGCCTTTCTCTTCCCCAGAAGATGCGATCGCCCGTTTTGAACAGTATGCAGCCCCTAATTATATGGTTGATCGCGCTTTATTTGCAGCTTATCGAGACTTAGATCGATACGATGAAGCGATGAGATACATTGATCAAGCTTTAGCGAATAGTCCTAACAATCCTGAATTACTCTATTTTAAAGGCCAACTGTTGCGTAAGAAAGGAAGAAGTAAAGATGGTCAACCTAAAGATATAAGTTTACTTAGAGAAGCTTATACTTATTTTGAGCAAGCCATGACTAAAGTGGATCAACTTCCTAAAGGGGTTCAAATACCCTTACGTCACGATCATAGGGTTGTACAAGATGAAATTTCTAAATTAAGCATGAACCCTAATTAATATCAAATTCCCCAACTCAACCCGATTATGGTTGGGGTTTTCTCTTATTTTTATTGCACTTCAAATATTTGCTTAACCGTTAACTTTAATTCAGGAAACAGAGAAGATTTTATTTCTTGTTCTGTTGCTAATTGAACCATTTTTTGTGTTCTCCCCTTAATAATAAAGACAAGGTGGGCAATGACACATTAAACCCCAATAGCCTCATTTATTCGTATTACAAGCATTTAACACCCTACAGCTTAAATTTTATAAATAATTTCCCCTTGTCAAGCTCTGTTTACAAATCTTTTTTATGGTTTATTTGTTCTAGTCAAATAATTTTGTAAAAGTCGTTAAGATTGAAGCGATCGCAAACAACTTTACAATATTAGAATCTAGTCTATGTCTGGCTTTCAGAACTGAATAATAATTTTACTTATAATTAAGCTCAACATACACCATAACTAATATAAAACGAAAATAGGCAAAAGTCAAGAATCGGACAAATTTTGGCAAAATCAGGAAAACTCAAAATTTTATTAACGTTTGTAACAAGGCAACTATTATAAATATATTAAATAAGTAAAAATAAGTTGAATAAGGTTTTTAAATACAAATTGAGAGATGAGTGAGTTAATCATTTGAATTTTTGCTATCTTCAAAAAGTCTTGTTATAGTAACAAAAAATGATAAAAAATTTTAACGTAAAAATAGCACATTTAAAGCCCTTATGACAGAACAGCAACAGAAAAATCTAGGTAAAAAAGTAACAGTTATGGGTTGTGGTTATGTGGGTAAAGCAGTGGCAAGTTATTGGTATGAAAAAGGTTATTTTGTCACAGGAACGACCACTAGAGAAGAAAAGATTTCAGACCTAGAAACTATTACCCATCGTCCTATTGTCATGAGAGGAGATGACTTAGAAACTGTAGAAAAAGTGATCAATGATCAAGAGACAATTTTAGTCAGTATTGCCCCCATTAGCGATCGCCAAGTTGATGCAGAAGCTTATGCACAAACTTATTTACCGACAGCGAAAAATTTAATGACAGCATTAAACAATAATTCAACAGTTAAACAGGTAATTTATCTTAGCAGCGGTTCCGTTTATGGGGACAAAAAAGGGGAATGGGTAGATGAAAATTCACCCTTAGAAACTGAGAGTGATTATAACAAAGTTTTAGTCGAAGCAGAAAAGATTATTTTAGGATTAAACAGAGAAGCTATTAACGTTTGTGTATTGCGTTTAGGGGGTATTTATGGACCAAGGAGAGAGTTGAATAAACGAATAGGAAGAATGGCAGGAAAAACCTTACCGGGAGATGGCAGTAATTATGTTGCTTGGATACATTTGGATGATATTGTTTACGCTGTTGAATTTATTAATAAAAAAGGGTGTGATGGGGTTTATAATTTAGTTAATGATGTGAAATTAACCAGTAAAGAGTTTTGTGATTTAATTTGCGGTCGCCAACAATTAGAACGAGTTTCTTGGGATGAGAGTAAACCCCCATTTAGTGCTTTAAATGCAAGGGTTGATAACAGTAAAATAAAAAAAGAAGGATATCAGTTTATCTATGCTGATACCCTAATTTAGCTATAAATAATTATTATTTCAACTCATAGCGTTCGAGAGTTAGAGATTGAAAGTTTCCAGAAGCGTCGTAATTAGCTATTAGTTGCTGCATCTCTTGTTCATTAATTAGCCAATTGCCTACGCAACAAAAAGCAGTACCATTAGCTACTTTTTCAGGACAACTAATAGAAACACCATCAGGTAAATAGAATACTTGATGACCTTCTCGACTCCAAGTAAATTGAGTAGGAAGAGGATCAGAAATATGTAAATCAGGGGTTAAAGTTATAGAAGTTCCTTGTAAATTGTTACTGAAATTTCTTGATGGGAACGATTCTAATTCTGTAGACCAAAAAAAGGACGGATAACCTGCTGAATCTTCGCGAATATTAGCTATTGTAAACAAGTTTCCTTGGTCATCATAACGGAAACCAACACTATGTCTGAGATGTTGGTATCTGAAAAATAATTCCAGACCAAAAGGGAAACCTTCTTGTAACTGAGTAACAGCCCAAGTGGCATGACCTGAGGGGAAGAAATAACCTCGCATTGATTTAGCTTGTGGGTGAAACATTCCATCAGGTAAGCTATTCTCTTTCTGACTAAAATGCCACTTTTGTTCTTTAATATTATCGTCAGCCAGGATATATTGATTTAGCTGATCGATTTCTGTTTTATCAATATTACTTTCAAAATGTCTGAGACTACGAAAAGACTCTTTTACTTCCCCTGTGGGAGTATATCTAGTCCAAATACCATGCCAATCATACAAATGTTGATCAGTGAAATTTTTCCAGTTTTGTACTTTCAGCTCCATAACGTTTTATAATTTAGGTAAAATACTATGATAATTTCTTCTATAATATAGTTTATATAATCTAAATTTTCAAAAATTATTAGAATTATGACACAAAAAGTAGCAATAGTTACGGGAGGAACGCGAGGAATTGGTTTTGGAATTTCACAACAACTTGCAACAGAGGGATACAATTTAATTATTGGATTTAATAGCAATGAAACTGCAGCCAATGAAGCGAAGAAAATTTTAGAAAGCGATTATGGTGTCACTGTTTATCCCATTAAAGGAGATGTTGCACAAGCAGAAACCATTGATCAATTTTTTGATTGTTTAGAAAAGAATTTTGAGGGTAAATTAACAGCATTGGTTCACAATGCAGGATTGTATTTAGGGATTACTACAACTCCAGCATCGGAACAAGCAGAAGCAGCAGCAGACAAACAAAGACAGTTATTAGGGGATGGAAATTTAACCAGTTTGGCACAATACGAATACTATCAAAATGTTTATCCTAAATGCTTTATTCGTTGTGTAGAAAAGGCCGTTAATTATATGGAAGATGGCAAAGGGTATATTGTGGCTACATCTTCCCCAGGTTGTAATATGACGCAAACCCCAAAACTCTCTTATATTTTGCCAGGAACCGGTAAAACAGTCGTGGAATTTTTAACTCGATATTATGCCAAAATGTTAGCCTCAAGACGCATTACAGTTAATGTTATTATCCCTGGTTATACAAAAACAGACGCTTGGAATAAAGCGATGGAAAAATATGGTGGTACCGAAGGAGAAATGATGCAAAAAATGGTAGAAAATACTCCAATGCAACGCTGGTGTTCTCCTCAAGAAATTGGTCAATTAGTCGCCTTTTTATGTTCTGATAAAGCTGCATTTATCACCGGGGTTGCTTTACCTATTGATGGAGGGTTACATTTACGTTAAATTTAATTATTTGAACTTTGTAGCAGTTAGCAAAAATAAGTAAATAGCATCTTATGACTAATCAGAAAGCAACAGCAATAGAACGAAAAGAGCTTAACTTAGAAGCTTTATACCCAAAAATTTCAGATGAAGGGAAAGAACTATCCCAACAGTGGATAGAAAAATATAGCCTTGCCAAATCAGTATTTTATCAAGTTGGTGAGTTAGTCAAGACAGAAGTCGAGAAATGGACAGCCACAACAGGCAAAAAAACAACCTACAGTGAAATTCGCCGGCACTTATTGGCTAATGATTTAGTTAAAGAATTTGCAAAGATGCGAACTGGCCCTGCTAGTTGTGTTTTTAATGCAGCCCGCGCAGATATTAATGCTGACTTAGACTATCAACAACGTATTAAAACATGGGAAAACACCGCTACAGAGTATCTTAACCTGAACCCTGACCTCGAAATGCCTTTCTATGTCACTGCGCCTAATTTTCATTGGTCTCCTTATGTTGCCACCAATGACTGGGAAGAACAATTTTTAGGCTGTGTCTGGGATATCGGGACGAGTATTATGGGTCAATCTTCTCCTACCGTTCGTAATTACAGTATAGGAGGGGGAAGATTAAGCCGTATGGTGAACTATCTATCTAAAAACTTCCCTAATTTTAAGCCTCAACGCATTTTAGACATCGGTTGTTCTGCCGGCGGTTCAACCATAGTTATGGCCATGGAGTTTCCCGAAGCAGAAGTTCACGGCATTGATGTATCTTCGAGTATGCTACGTTGCGGCCATGCTTTGTCTGTTGCCCTTGATTTACCCATACATTACCATCAAATGGATGCCAGTCAAACCACCTTTCCCGAGGGTAGTTTTGATTTGATTGTCAGTAATATTGTCTTTCATGAATTACCCAATGGCATCAGGCGCAAAGTCATTTTAGAATGTTCTCGCTTACTCTCTCCTGGGGGAATCATGGCCCACATGGAAGGAGGAACTTACATGGCCCCGACGAATATCTTCCAAAAATTATGGCGTGAGTCAGATATCCACACTAATAATGAATGGTATGTCGGTAACGCTAGTATGGAAAAATTAGCCGTTTATATTGAAGAAGCTGGTTTGAGTACCGAAGGAAGTCTTTTAAACAAAATTACCCCATCTTCTGAATTCTTTGAAGGTGCCTTACTTATTGGAGGACAAAAAATATAAATTCTCAACATGGTTATATGGCTAGAATCCTTACTTCGTCTGGCTTACAAGAAAGTAGAAAAATATCGCTACTGGGTACATTTTTACCTCTAAAATGGCTGTACCGTTGATTATAACTTATGATGCAATTAATCTCTAAATCAAGCGATCGCCTCTGTAGTCATGTTTGGGCTTGTTTTTTCTCTCTGAACGAGGTCTGATTTTTCAGAAGGCAAATTGCCAAAAATTGGTCTAAAACCTACCCTACATCAGGTTTTCAGGGATTTGTAGCCAGTAAATCTTATGTACTATTGACCTCAAGCTTAAGCTAGGTCGGGCTTATAGCCTTCATTAGTACATTAATACAGGGGAAGTTCAGTAATAACAAATTAAAAGTCTACCTCATAAGAGTGAGAAACGCTATATTAAGTAATTAAGTCTTTAACTTTTTGTTCGTGACTTTTGAGGATTATCAAGGGTATCGATAGGAGACTCAGACGAAGAATTGTCAACGGGGTCAGCCAGAGGAACCTCCTCTACTTCTGGTAACCGTTCGGCGGTCAATTTTCTAGATGTTTGAGTTTGACTACCCCCTGAAAGACGCTTGAGCAATTTAGGACGAGGATCATGAAACAGATAAGTTACCTCATCCCCTTCTTGCCAATTTTGACTAGCTTGAACCACTTGTAAACTACCCTTTCGTTTGATAAGAAGGGGTAACACTTCTCCTTCTCGAATTAATGCTTGAAAGTGGGCTTGTTTAAAAGAAAGTCCGGGTTCTTTAAAATCGGTAATCCCTAACTTAAATTGACCTTCAGTTAAGTATTGATTCCACATTTTAATTAACTGTTGATCCACAAAGGCAGGATTAATATGAGTTTTACTGCCTTTATTAGAGTTGTTATCTTGAGGGGCATTACTAGGGAAGATAGCAAAAACTCTAGGAGGTTTAAATTCTTCTGTGGCCCGTTGTGCTAAGACTAAATTAACTTGACCATTGCTAGTCAACGCCATAAACGTCCCCATCGATTCAATGCCAGCTTCTTCTAAAACATCGGGATCAAGCGCACTACTCTGAAATACAGATAAGCCCTCGGCTTCAGCTTGTTGACAGGCTTCAGGGTCTGTATCAATTAATACCACCGATTCCCCCTTTTGCTCAAATAATCGGCCCATGAGTCGGCCTAAGGCATTACAACCCACGATAACAGCCCCTGTGGCTTCGACTGCTGTTATTTTTAGTCCCTTGGCTACCCAACGGGCTGATAAGCCTTGAATAAACACTGTCATCATAATGGTTAAGAAGACCAAGGCTTTAATCGAATCACCCCCATTGATCCCTTTTTCAGTCAGTAAAATGGCAAATAAAGAAGCAACCGAAGCTGAAACAATTCCCCTTGGGGCAATCCATCCTAAGAAGAACTTTTGTCGCCAATTGAGGTCACTATTGATGGTACAAAAAGCAATACTAATGGGTCGTACCACCCACATTAAAGCCAGAACCGTTAAAATGCTACCCCATCCTAGGGCAAAAATACTATCAATGGAAAGATCGGCAGCGAGAAGAATAAATAATACAGAGACACATAAAACTGTCAATTGTCCCTTAAACCGTCGTAATAGTCGTTCATCGGGAATAGAGGAAGCCCTCAACACAATACCTGCAACCACTGTAGCCATTAACCCAGATTCACTACGGCTAAGTTGGGCTAAGCCAAATAACCCCCAAACTCCGGCTAATACCACTAAGTTTCTCAAATCCTCTGAAAGAAATGGAGTATTTTTGAGAATAAAACCCAGTAATCCTCCACTGATACCCCCAACAATAGCACCGATGGCAAATCGTAGTAGTAAACCGCTAAAAATCTCCACAGGGGTCGCACTACTATTTAAAATGGTATCGAGAACCACCACCGCTAAAATAGCCCCTACAGGGTCAATGAGAACCCCTTCGCTTTCAAGGAGGGTAGCTAGTTTACGATCAACTTCTACTTGTTTAAGAAGGGGACTAATGACCGTCGGTCCTGTAACCACCACCAAAGCAGCGTAGAGAAAAGCGATAGACCAAGGAAATTCCGCTAACCAATGGGCAGCCATCCCCCCTCCCACTAGAGTAATGAGAGTCCCAAAGGTGACTAAATTACGGAGACTCCCTGAGACTCTTCCTAGGTCTCGTAATTCAAGGTTTAGTCCCCCTTCAAAGAGAATAATGGCCACAGAAAGGGCGACTAACACTTCTAAGCCCACTCCGAGTTCATGGGGATGAAGAAAATTAAGGCCATCGGCTCCGAGTATAATACCAAACAGAAGCAGAAAGACAATGCTAGGAACTTTAAAAAATTCGGCAATGACTTGGGCGCTGATACCTGCAAGGACAGCCATGACGATTTGCAGGGTGAGTTCAAAGGATGCTTCCATAGGCTTACTGATGGCAAATAACTTTCATATGATGTGTTAACAAATAACCTCCACAATGAGTTAATCGAAAATTCGGGTTAGTAATAGTGGATGGATACAAGATTATTAATAATATAGTCTCTCTATGGTAAACATTTAGTTAAAACAGAGAACCCATAGGTACACTTATCCTATGGGTTAATGCTGATCATAATAATAATTTATTTTATGTTAACTCATCAACTCATAGATTATTGATTATATCCTCGAGTTACCTTATGCTCAGTGCATTGTTGCTCCTTCGATACGGGTTGTCTTGACAATCTTTCTTATCATCTAAGTTGGAGGGGTACGAGATAAGCTTGACCCCCAAAATTTTTGTTAATTTTAATTTGTCATAACACAAGATAAAACAAGATGATATTGACCCATTAGATTTTGTCTTTCTTTTTTGGTTTTTTCTTATTCCAACCAATCAAAAATCTTTTCTAATTGAGTCATATTAATTAAACCATATTTCCATAGTTGCATTGGCACTTGACAGGGAATGGCCTGAGTATCTCGTAAGGCCAGATTGACTTGCTCAGCAGGGATGTTTAATTCATCTTGTAAAAAAACGATTAACTTTTCTAGCATGATTTAACTTCTCCTTATTTCATCATTAACAGGCACTCGAATCATTACCGACTCAGGTTTCTCCTGAGTTTGGTTACTTCTAATGGCTGTGGCAATAACAGCGACGATAAGAAGTTCGATGATAATGTTACTCATATTCTTGAGCCTCGTGTAAAGTTATGTAAACTATCTTAATCATTTAGTAAAGAAATTGCAAGGAACCTTGCCAGACTCCCTGCAATATGTTAATGATTTTTTAAGATTTTAGGCTGCCATTAGTTCGGTTTCTACGGGTTGCGATCGTAATAACCGTTCAATAATGGCTTGAGGTTGACGACCATTGGCAACGATGAGACGATGAGATAACACATGAGGGGCGACATATTTAACGTCATCCGGGGTTGCATAGTCTCGTTCTTGTAGAAATGCCATTGCTTGGGTAGCCCGTTGTAAAGCGACGGTACCGCGAGGACTTACCCCTAAGCTAATGTCATCATCGGTACGGGTTGCTCGTACAATACTAAGCATATATTGCTGTAGAAATGGGGTCACTTTCACCAAGCTAGTTAAACGTTGTAACTCTCGTACATCTTCTAAAGAAATACAAGGCTCTAGTTCATCAAGCTGAACCCGTTGCAGTTGTTTTTGTAACATTTGCAATTCTTCGGCTTCACTAGGATAACCCATGCTCAGAGAAATAGTAAAGCGATCCATTTGAGCTTCTGGTAGGGGGAAGGTTCCCTGGTATTCTACGGGGTTTTGAGTGGCGATAACAAAGAAGGGTTTAGGGACTTGACGCGCTTCTCCATCGACGGTTACTTGTTTCTCTTCCATCACTTCTAAGAGTGCAGACTGGGTTCTAGGGGTAGCGCGGTTAATTTCGTCAGCTAGTAAGACGTTAGCGAATACGGGGCCGGGTAAAAATTCAAATTCTCGACTATTGGGGTTCCAGATGTTGGTTCCGGTGACATCGGTGGGGAGTAAGTCAGGGGTACATTGAACCCGTTGAAAGCGTCCGTTAATGGAACGAGCCAAGGACTTAGCTAAGAGGGTTTTACCGACACCGGGAACGTCTTCGAGTAATGCGTGTCCCCCACTTAACAAAGCGACCATAACGAGACGAATGGGCTTTTCTTTACCAACAATTGTACGACTTAAATTATCTGTGAGGGCTACAATTTTATCTCTCATAGGAATTATCGGGGATAACTTAGTTTATGATCCATGCTTAAGTTGCCCATTTTTGTCGTAATACTTTACATCAACCTTTACATTAAATTTAATCCTGCTCACCGTTATTAGTTGTTATAGCTTCAATTAGTTCTAGTAACTCAGGAATATCTTGTTTAATAACGTCCCATAAAGTATTGAAATTAACTCGATCATATTGATGAGTTAAAATATCTCTCATCCCAGCAATATCTCGCCAAGGAATATAAGGATATTTTTTTCTAAAGTCTGGTGATAATCTTTTAACTGCTTCGCCGATAATAATAACTTGATAGAGAATAGCTGATTGTTTTTCTTCATTGATAGCTAAGGTTTTTTGATCCATTCCTTCAGAAAATTTCAAAATCTTCTTTCCAGCTTGAATCATATCAAGTAATGACGCTTTATCTTTTTTCATAAATAATCTGTGCAGTATTTAATATTTGCTCTTTACGAATCCAATTTTCACTATTTTCAATTGACTCTTGTACAACAATATCCACTGATCTTTGAGTCATGTCTTCAAGGTAGTGTTTCAACTTTGCTAAAGTTAATAAACCTTGCCTAGCATAAGGAGCAAATTGAATCAATATGTCAATGTCACTATCTTGATTAAAGTCTTCTCGTAAAATTGAACCAAATAGAGACAGTTTTGTGATATTCCACTGTTTACAAATCCGAGTAATCTCTATTTCTGAAAGTTTAAGTCTTTGATGAATAAAATTAGAGTTTTTTTGTTGTATTTTCATTGCGGTATAATTGTCACTATAATTATCAATGGTATTTTTCCAGGAACCACTGCGTAAATTTTGTTGATATTGCCATTTTAACTCTTAATTTTAGTGTACTTCTATTGTCATTGCGAGGGTTAATATAGACAATAACCTTTGAATCTTACTGAAAATCTCCCGAAGCAATCACCACCAGCAATATTAAAGATTTCTTCATTTCGCTATTGATACATTCACAACGACAATGCTTTATATTCAAGTTTCTTGATAATTTATTATTCACTAAATCCTTCACCAAACCCGACAACTGCTTTATAAAATACGTTATTTTCACTGTAATGTTCACCAACTTTTATTAATGCTGTTTTACCTCCATTGAACCAGCGTTTTCTATTAAAAATATGTTTAATAATTGCCCATTTTTGGGGTTGATTATTTTGAATGTCTGTAAACTCTGCATTTATAATTTCTGTTGCTGTTGTTTGGCTAACATTGGGATATTTATTATTTAATTCATTTAGTTTATTTATAATTTCATGTAGTGCATTATTGATAGATGAGTCAGAAGTATAGTTATTAAAGTTTACTTGATCTTAAGGTTTTTCGTTGTATTGAGCATCTCCATAAAAATTAAATGTACGATTATCTGGCATTTTGTTTGTTTCCTTGTAGCTTGATGATATTGGATAGGGTTTAATAATATCGTTAACTAAACCCTGTACATTTACCATAGCATAACTATCAATACATAAAATTTCGGGTTGTTTATCATCAATGAATTTATTAAGAACATCCCAAGGATAAAAATTAGGTGACTGACTTCCTTTACACTTTGAACAATTACAGGGAACTAAGGTTTTATATTTAAGACGTTCATAAGAGTCATGAATTTTCCCTAATTCATATCTAACTGTAGTTAATAAGTCTCGTTTCCGACTTCCTGACACTCGGATACGAATTTCCCCTTTATGATAACGATAAAGTTCAATAATTTCTGCTCTTGCATCCTCTTTAGTTAAGACAACTCCTGTTTTCCAAACACAAGTTTCATTTTCAATCATAGAATGGGTTTCTACGATAAAACGGGTTAAGATACCTTTTGGCATAAACTCATATTCATAGCGCAAAAGTAAGTTATTTTCTTCATCCCATTTATATTCTGATTGTTCTGCACTTAATAGACATCTCCATAATTTAATAAAATCAAGAAATATAGTATAATAAAATGAATAATTAGTTCAAAAAAGAATGGAAACTTACACTTGGAGCTATCTAAAAAAATATCCTAAACAAACCAAAAGATTA
>NETF01000198.1 GCA_002172675.1 unicellular cyanobacterium SU3
AGCATCCCTTTATATCGGCATCTACTATCCACTTTTTCTTTTTGTTTGGTCTGCACAACAAATATATTTTGCCGATGGCATCATGGGGACTTCTCCCAGGTCTGAAGCCGTAGCTACATCTTTCAAAAAACGGGAATGATTCTAACTGCAAACTGCCATAATAATCATCGTATGGTAGGTTTGTATAACGGAGCCTCAACAAAAGTATTAACCCTTATGATTTTCCACTTGCCCTCAATCTTCTTGATGATTAGAATCTTGATTGGACTTTCCCTCTAGCTATGAGATTAGGTTGTTACCAACTTAACCCCTTCGGGTGTGGACTAGATTAGACACTATCTAGGACTATTTAGTAGTCACTCTATTAATGCGACTTTTCGGGTCGCACTATTTATATTAAAATTATAGCAATTTTGATGAAGTAATATAGTTTTATTTCGGTTTCTTCAGGTAAATTTGAAAACAAGGTAATTATGACCAGTATTGTTAATAAAAATATTACTCTATGGGAATTTGATCGTTGTGAATCATAAAATAGACATTACTGTAAGGTGGGCATTGCCCACCCTACAACAATTATTTATGGTCAGAAGAATGTGCAATTTGTTGATAAACAATATATCCACCACCGATAGCAGCAGCACCAACAGCAACAGGTACTAAAACAGGTGTAGCAGCAACTACAGCACCACCAGTAGCAGCAGCACCAGCAGCACTAACAATTCCATGAGCAATCGCACCACCTATTGAGCCAATACCTGCAACGGTTGCTCCTTGTCCTGTGGCCATGAGAGTAACTGCACTACCTGATGCAACACCGGCTGCAAATGAAACAAAAGAACCACAGTCTGATTCACATGAAAAGTTTACATTATTTTCCATATGAAGATCACCTAATGCACTTGCTGGAGCCGGAAACATTGTGATAGTGCTAGTAATAAATAGAATTACAGCTAGTAATGTTAAAATCAATTTTTTTGCTTTAGAAAACATCTCTTATTTCTCAATAAGTTTGCTATATTTCTATCTAAATATAGAGAAAAAATTTAGATAATTCGAGTATTTACTGAAATTATCATGAAGACTTGGTTAAGTAAAATTTGTTTGAACAATTTTTAAGAATAAAAATTGCGATAAAATAAAACATATTCGCTTAAAATATCAATAATGATTACCATTGCACTTCCCAAAGGGGCATTATTATCAGATTCCATCGAACTCTTTAAACGCATTGGATTAGATTTTAGTGCTTTCTTAGACTCCAAAAATCGTCAATTACAGATAACCGATCGCACAAATAGAGCCACAGGTTTATTAGTTAGAGCCACCGATGTACCCGTTTACGTCGAATATGGACAAGCACAACTAGGCATAGTAGGCTACGATCTATTATTAGAAAAAAGCCCAGACGTTGCCCATCTCGCTGACTTAAACTTTGGGGGTTGTCGGATGTCTGTGGCCGTTCCCAAAACCAGTCCTTACCAAACCCCCGCAGAATTACCCCCCAATGGAAAAGTTGCCTCAAAATTTGTAAACTGTGCTAAAACTTATTTTCAAAAGCTAGATTTACCGGTAGAGATTATCCCCCTTTATGGTTCGGTTGAACTCGGTCCCATTACCGGAATGTCAGAAGCGATCGTTGATTTAGTCTCCACAGGCCGCACTCTCAAAGAAAATGGACTGGTGGAGGTGGATACCCTATTCCAAAGTACGGCTCGCCTCATTGCTCATCCCCTAAGTTATCGGTTAAATTTAGATAATCTTAATGATTTAGGCGAACAAATCAAAAATTCTGTGTCAAAATCGTAAAAACAATTGACCCTAAAATATTATTGGTGGAGGAACAAAGACACACAAATTCAACAAAAAAACGACAAACAGTAGTGAATGCTACAAAATCCTACATTAATAATAATGACAAAAAAGCTGTGTTAGAATCAGCTTACAAGGGCAAGCAGCAGGTGATGGATTAATAAAGATATGTTTGAACGCTTTACAGAAAAAGCTATCAAGGTAATAATGCTGGCGCAAGAAGAAGCTCGTCGGCTCGGTCATAACTTTGTTGGGACCGAACAAATTCTTCTTGGCCTCATCGGTGAAGGAACTGGAGTCGCAGCCAAAGTTCTCAAATCAATGGGTGTTAACCTTAAAGATGCTCGTATTGAAGTTGAGAAAATTATTGGCCGAGGATCAGGGTTTGTCGCCGTTGAAATTCCTTTTACCCCAAGAGCAAAACGAGTTCTAGAACTCTCCTTAGAGGAAGCTAGACAATTAGGACACAACTATATCGGTACAGAACACCTTCTCTTAGGTTTAAT
Source organism: unicellular cyanobacterium SU3 (assembly GCA_002172675.1). GTDB lineage: Bacteria > Cyanobacteriota > Cyanobacteriia > Cyanobacteriales > Microcystaceae > Crocosphaera. The sequence goes on from NETF01000198.1 coordinate 2,319, forward strand.
TCGAGAAGGGGAAGGAGTCGCAGCTAGGGTTCTCGAAAACCTCGGCGTAGACCTTTCCAAAGTCAGAACCCAAGTCATTCGCCAATTAGGGGAAACGGCAGAGGTGGCCGCCGGTGGTGGTACACCAGGACGCACTAAAACCCCTACTTTAGACGAATTCGGTTCCAATTTAACTCAGTTGGCCAGTGATGGGCAACTCGATCCCGTTGTTGGACGACAAAAAGAAATCGAACGGGTTATCCAAATTCTAGGCCGTCGTACCAAAAATAACCCCGTTCTTATTGGAGAACCCGGTGTCGGTAAAACAGCGATCGCAGAAGGGTTAGCTCAACGCATCGCTACTAAGGATATTCCTGATATCCTCGAAGAAAAACGAGTTGTCACCCTCGATATTGGTTTATTAGTGGCAGGAACCAAGTACCGTGGGGAATTTGAAGAACGACTCAAGAAGATTATGGACGAAATTCGTCAAGCAGGAAATGTTATCCTCGTTATTGACGAAGTTCATACCCTCATCGGTGCCGGTGCAGCCGAAGGAGCGATCGACGCTGCTAACATTCTTAAACCAGCTCTAGCACGGGGTGAATTACAATGTATTGGGGCCACCACCCTCGATGAATACCGTAAACACATCGAACGAGACGCAGCCTTAGAACGTCGTTTCCAACCCGTAATGGTCGGAGAACCGTCTGTAGACGAAACCATCGAAATTCTCTACGGACTCAGAGAACGCTACGAGCAACATCATAAGCTGAAAATCTTAGATGAAGCTCTAGAAGCAGCAGCCAAACTCTCAGATCGTTATATTTCTGACCGTTATCTCCCTGATAAGGCCATTGACTTAATTGACGAAGCCGGATCACGAGTCCGCTTAATTAATTCTCAACTGCCTCCTGCAGCCAAGGAATTAGACAAAGAACTACGCACCATCTTGAAGCAGAAAGATGACGCAGTTCGCTCCCAAGACTTTGATCGCGCTGGAGAATTGCGGGATCAAGAAATGGATATTAAGGAGCAAATTCGTTCTATTTCCTCTGCTAAGAAAGGAGAAGGAGAAAACGACGAACCCTTTGTGGATGCTGAAGAAATCGCCCACATTGTGGCTTCTTGGACTGGGGTTCCTGTGAACAAGTTAACAGAAACCGAATCTGAAAAACTGCTCCACATGGAAGACACCCTACATCAACGATTAATCGGTCAAGAAGACGCAGTTAAAGCTGTTTCTAGGGCGATTCGTCGGGCAAGAGTTGGGTTAAAGAACCCCAACCGTCCTATCGCTAGTTTCGTCTTCTCTGGACCTACAGGGGTAGGTAAAACCGAATTAACTAAAGCGTTAGCGACTTATTTCTTCGGGTCAGAAGAAGCCATGATTCGTCTGGATATGTCCGAATACATGGAACGCCATACGGTGTCTAAGTTAATCGGTTCTCCTCCAGGATATGTGGGTTATAACGAAGGGGGACAACTGACTGAAGCAGTTCGTCGTCGTCCCTATACCGTTGTGCTATTTGATGAAATTGAAAAAGCACACCCCGATGTCTTCAATATGCTTCTACAAATCCTAGAAGACGGTCGTTTAACGGACGCTAAGGGACGTACGGTGGACTTTAAAAACACCTTATTGATTATGACCTCTAACATTGGTTCTAAGGTCATTGAGAAAGGTGGCGGTGGCCTCGGATTTGAGTTTGAAGACGACCAAAACGAAGCACAGTACAACCGTATTCGTAACCTGGTTAACGAAGAATTGAAGCAATACTTCAGACCTGAGTTCCTCAACCGACTCGATGAAATTATCGTCTTCCGTCAGTTGAACAAGGAAGAGGTCAAACAAATTTCCGAGATTCTCCTCAAAGAAGTGTTTGCACGGTTAACTGAGAAAGAGATTACCTTACAAGTTACCGATAAATTCAAGGAACGCTTGGTAGAAGAAGGGTATAACCCAGCTTATGGTGCAAGACCCTTACGCCGTGCTATTATGCGTCTTCTAGAGGATGTCTTAGCAGAAGAGATTCTCTCCGGACGAGTTGGCGAAGGTGATATCGCTGTAGTTGATATCGGCGAAGACGGCAAAGTTAAAGTCGCTTCGGGTGATACTCAACCGGTTTTAGCTAAAGCAACTGACTCGTAACCATTTAAGATTTAACCCTCAAGCAACGGTAGAAGTTTCGCCCTTCTGCCGTTTTTTTGTTTTATTAATTAATATAACTGCGACTTTTTGCAGACGATAAATGAGGTTAGAAATAGTCACACATAATTCATCTGCTATTGCGTATAAATGCTTCCAATTTGTTAAATCTCGGCCTCTTTTACATTCGAGCAATTTATATTCTGGCATGAGTAAACAACCGGCAAAATATTGGGCTTGCCATTCCCTTCTATCATCTTGTGTTTTTAGGCGATCGCCAGTTCTGATTATAGTATATTTTGAGTTCATTAAAAAAATGACAACATTTACAGTAATTATTGAAAAAGATACAGATACTAATCTTTTTTTAGAATTGGTATAAGTTCCTTATTAGAACGCAGTATTATGTTTTTTTAGTCTGATTCTTGTTCAATTACTTGAATTTTATTAGCGACTAAAACATATTTTTGAGAATATTCAATTTCAATTTCTTCTTGGGTTGATGAATTCCAATCTAAATTATACTCCTGTACTAATTCAACTGGAATTAAAAGACGTACTACACCATAAACAATAACGGTGTCATCTTCATGAACTTCAATTCTTGGTTTAGGTTGCACCACAATTAAATCTTTTTCGCCAAAGATTGTTTCTTCGTCTAATATAACTAAACCATGATTTGTGACAGCTTCTACTTCTCCTTTAATGGCTAAAGGTTTATTATTATAAAATTCAACGTTATCATTAATATCTCCGGGATCAGGAGACAGCATAATAAACTTAGCGATAATAACAGGTTTGTTTTCGTATTTTCTATAAAGTTCTGGGTCAAGTGTTAAATCATATTTTGTTGCAATTTCGTTTAAATTTAATTTTGTAACTGTCCCTTTAACCAAGACTTCAGGGGTTTTATTGTTAGAAAAAGTTAGAGGATTTTTTGAAGGATCGATGACTAAAATTTTTTCTCCCCTAAACACCTGATCTTTATCTAAAACGAATCCTCTCGCCCCAATTTTTTCTAAAATATCATTACGAACTAGCACAGATTTTCCCATAAAATAGTTGATATTTGGGCTAAGTGCAGCAACATCAATTAAGCCATTTTCCTCTATTTCAATTTTCTCACTGTTTTGACAACCTGATAAGGTAATCAATAATTGTAAAACGAATAAAATCGTCAATAACTTTTTGACCTTTTTTATCTTCAAATCAACTTTATCTAATGGCATAGCGTCGATATTTAGCAGCAACAAACATATAGAGTCCGTAACCCATTAAACCAATACCAATTAATCTTAACCACAACCATCCTAATGGCTTAGTTGCGATTTCCCGGAAGGCGTTTTGTAAACCGCCAGCCAAGTCTGAAGTCCCATAAATTGCAGCTTGAATTAAGAAAATACCAATTAAAATAAAAGCAATTCCTCTAGACAATACTCCGAATTTACCAATGTAGATTGTCCATTTTTCTAAGCGGTAATTAATATCAGCCGATCGCAATTCACTAATATAAGAACCTGTGTAAGCACCATAAATATAAGAACTACCAATCATTGTCACCATAATTCCCCCTAAAAGAATAAGCCATTCTCCAATAGGTTGCTCAAAAAGTTCATTCACTAAATCTTTAATGGTGTCATCGTATTCTCCTAATTGTAAGACAATCTGAAAAGCTGAATAAACCACACCCGCATAGCTAAACGCACTCATCAGATAACCGAGACGTTGAACAATACTTTTCACACTCCAAAAATTAGACGATTCTAACACTTGAACTGCCTGAAGTAATCTTCGCAAAACATATCCTCCTAATGCTACTGCTAATAGGCTGACAAATCCTCTTCCCCAAGGTTGATGTGTAACGAAGGTTAAGGTTAGATAGGCTCCAGAGGCTTGGTGATTAGACAGGATCGAAGCTCGAACCGCTAACATACCAATGGATAAATATAAAGCACCTTTGCCTATATATCCCATTAAAATGTATCCCCTAATCCAAGGATTAGATAATATCTTATTGTTTAGCAGTCGTTGTGTTTTATCGAACCATTGCATTATGATTTAAAATGATCAACCTTAAGGATTAAATTTAACTAAATTAATCAAAAGTCACAAAACGATTAGTTTGTATGACAAATCAATTCATTATAGCTGAATTTAAGTTAACCGCTTCTTTTTAATATAAATCGACGACTCAAACTTATTTCACGACATAGTTTTAAAAGTTGATATCTTATTTAAAAGTTGATATCTTTTAAGTTAAGCGTAATCCTGCCTTATCCAAAGGATAAGACGGGTTTGATAACTTGATTGGGTATGACAATATACGCCACTCATCCACAATAGATACTATACCTTGTTTGAGCAAGCTTTTATATGCAATTCGTTAAAGATCCCTCAATTTCGGTTAAGATTGACGAAATGAAGCAGAGAGTCCGATGGCAAGAATCAGCAATTAAAGAACGTGCCATTGACCAAACAAAACTTTTAATCGAAGACAGCAATAGCAATAATCCAGATTTTTCATTTTTAGTAATTGGTGATAGCGGTTGTGGACAGCATTATGACAATCATCCTCAAAGACAAATTGCTGAATTGATGCTTAAACAGTCAGCTAATTTTATTCTTCATACAGGAGATGTCGTTTATCAAGTGGGTTCAAAAGAATATTACTACAAAAATTTTATTAAGCCTTACAAAGAATATTTAGTAGGCGGTGAATCTCCTAAAAAAATTGCCTATGATCAGTTAATCTTTAAATTGCCCTTCTTGCCTGTTCCTGGTAATCACGATTATTACGATCTTCCCTTAGTCTATGGAGTCCTTTCTCAACTCACTTGGGGAGTCCGTCGTCTATTACCGATTAAATTTGATTTTGACGTGGGTTGGCACGGTTCTTTTAAAGGACAAGCTTACAGTAAAGCTTTTTTAGATTATTTAGCTGATATTAAATCCCCCCATTCTTTAGCTAAACATTTGGATAAACACTATCGTCTCACGACTGATGGTCGTCGCTGTCTATCCTATCAACCTGGACACTTTACTCGTCTGCCAAATCGTTACTATAGGTTTTCTTACGGTGGCATTGATTTTTTTGCCCTTGATTCTAATACCTTTAATGCACCCTCTCCCTTACCCGACACGAAAGCAGGGGAACTAATGCGCCATTCACTGATGAAACGACGTAAAGAATTAGAAACACGAAAAGAAAAAATTCTTACAGAAATGCAATCCCTTGATCCCGAAAAAACAGAAGAAGCAGAAATTTTAGATGATAAACAGGGACAAATCAACCAAATTGAAGAAGAACAACTCGATATTAATAAAAGACTCGATAGACATCAAGTCACTATTGATTTTGAACAACTTCATTGGCTTAGAGATGAATTGATAAAGTCTTGGCAAAACCCTGAAATTCGAGGACGAGTTATCTATTTGCATCATCCACCCTATGTGACAGAAAAGACCAAATGGAACCAAGGGCAAACCCTGGCAATACGTCATCGTCTACGTTACGTTTTTAATGAGGTTGCTCAAATGATAGGTAATATTCCCCAAGGCAGGGGTATTGTCGATTTAGTTTTATCGGGCCACGCTCACTGTTTAGAACATCTTTATACTGAAAATACCCAACAAGCTGATTCTTTTATTCATTGGCTCGTTTGTGGAGGGAGTGGCCACAGTCTTCGCCGTCAACGCCGTGAAGGTTCTATGCTCAAAGAAACTGACGAACAAGGTTTAGAACATCAAGTTGCTCGCTCATTAAAATTTATTGGTCGTAATGGCCATGGTTCTCATAAAAAACGCCCTTATTCTTTTCTACAAATTGAAGTTAAAGAGGGTCAACCTCCTAAATACGTTATTCATTATCATATTGCTGAACTCTATCAACACCAATGGCATAATTACCAACTAGAACCTATCATTATTAATGAATAATTATTAATCTTTAGAGAATAGCAACGTACCTAATCAGATTTTTCGGCGGAAAAAGATTGCCATAATTCTCGTAAAACCTGTTTAATATGCCGCTCTTTTTGAGCCAAACTACGGGCAGATTCTTCTATTTTGGTGTCTAGTTTTGTCTGCTGTTCGGTTATTTTTTTGTTGAATACTTCAGGTTCTGCTTGACTTTGCTGATACCAGGACTTAGCCTCATCTAAATAGGGTTTTATATCTTCAAACTGTTCACTATAACGGCTTACTAAGTTAGCTCTAATCACAGCTAATTTCGCTTTGAGTTGTGCATAACGTCTTTTCATTAGGGCAAATTCTTCACTATCTTGGATTGACTTAATAGATGATTCTATTGTTTCCTGAATTTTGCTTGAATGATTTTTTGCAGTTTCGTTAACTTCCTTGAGTACCATCTCAATGTTGTTTTCCAAATCTTTTTCTTCGTGGACGATTTTGGACTCTAGCTGTTGAACTTCTTGTTGAGTTTTAGAAATATTCCGACGTTTAGAATTACTGATCCCTTCAATAATTCCTTCAACAGTTGCGGTAATTTCTTCTTTGATGTCCTCTCCCTCATTTTGGGAATTTTCAATAACAGCCGAAACTACATCTTGAACTAAAGAACGAATTTCTTGAGAATCTTCTTTGACTTCTAAATTGGTTTGAGAAATGGTTGATTTGACAATTTCTTTGACATTTTCAGGGCGACTTTTTTCTTCTTTTTTGGCTTCCTGAAGGGCTGTAGTGATTTTTTCTTTTAAAGAACTAGACATAACTTTCCAAAAATAATTTTGTCTAAAATAATAACTGATCATAGTTTTTTTGATCAATTACATTTGCATGATAATCAATATTTTTTACAGTTGCATCAGTCTCAAGAAATACCTTTAAAGATTATTTTTGTAAATAAACATAAAGTAAAATAAAATAAAATTTCGAGTATAGGGGAATCACAACTACATTATCTTTCTTGAATAAATTATGTCTGCTAGTAAACACAAATGGCTCATTGCTCAGACAGCAAAAAATGTTTTTCAGCGATTTTCGTCTTCTGCCAAAGCCATACCGTCTAAAGCTTGGCAACAATGGGGGGCTACTCTGGCCATTGGTTTGGCTATCTGCTCGTTAATAATGTTCTTTGTGACCCACTGGGCAATGAATTACGAAACCCTACAAACATGGGACGAACAAACCCTTTTAATCATAGTGAAAAATTTTCCTATGAGTTTTGATAAAGGAGTAACTTGGCAGTCGCCAGGAAATTTGGTAGGGATGTTACCCGTCGTCATTGCCCTAGCTGCTTTAACCTCTTGGTTTTCTCAACCCTTGACGGCCGCCACTATCGTAACTGCCTATATTTTACAGTTTGCCATTGTTTGGGTGGGTTGGGGTCTTTGGAATCGCGATCGCCCTGACTTAATCGCCAATGGTCTAGCAGCACCAGGATTACATTCTTTCCCTTCTGGTCATAGCTTTGTCGTAACTGTGGTTTATGGCTTTTTATTTTATCTTTGGTTTCGAGAATCTCGCAGTTGGTTAGAGCGATTAATTGTCATTATATTTGCCTTAGCCTGGGTGGGTTTGATTTCAATGTCTCGTCTAGTCTTGGGCGCACATTGGCCCAGTGATGTCATTGTTGGTTTGGTTATTGCCCTACTCTGGTTAATTTTCGTTATTTTGGCTTTTATTAGAGCAGAAATACAGATCAATAAGCATTCAAAAGTTAAGAAAACTCTATAGAATTATCCGTAAAAGTTAGTAAAAAAATTATAAAATATTGGTTATGAAAAAAGTATCTCCCTATGTTATTAGCTTAGCTTATCGTCAAATTTGCGGGCTGGTTATGGTTGGTAGCTTTGTGCTACTGATCATTCCTCATGCACTTACTCAAGAAGAAAGTTTAGTGAATGAATCGATTAAAATAGAAAACCAGACTCCCGATAATAGCGTTTACTTTGCTGATGTATTAGTGCGGGGTCAACCTATTTTCCAAATTGGAAGTTTAGCACAGATGAATGCTCGCCAACGAGCAACCATTGTTAATCGGCGTATTGCTAGTTTATTGAGTCAATCCCAATCCATTGGAGAAGTTAGTGCTAAACCGGACAATCCCCGAAAAATAGCGACTTTACAAGTGAATAATCGAGTGTTGATGACTGTGACTGAACAAGATGCTCAAGATTTTGGCTTATCAGTAGAACAATTAGCCCAGAAATGGGCCGATCAACTTAATCAAGCTTTTGAGCAACCTCCTTTAGCTATTGATGTAGGAAAACGACTCTACGGAACAATTCGTCAACTGCTCAGGGATACTTTAAGTAATTTACCTTCTATGTTAGGAGCAATCATTGTAGTAGGACTGACCTGGGGAGCCGCTAAAGGGGTTCGTTATGCTGCGTTTACCTGGGCGCAACAAACAGAAGGAGATTCTAGTTCTGAAATTCTTATCGGACGACTCAGTTATGGAGCAGTGTGGGTGATTGGCTCTGTCATTGCTTTAGGGGTTCTCGGAATTGATTTTGCTGCTTTACTAGGGGCATTAGGACTCACCAGTGTTGCCATTGGTTTCAGTCTCAAAGATGTTTTGAGTAACTATATTTCTGGCGTTATTATATTAGCTGCTCGACCTTTTCGCATCAATGATCAAGTGGTTATCGACAATTATGAAGGAACCGTCACTCAAATTCAGTTACGATCAACCACGATGAAAACTTACGATGGACGGTTAGTTTATATTCCTAATCAAGAAGTATTTCAAGCCAGTATTATTAACAATACCGCAGCTCCTCGCCGTCGTAGTTTTGTGGTGGTTGGTATTGATTATGAGGCGAATATTAATGAAGCCCAACAGGTTATTTATGAGGTATTTGAGAAAATACCAGAAGTAGAAAAAACCCCTGTGCCTGAAATATTAGTCAAAGAATTGGCTGCAAGCACTGTTAATTTAGAAGTTCGCTTTTGGGTAGATTCGCGAAGAGCTGGTTTTCTTTCTACTACGTCTAAGGTAACTCATCTGATTAAAGAGGCTTTAGAAAAAGCTAATATTGAGATGCCTACCGATATTTATACTTTAATTTTCCGCAATTCTCCGACTGCTCTTAAAGCAACAATTCAAGAGAGTGAAGTCAATTTATTGAGAGAAGATGAAACTTAAAGATAACTCTTTATAATAGAAATAAGGCTGTAACAAAACTTTACGGGTTAGGGATATGCCACGCATCGTAGTCATTACTGGGTTTGAATCATTTAATCTTGACTTATACCGACAAGCAGCACAATTAGCGCAGTCACGGTGTCAGGAGTTGGATATACAGATATTTAGCGATCGCTGTATTTCTCAAGAACCTGAGATTATTGAGAATGTCCTCAAGGATGCCGATGTTTTTTTTGCTAGTTTAATCTTTGATTATGATCAAGTTATTTGGTTAAAAGAAAGAGTACAAAACATTCCCATTCGGTTAGTTTTCGAGTCAGCTTTAGAATTAATGAGTTTGACTCGCTTAGGAAAATTTGTTATTGGGGAAAAACCCAAAGGAATGCCTAAACCTATCAAATTTATTTTAAGTAAATTTTCTAGTGGTAGAGAAGAAGATAAGCTTGCTGGTTATTTAAGTTTCTTGAAAACAGGACCGAAATTATTAAAGTTTATTCCAGCAAAAAAAGTTCAAGATTTACGTAACTGGTTAATTATTTATGGATATTGGAATGCAGGAGGAACGGAAAACTTTGCCTCTATGTGTTGGACGATAGCAGAAAAATATTTAGATATTCAAGTAGGAGAAATTCCCGATGCCATTGAAACCCCTAATATGGGATTACTTCATCCTGACTATGACGGTTATTTCGCTTCTCCCACTGACTATTTGAACTGGTATCAACAACATAAATCTTTAGACAATCCTTTAGTTGCTATTCTTTTATATCGTAAGCACGTTATTACCAAACAGCCTTATATTCCTCAATTAATTCGTTCCTTTGAACAGCAAGAATTAACCCCGGTTCCTATTTTTATTAATGGAGTTGAAGGTCATGTTATTGTCAGAGATTGGCTAACCACATCTTACGAAACACAACAACGTAACTTAGGTAATGTAGAAATCCGTTCTTTATCAAAAGATGCAATCGAAGTTAATGCTATTGTCTCTACCATAGGCTTTCCTTTAGTCGGTGGTCCTGCTGGTTCGATGGAAGCTGGACGACAAGTTGAGGTAGCAAAACGCATTTTAACTGCAAAAAATATTCCTTATATTGTCGCTGCACCTCTGTTAATTCAAGATATTTATTCTTGGACGAGACAAGGAATAGGCGGATTACAAAGTGTGGTGTTATATTCTCTTCCTGAATTAGATGGGGCTATCGATACTGTACCATTAGGGGGTTTAGTGGGTAATGATATTTATATTATTCCTGAGCGAGTAAAACGATTAACTGGAAGACTTAAAAAATGGATTCAGTTACGCAAAACGGAAGCAAAAGACCGCAAAATTGCCATTATTTTATATGGGTTTCCACCAGGGTATGGTGCAACAGGAACTGCCGCTTTATTAAATGTTCCTCGTAGCTTAATTAAGTTATTACAGGAGTTAGATAAGCAGGGTTACAATGTGGGGGATTTGCCTGAAGATGGGGAGTTTATAATTAATCAGGTAAAAGAAGCTGATGAGACAATTATTTCGCGCAAAGACGCAAAGACGCAAAGGAATGAAGGGGTGACTGTTAATGTTAGAAGGTTGGAAGAATGGTTGGGATATTTGTTGACAAGTCGTATTGAAAAGCAGTGGAAATCTTTAACAGAAACGGGAATTAAAACTTACAGGGATGAGTATCAGATAGGGGGTATTCAATTAGGAAATGTCTGGATAGGTGTACAACCTCCATTAGGGATTTCTGGTGATCCCATGCGGTTAATGTTTGAAAAAGATTTAACTCCTCATCCTCAATATGCAGCTTTTTATAAGTGGTTACAACATGATTTTTGTGCCGATGCTGTGGTACATTTTGGGATGCACGGAACGGTTGAATGGTTGCCGGGTTCACCATTAGGAAATACGGGCTATTCTTGGTCAGATATTTTATTAGGAGATATTCCAAATTTATACATTTACGCTGCTAATAATCCATCAGAGTCTATATTAGCTAAACGTCGGGGTTATGGGGTGTTAATTTCTCATAATGTACCCCCTTATGGACGAGCAGGGTTATATAAAGAGTTGATGGCGTTAAGAGAATTAATTGCTGAATATCGAGAAGATCCCAATAAAAATGAGATTTTAAGAGAGGGGATTATTCAAAAGATTGTAGACTCTGGGTTGAATGCCGACTGTAAGTTTGAAGAAGGCAAAAAATTAGGCATTGAGTTTACAGTAGAAAATGCAAAATTGTTTAGTAAACACGCTTTAAATAAGTATTTTGTCAAGGTCTATGAATACTTACAAGTTTTAGAACAACGGTTATTTTCTTCTGGTTTACACACTCTTGGTGAAGTTCCTACTCAAGAACAGTTAGATTCTTATTTAGAGGCTTATTTTGGAGAGAAATTAACTGATAAAGAAAGAAAAGCTATTACCTCTGAATCATCAGAATTGCAGTATATTTTAGAAGCAGCAAATGGCAAAAAAGAAATCATAGAAGAAGCAATTTATATCAGAGACTTACTCAAACAAACCTCCGAAGAGTTAACTAACTTATTACGAGGTTTAAATGGGGAATATATTCCTCCTGCACCGGGGGGTGATTTACTCAGAGATGGCACGGGAGTATTACCAACAGGACGAAATATACACGCCTTAGATCCATACAGGATGCCGTCTCCAGCAGCTTATGAAAGAGGTCGAGAAATTGCTAAGAAAACTATACAACAGCATTTAGGAGAACAGGGTAATTATCCCGAAACGATTGCCGTTTTATTATGGGGTTTAGACGCAATCAAAACCAAGGGTGAATCATTAGGGATATTATTAGAATTAGTAGGGGCAGAACCGATCAAAGAGGGTACTGGACGTATTGTTAGATATGATTTGAAACCTTTAGAAGAATTAGATCATCCGAGAATTGATGTTTTAGCTAATTTATCAGGTATTTTTCGTGATACTTTTGTAAATATTATTGAACTGTTAGATGACTTATTTAAGCGTGCGGCAGAAGCAGATGAAGATCCCGAAAAGAACTTTATTCGTCAACATTATTTACAGTTAAAACAACAAGGGGTAGACAATGCTTCAGCGCGACTCTTTTCTAACCCTGCTGGTGATTTTGGTTCTTTGGTTAATGATCAAGTTGTGGATGGAAACTGGGAGTCTAGCGAAGAATTAGCTAATACTTGGGAAAAAAGAAATTCTTTTAGTTATGGACGCAAAGATAAAGGACAAGCAAGACCAGAAATTTTAAATCAACTATTAAAAACCAGTGAAAGAATTGTCCAAGAAATTGATTCGGTGGAATATGGTTTAACGGATATTCAAGAATATTATGGCAATACAGGAGGCTTAAAATTAGCAGCAGAAAAACAGAGTGGTAAAAAAGTAACTGCTAGTTTTGTTGAAAGCTTTTCTAATGATACCAACCCCCGAAAACTAGAAGACTTATTAAGACTAGAATATCGTACAAAGTTACTAAATCCGAAATGGGCCCAAGCAATGGTTAACCAGGGTTCAGGGGGTGCTTATGAAGTGTCCCAACGGATGACAGCGTTAGTAGGATGGGGAGGAACAACGGATTTTAAGGATAATTGGGTGTATGATCAAGCGGCACAAACCTACGCTTTAGATTCAGAAATGGCCGAAAAATTACGCAAAGCAAACCCCGAAGCGTTTCGTAATATTGTGGGAAGAATGATAGAAGCAAACGGTAGAGGTTTCTGGGATGCTGAGGAGGAAACCTTAGAAAAATTACGGAATTTATATGAGTTAACCGATGAAGAATTAGAAGGAGTTACTAATTAAATAACCCACAAGTTTATGATTTTAAAGATAAGCTCGGTAATTCTATAATTCCTGAGTAATAATAGAACGAATATCTTGAATAAACTCTGAGGGAGTTTGAATTATAATCCCTGTTTTGTGGGCAACTTCTTGAGTAAAATCTTTAGTATCTAAACTACAGCAGTTTGCGACTTTATACAATACAAGAAGTTAAGGTGTGAAACCGTAGGATCAGTTTTAGTTGTACTTCAATGACTCGCAAACTGCTGTAAGTAATCTATCAGCTTTAACTAATAAAGCAGCAGCAAGAATAGGTGCATCTTTAGCTTCAATAATATCAATGTAGGGTGAAAACTCTTCTAGAGAAGGATTTGGCAAAATATCAACGTTTATATGATCAATGATATCATTAAAAATAGGAACTGCTTTTGGGATTTTTTTATACAGATTTCTCTGACATTCTTCTAACATTTGCTCTGAAATTAATAACTTAAATAAACCTATTTCTGCCATTGTTAATACAACTCGACTCGCACCAGTTGAAGATGACGATGCAGACCCTACAATTAAGATACTAGAATCAGCAAATATTAATTTCATTATTCATATTTTTCTTTATATATAATCTTTCTTTCATGTTCTAATCCTTCTAATAACTCTTCTAAACTGACATTTTCTTGTTCTCGAATGGTAGTAATTTTTTCAATTAAAGGTAAAAAATACTTGTTTTTTAAATCTTAAGTATGAGATTTTTCTGTAACAGAAGCAACTAAAGAAAGTGTAACCAAAGGCGCAGTAACAGCACGAAGAATTCTTGAACCAAGGGTAACAGGGATAAACCCTGAATTAATCGCTTCATTGATTTCTTTCTCTGTCCAACCTCCTTCACATCCTGTGACAATGGTAATAGAATTTGTTGTTGTTTCTAACAAATAAGTCAGTAAATGTTTAGCTTTTTTTCGTGTTACACAAATATAACAATTTTCATTAGTTTTTTTACCATTTTTTAATACTTCTGAGAAAGAAATCGGTTCAAGAATGTTAGGGACAATTTGTCTTTCTGATTGTTCGGTTGCTTCTTTTACAATTTTACGCCAACGTTCCAATTTATGAGAACTCGGTTTTAATAAAGTTCGTTGACTAATAATCGGAATAATAGTGTTAACCCCTAATTCTGTACAACTACGAATGACCTCATCAAATCCTTTTCCTTTGGGTAAAGCTATTATTAAAGTTACCGCAATAGGTAATTCGTTTTGTTCGTTTAATCGTTCGATAATTTGACCGTTATCATTATTGAGTTTAACCAGATAAGTATTAGTTTGACCATCAATAACAATAAATTCACTATCTTCTTTTAAGCGTAAAACATTTTTTAAGTAATGTTTTTGTTCAGGGGTTAAGGTAATCATATTTCCCTGTTTTTGGTTTGGTTCGATAACAATACGATACGTCAATGATTTATAATTTACCTATTTAAAACACGACAAATTAATTTACCAACTCCATCAGATTTAAAAGGAATAATCTCACCCTCTTGAGTAATACGATGACGTTGACGACAATCATAAATTTCTATCGGTCTTGTTTCTTGATCAATTTTTACCACAGCGCGATATTCCCAATAATTCTTAGCACTCCGTTTAATTTTAACAATACAAACTTGATGACCCTTTATGTGTCGGCAAAACTCAGCCTGAGCCGATGAAATTATTATACTCCAAGAAACACAGATTACTCCCAATATTACAATAATTTTTAACACTTTTATCTCCTAAATTGATTAAAATGAAATAAAGTCGTTTTTTAGTCTCTCATGAAATTTAATCCAACACAATTGACGGATAATTTGGTTTTAATTGGTGGAGGCCATAGTCACGCCATTGTTCTAAAATTGTGGGGAATGAACCCTATTCCAGGGGTACGTTTAACCTTGATTGGTGATAGAACGCATACCCCTTATTCGGGTATGTTACCCGGTCAAGTGGCAGGTTTTTATACCTTTGAAGAAACCCATATTGATTTACGGTGTTTAGCTCAGTTTGCTCAAGCTAATTTTTATCACGATACTGTTATTGATTTAGACTTAGAAAATAAACAAGTTATTTGTGAAGAGCATCCCCCCATTGCTTTTGATTATTTATCCATTGATATTGGTAGTATTCCCCAAAAAAGTAACATTTTAGGAGCTTCGGATTATGCCATTCCAG
The DNA here is from genome assembly GCA_002172675.1 of unicellular cyanobacterium SU3. Taxonomy (GTDB): domain Bacteria; phylum Cyanobacteriota; class Cyanobacteriia; order Cyanobacteriales; family Microcystaceae; genus Crocosphaera. The sequence goes on from NETF01000198.1 coordinate 17,531, forward strand.
CTAAACCTGTAGGTCAATTTTTAATGTCATGGGAAAAAGTAAAAAAAACAATTCAAACTCATCCTAAACAACCATTAAATTTAACGATTATTGGAGGGGGTGCAGGGGGCGTAGAATTAGCCTTTAATATGAGAACTTGTTTACTTAATATTCTCGAAAATCCGAATAATTTAACTCTTAATTTGATTCATCAGGGTGATAATTTATTAACGGGTCATAGTCATTGGGCAAGTAAAAAAGTACAATCTCTTTTATTAGAAAATGGTACTAATATTTATCTCAATGAAACGGTTACGGAGATAACACCTAATTCTGCCCATCATTATAGCATTACTTGCGATTCTGGGCGAAAGATAAGGTCAGAATTTATCTTTTTGGTCACTCAAGCGTCTGCACCCCAGTGGATAGGAAAAACAGGAATTACTACAGACAAAAAAGGATTTATTTTAGTCAATGACTATTTACAATCTGTCTCTCATCCTCATATTTTTGCCGCGGGGGATATTGCCACCATGCAGAACTATTTTAGACCCAAAGCAGGGGTTTTTGCCGTGCGGCAAGGTCAACCTTTATTTAATAACTTACAATCCATTCTTTTAGGCAATAAATTACAATCTTATCATCCACAAAAGTTTTATTTAAGTTTAATTGGTACTGGCAATAAAAAAGCGATCGCCTCTTGGGGAAGTTTAGGATTAGAAGCATCTTGGTTATGGACGTGGAAAGATCATATTGACCGTAAGTTTATGGATAGATTTAAAAATTTTTCTTCGATGGAGGCTAAAAAAAATAATAATATTATTGATGCTCTAGTAACCTTCAAAAATGAAGTAATATTAAATAAGTCTCAAGAAAAAAAAGAATTAAAAAATAAAAAATTTATGCCTTGTAATGGTTGCGCCTCGAAAGTAGGAAGTTCACTTTTACGGAGGACATTACAAAGATTAGAAATTGATCAAAATCCAGAAATTATTGTCGGTTTAAACTCTCCAGATGATGCAGCTATTATTGATATTAGTGAACAAGAATTATTAGTAGAAACGGTTGACTACTTTCCTAGTTTTGTTAGTGATCCTTTTATTTTTGGACAAATTACGACGAATCACTGTTTAAGTGATTTATGGGCAATGGGGGCAAAAGCTCATAGTGTTTCTGCTGTAATTACTTTACCTTATGGAGTCGATTCTGTATTAGAAGAAATTTTATATCAATTATTACAAGGATCTCTAAAAATTTTAAAGCAATCTGAAATATCTTTAATTGGAGGACATACATTGCAAGGGGAAAAACTAGGCTTTGGATTATCTTGTAATGGCTTTATTTTATCCAATAGAATTTTATCTAAAAGTGGAATGCAACCTAACGATAGACTTATTTTAACCAAACCATTAGGAATCGGAACATTATTGGCAGCAGAAATGGTTTATCAAACGAAAGGATACTGGATAGATAATGCTATAAAATCTATGTTAATTTCCAATAAAAAAGCCTCAGAAATTTGTTTGGAATTTGAAGCCTCTGCTTGTACTGATGTCACAGGATTTGGTTTAGTTGGTCATTTAGTAGAAATGATGAAAGCCTCTCAAGTCTCCGTAGAATTAAACTTAGATAAAATTCCTATTTTAACAGGAGTAATAGAAACTATGAAACAAGGAATTACCAGTTCTTTACATCCCAAAAATTTAGATAACGAAACCTATCTAACTGTTAATAAAGATATGGAAAAATTACCTAACTATTCTTTATTATTTGATCCTCAAACCTCTGGAGGTTTATTAGCATCTATCCCTGAAGAAAATAGCGATCGCTGCTTGCAAGAATTAATCAGAGTCGGTTACACTGATAGTCAAATTATTGGAAAAGTAATCAAAAAAAGTAACAACATTACTTGTATAGTAAAACAATAAATTATTAATTATTAATTATTAATTACTACTTATGTCTAATACAGAAATTATTGTTATTGGTAGCGGTATTGGTGGCTTAAGTTGTGCGGCCTTGTTAGCCTATTATGGCTTAGATGTCACTATTTGCGAAAGTCATAATATTCCTGGGGGGGCTGCCCATTCTTTTCAACGGGATGGCTTTATTTTCGACTCAGGCCCTTCATTATATTCGGGTCTTTCCTATTCTCCTTCGCCCAACCCCTTAAAACAAGTATTAGATGCTATTGGGGAACCCTTACCTTGTCTTAACTATGAGACTTGGGGTTGTTACTTACCCGAAGGCAACTTTAACACCTCCGTCGGGGCTGATCAATTTTGTGATGTTTTGCAACAACTACGAGGTAAAACCGCAGTTAAAGAATGGCGCAAGTTGCAACAAGTGATGAAACCTTTAGCCGAAACCAGTATTGCCCTTCCTCCTGCTGCCCTTCGTTTCGACTGGAATGCTATCTTTACCGTGGGAAAGTTTGCCCCCAGTTTACTCTTGAAAAGTAACCAAGTTTTCAAGTTAACGGGGCCGTTTAGTTCTATTATCGATCAAGTCATCAGTGATCCTTTTATACGTCATTGGTTAGACTTGTTATGTTTCCTCTTATCCGGACTGCCGGCTACCGGAACCAGCGCAGCTGAAATGGCTTTTATGTTTGCTGACTGGTATCGTCCAGGAGTAAAGTTAGATTATCCTGTGGGGGGAAGTGGGGCGTTAGTAGATGCTTTGGTACGTGGTTTGACTAAAAACGGCGGAAAAATTCAGTTAAATGCCCATGTAGAACAAATATTAGTTAAAAATAATCAAGCCATTGGGGTTAAACTCCGTAACGGTGATACCTTAACCGCTAGTCGTGGGGTTATTTCTAATGCGTCGGTTTGGGACACCCTGAAACTATTACCTTCAGATGCAGTGTCGCAACAGTGGCGAACTGAAAAACAACAAACACCACCTTGTGACAGTTTTTTACATCTTCATCTTGGTATCGATGGTCAAAACTTACCCCCAGACTTGCCTTGTCATCATATTGTGGTCAACGACTGGGAAAAAGGCATTACAGCCGATCAAAACGTCGTTTTAATTTCTATTCCCTCCCTACTTGATCCTAGTTTAGCCCCTCCAGGAAAACAGACGATCCATGTGTACACCCCAGGTAACGAACCTTATCATCTTTGGTCACATTTAAAGCGTAATAGTAACGCCTATCAGCAACAAAAAGAAAAAAGAAGCCAAGTAATGTGGCAAGCGTTAGAACGTATTATCCCTGATATCCGAGATCGCATTTCTGTCTCCTTGATAGGAACCCCCCTCACCCATGAACGATTTTTGCGTCGTCATCGGGGTTCTTACGGCCCCGCTATCCAAGCAGGAAAAGCCTTGTTTCCTGGTCCAGACACACCCATAGACGGGTTGTGGTGTTGCGGTGACTCTACCTTTCCAGGGATCGGTTTACCGGCAGTGGCAGCTAGTGGCATGATGTTAGCTAATACCTTCGCTTCAGTAGATCAGCATTTGTACTTATTAAAACGCCTTTCATTATAAATTCAAAGCAACAGGCAAAAGCCTAAGACAACAATTATTTAACAAGATAATCAGATTATTCAGTGAAGCTACGGATACCCCAATTATATCAGTAGGTATTGCCGTGTTTTTTCGGCTGTGTTTAGAGAATTATTTATCTACAATCAAAACTAGAAAATTGAAAAAGATTAAATGATTAATTCGTAAGAGAAACAATCATGACCAACGATTTACAAACGTCACTCCTCGAATATTTACGCCATAAACTAGCAATTCCTGCTGATGCTTTGAAAATGGCGGTTAAGTTTACAGAAACTTCAATGGGTTCTCTGCCAATGGTGCTTTGGCAATACGGATTCATCGATTTATATCAACTAGATGAAGTTTTAGATTGGATAGACAATCGAGAAATGAATGAAGTTGAGTTAAGTTATTAAGTTTTGCTTGTTGGTTTTTTATATTTTTAGTTGAAAAATTGATTTGATAAATTAGTGAGAGTATTGAAAATGACTAAACCCTGTTTACCCCCCGATGATTTACCTTCTTTAGATCCCGATTACCAAAAACTTTCTTGGGAATTAGAAGAAGTAACTGGAGAAATATTTTATAATAATTGTGAGCCAATTACACAAGAATTATTAAGACAATGCGGATGGGATGTCACCATTAGAAGTAAGGGATTAACTTTAGTGGTTATTTGCCCTAATAATCAGTTAAACTGGCAAGTTCTACAATCAATACCCTTATTTGCTGAGAGTTTACAAATGTTAAGTAATACAGCAAAAATTAGAATTTATCCCCCACCAGGAGCCGGTAACCCCATGGAAGTCATGGTAGAAGATTCTTTTTTGTAACGTTTCTAAATTAAAGAAACACTATAATGTGAAATCGTACAAACGATGATGATAAAAAAATCAGGGGATATGATATAGAAGTTAAACTAGAATATTCTATACTTTTTCCCCTAACAATATATTCTATTCATTAATTTTATTGATAGTTAATAAAACAACTCCATTTTTTTCATATTCAAGTCGAAAATTTTTATTCTGTTTTAGTTGATTGACAATATTATTAACAGTTTCTTGTGAGTTTTCCCATCCTGAATAACGGGTATTTAATAAAATATAATCAAACTCTTCTACATCAATAGGTTCTCGATCTTTGATAGCTAATTTAATGATAGAACGATGGGTTAAATGGGGTGAAATTTGTGGGGATGTTAATACTTTTACTTCGGCAGGAACTAATTTTACCGCTTCTCTCATAGCTGATAAAGTGTCTATTTGTTCCAAGTATCGAGAGGTAAAATAACCGTATTTTCCTAAGGCTAAAAAAGCAATAAATGACCAGATTATTATATATTTTGGATTACGAAATAAGCCTTTATTAGCGGCTAAAGTTGCTATTATTGATAATAATAAAAACGGTAAAATAGGAATAGAATATTGATGGACTAAATCTTTTTGTGGTTGATAATCAGTTAATAAATTTAAAGTCAATGCAGGAATGACAGCAACTAAAGGCATTAAATAACGAGGAGATAAACCCCAAATAATAGGAATAAATAAAAAGATAATATATTCTAAATTGGCTAAAGTAAAAAAGCGACTTGAAATAATATTCGGTTTTAAAATTAAATTCGTAATAATTTCCGTTACTGAGTCTCCTAGAAAAGAATAACGCCCTACTGCTGCCACTTCATTCCCACTAAATTGAGGGATAATTAATTGTGTGGTAATAATAAACCAAAATATACCCAAAAATAAAGCTAAAAATCCCTCTTTTTTTCTTTTTTCAAATAATAATAACCAGACTCCCATTGCTGCAACCGTCAAAGATAAGACGGCCTTACAACTTAAAATTAAAATAATAGCAATAATAAACTGTACAAACTTCTTTGATCTCGCTGCTAACGCTGCCCAAAATATTGCAGGTAGGGCAATCACTTCTGAATGAAAATCAAATAAATTGACATTAAAAATTAAAGGATAAAGTAAATAAACCACCACTATAGTTAAAGCTAAATTATCCTGTAAACCTGCTTTTTTAGCTAAGAACCATAAAGGCAAAATAGAAATCGATAAAGAGATCGCTTGGACTAAAAATAACCAATGAACATTAGGAAAAATAACATAAAATAACGCCAAAGGATAAAAAATAAAAGCAGCATGATCCCCCAAAATATGATCCTCAGAAAAAGAAACAATAGGGGGTTTTCCTTGACTAATTAAATAAAGAGATTGATCAAACCAACCTAAATCTAACGCATTAGACTGAAATAACCAATGACGTAAACTCGCACAAACAAATAAAACTAAACTGCTAATCCCAAATATTAGCCATAATATACGGGGAATTTTCATAATGAATGAGAAACAAAGTCTAAGTAGGTAGGTACAAATAAATGCAAGTTTGTAGTAAATCCTTTCGGACAAAAAAACTCAGAATGATGGCTAAGGCCTTAACGACGAACTTTGCTATTTTGTTTACACCTATTTACTTATATTAGATAATATTTCAAAAGTTTCTGTTCCCTATTCCGGAGTTCCCTACTTAACGATTTTCCGACTTATAAAAGGGCTTTTTAACTACCTTGGCAGGGTATAATTTTCCTCTAATTTCTACCTCAAGCGGTGTTCCTATTTTGCTTAACGACCTAGGAACATAAGCTAACGCGATCGCTTTTCCCACGGTAGGTCCGATTGTTCCACTTGTCACCTCTCCGACAATTTTGCCCTCAGAAGCCACCGGATAGCCATGACGGGCAATATGTCGTCCCCCCATTTCTAACCCCACTAAACGGCGTTTAACCCCTTCTTCGGCTTGTTTTTCTAAGACTTCTCGCCCCATAAACTCACCTTTTTTATCCAAATGCACCAGCCATTTTAACCCGGCTTCTAGGGGAGTCGTATGATCATCAATATCTTGGCCGTATAAAGACATGGCCGCTTCTAACCGTAGGGTATTTCTGGCCCCCAAACCACAAGGGGTGACACCGGCTTGAAGTAGCGATCGCCATAAGTCTTGTCCCCCTTCAGGATCAATCATCACCTCAAAGCCATCTTCTCCAGTGTATCCAGTCCGGGCGACAAATGCAGGATATCCCAATACTTTAGTTTCTGTATGGTCAAAGAAAGAGAGTTGAGTGAGATCGGCCTCCACCAAAGGCTGTAATTTTTCTACTGTTTCAGGTCCTTGAATGGCTAATAAAACTTTTTGTGAAGATACATCGGTAAAATTAATAGTGGTTGCGCCTAAATTCGATAAAATCCACTTTTTATCCTTATCTTTCGTCGCTGCATTGACAATAATAACCGCTTTTTCTTCCCCTTGACAGTAAACAATGATGTCGTCAATAATACCCCCATCTGGGTTCAACAATACGGTATATTGAGCTTTACCAGGGGTCAATCGGCTTAAGTCAGAAGGGACTAGGGACTGTAACATAGGAATTAAACCTTCCCCCTCTAAGGTAAACTTGCCCATGTGAGAAATATCAAACATTCCCACTTGATTTCTGACGGCATGGTGTTCTACTTTTAGTCCCGTAAACTGTACTGGCATTTCCCAACCCGAAAACGCTGTCATTCTCGCTTTCTGTTGAACAATGAGATCATATAAAGGAGTACGCAAAAGAGAATCAGAAACGTTAGAATTAGCCACAGGAATTTATTGATAATCAGTGAGTTATATTTTAACCTGAGTTCGACTTGTCTTTTGAATCTTATCTGCTGACTGCTTCGTCAATATTAAATACTATGGATCATTTTTTTCAATTTGAACAAGAATTTGTCGAGTCTTTACACTGTATTCCCATGATTGTCCGTCTCAAGTTAGATACTTGTGGGGTAAAACTAAAATTAATGCACTGGAATCAATTTACCTCTGAAGAAAAACAAGTTTTAGTAAGTATGGCTTGTGACACCCCAGAAGAAGCAAAGTTATATCGAGATTTTTTGCAGACCTTAGTTACTCAAAAAACAGGTAATCCTGCGAAAACTTTACCTATTGATGATAATCCCCCTTGGTTAAATAGGGAGCAGATTCCTGTAGAAATTCAAGAAAAAGCAGCAGAATTTAATAAAAAAATTACTCTAAAACAATGGGAAAAACTAACTCCATTACAACGATTTGCTTTAATTAAATTAAGTCGCCCCAGTCATGAAAATAGTAACTTTTATCCTGCTTTACAGGAGTTGAATTTGTAGATGGATCAATAGGGCAAAAATAGTCTTTTTATCCTGACAGAAAGCCTCAAAATCCATTCCTTCTGTAAATTCAATAGCTAATCTAATTGCTTCTTCTATGTCTATTAAATAATCTTCAGTATATCGCTTAATCATAAATAAATAACTTCTGAAAGAATTTTTTCACCAATTTTAGGTTTTAGACTATCTTTCATGACTAAATCAACTTGAACCCCTAATAAATCACTAAGATAATTTTCTAGACGACAAAAAGTTAATAAACCAAAGTGATATTCTGATTCAAATTCAACCAAAATATCAAGATCGCTGTTTGGTGTTTCTTCTCCTCTGACATAAGAACCAAAGATTCCCAATGTTTTAATATGATATTGTTTTTTTAAATATGAAACTTGTTCTCTCAAGCGAGTTTTCATTTTTTCTATCTTAGTCATTGAATTCTATCCTTTAACTACGACACTATTATTTGCATACTTTTTATACTTTTGTATTATATTCCCAAACAGTTCTTGATTTAATGGCAATTATAGAAATAATTTAAAGATTTCTTGCTGTTGCGTTTAGGGAAAAACCTTGTAATGATACAATTCATAAGACCTAAAACAGCATCAGGTAAGACTATCGTGGTTCAATTATCCGCTTCACCCCCTCAAACTCCCCCACCCACAGACACCACCGCCTTAAAAAACTGGTTAGATACTTTATCTCAACGCATTATAAACGGCGATCGCCTCAACAAAACCGAAGCCTTAACCCTCACCCAAATAGACGGCCAAGACAACATTCTATTACTGTGTGAGGCAGCCGATCGCATTCGTCAAGCCTGTTGTGGTAACGTAGTAGACCTTTGTAGCATTATCAACGTAAAATCCGGCAACTGTTCGGAAAATTGCCAATTTTGCTCCCAGTCTGTCCACCATCAAGGGGAAAATAGTCCTATCTACGGCTTAAAATCTTCAGAAGAAATTCTCGCCCAAGCTAAAGCAGCCGAAGCAGCCGGGGCAAAACGTTTCTGCTTAGTCAGTCAAGGCCGCGGACCGAAGTATAATAGTCCCCAATCAGGGGAATTTGAAAAAATACTCGAAACCGTTCGCCAAATTACCACCGAAACCAATATTAAGCCCTGTTGCGCCCTCGGAGAAGTTACCCTCGAACAAGCAGAAGAATTGAAAAAAGCAGGGGTGACTCGCTACAACCATAATTTAGAAGCTTCAGAAAACTATTATCAATCCATCGTTTCTACCCACTCCTGGGGTGATCGCGTGGAAACCGTTAAAAACCTCAAAAAAGCAGGAATCCAAGCCTGTACAGGGGGAATAATGGGCATGGGAGAGACGTGGGAGGATAGGGTTGACCTCGCCATCTCTTTACGAGACTTAGAAGTAGACTCCGTTCCCATTAACCTCCTCAACCCCAGAGAAGGAACCCCTTTAGGCCATTTACCGAAACTGGATGTTTTTGAAGCCCTAAAAGCGATCGCCATTTTCCGCTTTATTCTCCCTGAGCAAATTTTACGGTACGCTGGTGGACGAGAGGCCGTCATGGGAGAATTACAAAGTTTAGGGTTAAAATCAGGAATTAATGCTATGCTGATTGGACATTACCTAACGACCCTGGGTCAACCTCCAGAAAACGATCACGCCATGCTAAAATCTTTAGGACTGCAAGGGGGTGAAGCTCCAATTCCTGGTCAGAGATTACTCCGCCGTACAACGACGGAGTAATCTCTGACCGTTGGTGAATATCAAACGCAAACCCAAAACAAAGCTCACTAATACAAAAAAATCCTCATCAACGGTGTCTTTTGCCAATGAACTGCTTTGGGCGATAATCGGCTTATTACTAACTATATTCAGCACCTTTGTTGAAGCTTTCGTCACGAATATGCCCTGGACTTGGACTGAACAAGGGGTTAATAGTCTGCCCCTTGGGGTCACGTTTCAAGTGGGCGCTGTCCTCCTAACCGGCTGTATGGGCGGAAAAAACGCAGGTTTCCTAGCTCAAGTGGCTTATGTGTTCTTGGGTTTATTTTGGTATCCTGTTTTTGCTCAAGGGGGCGGCTTACAATACTGGCAACAACCGAGTTTCGGTTACATTTTAGGGTTTATGCCGGGGGCCTGGGTGTGTGGTTGGTTGGCATTTCACAGGAGAACGAAAATAGAAGTATTAGGAATTAGTGCGGCTGCTGGTTTATTAATCATTCATGGTTGTGGCTTAATTTATTTACTAGGACTCTGGTTTCTCAGCTCTTCTGAGTTGCCCTCAGATAATCTTTTTGACCTTATTATTAATTATTCCGTTGAGCCTATTCCTGGGCAATTAGTGGTAGTTTGTGTTGTGGCTGTTATTGCGTTTATTTTGCGTCATATTCTCTTTTATTAATTAGATTCGTGAAAAAAAATCGTTGGTTTTGGATAGTCGGAATTGTGGGTTTTATTATTGATCAAGTCACTAAATATTGGGTGGTCCAAACCTTTCCTGATATTGGTGATACCATACCAATATGGTCAGGGGTTTTTCACTTTACTTATGTCATTAATACAGGGGCTGCATTCAGTTTTTTTGAAGGGGGGGCTAAATGGTTACGTTGGCTTTCTTTAGGGGTTAGTTTAGGGTTAATGGCGTTTGCTTGGTGGGGAGAAAAAATGAAAGTAACAGAACAATTAGGTTATGGATTTATTTTATCTGGTGCATTGGGCAATGGTTTAGATCGTTTTTTGTTTGGTTATGTGGTGGATTTTTTAGATTTTCGTTTGATTAATTTTCCTGTATTTAATTTAGCCGATGTTTTTATTAATATTGGGATTTTATTTTTATTGATTGCTAGTTTTGGCTCTCAATCGTCTGGTAAAGTGTCTTAAAGAAAGAAAAATAATGAACTTTTTTTCATCAGAAAAACTAGATAAAATAATTAGCGATCGCCGTTTAAAATTAGAAGACGAACGACAAGTTATTCTCAACAAAATAAAGGAATGGTTAGATAAATATGCGTCAGATTATGGTATAGGAAAAGCTTATATTTTCGGTTCTGTTACCTATCCTAACAAGTTTCATCAAAACTCAGATGTTGATTTAGCCGTTGAAGAAATTAATACCGAAAAACATTTTTTAGCTATTAGTTTATTATCCACTTATTTAGAAAGAGAAGTTGATATAATTAAACTCAATCAATGTCATTTTGCTCATCGTATTCTTGAAAATGGTATCTTATGGATGAAAACACCTTAATTATTTTCAAAACTGATATTAATGCACAAATGCAACTCATCAAAAAAATTCATCAAACCCTCAATGATAGAAGCCAAGGGTTAACCGCTAATGATATGATTCGTTTAGAAAGTGTAGCTTATCACATTCATAATTTATATAATGCAGTAGAAGATTTACTTAAAATTGTAGCGACTTATTTTAAAAATAATATTACAGAAACGGCAAAATTTCATATTGCGTTATTCACCAGAATGACTCAAACTATTCCTGATATTCGTCCGCCACTAATTTCTCAAGATACTTTTCTCATATTAAATAGTTTAAGAGGCTTTAGACACTTTTTTCGTCATGCTTATGGAACACCGATTGAATATGAACAGTTAAAAAATAACCTAGACAAATCTCTCAAGCTCCTACAAATGCTAGAACAAGATGTTGATACTTTTTTAGAAAAAATTACTCAAACCTAATTAAATACAAGTACATAATCTTTGATTTGCCCTTAGAAGTTCACTAACTGATAATAATCGCAGTCATTGCGAATGCAGTGGTAGCGAAGTGAAGCAATCTCTGTGTGTATGAAAGATTGCTTCGGGGTGTTTTTAATAATAATCAAAGCTTACTGTTCATATTTCCCCTCGCAATGACTAATTAAGTCTCTAATAACTGTCAAAAGTTAATTATTTGACCCTAATAATTAACCGCAGTACACCCAACTTGAGATACATCAGAATCAGGCATAATAGCACCGCATAAGTTAGCGTTGGTTAAATTAGAATCACTCAAGTTAGCATTCTCAAGATTAGCTGAAGTTAAATTAGCGCGACTCATATTGATATCTTTTAATTCAGCAGACGTGAGTATCGCATCACTCATATTGGCACCTACTAAGTAGGAAGAATTGAAAACTGCACCCACTAAATTAGCATCACTAAAATTAGCATTTTTCATGTTAATCTCTGTTAGATTAGCATGAGCTAAATTAGCATTACTGAAATCAGCATCCACTAAATAAGAAAGATGAAAATCGGTATCGGGTAACGTCGCATGACTGAAATTAGCCCCTTCCATATTAATGTCACTCAGTCGTGCGCCCGTTAAATTTGCATATCTGAAATCTGAGTTAACTAAATAGGCATGGTGCAAGTTGGCATTTTCTAAGTTAGCATTTTTGAGATTAGCCTCATGAAGGTTAATATCTTGTAAGTTGGCACCGGTTAAAGTTGCCCCTTGAAGATTGGCATAACTTACATCCGCATTATAAGAAGCGGCCTCAGGAATAACAATGGCTCCAACTCCCCCTAACACTGCCCCAGGAATAGCAAAGGGAACAGCTAATAATGCCATATCAAAAGCAGATTTTGCTGTACTATTTCTTGGATAGTCCGTCGTAAAATCAGTATAAGAAAGATTTGCCCCTTCTAGATTAGCCTCTTTGAGTTTAATACCTCGTAAATATGCCCCGGTTAAATCAGCATTACGCAGATTAGAACCGGTCAAAATCGCCCTTTCTGCATCGTGAAGGGTAAAATCTGCTCCCCGAAGGTTTGCTCCTTCTAAGTCAGCATTTTCCATCAAAACTCCCCTCATTTGGGCTTCTTGAAGGTTGGCGTTGCGAAAAGTCACACCATCCATGTCTGCATTAACTAAATTAGCCCCTTTTAAGTTGGCATTGCTTAAGTTGGTATTATGTAGTTTACTGTTAATGAGATTGGCATCTTCGAGATTGGCTCCCCTTAAATCCAAGTTGCGTAAATCAGCATCTTGTAAATCACAGCTCACACAATCGCCCGTTTCCATTAATGTTTGTAAATCTGTGGCATTTTCTGCCTTCACCATAGGAGTTACGGCTAATGATGTTAAAAGAAAAATTCCTGTAAGGGTTTTCATAATATTCCTCGTTGCTTTTACTATTTCTTTTCAATCAGTTGTATGTTGAATTTGATTAAATAATTGTCTACTTCAATTGAGAATTACATTCTATTTTGTGATTGATAAACATAAGATGAAGTTATCAACAAAAAATGAAAAACTTCCTCTATGATCAACATTAAAAACTTGATATTTTACACAAATTATGCTATTCTAATAGACTGTAAACTTCCCAATTAGCCCTATCCTCACATCCACCTATTTCTCTGGGCTTTGCTATTTTAATTATGTCCTTTTAGGGGTCAGAAGTTGTAGACAATCTTAAGAAAGTTTACATTTCTCAATGTAACTTAAAACAAAAAGAAGATCACCTAACCAGAGGATGATTTAATAGTAAGATCAAAAAGAATAATTTTGGGGCGTTTATCAATGTCTTCTGTGTTTTCCGATCATCCCTTAAGCAAGGCTATTCCTTTAGATAAAATTCGCTACAATGAGCAAGGGTTAGTCCCTGCGATTGCCCAAGATTATTTAGACGGGACAGTGTTAATGTTGGCTTGGATGAACCAAGACTCATTACAAAAAACCTTAGAAACGGGAGAAGTTTGGTATTGGAGCCGTTCTCGACAAGAATTATGGCATAAAGGAGCAACCTCTGGTCATATTCAGAAAGTCAAATCCATTCGTTATGATTGTGATAGTGATGCGTTATTAATTAGTATTGAACAAGTAGGAGACATTGCTTGTCATACCGGAGAAAGAAGTTGTTTTCATCAACTAGAAGAAAATGAAAAAGTCGCACCCCCGGCCGATACATTATCAGAAGTGTATGAAGTGATTTGTCAGCGTCGAGATAACCCAGTAGAGGGTTCGTATACTCGAACCTTATTAGAGGGAGGAGATAATAAAATCCTCAAAAAAATAGGGGAAGAAGCCGCCGAAGTGGTCATGGCCTGTAAAGATGACGAAAAAGAAGCGATCGCTTCTGAAGTCGCTGATCTCTTCTATCATACATTAGTCGCCTTATCCTATCATCAGGTAGATATCAAAGACGTTTATCGTAAGTTACAACAAAGAAGACGTTGAATTAATTTTTTTCTTTTCCTTGATAAGTTTTCTTGTATTGGTGCAAGATGTAAGTTGAAACCATTCCCGACTTTTAATCGGGAGAATCTTAAGCTCTCAATAGCTAATTATTAATTATTAACTATTTAAGAGCGTTTTTTCTTTCCTCCAGACACTGCTTTTCCTGGGATATTGGTTTGACGCTGAGCAGAATGGTTATAAAGTTGTTGACGACCATTGCGAACCACTCCTAACATTTCCCCTAACTCTTGTTCTAAGCGAGTCAGAACTGCATCTGCATATTCATCAGCACCTTCTTGAATTTGTTGTGCTTCGGTGACACTCTTTTGATATAACTGCTGCATTTCTCCATTGGCCATTTGTCGTTGTTGCTCAATTTCGGCCATGGTTTGAGCTTGTATCGCTTCGCATTCAGCTTGTACCTGTTGACGAATTTGCTCAGCTTCGTTCTGAGCTTGTTGAATAATTCCTGATTCATCGAGAATTTCTGCTGCTTCTTGTTGCGCTTGCTGAATAATACGCTGTGCGTAAGCTTCTGCGTTAGCCAGAATCTCTTGTTCTTGTTCTAGAACTCGTAATGCTTTCCTTATGGCCTCAGGAATCTTAGTACCAATAAACTCAAGTTGTTCTAATACTTTATCTTCATCGATAATCGTCCATCTAGATACAGGAATATGGAAACTCTCATAGATTATTTCCTGAAGACGAGCTAACTCTTGCTGGATGTCAAAATCAACCTCTCGGTGAGGATTTGTGCCATTACTTTGACGATTTAGAGAAGCATTAGGGGAAGAGTTGCGACGTGCCATAAGCAAATATAAATAATATATTTAATAATAAAAATCTATCAACATCTGTCGGTAAAGTCGAGGGTCAACTCACCAAAGATCAAGACCTGTGATCAATGGGTTGATGAGTTAACATAAGATCCCTTATGCTAATGGTTAGGGGAGAAAGACAATATAAATGTGCCATTGCTTGTGTCAAACGTTAACGTTAGAAAACTTTAGGGCTAACAACAGTATAAGATCATGAATCATAAGAACGAATATCTCCATTTAACAACGTTAGGTCTCAGTTTAGCAACTCTTCCTTTTTTAGCTGGTTTAGTGGTCATGAAAACCATCAACCAAGACTTATTAGCCTGGGGAGAAGAAAGTGAAGAAATATTTAGAGGCGATCGCTTACCTTTACTGAACTTTCCCCATGATTCAGATTGTAGTTAACTCTTTATGTTTTTTGTCAATAGAGGCGATCGCTACAACTGATAATAAACAGTTCTAGCGATCGCATAACCTCTATAAATTATATTAATTTCATCATGACAGTAGATAAAACAATGTAATTTTATATTTTTTTAATTTATTTTTTAATTAGACTTACGTTAGTATTTTTAGATGTATTTTTAAAATGAGGTGTTTTTTATGATTTTTAAATTACCCTTACACATACATTTCTTCTCTTTGGCTATGATCACTAGCCTTAATATTGCCGTATTTCCTACCTTAGCTCAAACCGATTCACAGGCGAGTTGTATTCAAGAACCCCAAGCCTACATTTCTCCTGAACTTTTAGCAATGATGGCTTATCGGGAGTCTTTTAAAAAAGAGAATATTCCTGGTTATGGAGTTTTAGAAACGGAATTTAGTGCTGGAAATATCACAGGCAAAGATATTGTACAAGCAGCTATTAAAGCTTGTGTTCTTAGTGATCAGTATGGTGTCGCTACCCATGAAAACTACGTTCAAGATGTCAGTGATCAACTTCAATCGATGATCCAAGCTGATAAAGCTAGGTAATACAAACTGAATTACGTCATAACCTCTTCACTCCTTGTAAATTTTCGATTATCCAATAAATAGACTTTACGACGCAGGGTAACTTAGAAGAGGTTAGTTTAAAATTTATTAAAAATGAAAAGTAGCTGATAGAAATGGCCCATTAAAATTTTCTTCAAATCCAAAATCATTATTATCTCGCGTATTTTTATAATCCATTTCGTAGAAACGATAGCCTAGTTGTAAAGAAATTTGTTGATGAACCCACCAATCAACGCCAAATAATAAATTCCAACTAATATTAGTGTCTCCTGCTAATCCAAATCCTGACGCATCCCCTCGCAACCAAAATGTAATGGGATCAGAAATTTGTAGACCAAGTTTTCCTCCTAATAAGGGTTCTAACCAGGTTCTATCTCTTTTAAAATTTTGTTGTGTCGTTGCTTCAAAGTTAACTAAGGTACTTGATATTTTAATAGTGGTGATAGCTTCAATATCGATACTAATATCATTTAAACGAACCCCTGCAATGGGTTGAAACCATAATAAGGGATAGGGACGATTTGAAGGTTTATCGGGTAATTGATGGAAGGGAAGCTCACCAAAATGATAACTAATAGCAAAGTCATAAATACCTTGCTCAAATTGTAAACTGGTTTGATTATCTATATTTAGTGTTTGGGTCTGTCGGTTAGCTTGGAATTCTTGAATTCTATTAATGTTTTCAATTTGTTGATCAAGGAAATTTTTGGTTGCTTCTAGTTGGTTTTCAAGATTGTTTAATGCTTCACTATTATTGGTTTCTTGAAGGGTTTGAATTTGTTGATTGAGTTGGTCTAAATTATCTCGTGTTTGTATCAGTTGTTCTTGTAGTTGTCCAATGTTGGAAAGTTGATTTAAGTTTCTGATTTGATTATTTAATGTTTGTAACTCATCTATTATTGGTAAGTCTTGAATCTGTAAAGCGATAATTCTACTCAGAGGTTGGGTGTTAGGATCAAAAGGTGGCAACTGATCAAATTCTAAGCCAAGATTTTGTATATCTTCAAGTTGAATATCTAAGATTTGTAAGGTTTGACGGCCTGTTATTAGTTGCTCTTCAAATTGTTGAAGTTTAAAGTTTAATTCTTGAAAATTTTGTTCTTTTTCAGAAAAAATTGTTTGAATATTTTGTAAGTTTTGGTCTAGTTGTTGTAATGGCTTTTCATCTCTAATCTCTTGAATATCAGTTACTATTTGTCTATCTTGATTTAGCCGATCAATAATGTTTTCTAGTCTATTATTAACATTAGTATTTAATAAAAAGTTTAAGGTATTAAGAGGATTCGGTTCTCTTGAGCGTTCAATAGAAAGATTACCAATTCCTTGTAAACTAGCAAAATAACCATCAATAATAAACCCCCAACGACCTTTCCAACCTTCAAAGCGTCCACTTGCTGCAACTCGCAAAGTATCTAATAATTCCCCTAAACTTAGATGATAACTAACCGTTTTTCCCCTAGCAGAAACGGTTCCATAGGTATTAATCGGAACAGTAGCGTAGGGTTGTAATTTAAAATGCCATCGGTCACTATTATCACTATTATATATGTTTTTAATCTCGTAATCTTCAAATGTAAATAAATCTTCGGATGATGTTTCCTGAGTATTCAATAATGATTCATTGCTCTGATTAATGGCTTCTACTTCATCCGTGACTTCTAATAAATCAAGCGCACAAGAACTATTAGGCTCTATTTCATTTTCTATTTTTTGATCTTTATTGAAAGTAAGAGTCGGTTTAACAGTATTATTCAACGGGATAAATATTGAACAAGAAGCATTGACTTTAGTTTCTTTAATATCATTAGTTTCAGTAGCATTCACTACTGTATTTTGTAATAAAAAAAGAAAACTACTGATTAAAAATCCCTGAAAAATAAATACTGTCCAAATTATTTGAGGAAATGGAGCAAGCATTTTTTTATCCTCGATTATTATTTTTTGTTAGATAAATTTAGTTAAAAAACTTCATTGATTAAGTTTTTCTTGAATAATTTCAATTTGATTGTTTTTTTCAGTTAAGCCAAAATAATTCATCAATTTTATAACGCCAATAGAAACAATAACGCCAATCAATAAACCACTGCCTAACAACAAAAGAAAAATTTTCCTTGCTTGTTTGACAGCTTTTTGTTGTCTTTCGGTTTGTGGTGAATTATAATCCATGATGAAATTATGTAACTAATTGTCTAATAATTCTAACCCATTTAAAAAGCTTCTGGCACTACGGGTGTCTGTGATTGATTTCGGAAAGCGAACCCCTAAAGCATAAAGACGATTTTTAACAAGATAGAGTCTTAAAGTAATGATGTCATTTTCATTTTCAAAAGTCAGTTCTTTGCCGATATTTTCAGCTAATAAAACGTCTCTTTCTCTAGTCAATTTAAAATTCTCTTCTGGTGGTATTCTCTCTTGTATTGCTTCTAATAAGACATCAGCATTCTCAACTTGTTCATCCGTCAAACCTCATTCGTGACAACTTAAGGCTGTAAGTCAGATGTCAAGGGAGTTTTGCCTTACAACTTTAATTTCAAAAGTTACCTAGAAACGGAAGAGAAAAGTTAGCGTATGCTGTCCGCTAACAAAAATCTTAA
>NETF01000199.1 GCA_002172675.1 unicellular cyanobacterium SU3
TTAAGTCCAATCTTCTATTATATAAAACAAACTTATGTTTAAGGAGGTTTTTTGGGCTGTTTCAACGTAAATTGGCGATCGCAGATTAACGTTTCGCCTCTCTGAAACTGAGTTTGTGATCTACTGAGTTTAAACAAAGGTATCTTGTGAGTCTAAAAAATACTTTAGTTCTTGTCAGGAAACTAATTGACCAGCTATAATAAAAAATAGACAATTAATGGTGATTTATATTAATCTTATAGGTAATGGCTAAAAGTTCTCTGAAAAATGATATTAATATTACTCCAATTCCCTCATGGTTAAAACGTCCTATCGGAAAAGCTAGTGAACTTTCTACCGTTCAAAAAATTATAAAAACCCGTAATATTCATACGATTTGTGAAGAAGGCCGCTGTCCCAATCGCGGAGAATGTTACAGTAAGAAAACAGCAACATTTCTATTAATGGGTCCAACTTGTACCCGTTCTTGTGCCTTTTGCCAAGTAGATAAAGGTCATGCACCCATGACTTTAGATCCTGAAGAACCCCAAAAAGTGGCAGAATCGGTTAAATTATTAGGACTAACCTACGTTGTCCTTACCTCCGTTGCACGGGATGATTTAGAAGACGGTGGAGCGCAATGGTTCGTTAAAACCATGAAAGCTATTCGTAACCTTAACCCCACCACGGACATCGAAGTATTGACCCCAGACTTTTGGGGAGGAAAAGAAGGTCAAAAAAGTCAAAAAGAACGAATTAAGACCGTTGTTACCGCAAAACCAGCTTGCTACAACCATAATGTTGAAACGGTGCAGCGTTTACAAAGTCCTGTGAGACGAGGAGCAAAATATGAGCGATCGCTTGATGTACTACGATGGGTCAAAGAAATAGACCCAACCATTCCCACAAAATCAGGGTTAATGTTAGGTCACGGGGAAACAGAAGCTGAAATTATTGCTACGTTAACAGATTTAAGAACAATAAACTGCGATCGCCTGACCCTAGGACAATATATGCGTCCTTCTTTAGCTCATCTTCCGGTACAAAAATATTGGACTCCTGAAGAATTTGAAAAATTGGGAGAAATCGCTCGTTCTCTGGGTTTTGACCATGTTCGTTCGGGGCCTTTGGTTCGGAGTTCTTATCATGCAGGAGAAGAGAATTAAGAAAATCGTATCAAAAAGGCCAGTTCGAGTAGAAATGGAGTCTTACAATAAGAAGTGATAGAGAATCTGAAGATAAGGTGCTATGCTCTCACAAATTGTGCGTCCTTTAGTTAATACACAAATTCGTCTTTTAGCTAACTCCCAAACCACTCAAACCACTCTAGTCGAAACCATTGCTCGTTGGTTAGGTTATATTGGGGTTGATGCTCAAGTAACTCAGTTATGTCCTGAGAGCGATCGCATCCATGTAGCTTTAAGAGTGGGTAAACCCGATTCTTGTGAGGATCAAGACTGGTATCGTATTTTAAATAATTTGCGATCATCTGATCACAATAACAATAATGGTTTAAAATCTTCAGATAACTTTCATGAGTCTCATCAGCTACAAATTGCAAGATTATTAGCTTATTTAATCCAAGTCAGTGATCCCCAACAAGATATGACTTGGCCAGAAATTAAAAATCAATTAGTTGCTTTGAATCTTGATGATTCTATGTTATCGGGTATTAAATCTGCTCTAAAAGTCCCTCAATCTCCCGATTTATTAAATAGTGTTGATCCCGATGTCGCTGCTGTAACGTTTCCCATTGCTGTTAAAATTGCTTGGTTTGATCAAGAAATTAATTCCCACGAAAATCACGCACTTTCTACTTTATTAAGTGCGATGAAATAGCCTTTATTAACACTGTTTAAGATGTCCTAAATTGATAACAATTTGGTCAATAATATTTCTTAATTCTGATGCGGCTAAGTCTGATTGATTCACCATAATACTAAAAGCTAATTGTTCATAATTCATGGGTTCAATATAACCTGATAAAGAAGATGAACCCGATAATGTTCCTGTTTTTGCTTGTACTTTTCCTTCTATAACTGTATCTTTAAAGCGATTTTTTAAGGTTCCATTAATCCCCCCAACTGCTAAAGAATCACGATAAATTTTAGCTTCTGGGGTTTGCATCATTAAGGTGAGTAAATTAACTAATGCTTCGGGAGTTACTAAGTTATGACGAGATAAACCTGAACCATCTTTTAAGTAATATAAATCCGAATCTAATCCTAATTGAGTGAGAATGGCTTTGAGATTCTCAATAGCACTGTTTTCTATTGTTTCATCTACTAAAAGATTGAGCAAGCTTTCTGCATATAGATTATTACTTTCTTGATTCGCTTTTGTAATAATTTCTTGCAAAGGATTTGAGCTAATTTCCATTATCTTGCTTAAATTACCTATTTCACTATCCCCATTAATCACCTCAGAATTAACAATATTTATACCTTCTTTTTCTAAATAAAATTTTAGATTCTCTAAAAAATATTTTCCTGGGTTAACCACTGCTATTCCGAAAGGATCGGGATCAGAATTGCTTGCTAAACTTCCAGTAATGGTTAATAAAGGTGTCCCAAAATTGCGATTGATTGAAACAGAATAAGGACTATTTTCTTCACCTGTTATGGTTTGATTGTTAACAGTCCATTGTTGTGCTGCAATGGGATCAGACCATTCTATTGTTAATTTTTCTCCCAATTTTTGAGGATTTAAGGTTAAAATAACAGCATTTTCATTAAGGATTAAATTATTAGCTGATGTGGCATAATAAAACTGAATATCTTCCCATTCCCAGGTAGGATTGATAGTTTTTTTGTTAAAAGAATTATCTTCTACAATTAAATTATAAATGCGTTGAATTCCCTTTATTTTTAATTGTTGTGCTAAATTTTCTAATTGTTCACTATTTAACGTTGGATCAGCTTTTCCTACCACTTTTAACACCGTTAAATTAGGAGATGATCCCGAACCATAAATAGGAGTTTTTATTTGATAATTAGCGTCATATTCAATCAATGCTGCTGCTGTGGTTAATAGTTTAACATTAGAAGCAGGAATAAAATATTTTTGGGAATTTAATTCATATATTGTGCTTTGATTATCTATTGTTTTGACCAAAACTCCCCAATGCGATCGCCTTAATTCTTCGTTTTTTAAAATATTATCTATTTTTTGTTTTAAATCAGTTTCACAAACTGACATATTTTCTATATTACTATTTATATCAGAATTGATTTCATTGGCTTTCAAGGGTAGAGACAATGTAACAATCAAGGATAAAATTAACCCAGATATTCTTATATTTTTCAAATTTAGATAATAAAAATTCATTCACTCCTCTTAAAATTTTAGATTGGGTTTAGTATAATAAAGAGTTTTCTCTCGTTTTTAAACAAAGATGATTTTTCCGAGGGTTGCGGATTAATAATTGTTAAAAATAGTCCTTTGATTTCTGAACAATTGTTGAGTCTGAAACCTGGAGACTATTGCTCTATTTACATTGGGACTCAAACCCCAATTTATGGGGAGATTGTCTGGTTTAAAGAGTTATGGGAATTACATATATTAATGATTAATTATCTCCAATCATCCCAATCATTGTTAAAGATAGAAGTATTAGGAAATGTTGTCGGATTGTTATTCGCATCTAATTTTTGCCGTAAGTCTTGTAACTTTTTGGACCGAAAAATCGGTTCTTCTACTAACTGATAGGGTAAAATTTGTTCATCAATAGCAAACGCTGCAGTGGTTCCGGCGGCTGCACCAGATGACCATTCAAACGAGTGTACCCGATAAGCAGCAGCAGCAATATGACTCACGGCGATACTCTTACCTGTCACGAGTAAATTATCGATATTTTGGGGTAACATAGCTCGCAAAGGCACTTGGAAAGGATAAGCTTGACCTTGACCCATTCTTTCCCCTTTGCGCTCCGTATTCCCTGGTTTTTCGGCAGGATATTCTGTCATACAGGGATGAAAATCAATAGCGTAATGGCCAATTCCTATAGAGTCAGGATAAATGGTTGATCGCTTGCGTCGAGTCACTTGTTCAGGAGAAGCATCCCCACTGAGGATTTTAAACCCTTCTAACCCGGCTAAAGCACCGTGTAAGCGACGATAGGTATCAGGAGAAAGAGTCTTTTTATAATAATCATCTTGATAGTTGCGACGAGAAATATCAATTTCATTAACCATAAACCCGTCTTCGTAAATAAAAGATTCCCGACCAATAATGCGCCTTGCTTCGCGCATATAGGGGTATTTCGATAACCCGTGAACCGTTCCCATGGGAGAGTCTAAACCGCTTAAATAAACATGATAAGGGTTTGGCGTTTTCACTCCATCTCCTAACTGGGAGTCAGTGGTTCCCACCACTAACCAATAGAAGTAACCAATGGAGTGTTCTTCCCCTTTCCGTAGGGTTTCTGTGCGTAACCCCCCCATCCAGTTGCCGGGTTCGAGTTGACCCATTTCTTCTAGTTGTCGACGGGTATAAATGAGGTTATCTCTAGACGTACCGGGACGATAATCATTCCCCCAAGTCCAGTTTTGCATGGAAATGTCTCCAGGGGTAGGAACGGTGAAAGTAAGACCACCAAAGGTCTTTTGCTCACCCTCCTGAGGACTCCAAATACGACGATAAGTATAGACTAAATCAAAATCCGCTAACCGTTCGAGTTCGTAACTATAATAAGGTGAGTATTGAAGGTAAAAGTCAGGTAATTCATAGGTTTGGCGATCTTCGGTGGTTTCCATTGCAAAGGTGTAAGTAAATCCTTGAGTACAATAGGGATCACCAGTTGCACTGGATGAAGAGGGTTCTAAGTAAGAACGGGGATCGATACCTAAACGGTAGGGAACATCAGCTAAAGCAATAATTTCCCCGGTTTCTGTGGCTTCGATAACATACCAGTTAGAGGGTTCAGGTTTATCGTGAGGTTCAGGAATAAATCTGATAATCGTTTTATCGAATAACTCAGAATCTTCGTAGGTGTAAGCATCCTCAATGGTTCGGGATAGGGGATAGGTATTTAATGGAGGTGCGCCTTCTTGGGGGGTGTGTTGAATAGCGATCGCACTCATGATCTGTTTTCCGGTTCCCCCGTTAGGATTTTTTTCGATGGTTAAGTCTTTGATCACCGTTGAGGGGAACCAGTTAAGTTGTCCTCTACCTTTTTTGGCTGCATCTTCTAACATGGCCTTGAGGATTGTATGACCATCTTCTGGAAGAAAACAAGATTCACTTACCCAACAGTCTCCGGGGTTAAGTTCCCCGTAATAGTCTTTAATACGTTCACGTAATTCTAGATAACCCCGTGGATAGATTAACTGCGATCGCTGCGTAGGACGCTCATCTAAGGCCGAAGTTCCTTGAGCCGAGAGTTGTCCCCCAACCCAATCAGTAATTTCGGTCAAACATACAGTTTTCCCGGCTAATAATCCCTCATAAGCGGCCGCAGTTCCTGCGAGTCCGCCACCCACCACCAACAACTCACATTCTACGGTTTTGTCTGGGTTACGGGGAGGATTAGCTAGGGTTAAAGGAGTGATTACTTGCCACATCACTAAAGTTAAAGGAAGGGTTGAAAAATAGCGACGGATACGATTGAACATAATCTATGAGGAAGGGTTATCTAAATGATGAAGTAGCCTTGTTTCTACTTATAGAATGAATTGGCTTATTTGGGGTTCCCTAATAGCAGTTTTCAAAGGAATTTTAGATCACAATTCTCCTCTCATAGCGAGTTTCATCTCTCTAACCGCCCTTTCCATCCCCACTAATACAGCACGACTAACAATGGTATGGCCAATATTTAATTCTTCCATTCCTGGTAAACAAGCCACAGGATAAACATTAATATAAGTCAAACCATGACCTGCATTCACCCGTAACCCTAAGTCAATAGCTTGCTCACAGCCTATTTTCAATGTATCTAATTCTTTTTGACGGATATCTGCATTGGGTGCATCGGCATATTTTCCCGTATGCAGTTCAATAAACTTCGCTTGAGTATCAGCTGAGGCTTTAATTTGTGCCTCATCTGCATCGATAAAGAGGCTCACAGGGATATTTGCACTTTGGACGCGATCTACCACGTTTCTTAATTTTTCGAGGCTTCTAACGATATCTAAGCCTCCCTCTGTGGTTACTTCTTCCCGTTTCTCTGGCACGAGGGTAACGTAGTCCGGTTGAATATCTAGGGCAATGGCTACCATTTCCTCAGTGGCGGCCATTTCTAAGTTGAGATGGGTGCGAACGGTTTCTCTGAGTAAGCGGATATCTCGATCTTGTATGTGGCGGCGATCTTCCCTTAAATGCGCTGTAATGCCGTTTGCCCCTCCTAACTCTGCTAAAACAGCAGCAGCGACGGGATCGGGTTCTACGGTTCGTCTGGCTTGACGAATGGTGGCAACGTGATCAATATTAACACCCAACGTGAGCAATTTTGTGTCTCCTTTTGTTTTAAATCTCTTCTAATTTATCAAAAAAAACTAATGTTTTGTAACAATATTTTGAGGTAATTGCAGTTTCATTCTGCTGCTTGAAAAATTGCATCAGTGGTTAATTCTAGTTCAGGAAAAATACTCGATTTTAAGCGATCGCCTATAACATATCTTTCCATCTGATATTCCCCTTCAATTAACTGACAAATAGTAATGGTTGGTTGCTTCGGTTTACCAATATAACGAACTGCCCCTAAAGCGCGATAATCAACAATCCAATATTCAACAATTCCCATTGCTTCATACTCAACAAATTTATGTCCATAATCATCTCGCCAGTTGGTACTAACCACTTCAATGACCAAAGGAACCGTATTACCATTTTGAATCACCGACGATTTTTCCCAAAGAGGTTCCTCTTTGATGTATTTTTGATTAATAACTGCTACATCCAGTAAGTATCCAGAACGAGAGGCAAGGGGTTTCAGCAGACAGTTTTTAGGAATAGAATAGGACAGATTTTGTTTACGAATTTCTAAGTTTAATTCAGCAATCAGAAAACCACTAATATCTTCATGGGAACCAGTAGGAAGCATTTCAACTATTATCCCTTCAATTAATTCATAGCTTTTCCCGTTGTCTGGATACCATTCTATAAATTCCTCAAAACTTATCGGTTTGATTTGCGGTGTCATCACGATTTTAAATCCCTCGGAGACATTTCTATCATTTAACTTCTATATTAAGTCTTTCATCTAGTAAGATTAACCAAATAAGTTATATTTTAAAATGCAATAAATC
Organism: unicellular cyanobacterium SU3; assembly: GCA_002172675.1. Taxonomy (GTDB): domain Bacteria; phylum Cyanobacteriota; class Cyanobacteriia; order Cyanobacteriales; family Microcystaceae; genus Crocosphaera. Next base: position 7,224 of record NETF01000199.1, read on the forward strand.
GCTCGAAATCCATCTTTCCAGCCGATTTTTTTACCTTCTTTATAAGTTCTACCATAATAAGAAATACCAACTTCATAAATACGACATCCCATTTTAACCACTTTTGCTGTAATTTCTGGTTCAAATCCAAAACGACTTTCTTTAATTTTAATCGATTGAATCACTTCTCGTTTAAAAGCTTTATAACAGGTTTCCATATCCGTTAAATTAATATTAGTCAACATATTGGATAAAGTGGTTAAAAACTTATTACCTACCATGTGCCAATAATAAACAACTCTGTGGGGACGACTTCCCTGAAAACGAGAACCAAAAACCACATCTGCTTTGCCTTTTACAATAGGTTCTATCATTAAAGGATACTCTTGGGGATCATATTCTAAATCAGCATCTTGGATAATAACAATATCCCCAGTTACTGCTGCAAAACCGGTTCTTAATGCCGCCCCTTTTCCCTTATTTTTATGATGATAAATAACTTGATCCACTTCACATTCTAGCTTAGATTGCAAAAGTTCTCTCGTTCCATCCGTAGAACAATCATCTACTATAACAATCTCACAATTTTTCACAGGAGATGCTTTAACCGCTTCAATAACTTGACCAATAGTACCAATTTCATTAAAACAGGGAATAACAACAGATAATTTCATTTTCTAGACTTCCCACACACCACAATTGAGCAATTTTCTTATTCCCAAGACTATAACAATATCAACTCGGATATGTCAATTGAGAAAATTTAAGCTAACGAAACCAAGAGACAATCATTAAGTATAAATAGTTCCTCTGCTTATACTTTTTTATTTTTCATAAGAATTAATATTTAAGCTACTGTACGATTCAAGTTTTGTAAGGTGGGCAAAATTTTTTCATTTATAGGTAGTTGAAACAAGTTGTTTATTTGTTCACCCTATGGGTTTCATCTTTTCTATGATAATCAATCTTTATGTTATCTCCTTGGATTTTAATTCATAGCCTTCTAAAATCAAATTATTTTCTTTTAAACAGTCTAACCATCCTAACAAACGATTAACTTTGCGATAATCCTCTAATAATCCTAATTCTTGTTCTTTTTCGGTTAATTGTTTAAAGGTATTATATAAAGGATAATCAGGAGACACTAAACTATCTTTATAATGTAAAATCGGGGGATTATCATCTTCTGCATAGTCAGAATAATTAACCCGTAAATTACTTAATTGTATTTGCATTCGACTGTGTAGCGTAGGATGGGGATTATTATCAAAATCGGGATAAAATAGATAAGTAATTTTAGGAATACGCCAAGAAAATTGGATAACATTGGCCTCTTCTAATCTTCCCACGGTACGACTAGCGCAACCTTCATATAAGCGTAATAAAGGTTCTAAATTTTCTAAAACACTAATATGAACAAGTAAGGAATTTTTCAGTTTTCTGCCAATAGTTTGCTTTTGGCAAAGTTGGGCAATAATTTCTAAATTTCCTACCTGATATAACATAGCATCAGCCATGATACAAGCACTATTATAACTACCAAATAATGACTTAATATCTTGTTTAACTTCTGGGGATAATTCCCGCATTTTTGGACGACGATCAAATTGACTTAAAGCCAAATATAATAATAAATCTTGACGACGTTTTTCTGTAATCATATCCCAATCATCTTCTTGAGTAACTTGTAAAATAACTTTAAATGCTTGACGAAAACTTCTAAATTCTTCTTTTAATTGCGCTTCATTTTTTAATTCTCCTTTGGCTGGTAATCGTCCTCGTTCGGTGTAAAATTCCATTAAGGGTTGTAAGAGGTATTCATAGTCTTCAAATCGTCTTACCTTGGTGATTAATCTAGGGGTTTTTGCTCTAGAATGAAAGCGAGAGGCGCGGAATTTTTGTGCCTCTAGTTCATCTCGAAAAACTAAATAAATACCTAATCCAATGGGGATCGAATCAACTTCTAAAACTTGATCAATATAAAATTTTAGTTCTTCTTGTTCATAATACTTTTGAAAGGTATTGCGATTGGTAATGATCCCATCTCCATAACCAATAACCCCTCTATCTCTATCATCTATTAAAACCTGGGCAGAAACAATTAAAATTTTATTAGTTAATTCCCAAGCATTGACTAACGCTTCACGTCTTTCATTGATATCTTCGATAACATTAATAACATAACCCAAGTTAACAATATCAGCGATCGCTTTTTGATTATGGGGACAATAATAAGGGTCCCATCCTTTACTTTTATACCCTGCTTCGGCAATTCTTTCGACATCCCCCCCGTAACCACATCCATAGTCAAAAAAGGTAGTTTCTTCATCAAATAATAATAAGTCTAATGCTAAACGAACGGGACGAGATAAGGTATTTCTAACAATAGCTGCTTTATGTCTTTCGATTTGAATACTAACGGTTTCTTTCGGAAAAATAGGACAATGACAAGCTAAATAATGATCTTCAAAAATAATCCGTTTACGGTTTAATCTTTTTTCCCATTCTTGTTTAGTTCCAATGGGTACATTTAAAGTTAATAATTCTAATTTTTCCTCCATATTAGTTAAATGGGCAAACATTTCATAATTAGGATAATCAGGAGTAATAAAGGTTTCTTTTCTATGAAGAATAGGAGGATTTTTTTTCTTTTTATAGTCCCAATAATTAACTTGTTCTGTATCTAGATTAACAACAATACTTAAAGTCAATGCCGGATGAGGATTACTATCAAATTCTGGATAAAATAAATAAGAAATAATGGGTTTATCTGTATTGAATTTTATAATCGTTGCCCTTTCCACATCTTTCGTTAATCTGGCTTTTTTCTCGTATTCTCGTAAGACTACATTAAGAGAATTAATGGCACTAACATGAACATATAAAGCCGTTGGTAACTGTTTACCAATAGAACTGTTTTTACAACAAGCAATAATTTCGCTAAAATAATCAGTGGTTAGGAACATAATAGTGGTTAATCTATTCAGATAAATCTCCAAACTGTTGACGATATTTCTCTAACATAGATTCCATTTCAGATAACTTCTGTTTTTCTTGTTGTAATTCAATTTCTTTTTGTTGTAACTCGGCTTCTTTCTGTTTCAAAGCTGCGGCTAACTCTTCAGGAATTAATAATTTTTCTCCTGTATCTTCTCGATAAAAACAAATTAATTGACCTTCGACTTTTAACTGTAACTGTAACGGTTCGCTGCGGTTATCTTCAATGATTTCATAAAGATTATTTCTTAAACGATAACCTTTTAATTTTTCATGAATCCATTCCCCTTTAGGATCAAATAACCAATATTCCTTAACCCCTAATTGTTCATATAATGTCTTTTTAAATTCTTGATCTTGACTTTTTGTCCCTGGAGAAGTCATCTCAAAAATAACTTGAGGAACCGCTTTTTCTTCCCATATTTTATAATTGTCCCTCCCCCCTGGTTCTACATTAAAAATCACCATAACATCAGGGGCAACTCGCATTCTTGGAAGTCCCTGACTATAATACATAAATTGATTAGCTAATACCGTCGCTTGTTGTCCCGATAAATACTGTTTGAGGACTTCTAACGTGGTTAAAATAGCATACAAATGAATATAAGTTTCTGCCACAGGTTCACCATCTGAACTGGGATAAATAATATCAGTTTTAGAAACTGCTTCTAACATAAACTGTACACTCTTCATTCAGTTTTTTGTTGTCTTCTTAACATTGTACGCAAAGATGCTCAATTTGGAGTAGTCAGGGATAGCTAAATCTTCTACAATTAGATTTAGTTACAAAACTTCACACATTGAAAATATGGCCATGAATGATCGTAAAAAACGTATTCTCGAACACTTAAAACAAAGTACAGACGGAACTCACTATATTTCCCCAAAAAAGACCTCTAAACCCACACCAACCCCTCCTCCTATTCCTGAACCCACGCCGGAACCAAAACCAGTGGCAAAACCCAGTCTCAAACAGGAACGTAAGCAAAAAATTATGAATCATGTAAACACCAGTAGCCAAAACTTTGGTAGTTTCTCTCTAAAAGATGATAATAAGAAAAAGAAAATTGAGGAGCATATTCGCAAAAGTTTAAGTTAATAACCTTTGTAGAGATAATTGATTAATTATCTCTACCAACATCTATAATTTCTGTGTATTCAAATTCATTCGGACTTTGTTTAACTAAAGGATAATCAACACCATTAAGCAAAATACTATCTTGTTTACAGTCAGGTTTAGGAGAATAATAAACCAAAACATATTCTTTGCCAATGTAATCTTTTGTTTCTCCTTGAACTTCACCGCGCCATTGTGTTTTTGTGACTAAAATAATTAATTGATTGGCTAATTTAGGAATTGATTTTGCTACTTGTCTACGATAAATTTCATCTAAACTACCAAAGGGAGAGTCCATAACAATAGGAAAGGTACTACTATCGGGTCCCATCAAAGTATTTTTATGACTCCACTTTCTCACACTATCAATAATTCCTCCAATGAAAGAAAGACTTAAAATTTGATTTTCTCCCGTTGAAGCTGCAACAGGAACCGCTATTCCTGATGTATTTTCAATTAGGTTTAACTCATAATTTGAGGTTAAGCGAGGAATATAAGGGGTAAAAGAGATAGCAGTAAAAATAGCTTGAACTCGTTTTTCTAATGAGAGACGAAACTGTTTTTCTAGACGACTTCTAACTTCAAGAAGTCTGTCCCTTGCTTCTGTAGATGCGTCCTTTCTCCGTTTAGCTAATATTTGCTTTTCTTCTTTTTGTTTCTGTTTAGTAATCTCTTTATCTAAGGTTTCTAATTGTTTTTCTAAGCTAGTTAATTGGTGTTGAATTCCTCCTTGTTCTAATTGTAATTCTCGGATTGTTTGATTAATTTTATCTAAATGTTCTTGTAACTTTTTGATGTCTTCATCAGGATAATTCCGAAACTTTTGATTAATCTCATCTAGTTCTATTTCAACTCTTGATAATTCTAGTCTAGCTTGTTCGAGTTTAGCTTGTTTTTCGTCTACATTTTCCCAAAAACTAATAACTTTTTCTTCCATCTCATGCACTTGAGATTCTAAGCGGATAGCAGATTCTTCTATGGCTGCTATTCCTGCTTTATCCATCCATTGTTTAACTTGTTGGTAATAATTATTTCCTTCAATTAATTTTTGACCACAAATACAGGTTTGGCGGTTTAATAATTGTTGTACAAATTGTTTTTTAATCCCACTAGGTAACTCTCCTTTTTGTCGTAAATCAGTAATAATGGTGTTAAATTTAGGAATAATATTACTCAAAAAGTTTAAGTAACCTTGACTTGATATTAACTGTTTAATTTGTTGTTTTAATTCTCTTATCTCATTTTTTAATTTAGCTTCTTGTTTATCAAGTTTTATTTTTAGATTCTTTAACTGCTCATTACTACTTAAATTTATTAACTTATCTGATATTTCTTTGTGCTGTAGTTCTTGATTATTTAGAGTTTCTACAATCGTTTTCTTTTTATCTTGTAAACTTTCTATTTTTTGTTCTAGTTTTGTTTTTTCTTTCAGCTTTTTTTTGATGTTAATATCTCCAATGGCTTTAAGTTCTTCTTCTAAGATTTTTTCTGCTTTTTTAAGATGATCAATAGAACGATCTAATACTTTTACCCCTAACAGTTCTTTTGTATCTTCAGCAATACGACTTTTATCATTACTCCGAAAAATATGGTCAATATGTTCCCCATCAAAAAAGAAATATTGATGTAAACTTTTGGGTAAAATACGGTTAATAATTTCATCTGGTTGTTGCGTCGGTGGATACCATCGACCATCCTCTTCTGCTACCAACATAAATAATTGATTTTTGCTGTATTGAATTGTACCATTTTGATCTAAACAAGCATAACATTTTCGTTTAACTTGATAATGTTTATATTCATGTTCAAAATAAATTTCTACCCAACAATCTACCGCGTTTCCTATATCAGCTTGCATAATTGCTCGCTTATTAATTAACAATTCAGGCGAGGTAAACGCAGCCGTAAACTCTTCGTAGAAAACCCAAGTAAACGCATTTAATAACGTTGTTTTTCCTGAACCATTGTTACCATGAATAATCGTTGTGTTTTCTTCCCCAGAAGCCAGGCTTATTTCTGGAGTTTGACCATAAAATTGTCTAAAATTGCATAATTTAATCGATAATAATTTCATTGAATGACTTCTTTAATAATTTGAACAATATCATCATTAATATTTCGAGGCGATCGCTGAGATAACTTACTTTTTTCTAAGGATAAAACTCGTTCAATAATCTGAGAGATTTCTGGGGATGCAGAGGTAATAGGTTCTTGAACTTGACTAACATTAACTTCTTCATTCATTAAGCTTTTCCTGTGAGATTGTTCAATTATAACCAGTTTAAATAAATTGTAAACATAATCAATTATCCTATTTCTTTTCAAAGCATAATTCTTAAGATTATTTTAAAATTCACCATTTCCTCACAATTAAAGACAATTTTAACCACCTTCTTGTCCTATAATACTTTTGAGCAGAGTATTATTACATAGCAGATAAGGCATAGATATCCATGACATTTTATCAGAGAGCCAGTGGGATTTTATTGCACCCAACCTCTTTACCCAGTCGTTTTGGGATTGGTGACTTGGGAGAAGGCCCCTATCGCTTCATCGACTTTTTAGTAGCCACTGGGCAAACCCTCTGGCAAGTATTACCCTTAGGACCCACAGGATATGGCAATTCTCCTTATCTTTCTTACTCTGCCTTTGCAGGGAACCCTTTATTGATTAGTCCTGATATTCTATATGGAGATGGCTTAGTCACTCAAGCAGAGTTAGAGGCTTATCCTGATCTCCCCGATGACTATGTTGATTATGACTTAGTGGTTAAGCATAAATTACCTTTACTGAAAAAAGCGAGTGACACCTTTAAAAATGGTAATTTTCATGAACTAAGAGGAGAATTTGAGCAATTTTGCTCCCGTCATAGCTATTGGTTAGACGATTATGCTTTATTCATGGCTATCCATGACGATAACCCCAAAAAAGGATGGCATCAATGGGATAAAGACATTGCCAAGCGCGAACCTCAAGCGTTAGATGCGTATCGGGCCAAATATGCAGACGACGTTTTTTATCATAAGTTCGTTCAATTTGAATTTGTTCGTCAATGGAAACGGGTCAAAAAATATGCAAATGATCGCAACGTAAAAATCTTTGGTGATATTCCCATTTATGTCGCCTATGATGGGGCTGATGTTTGGTCTCACTCAGATATCTTCTGTATTGACCCAGAAACCCTGGAAATAGACGTTATGGCCGGAGTTCCCCCAGACTATTTTAGTTCTACAGGACAATTATGGGGCAATCCCGTTTATAACTGGCAAAAAGTCCAAGAAAATGACTTTAGTTGGTGGATAGAACGGATCAAAAGCACCTTAGAATATTACGATGTGGTCAGAATCGACCATTTCCGAGGGTTTGAAGGCTACTGGGCCGTTCCCAAAGGAGAAACCACCGCCATGAACGGACAATGGTTAAAAGCCCCAGGAGATGCCTTTTTTGCCCGTCTCAAAGAAGTGTTAGGAACCTTACCCATCGTGGCCGAAGATTTAGGGGTGATTACCCCAGAAGTAGAAGCTTTACGAGATAAGTATGAGTTTCCTGGAATGAAGTTATTACACTTCGCCTTTGACTCCGATCGCGCTAATCCTTTCTTACCCTACAATTATTACAATCGTAACTGTGTCGCTTACACCGGAACCCACGACAACAACACAACCGTCGGCTGGTTTGCTGAACGCAACTTAGAAGAAAAAGCAAGAGTGACAGACTATTTAGGGGGTATCTCTGATAAAGGGATTCACTGGAGTTTAATTGGTTGTGCAATGGGTTCAGTGGCCAATCAAGCCGTTTTTCCCCTACAAGATATTTTAGGTTTAGAAAGTAATTCCCGTATGAATACCCCAGGGTTAGCTGCGGGTAACTGGACATGGCGGTATCGTCCCGAAATGTTAACCCCTGAAGTCACGGACTATTTACGCTATATGACCGAATTATATGGTCGACTACCTTGATTAGGGGGTAGGGTGTAGGGGGTAGGGGGTAGGGTGTAGGGTGTAGTTTATTGGTTAGGCGTTTAAGATGTCAGCTGTGGCTAAATCGAAGTAAAAGGTACTACCCTGGTCTAACTCTGAGTCAACCCCTAGATGTCCACCATGTTGCTCAACAATTCGCTGACAGAGTGCCAAACCAATACCACTCCCCTCAACCCTTGTTTTACCGACTCGGGAGAATAGCTTAAAAATTTCAGACTGATCTTCTGATGGAATTCCAGGCCCATTATCAATGATTTGAAAGTAATAGCGATCGGCCCGTAACTCACTCATAACCATGACCCTAGGTGCTGTCGTCCCATTATGGATGATGGCGTTTTTAATTAAATTACTGACCAATTTCTCCAATAAATCTGCGTTACCTTGGACAACGGGTAGATGATTCCAATTAACCGACGCTTGGTGAACATCAATGATAGTTTGCAATTTATTCATCGCTTCTTCCATAACGAGATTCATATCCGTCGGCTCAAAGATAAGATTTTGTCGGGATTCAAGCTTGCTAAATTCTAATAGGGTAGTCAGGGTTTTGTTCATTTTGTGGGAAGTCCGCAGGCCCATCTCTACGATTGTTTGTTGCTGGTTTTCTAAAGGACTTCGTTCAAGTAAATCCAAGCTACCTGTCACCACATTGAGTGGGTTGCGTAGCTCATGAGCTACCACATGGCTAAAATTTTCTAGGGCTTGATTACTCTGGTGAAGTTGCGAGAGGGTGTCCCGTAGTTCAAACTGACGCTGACGATTGTTCAGACAAGTCCGCACAGTTGAATTAAACTCGCGACGCTTGAGTGGAATTTCTAGTAAAGTAATACTGCGCTGATGGCAGGTAGACTCGAACATACTCATGGAGCTTGAAAAATGGCGACAGTTCTTGAGCAAAAAAATGACAGGAATATCAGACCATTTGGGCTGCTCATTTAAGCAGTCCACCAACTTTTCAAAATTGTGATCGAGGGATAACATCTCTTCGGTAATAATCACCAACCCAATTTCTGCTCGAATGGCAGTTACCACTGTTTCTATAGAGTCCGTCTCGAGCCAGGACTGTCCTTGGGTTTCGAGAAACTGCCCCATAACCTCAGCATTCTGTCTTAGTCGGGTTGCAATGACAATAGTGTCTGAAGAAAGCTCTTGAGTATCAGCACGTTTGTTCATAATGGGTCTTCGTTTTTGAGTTCGCCAAGATAGCTAGGAATACCTGAAAGTATTCCCGAAAATTCTTCGAGGGGTTCACCAATACTAACGCCAGTTTCATCTAAATACACTTCGCGAATTTGCTTTTCGTGTCCACCGTAACGTTTTTTATACACGCCGATCGCTCGATGCAGCGCACCCCGTGCTTCAAAATGCCGTAGCAACAGCACTGCGTCAGCCATGTAGCTGATATCGATCTCCTATTTTAGCCGATTACCGATGATCCCATGTTGCGCCACGACTAATATTGTCAAAACATTCTGCTGGTTTAGGGTGATCAATAAGTCATGTAGTTGAGTAATGAACTGATTATTGCTCGGCATAAAATTGGCATAACCCGTCAAGCTATCAATAAAGACAACCTTTGCTCCCCATTCGTTGACCTCTTTGCTAATCAGATAGGTGAATTTTCCTGGACTGCTGTTGCTTAGCCCTAATTCACGAATCCGAATTTTGTCTGAATAGTTTGACGGATCTAAGTTGATTTGCAGTCCTCGCGATCGCTCTAAAAAGGTAGTTGCCAACTCATCAAAGAGAAAGACACTAGCTTTGCCTCCTTGACGGATAAAGTTATGAACAAACAAGCTGCCAAGGGTTGTCTTTCCCGTCCCTGACGGCCCCATAATCAAGCAGGAAGTACCTGTTAATAAAGATCCGCCAAGAAGTTTGTCAAAGGATTCGACTCCGCTCGAAATAGGCTGATGAGATACCTGGTAGGAACTATAAATATCGATTAAGAAGTCACAAGACTGATTAGGAAGGGGATAAACCTTCATACCCTGATCAGTAATCTCCATATCGTGAATTCCTGAATGAAAACCACTACCTCGCATTTTGGACAGTTGTATATGGCGGTATTCTTGGCCGTAATTGGTCGTCAATTTAGATAGGGTAATAATGCCGTGGACAATGGAGACCAGTTCGTGATCCCCAGAGACAACCTCTTGAACATTGGTCAATAGTACGGTGATGTTGCGGTTACACAGATAGTCTTGGAGCAGTAGTAAGTTACGCCGATAAACAATGATGTCGTGGGCAAGTATTCGCAGATAGGAAATACCGTCGAACAACACTCGTTGAGGCTGCACTGCTTCAATAACCTGTGTAAAGTGAGTCATCGTCTCTTCTAGCTCGATCTCAGACGTATCAAAAACGGTCTGTTGTTGTCCAACAGTCGTCTCAATCGCTTGTGCAGTGGTAAATTCTTCAAAAATCATACCCCTCGTATCAGTACCTACTGACGCGGCCATCTGCTCCAGACTTTCTAGGCGTTGACATAGGGTAATACACAAAACCTTTTCCCCTGCCTGCACCCCTGCTTCGAGAAAATTGAGTCCTAAAATGGTTTTTCCTGTGCCGGGCGCACCATTGACAAGGTAAATTTCTCCTTCAGGCAAACCACCATGAGTTATTTCGTCTAGCCCCGAAATGCCAGTTGAGGCTCTTCTTAGCTCGTTGTTAGCGTTTTCCATAAATCAATTGTGGTTTTGTATCAAATAAACTTTGAAATACTTAGGAGTTTACTATCGTATCCATTTAGGATTTAATGATCAGTTTATTTTCTTGATTAAGTTTAGCGTAGTTTTTTGGCTGGGCTAGGCCTCATCCTACTTGGTCGCTGAATAAATTAATAGTTTTTTAACTTAAATTAATTATTTTTTCTGGTGCAAGCTGTCATATATAGTTAATTCAAACAGAAATGAGACAAAACCTACTACTCTATTGTTAGTAGAGTGAGCAAGACTTGTACTGAGCCTGTCGAAGTATGCTCACACTCGGTGTGTCTCAAACTTATTTGAAACGACTACAATTTTTTTGCCAGTTGAACATGAAGGTTATGACTGGCTTTATAGGCTAAAAAATGGGCTTGGGGGATGGTTCCCAATAAACTTAGATCCCCAATTAAATCTAAGAGTTTATGGCGTACTGGTTCATTTTCAAACCGTAACGGAGGATTCACCCAACCTGTGCGATCGCAGACTAAGGCATTGTCTAAACTGCCCCCTTTAATTAATCCTGCTTGTTTCAACTGTTCGATTTGATCAGCAAAACCGAAAGTCCTCGCCGGGGCAATAAAGTCTTGAAAGGGTTCTTTTTTAGGATTCCAACTCACCCATTGATTGGCGATCGCTTCATAGGGAAAATCGATACCATAGCTAAAGCGAATTTCTGGGGCAGGAATAGCAGCCACAAACGCATCACCATCCCTAACCCATACTGGTTCCTCGATAGGGCTTCCTAGTGCCATTTCCGAGGGATTCAGACCCGATTTAAGGATAGCATCTACCCAATTTTTGGCTGAGCCATCTAATAAGGGAACTTCTGGCCCATCGATTTCAATACAAGCGTTTTCGATACCACATCCGGTTAACGCAGCGAGTAAATGCTCTACGGTGCGAACTGTTGCACCATTGGCCATTAATTCTGTGGATAATAAAGTTTGATGCACTGCGGAAACGTCAGCCGGAATGATGGGTTTTTCGGGTAAGTCAACGCGAATAAAATAACGCCCTTGTTTTGTTTCGGTGGGTAATATGGTTACGTTTGTTTCAATTCCAGAATGTAAACCAATTCCTGAGACAGTAAATCCTTTTTCGATAGTTGATGTCATGTTTTTCCCTCTAGCACCACATAAGTATTTAATATACTTTAACTTAAGGGACAAGATAGGCAAGTCGTTATTATCATATATGATCTCTATTTATTTTTCTCTAAGAGTCAATTAATCAACCCAATTTTCTACTAATAAATTAGGAAACTGTCTAAAGTGTCGAAGATTCCTTGTTACTAATACGGCTTTATTAGCTAAGGCTATACTAGCAATTAACATATCGGCTCTACCAATTTTACGCAATTTAGAAACCGTTTTTAAATGTTCAAATTGATTGGCAGAATTTTCATCAATTAATATAATAGGAAGTTGATTAAGTAAGGTTTCTGAATGAGAAAAAAGCTCTTGTGCTTTTATTAAATCTTGTCCTGAAGAAGCTTTAAGTAAATAATCTATCCGTCCTCTCAAAATTTCTACTTTGGTGATAATAGTAATAGCTATTTCTTCATTTTGTAAGCTTTCTAATCGATTAATAACGTTAGTATTACCTGCATGAAGATGGGTTAAGGTATCTGTATCAAGAAGATACGTCATCGTCAGTTTCAGAACGTCCCCTTGCTTGATAAATATCGTTTCTTAATTCAGACAGAGAACTATCATCACTAAATGCACCTGCTTGTTGTAAAAAGAGAGTTTTACTATCTTGTTTAGCAGTGTCCACTGTTTTCCTGTCTTGTTCTGGTTTTGGAGTGACTGTCATACTTTTTCCTGATTATTTATTAATATTTTATCGTATACATCAACAAGAATAATTTTAGATATATTAGCTTATTCATCCCATACACCACAAAATTAATGATTATTAAGTTTCATCTTGATCAAATCAATAAACCATAAATTAAGTGCGACTATAATTGCTCTCGTTCTCTTAAAATATAATCAATTTCCTTAATTGCTATTCTTTGTCTAATTTCAAATTCTGTTGGCTGATTGTTACATTGATATGCAGTTATAAAAGGTAATACAATTCCTGAAATAATGACTAATATAATATATGAGTTTATATCTCCTCCAAAATTATAATAGATATATACGCAAACTCCTACTACTATAGATATAGTAATTAAAAACAAGGAGATTTTACTTTTTTTATTTAGTTCATTGTTCAATAGTTTTTTCGATGTGACCTTTCTGCATATAATTCATCATCTGTACATTGTTCTAATAGTTTAGGAGTATGATTAAAACTATTATTTATATTAATACTATGACCAATATTTACATGATCACCAAGATTAAAATTTTGCATATCAACTATCCTTGTAACTTACATTAATTCAACTGTTTACAGAGTTTTCTAGACGTTTTCTGCGTTGGCGTAAAATTTCAGCGTTTGCAATTCCTAAAATCTCTTCAATTTCTATGCCAAAAAGGTCTAATTGTTTTTGTACTTTTTGTAAATTTTTGACACTTTCTTGTCTGGATTTTTCATCAGGAATAGAAGAAGATTCATTCATTATAAACTCCAATTTTTTTTAACTTCTTGAATACTAGCTTCAGCAGAATCAATAGTTGCTTGTCCTCTTTCAACGGTCTTTACTAGTAAATTTACCATATCTTCTGGAGGTCGTGGCTGAATTTCTAGAATCCTTAATAATAGCTTGTTAAGTCCATTATAACGCTCGGTTAGTTTTTCTCTAACATTCTGAAGTTCATCAAGTTCTGGTATGGTTTCTGTTGTTTCACCGTATCTTTCTAAGATTGTCCATTCTGTAGCGGATGCTTCGTCTATTTGGTTAGCTAACTGTTGCAGGAGACTAAAAATATTGTTTTGGACTTCATTGGGAAGTTTTGCCATGATGTTTGTTTAGTTTAAAGTCCATAATAATTATATCTTACTCGAAGGTGATCGCTTATTCATTAAATACACCATCAATTTACCGTTATTGGGTTTTTTCCTTAACCCAACCTACAAGATAAGCGATCGCAAAAGGAATTCCTTCGAGATAGCACTTCTAACAATCTATTTCAGTCTCAATAGTAATCATTTTTTCTAAAATTAATTCTATCTGTTCTAAAAATGCTCGATTTTCCGAAAGATTAACAACATTATCTTTATATTCAATTGCGATAAATTCATTTAAGTAATCTCTTTGTGAAACTTCCCATACAATAAGCTGTTAAGCATTCAAATGACGTATAATAGAAACAGGAAAAAACGAAAATACTAAAATATGCCAGCTAAAGGATATCTGAAGCCGGAGCAAAAGGAAAAATTACAGAAAGCTCTAAAAGAGGAAGAAAATGCTGAAATCAGGGAACGGATTTTAATCCTACTGCTGTTAGATGATGGAAAAACGCAGGAAGCGATAGCCAATTTTTTGGGGTGTGGAAAAAAGAAAGTATCTTATTGGTGCGTTCACGGAGATGCGGACAATCTGGAAAGCTTAAAAGACAAGAGAATGGAAGGGAATCATAAAAAAGCCACTCCAGAGTATATAGAATTATTGTTAGAAATAGTTGAGAAAGATCCAAAAGAGTTAGGCTATGAATTTGGAAGATGGACAGGAAAAAGATTAGCAACTTATTTAGAAGACAAGACAGGAATACAATTAAGTAGCTCACAAATTAAAAGAATATATAAGAATTATTAAAAAGACTCGAGAAAAACTACAGCTATGGTTTTGGGACGAAAGTGGATTCAGTTTAAGAGTGACAAGAAGAAAAAACTGGAGTAAAAAAGGAACAAGAAAAAGAGTGAGAGGGGATAGAAGAAATGGGCGGGTTAATGTGATGGGAGGGTTAAGATATTCAGATAAGAAGAGATGGGTAGAATTTATTAAAAAAGGCGATTCAGAAAATTTTTATCAAGTCATGAAAGGGTTTTATAAAGAGTTAGTGAATGAGTGGGTAGAGAAAGGAAATAAAGGTGAAGATTTCAAGGAAAAAGGACAAAAAATTGTCATTATTTTAGATAATGCTAGCTTTCATAAAAAAGAAGTAATATTAAAGAAAATAGAAGAAGAAATGCCGAATATACACTTAGAATTTCTTCCTGAATATAGTCCAGATTATAATTTAATTGAATTAGTTTGGCATTCATCAAAAGAGTATATTGCTAACCGTCTTTTTAAATCAATTGAAGAGTTGGAGTTTTTGTTGCATCGACTCTTAAATGAAGGAGAACTCGTTATTAAATGGAATCGTAAACTTAAAAATAAAGGGAATTCTGTTAAAGCGGTTTAAATGCTTAACAGCTTATTTGATTTTCTAAACAATTATCTACATATTGATAAACTTTTTGGGGTCTTGTATCATTAGCGAAATAAGCTTTTATCGTTGGTAGAACTGCTTGACTCATAATCATAGCCATCCATAGATAATGAAAATGTAAAGAGTCAAACTTATTATTCTCAAAAGCATTTAAAATTTTGATATAAACTTCTTCTATGCTACTTGTATCTTCAGCAGATTCTTCATAAAGTTCTTCATAAGAACGATGCCAAGTTTCAGCCAATAAGTCATAAAGTGATAAAGGAATTTTATAATGCTCAGATATCTGAAAGGTTTGATAATGAGATAAAGCTGTTTGCATCTTGTTTTCTCCAATTAAGGATAGGGATAATCCCAATATATCTCTATACTAATTTTAGGATATTTGGCTTTAAATTGCTGAATAATTTCTTGACAGCTTTCACAGGGTTTACGTTCAGTGTACAGATATAATTTTCCTTCTCTGAAACTAACATCAAAACTGTCTAAAGTATCAGCGATCGCAGATAAGGCTTTATATTCAGCATCAGTATCCATTATACGTCCAGAAAAAGAATCAACAATAGGCTTAAACTGACCTCCTTGTGATTTAGATTGAGGAATAGTAACTGGACTTTTTGCTCTAGAGGTTGCACCAATGCTACAAGAAACGCCATCATTAAGATGAACTTCAATTACAGAAATATCACCTTTCAGAAATGGCTTTTTTAAGTAGAAATTACGGATGATTTGAGCATCATTCTGTAACCTACTTTTAGAGATTTAATAACTCATATTCTAAAAGATTAACACTTTTTTGAGCTTCTGGAGGGTTAACTGATTATAGCAAGCGATCGCTTATGGATTACCCCTTGGATAAAGTTACTTAGTTGATGTAAACTGGACAAGATTTTTCATTTGTTGCTCATTTTTTATTGTATTCTCTGGCAATATATATAAATCTATATCTATTTCTGCATTAATTTGATGACTTTTATTAATAATTTCTTGATCTAAATGAATTGATGGAACTTCTCCATCAGTATAAATTACACAACTAATTTCTGTATCATATTTATGACTAATTTCTTGCACCCTATCCCAAACAGGTTGTAATTGTTCAAGTAATGATTTTATATGAGCTTCAAGGTCATTATCTTTACTTAAATTAGACTTAAGAACCCATCCATTATGTTTTCTTTTTATAGTACCTTTTGGATGAATAAGATCCCCGATTTTCCAAGTTTTTGTAGGAATAATACCCAATTTATCAGTAATATCTTGAGGATCAAAATCTAATCCTGTTATAGTCAAAGATGCTGAAATTTCAAACGGCATTTTGATGTCCTAAAAATTAACTAAAAATCATTAAGATTGAGTCCTGTTGCTTCACCTAACCCTGTTCCTCCTTTTAGCTTAATATAGATGTTGCCTTGTTCGTCTTTATATAAGTCTTTTTTAGAGGCATTTTTGCCTCCTTTGAGGTCGTGAATATCTACACCACTTTGCTTAAGTTTAGCAATTTCATAAGGAGTCAATAATTTATCTTGTCTCCAATTGCGACTAGATGTCATTACATTGTAATACCAGATCCCTTATAAATTATGGATTCCCTCCTGGAAAAGCAGTAATAACAAAACGAATAACAGTCCCAATAACTGCCGTTCCTAAAATACCAATACCAATTAATGTCCATATTTGTGCTTTGGTTGACCCTTTTAATTCTTTCATATCTTCTTTTAATGTACTCACATCAGATTCTAATCTTGCTTGTCCTACCTCTATTTTAGTAAGTCTCTCGTCTATTTTTTCTAGTTTTTTATTCGTTTCCTTGCGAAAATCATTCAGATTTTCATCGATACGATCTAGAATTTTACTGAGGTCTGTTGTTACTTGTATTGGTGTATTTGCCATAATTTTATTTTCCCTATTTCTTTCTATTTTAAATCAGCGATCGCTCCTCTAGCCATCTGTGCGATCGCTTGATCTGTTGCCCTGGGTAACTGGTAATAAGTCCCTCCGGCGGTTTGGGCCATCTCCTTACCAAACCCAGTAGAAACGAATTTTTTCTCGGTATCTATCATCAATAACTTAATACCTAAACCCCGAATTTTTCCAGCAATATCTAACAATTCTTGTTTAATATCGGGCTTTTCTCCTTCGGGTATGGGTTCCCCTAACGACTTGGCTAAAGGAATATTTCCCCGTCCATCGGTTATTGCAACTATCACCACTTGACCAATATCCCCGGACATCTTTGCATTCATCCCCACATGAACCGCTTGGGTTAACCCATGTGCTAAGGGTGAACCACCGCCACAAGGCAAGGTTTCTAAGCGTTTACGGGCTAAAGAAATAGAACGGGTAGGAGGTAACAATACGTCTGCTTGTTCCCCTCTGAAGGGTATTAACGCCACTTGGTCCCTGTTTTCATAAGCTTCTGTCAAGAGACGCATCACTGCACCTTTAGCCGACTGCATTCGGTTCAAGGCCATAGACCCTGAAGCGTCCACTACAAAGACGATTAAAGCCCCTGCTTTCCTTGCTAAACGTTTAGAACGTATATCCCCCTGTTCTACAATTACATTGCGTCCAGGATGCCTTAAACGGCGGGATTTTTGATAAGGCGCAGCAGCCCGTAACGTTGCATCCACGGCAATACGTCTCACTTTCCCTTTGGGTAACATGGGTTTAACGTAGCGTCCGCGATCATCGGAAAAGATAATACTACGACTCCCTGACTTACCTTGATTTTGAGCCATCTGTGCAAAATACAGCACACTGGGATCTAGGATCACCCCCTCAATATCAAAAACGAACTCTTCAGGAATACCGGGGGGTTCTTGTTCTGGTTCTTCGTTGTTGTCTTCTTCCTCTTCTTGTTCTTCTTGATCTTGGTTTGACTGATCTTGAGGTTGCTGTGGTGGGGGAGGAGGAGGAGGTTGGGG
This sequence comes from unicellular cyanobacterium SU3, assembly GCA_002172675.1. Taxonomy (GTDB): domain Bacteria; phylum Cyanobacteriota; class Cyanobacteriia; order Cyanobacteriales; family Microcystaceae; genus Crocosphaera. Next base: position 25,260 of record NETF01000199.1, read on the forward strand.
CGCGTCTTCTGGGGGTGGTTGCATCATGGTAGAACGAGGGACGATCACCAGTTCTACTGCCCGTCTCAGATCGTCTGAATTGATAGTATTTCGTCCATCTAGGGCGGCTGAAGCTTTGGCAACTCTTACAGCAAAAAGTTCGGCGCGATGGCCTTCTACCCCTCCTCTGATAGCCTCCTCGACTAAATATTGAATCTGATCAGGGGTGATAACAACTTCTTTTAACCATTCTCTGGCTAAGATAATTTGGGTTTTAATATCGTCTATTTCGTCGTCATATTGAGCAAGAAAAGTCTGGGGAGAGTTAGCATAGTCTAGGGCTTGGTTTACGGCTTGAACTCGTTGATCTAAGGCTAAAACACCATCTGCTGATAAGGCGATCGCAATTCTATCGAGTAAATGCCGTCTTAAAGGCCCTTCTTCGGGGTTATAAGTAGCAATGAGAATGGGTTGACAGGGATGTTGGAAACTGATCCCTTCTCGTTCTATTTGGTTTCTACCGTCGGTTAATACGCTTAACAGTTGGTTGGATATTTGATCGTCTAATAGGTTAATTTCATCAACATATAACACCCCTCTATGTGCCTGTGCCAATAACCCAGGTTGAAAGATGGCTTCTCCTTGTTTAACGGACTCTTCTACATCTACCGAACCTAACAGTCGATCTTCTGTGACACCGATGGGAACTTGTATAAAAGGGGCGGGGACTATTTCTGTAGGGATGTCTTGAGGGGCAGTGTTTAAATATTCTTCTTGCGTGTTATTGTCCCATTCACTGGGTTTGTTGCGATCGCAGTTAAAGGGATTATCTTCTATTCTTTCAATAGGGGGCAAAAGGGCGTGTATTCCCCTAGCAAGCACTGATTTTGCGGTGCCTCGTCTTCCTGCAATGACCACACCCCCTAAACCTGGGTCTACTGCTGCTAATAATAAGGCGAGTTTGATGGCTTCTTGGCCAACAACGGCAGTTAAGGGAAAGTTTAACGGGGTTGCAGTGAGGGTAGGCATTCGAGAATGTTTTGAACTATTAATGCCAATGTATCATGAACCCTGATCGTAAATATACTGTTATGAGGGTTTAATACTATGAAACCCTTCACTCAATTCATATAACCTGTTATGACCTGTTATATATTTCAAACATAAACTATAACACTAGGGTTTACTGAAAAATGTTAGGGACTAATCGAGCTATCAAAGTCAAGAAAGCGGTTGTTACAGCGACAATAATAGGAATAATCAAAGATTTAACTCCCTTTAAGTCAGATACTTCCTTAACCAAGATTTCTTGAGTGTTTTCTACTTTTTCTAGTCGCTTATCTATACCATTAACTTTCTCAGTCAACTTTGCTTGTCCTACTTCTAAGTGGGTGAGACGTTCGTTAATCTTGTCAAATTTCTGATTAACTTCTTTATGATTACTATCTAGTTTGTCCTCAATGCGTTTGAGAATTTCTGCAGTAGGATAAGTAACGGTAGACGGTTCATTCATGAGTTAAGCTTCGATGGTGACCTGCTTTTATTTTATATGTATTGATTGAGTCGTTGCAGGAGTTAACGACTTCTGGGACTGTATTTTACAGTTCGGTGGTGAACATTTGTATTATTTAAGAGGACTAATAAGCTAACCTGTTATAGATGTTCGAGTTTAAACTCTAGCACTAGGGTTTTGTGAGGCGATCGCTACTGTAACCGTTACTTACTTCTGAGATTGTATTTTACAGTTCGGTGGTGAACGTTTGTATTAGTTGGCAGGAGTAAAAAAGTAACCTGTTATAACCTGTTATATTGATTGGGATTAAAACTATAGATGCTCAGGTTTTTAGTAGGCGATCACTGTTATAAGAGTTAGCTACTTTCGGGATTGTATTTTACAGTTCGTTGGTGAACGTTTGTATTAATTAGAAAGTGTAACAAGCTAACCTGTTATAATATGTTATAAATTTTGGAGAAATAACGATGAACTTTAATGTGTATATTGAAGACAAATTAGGGAAGAAATTACAGCAAGTTTGTCAAGTGACTGGAAAAAAGCGAAACGCTGTTATTCGTGAAGCACTCGAATCCTGGTTATCCCAACAGCAATTACTAACTTGGTCGAAATTAATTGATAATTTTGAAGGAGATAAGAAGATTGTTCCTTTTGAATCTTATCGTTCCGAATTACATCCTCCCACAGAAGAAGACTTAATCTGATGACTTATCTCTTAGATACCTGTACCGTCAGTGACTTTGTTAGAGGAGAATTTAACACACTACGATATATCAAGTTAATGACTCCCAGTGATGTCTTTATTTCTTCAATTACCTTGATGGAAATAAACTATGGAATGCTCCTTAATCCAGAACGCACTACTAAAATTCGTCCTGTAATCGAGGATTTTTTAGATAGTATTACCATTTTACCTTTTACTGACACTGAAGCCACCGAAGCTGCAAAAATTCGCACGATACTCAAAGCACAAGGTACTTCTATGGATGCTTATGATTTGTTAATTGCAGCCACAGCAAAAGTACATTATCTTACTGTTGCAACCTCCAATATCAAAGAATTCGAGCAAGTCCCAGAATTGAATGTTGTCAACTGGAGAGGAAAGTAGGTAAGAAATGCTATGTTTACTGCTGGTTTTTATAACAGGTTATAATCTGTTATAACTATTCGGTTTTTGGTAAGCGCACCGAAAAGTGGCTCTCTCCTTTCTTTGATCGCTGATATGAGTTCTAGATAAACCCATGGGATAAATGTACCTACGGGTTACTTATGTAACCACACAGTTGACTACAGGGAAAAACGACGATTACTATGATCGAAGAGTTCAAAAACTTGACGAGAAAAAGACTTAAATTTTTCTGCGATATCCTTAGCCGGTTGATAGTTCCCTTCTAATTGCCAATTGTCCACCGTTGACAACCGCCATGCCTGTCCCTGATGATTAAAAGCAGTGATTTCTAACCCGATCAACCGTTGGGTTTTATCAACAGGATCTTTGTGAAACCTAATTTGTACCAACATACTGCGACCTTGATAGCGAGGACTCCACCCAGGTAAATGAAAGCCAATATCAATGGAGTTAGGATCAACTCCTTCGAGGGTATCGGGATCATTATTCCAGGGTTTGAGATCGGCTTTAGCATCAGGAAAATGGGTTTTAAATAAATGAACGATAGATGCAATTTTTGTTGATATCTCCAAACCTTGGGCTTTTTCTGATGCGTTCATTTTTAGTATCCTCCTCTTTATTGGTCAAGAATGCCCCAATTTAGGCATTATGCTTTACTCTATGACAGTATTTTAGTCAGTTTTTCCATTACACAAGATAGCAAACTTGACAGTTTCTTGTAATTTTTAGTTTAATCAATACTTTTTTTCGTTTTCAGCAAGGCAAATAAACGATGATTATGCACAAGTCAGGAATCGAGAGGTTTTACTGGACAAAAATCGACTCACGACTCGTCACTCCTCACGTCTTACTAAAAATATTTTTGCAAGAGGTCTATTGTTCTTAGATATACAACCTGTTATAACCTGTTATCTATCGGTTAACTTCTCCAGCGTAAGATTCTCGGTTCCACAGGATTGTTAAAAGGTCGATTTTCAGCTTGAGCTTTTTGATATTCTTGTTTAAGACGAAAATACCATTTCGCTTGGGTATCGGCATCATCAATTAACATTAGAGGAGGATCATAAGCTAACCCTTCTTGTTGTTGAATGACCACATCCCGATCTTGTGCCAAGAATCTGCGGGTTAAAAGACTTAATAACGGTTTAAACAGTCCCATCCAGGGAATTGTCCAGTAAATACTCTGAAAAGCGATACACTCTGTTTCATCAATGGGAGTAATAGTGGTTAATAAACAAGCAGAATAGCGATCGCCTCTTAGTATTTCTGTTCTGACACTGGGCAACTCAAAGACAATCTCAATCGAGACTTTATTCCCCAAAATTTTATAAGGTCGCGCACTGACTGGCATTTCATAGGGAACAAGACGAAACCCCAAAGGAACGGGTTCATATCGCTTTTCTTTAACCCGAAACTTACGAGGGCCACTTCGCCACCACCAGGAACTATGAACATAGGGGCCGTGTGCCGGGTCCATCAGTCCGATAATAGCATGGTCGATATGACAAGCAAAATGGATGGTTTCGGAGATACCTGGGGACACTTTACCGAAGTCTGGGATAGTAGGAACCGGAGGAATATTAGAAGCATCAAGTTCTTTTTTGCTATCTTCAGCAAAATAAACCCAGATATTTCCTTGCACTTCTCGACAGGGATAAGTGGGAACTCGAATACGACTAATATCTAAGTCATCATATTCAGTCAAAGAAGGAATTTCTCGACAACGACCATCTTTGCTGCTAAATTTCCAACCATGATAACAGCAACAAACGTCTTTTCCATCCATCCATCCGTATTGTAGAGGAATGCCTCGATGGGGACAAATATCACGCATGGCAAATACTTCCCCGTCTTCGTGTCGTCCCACTAGAACCGGTTCGCCTAGCATTTTCTTATGCACCATTTTACCTGGTTTGAGTTCTTTCCCAGGTAAGGCAACATACCAACAGTTACGCAATAGGGTGGTCATGGTGCAGTTTCCCTCCTTTCAAGCTAGTTGACGTCAGACCCCAGATTTTGTGCCAGTCAACAGAGTCAGATTGCATTTTATCCTAACATTTTCAGGATTTCACTATCACTAGCCAAGATTTATGTCTATGGATAATGTCTATTGTATAATTAATAACAGCATTTTTATTGTTCAGAAGAAATTGAAACGTTGAAACATAAATAGCTGAAGAAAGCTTAAAATAAACAGTCTTTAAAAAACAAATCCTCTCCTAACTGTTAAGAGTAACAAAAGTTCGAGGAAACAGTATCTTTCTGTTTCTTGTTACCTTTAAGAAAGTAAATATCATTGATATCAATTAAAAATCGTAATTCTATTTTCAACAATCTCAAATTTTTATAAATTTCTGTTTTGACTGATCAAATTAAAGCGATCTCGAAGAGATCCGCTAGACTTCGTCCCTCTTCGAGTCCGCGGTGCGCGTTACAATCTAAATCATCTAATCTCACAATGATATTACTTTTAAAATATTTGGTTAAAGATAAATGAACCTACTAATCCGAAGCTTAAAAATAAGAGCAAAAAGCCTACAGCTGCTGAGACAATATTCATTGTTCCATAACCAACAATTAAAAGAAGCAAACTTAATCCTAACATTCCTCCCATTGGTAGGACATAAATAAACAGCACTATGTTAAAAAATGTAAAATCTCTTAATTCCTCCTGACTCCCCCTCATCGTTAACTTTAAATACGTCCGACTACTTAGTCATTTCAAATTATTGATTATTCAGCAAATATCATTGATCTAACTGACTAATAATTCCCTGAGAATATCCAATTAAGTCCTTAATCTTTTCTTGTACCTTTTGTAATCTTCTTTCTGTGGTTTGAGCTTGACGAGAAGTGGTTAAAAATAGTAATTCCGTTCTTAATAATCTTAAATTTTTGTGAATTTCTGTTTGGGCTGATCGAATCACGGCGATCTCGAAGAGATCCGCTAGACTTCGTCCCTCTTCGAGTCCGCGGTGCGCGTTACAATCTAAATCATCTAATCTCACGCTGAGAATCTGATGCTGAAAAATTGCTTGTACCTCCTCGTACATCGATTTTATGGTTATCATATCTATATCCTTAGCCAGTATCTGCTTTTGGAGTTCTAAAAGCTTATCTAAAAGCTCTTGATAAGACTGATGATAAAATTTCAGTAACATAGGACACCATATTGCGTTAGAATTTGTAAATAAATATTAAACTTTCTGAGTGACTTTAACTACTCTCAATCTATCCTTAAACTGAAATTATTAAAAGAAGTCCTCGCTTTTGAGAAGGAGGACAAAGCTGATGGTAAAAAAAAGTAGGATAGGACAAAGCCAATGGTTTTTAGCCCTAAACTTTTTCCATCAGAGAAGAATCAGCGTTTGAATACTTATATTTACCGTTTTCTTATCCAAACTCATTCCTTCTATACCTAGCCTGATCCTCCTATGAACGCAGTTACCTTCCCTGACAGTAAACCCCTAGATATCGCCCTTCCCGACTGGTTAAACGAATGTCTGATTTCCCATCAATCAGACCAAAATAATCAGGATATAGACTTAATTTGTCGTGCCTTTAATTTTGCTTATCAACTCCACGAAGGACAAACCCGTAAGTCAGGAGAACCGTATATTGCCCATCCCGTAGCAGTTGCCGGTATTCTTCGGGACTTAGGGGGAGACAAAGCCATGATTGCAGCAGGTTTTCTTCACGACGTAGTAGAAGATACAAATGTCACAGTCGAAGAAATAGAAGAGATGTTCGGTCAAGAAGTCGCCCTGTTAGTAGAAGGAGTGACCAAACTCTCAAAATTTAACTTTTCTAACAAAACAGAACAACAGGCCGAAAACTTCCGACGAATGTTTTTAGCCATGGCCAGAGATATTCGCGTCATTGTGGTCAAATTAGCTGACCGCCTCCACAATATGCGAACCCTAGAACCCCTTAGACCGGAAAAACAAAGACGGATTGCCAGAGAAACCAAAGAAATATTTGCCCCATTAGCCAACCGTCTAGGAATTTGGCGCGTTAAATGGGAATTAGAAGACTTATCCTTTAAATACTTAGAACCGGAAGACTATCGAGAAATTCAAAATTTCGTCTCAGAAAAACGAATTGATCGAGAAACTCGCATCGAAACCGTTAAAAATACCCTCCAAAAACGACTCGATGACATGGAAATTCAAGTCCTAGAATTACAAGGACGACCTAAGCATCTCTATGGTATTTATTTCAAAATGCAGCGTCAGAATAAGGGATTTCATGAAATCTACGATCTGGCTGCGTTGAGAATCATTGTTAAAACCAATGAAGAATGTTATCGAGCCCTAGCCGTGGTTCATGATGTCTTTAAACCGATGCCAGGCCGCTTTAAAGATTACATTGGACTACCGAAACCCAACCGTTATCAATCCTTACACACCACCGTTGTTGGGTTAAATGGTCGCCCCCTAGAAATACAAATTCGGACCCTAGAAATGCACCATATTGCTGAATATGGGATTGCGGCACACTGGAAATATAAAGAAACAGGGGGATCGAATCATACCCACTTTTCTAACGAAGATGAAAAATTTACTTGGTTACGGCAACTCCTCGACTGGCAAAGTGACCTCAAAGATGATCAAGAATATGTAGACAATCTCAAAGAAAATCTATTTGACGATGATGTTTATGTCTTTACCCCCAACGGAGACGTGATCGCTTTATCGAGAGGGGCAACCCCCGTAGATTTTGCCTATCGCATCCACACCGAAGTGGGAAACCACATGAAAGGGGCGAGAATTAACGGTAAATGGTCTGTTCTTGACCAACCCCTACATAACGGGGATATTGTCGAAATTATCACCCAAAAGAACTGCCATCCGAGTATAGACTGGTTAAACTTTGTAGTGACTCCTACGGCCCGCAATCGTATTCGTCAATGGTTTAAGCGATCGCGTCGGGATGAAAACATGGCTAGAGGCAAAGAACTCTTAGAAAAAGAATTAGGGAAAAATGGCTTTGAAGCCTTATTAAAGTCTCAACCCATGCAAACCGTGGCCGAAAAATGTAATTATCAGTCAGTTGATGATTTATTAGCCGGGTTGGGTTATGGCGGTATTACCCTTAACCAAGTGGTTAACCGTGTGCGAGAAGTGACCGTTACAAACCAAAAACAAGAGGTGTCAGAGGTCAACTTACCCAGTGCATCTCCTTCTCCTTCGTGTCCCACCAAACCCAATAAATCGCCCATATTAGGGGTAGAAGGGTTGGTTTATCATATTGCAGGATGTTGTAAACCCTTACCCGGCGATCCCATTATTGGCGTGGTAACACGGGGAAAACGAGGCATTTCTATCCATGCTCAAAATTGTTCTAATCTTGAGAATGTTGCAGGAGAGCAATTTATTCCGGTGCGTTGGAATACGGTCGATAGTAAAGGATGTGTTACGACTTATCCGGTGGATGTACAAATTGAAGCCCTCGATCGCGTTGGGGTTCTCAAAGATATTTTATTACGGGTGAGTGATCATCATGTGAATGTTTGCAACGCAGGGGTAAAAACCGGACGCAACAAACCAGCCATTATTAATTTACGGATCGAAATCCGCGATCGCCAACAATTGGACTATCTTGTTAATAGTATCAATAATATGAGTGACGTTCTCCATATTCATCGCGTTAATGGGGTCGATTTTTAGCCAGGATTTTAAGGACAGAAGAGGACACCAATGATCATACAGATAAGAGAAAATTGGGTCATTCTTCTGTTATCGAATTCTTTACTGACATCTTGCACCAGTACATAAAAACTCAATAAGTATAGACAAGTAATCAATGCGCGAATAAGTTAGCATCAAAATGAAATACTTTTGCCTATTGCCTGTTTGCCTCTTGCCTTTTAAACTAGCTAGTTTAAAAGGCAAGATGTGAGTTTAGGTCTTTTTTTCCCTAATTATTTCTGATACTGCTATAGTGACGGTGAATTGTATCTTTCGTTTTGGAATTAAAGACAATCTAGTAAGCGATGAAAAAAGTACAAATTTACACAGATGGGGCCTGTTCAGGTAATCCCGGAAAAGGGGGTTATGGGATTATTTTAGTCTATAACGAACACCGAAAAGAACTATCAGGAGGGTATCGCCTAACGACTAATAATCGCATGGAAATGATGGCTGCTATCATTGGTTTAGAAGCCCTAAAAATGCCTTGTGACGTGACATTATACACAGACTCCCGTTACTTAGTTGATGCTATTACTAAAGGATGGGCAAAAAAATGGCAAGCTAACGGTTGGAAAAGGAATAACAAAGAAAGCGCGAAAAATCCTGATTTATGGCAAAAACTGTTAGATTTATGTGAGGCTCATGCAGTAAACTTTGTCTGGGTGAAAGGTCACGCAGGCCACCCGGAAAATGAACGATGCGATCGCTTAGCTGTCACAGCAGCCCAACAATTAGAACTTGCCATTGATGAAGTATATGAATTTTGAGGACAAGTGAATCTTGGAAAGTAGGAAGCAGGAAAAGTATTGTTCCTTCTTTTAGGTTGAGTCGAAGGAGGGTATTATCCCTCGCTCCTCTCGTTTAGATCCGAGCGTGCAAGTTTCCCTGCACTCGGCTCCCGACAAATTAGGCTTTTCCAGCCTTGCCCATGTGGATGTAATGGTGAC
>NETF01000200.1 GCA_002172675.1 unicellular cyanobacterium SU3
TATAGAGTTCACAGTAAGTATCAACACATTTTACCGTCATTTGAGGATGGCGAGGCTTAACCATAGTCTCTGTCTGACTTTCAGACTTTTTTCTTCATTGTACCTCTCCCAGAGTGATGAAAGAGGGTTATCTTGAGTATTGTTTTGTCTTGGCTGCACCCTCAAAACTTCATTATGGATACAAAGCACAACAAGAATGAGCTTGCCCTAGGTGATTTTGGGGAATGCCCACTCCCCCAAGAAGACGACTTGCTCTCAACCCTAAAATTATCCTCTTCTTGTGATTGGTAGATCAAGGTGACAGAAGATTGTAGATTTTAAATTACCGATTGATTAAATAGAGTTAATTCCAATAGAAATGAGACAAAATCTACCTAGGTGAGTACAATCTACTGTGTAAATAAACCCAGTAGGCTAACATATAAGAAAGAAAAGAAAGAATTAACCAACGATAAACCCCTAATAAAGTTTTTTGCCCAAAACGGTGAAGACTAAACTGATGTTTGACCGTCTTAAAAAAACCTTCAATCTGCCAGCGATATTTCCCCCATCTGGTAATAGTTTTTCCCTTCATCGGTTTAGTTGAAATAACAAATCGTTTCACTCGTTTCCCATTACGTTTAAGCTAGACCCATGATACAAATACTGGTGAATCTAAGCCATGTAGATATACTTGTTGTCCACGAGTTTTTAAATCGGATACTTTGCATCCATCCGTTAACTTTCTTCTATTAGGAATTCCTAAGATACCATGATGATTAAACTCTTTACTACGAATTTTCTCAATAAAATGAATCGTGCCAAATGCCGTATCTCCTAAAACATAAATTTGGAAAGAGTCTGTTAAAATAGAAGGTAATGTGTTCAGTAATTTTAAAGCCAATTTAGATGGCGATGGAGTACCTTTGCCTCTATAGACACGAAAACTCCAAGGGATTCGCCAATTTCCGATAACTAAATAGAGAACAGCAATGTGTAAACCCTTCTTATGATTATAGACTCGAACCAAGTCTTTAAGATGAGGAAACTTCCCAACTTTTTCCAAGGTAGTTAAATCTATGATAACTTGTAAAATGGGTTTTCTTCCTTTCCTTTTTTGAGATAAAACTAAACTAACAATGAAAGAACGAATGGCACGTATAATTGAACGAGTTGGCTGCCGACCCACCTTGAATTGAATTCAAGGTGGAAAGCGGCAGTGCATTCCGCACCAATTATAATGATTCAAGAATCGGCTAATAGCACTTTCAGATTTGGTTTGACAATGATGAGGAACAGCATTTCCTTGTCCATCTAACAATAATCCTATAATGGATTCTAACGTATCTTTTTGATAAATCGTCGGCATTAAATCTTTTAAAGTAGAAAGTAATTCCTCGACTTGAGATAAAATAGACTTAGGGGACATAGTTCTATGTTTAAAATAGGAGAACTATAATAACACAGTAACTCATTAGCCGTCTTTCCAAAAGCTAATAAAAAAGGCAAATTTTCCCATTTTAAACATTTGGGAAAGGCAGGAAGTCAAGCACACATAGATGGGGTTAACGCTGTTATTAGAAGAAGTAAAATTGACCATTTAACTTCGGCCATCGAAGCCTTTTATGAAAGTTGGTTAGATTTATATCCTGATGATGAAAAACCCGGCCATAGGGTGGAGTAAAATAAAGAGTGCGTTCGGTTTTTATTAGTTCTTGATTATTGTTCTCTATTTTAAAAAGAGAACTCGTGCCAAACCCCATCAGATAAGGATTTCAGGCATCGCTTCTCATATCAACTTTTCTTGGTGCAAGATGTGAGTTTAACCTCTCAAGAAACTTTAGAAGACACCATTGATTGTTTATCAACTCATATTTCTTTAGACACTAAGGGTGCTTTTGATGTAGAATCATTATTCCAAATCTTAGTCAGAGCAGCCAGTTGTGAAGCAACGATAGAACAAACCAGTAAAGAATTGGAAAATTGTCCTTCTAGTAATAATATTAGATATCATCTCAATAAGATTGAAGATTTTCAACAATTGGAAAGGGAAATAAATTCAGCTTTAAAAAGTCGAATACCCAAAGGATTAAATAAGAAAAAACAAACTTTAGCTATCGACTTAAATTTGATTCCTTATTATGGAAAACCTACCGAAAAAGAACATCCTTACATCTATCGAAGTCAAGCTAAAAATGGTACTTGTTCTTTTTATGCTTATGCTACTCTTTATGTGATTAAAAAGGGGAAAAGGGTTACTCTAGGTATTAGGGGAGTGAGATGCGTCGATACTAAGGCTACTATTATAACTTATTTATTAGCTGAGTTATCTGACCTAAACATTAAAATCAAAAAACTGTATTTAGATCGAGAATTTTTCAGTGTAGCTGTTATTAGTTGGTTAATGGCTTTAGATGTCTCCTTTGTGATGCCAGCTATAAAAAGAGGTAAAAGAGGAGGAATCAATCAATTCCTCAAAGGAAAGAAAAGCTATAAAACTAAATATACCATGTCTAGTCAAAAAGGTAAATCTGTCACTTTTGAACTCTGGATAGTTTGTCGATATCAAAAAGGAAAAAGAGGAAAAAAAGGGGTCGAATATTTAGTCTATGTTGTTTATAAAGTTAAGACCAGCTTGGCTCATATTCGACAAAGTTATCGTCAACGTTTTTTCATTAATTTTGATTATAGTTTAAACCAGCTTTCTTTGGTAAAATTTATTACTTTGTCAGAAAATTCTTGGTCAAAAGTGGTATAAATTCTTGAGTAACTTTTTCAGCAAACCCTAATTATGGATCAAGTTTTAGTTCATCTATTTTTAGCTGGAAATCCTCAAACAACACGAGAAACCATACTCCCAGAATTACAAAAATTGAATCTTAGTCCGGCTTCTTTAGAAACCATCACCCAAAATTTACAAAATCCTCCTTTTTTAGACCATTTACTATCACAATTAAATCAAGATTTTGCTGTTGCTTTACTTGCTCAATGTGAAAAAGTCGCTAAATTAGATGGAGTGGTTACTCCAGAAGAATCGGCTATTATCAAGATGATAGCTAATTATTTCAATCTGCCAATAAATTTATAAACTATAATTGGTTGCCACCAATTAACGTAACAGGGGAGAAAGGTTTATTCAACAGATTTGTTAGAATAATGATTAATTTTAAAACTATATCCCCTGTTATCTATTGAGAATATGTTGAGTAAAATCTTTACACCAACAATAACGGATGATGGTTCTTATACCTTCTTTTCCGATGAATTTGAGGAATTATTTCATTCCCATTCAGGCGCAAAACAAGAAGCACAATATAAGTTTATTGAACCCTGTCAAATCAAAGAAAAAACAACGATTAAAAATACTATAAAAATCCTTGATATTTGTTACGGATTAGGGTATAATACAGCAACTTGCTTAGAAACGATTTGGGCAATTAATCCGAATATAAACATAGAATTATTTGCCTTAGAAAATGATATCAATGTTCCGTTGCAAGCCATAGATGCAAACTTATTAAATAATTTTTCTCAATCTGTTATTGAGGTATTAACAATCTTAGCTAATCATCATCAAATTGAAACTAAAACCTTTCAAGGACAATTATTACTAGGAGATGCTAGACAAACGATACAAACAGTCATCAATCAAAACTTTCAAGCTGATGCTATTTTCTTAGATCCCTTTTCCCCTCCCAAATGTCCCCAACTGTGGACAGTAGAATTTATAAAATTAGTATCTCAATGTTTAGCAAAAGGGGGATATTTAGCCACTTATTCCTGTGCCGCTTCCGTGAGAACTGCTCTACAATTAACAGGGTTAAAAATAGGAGCAACCCGAAGCATTGGTAGGCGATCGCCGAGTACCATTGCTAACTGGAATGGTAAAAAGTTACCCCCTTTATCTCAACAAGAAAAAGAACATCTACAAACCCGTGCAGCCATTCCTTATCGAGATCCAACCCTAAAACATACTGTCCAAAACATTAAAGAAAGAAGACAAAAAGAACAAGAGCAAAGTCCCTTAGAACCGAGTAGTCATTGGAAAAAAAGATGGTCTAATTATTAATTAATAATGGATAATTAACAATTAATAATTATCCATATTTTAATTTGAGTTTGGGATAAGGTAAAAAATGATTTAACTCCGCCACCGTAGGTGTAGCCTCCTCCGAACCCCGAATCTGAACAGAAATATCAATTTTAAATCAAAATTAAGAGTCTCAAACCCTAATTATTTCATAGGAACAATGTTAACACCGAACTCAGTTTACTGATAAGGCAATTAATGAGATAACATAAAACAGAATAGATGACAACCGATAGATTAACGAAGTCGGGAGTTCAATACAAAGAAAAGCCATAACCATGAAAAAACTATTATTTCTGATGTTATTTATAGTGGGCTTGTGGGTAGCTTTGATGAATTTTAAAGGACTCGCTACCCAAGGAACCTATGAATCGATTATTGTTAATTTCCGTGAAGATGTTTCAACCACAACCCTCAGTGAACAAATAGAAGCGATCGCTACTAAATATGATAAGACGTTAAGTCTTAATAGTGTCTATGCGATCGACGAACATATTTACACCGTTTCAGGGGACAAAGAATTTATCGACAACCTGAAACACTCTCCCTTAAAACAATACGTCGATTACATCGAACCCAACTACATTTATAATGCCTTAGAAAGTCCCAATGATCCCGAATATAGTAAACAATGGAATTTGCATAATATCCATGTGGAAAGGGCTTGGGAAGAAACCAAAGGAGAAGGAATTACCGTTGCGGTTATCGATACAGGAGTCAGTCGAGTTCCCGACTTACGGCAGACAGAGTTTGTAGCAGGGTATGACTTCGTAAACGATCGCAATGATGCTTCTGATGATAATGGCCACGGAACCCACGTCGCCGGAACCATTGGCCAGTCTACTAATAATAATTATGGTGTAGCTGGTATTGCTTATCAAGCCAAAATTATGCCCTTAAAAGTGCTTTCGGGCCAAGGTGGGGGAAGTGTTTCAGATATTGCTGATGCCATTCGCTTCGCTGCGGATAACGGGGCCGATATCATCAATATGAGTTTAGGGGGAGGCGGAGAAAGTCAGGTCATGAAAGATGCCATTGACTACGCCTATGATAAGGGTGTGGTCATTATTGCGGCATCTGGAAACAGTAACCAAAATGCAGCCTCTTATCCTGCTAGATATCCCAAAGTGATTAGTGTTTCGGCCCTCGATGCAACTGGCAAAAAAGCCAACTATTCCAACTATGGCGCAGGAGTTGACATTTCTGCCCCTGGGGGTAGCGAAAGCGGTAAAATTCTACAAGAAACCATCGATCCAACCACGGGAGATCCTGTGTTTTCAGGGTTCCAGGGAACCAGTATGGCTGCCCCTCATGTAGCCGGTGTGGCTGCTTTAGTTAAAGCCTCTGGTGTAGAAAAACCTAATGAAATTTTAGCCGTTTTAACCCAATCTTCTCGTAAAGTTGAAGACGATACCTTTAACTATTATGGTGCCGGTCAATTAGACGCTGGAGAAGCCGTTAAACTGGCATTGAAAGGCAAAATTACCTTTAGAGACTTTTTCAGGTGGTTACGGGATAGTGGCTACTTAAACCCCCGTTTCTGGATAGATGGTGGTATGGTTGCGTTGTTACCCAAACTGTTAATGGTGTTGGGATCTTATCTCTTAGCCTTCTTATTACGCAACTATTTTCCGTTTACGTTTAGTAGTCCCTTTAACTGGGGTTTAGTGTTGGGGAGTTCCGGCTTATTCTTCTTACAAGGGATCTATATCTTTGACTTACCGCAATGGCCATTTCGAGTCATGGGGAGTTCTATACCAGAATTAGCCAATTCTATTGAAGGGACAGCTTCTTTAAATCCCTTTTTAGCCAGCGTGTTAATTCCCTTTGTCTTAATTGCCATTTTGTTAGGTCATCGTAGCTGGAAATGGTTTGCCATTGGCACCAGTTTGGGGGTAGCAGGCTGTTTAACGGTTCATGCTATTATTTCCCCTGCGGTGTGGGCAATGCCCTCTCTAGACGTTTCTAGGGCTTTTCTAGGGATTAATGCCTTTTGTTGTGTTGCCTTAGCTTGTTTAGCCAGTAAGCGGTCTTAGGAAGGGGAACAGGGAACAGGGAAAGGGGAACAGGCAATAGTTTTAATCTTCCTCTGCTCCCTTCTCCCTACACCCTACACCCCACACCCAAAAAAAAGTTACTCTTCTTCGTCAGCGTCTAAAGGTTCAGTCAGGGTAACTTCTGGGACTCTAGTGGGATCTAACTTGAGAATTAACACAGCCAAAGGCGGTAAACATAAATCTAGGGAATAAGGCTTATTATGGAATGACCATTGATCAGCCCATTTTCCGCCTAAATTACCCATATTGCTACCGCCATATTTTTTAGCATCGCTGTTGAATAATTCGATGTAATATCCCGCTTCAGGAACCCCAATACGATAATGACTATGGGGTTGAGGCGTAAAGTTACACACCACGATTAAAGCATCTTCTGGATCATCGCTTTGCCTAACAAAAGACACCACACTATGGGCATTATCATTACAATCAATCCAGTAGAAGCCATGATATTCAAAATCATGGGTATATAAAGCCGGTTCTTGTTTATAGAGGGCGTTAAGATCGGTAAAAAATTGTTGCAGTTGTTGATGGGGTTCGTATTGTAATAAATGCCATTCTAAATCACCCCATACATTCCACTCACTCCACTGGCCAAACTCCATACTCATAAACATGGTTTTTTTACCGGGGTGAGTATACATATAGGTAAATAATGCTCGAACGTTGGCGTATTTTTGCCATTCGTCCCCTGGCATTTTACCCAACATATTACTCTTGCCATGGACGATTTCATCATGGGATAAGGCCAGCATAAAGTTTTCGTTGTAATAGTACAACATACTAAACGTGACGTTATTTTGATGGTATTGACGGAAAAACGGATCAATGTTGAAATAATCCAACATATCGTGCATCCAACCCATATCCCACTTCAGATTGAATCCTAAACCACCATCATAAATTGGCTTAGACACTTTTTCCCATTCGGTGGACTCTTCAGCAATCGAAAGAATACCAGGGAAATACTCAAACAATACAGTATTCACTTCACGGATAAAACTAACGGCTTCAATATGTTCATCTCCACCATATTCATTGGCGATCCATTCTCCCTCTTTCCGCAGATAATTACGGTATAACATCGAAGCCACTGCATCAACTCGTATACCATCAACATGATACTTATCGAACCAAAAGAGAACATTAGCCACTAAGAAGTTCCGTACTTCATGACGGCCATAGTTAAAGACTAAGGTTCCCCATTCTTTATGTTCTCCAATACGCGGATCAGCGTGTTCATAGAGATGAGTGCCATCAAAATAAGCTAAGCCATGGGAATCTTTGGGAAAATGGCCGGGAACCCAGTCTAAAATGACACCAATATTGTTTTCATGGCATTTATCCACAAAATACATGAAATCTTCGGGACGGCCAAAGCGAGAGGTAGGAGAATAAAATCCAGTGACTTGATAACCCCAAGATCCGTCAAAGGGATGTTCTGCGATGGGTAATAATTCGATATGAGTGTAACCCATGTCTTTGACGTAGGGAATCAGTTTTTCTGCTAGTTCGTAGTAACTAAGAAACCGGGCCCCTGGGTTCCATTCGGAGACGATGACAGGATCGGCTGTTTCTCCATTGAGTAGGGGCATTTTTTCGGCTGCAGAACCGTGTAACCAAGACCCCAGGTGAACCTCATAAACAGACACAGGTTGCTTAAGAGGGTCGCTATTACGTCGTTTTTCTAACCATTCCTCATCATGCCATTGATAAATATTATCGATATCGACAACAATAGAAGCGGTGTTAGGTCGAACTTCGCGATAAAAGCCATAAGGATCAGATTTTTCGTAGATATGGCCTTCACTATTTTTGATTTCGTATTTATAGACAGTCCCTGGCCCAATGTCCGGCACAAATAGTTCCCAGATGGTATAGTTGCGTTTACGCATCTGGTGTTCTCGACCATCCCAGTTGTTAAAATCTCCGATAACCGAAACATTTCGAGCGTTAGGGGCCCACACTGCAAAATAAACCCCCTTAACTCCGTTTACCTCACCCACATGGGCCCCTAGTTTTTCATAAATGCGGTGGTGTTTCCCTTCTGAAAATAAATAGATATCTTCGTCGGTGAGATAGGGAGAACTGAAAGCGTAGGGATCATAGATCACCTTCTCATGTTCCCCTTGTTTGATTTTGAGTTGATAATGATTGAGTTCTGAGGTTTCAATAATACATTCAAAAAAGTTGGGGTGGTGAACTGAGTTCATGGGATCTTCTTTCTGTTCGGTGGGACGGATCACCCATGCTGCTTCTGCTTTCGGTAAATAAGCCCTGACTACCCATTTTTTGGTGTTTTTTCCCTCTTCTAGAAGGTGACACCCTAAAATCTCAAAGGGATCATGATGTAAGTTATAAATAATTTGATTAACTTGATCGGCGGATATATTGGTGGTCATGGGACTCGCTATGTTAACAAACTGAAGTAAGGAGACTTTTTATATTTTGCCAGAACTCAGTAGTCAAACGTTTCCTCGAAAGTTAAGGAAAAAAAAGCTTTACGCTAAACTTTGACTACTTTATCTGTTAAGAGTGCATCTTACAACAGTTTTACCGATCTTGATTTAGAGGTTAGGAAACAGTTATTAGTTAACTTAGGGCATCAGGGGTTCTAACACTTGGCCTAACCATGTCATTACTTTATGCTGATACCGATCGCCTTTGGGTAAATAGGATAAAGCCCTGCGATAATCAGCGATCGCATAATTCCAATCTCCCATCAGATAATGAGTATAGCCCCTTTCTGCATAAATCCGCCCCAGGTAGTGATTGCCAATAATTTTGGCGAGTTCTAAGGTTTCAATGGCTAATTGATAGTTTCCCAGTTCCCTTAAAGTAATCCCGTGATTAATCCATACTTTTTGATTATAAGGATTAATATCTAGGGCTTTTTCGTAGTTTTCGATGGCTTTGTTTAAGTTCCCTTGATGAGCGTGACAGTTGCCCCGATTATTATAAGCTCGATCTAACTGAGGGTTAAGAGCGATCGCCTCATTAAAGTCAGCCATAGCCTGATCATAATTGGCTATTTTCAAATACATTAAACCTCGGTTATTATAATCAATAGCACTATGGGGGCAACGGCTAATCAATTGATTGAGAAAGCGGATCGCCCTATCATAGTTCCCTTGATTGGCTTCTTGTTTAACGATGATTCTCAACTGTAAATCAGAAAGGGCTTTTTTTTGCAATTGGGCGGCGATCGCTGCCTTGATATATTCTTTCTCAGCAACTGACGTTATAGGAATAGGCAGAGGGCCTGAATTTTTATAGTTAAGTATATTATCATTCATAGTAATATCTGGATGTTTATAAAAAATACTGTACTCGATAGTTTGATTATTAACAGTAAAAAATGTGTCACTCTTGTCACTGTCTTGAAACTTGAATGATCATGATTGGTCTTCAAGACTCTTTACTGTAGAGAGTTGTAGCATTCTATAAAATTTTCCTTAAATTTTTAACTTTGGTAGGATTTATTAAGTTAATTATAAGTAATTGGAACAAGAGGCAATTCTCCCAAAAGTTAGAAAGTTCACGATTAAAGTATTGTGAGATACATTTTCTTAACAGTTCTTAATAAAAAGGGGTGTATTTGTATCCTATTAGGGAATAGGTAAGACATCACTGATAAAATTAGGTGAATACCGTCCCATACTAATTTCAAGATTACGGAGATAAGATTACCGATGTCCACCACAACATTATTAGCTAATGATACTGATATTTCTATGGACGATTATTGTGTATTTGGGTTAGCCACCTGCTTTTTAAAAGATGATGGAGAGTTTTATCAAGTTCGAGTCATTGAACCCATCCCTTCTGCTGCTTTAGAGGCCATTTGTAAAGGTATTCCGACATCTTACGAATTAGCTTGTGCTAAGTCTATCGGAGACATTTTAACGGGGGAAACATTGACCAAAACGGCAGATTTTCCTGATGATGCTCAGTTTTGCGATAATTTTACTGAACGAACTTTGGCCGCTGTTAGAACGTATAAAACTCGTCCTGATGCTAAGTCTTTAATTCCTTTGGAAACGATTAAAAACGATTTGAATTTTTCTTTAGAGAAAAAGCGCGTTTTAAATGCAGTGAATGTTGTTAAAACAGAAGATAACGTTAAACAACATTCTCATACCCATCAAGTTCTTTAAAAGAAAATAAGGGATGAAGACTCCCTGGTAGTTGTTAACTGTCCTTGGAGTCTTTTGTATCGAACTTATCGTTTATTCTCCAACACTAAGCTGATGCAATGCAATTTGCTTAGAAATACATTCAATGGCTAATGTGAGAGATTGCATAAGCTCAGATTGTTGATGATAATCTGCTGGCACTAGATTAGTTAACTGCTGACTTTGGGTTACTTTTTCACGATGTTCCCAATTCTGTGCTGTTGAGTGATTGTGAAAAATTCCTAGGGCAATGCCTCCATATCGATTAATAACTGTAAAACAGGGTATGTCTGAGGTTCCGTCTCCAACATAAATAACTTGATTAAGGGGAATATATAATTCTTCAAGGGGAAAATCCTGATAATTATACATTAAATCTTGTTCATTTTCTTCAGTAATTCCTTTAGAAAGATAGTATAAATAATGAGTTTTTTCTGTATGAGTCATTTGCTTTTTGAGAAATTTAATTTCTCCCTTTTTGTCATAAGCGAGTTCGCAACCCCACATCTGCTTAAAATGCTTGGCAATAGAGGTATTACGAGCAATATCAATAAAACCCCCACTGATTAAATAAAATTCTACTTCAACCCCTTCAAGTACCTCTTTAGCTCGCTTTTGTAAGCTATCAAACATTTCTGGAACTCCCTCAATTAAGTTCAATTTTTGTCCCAAGTTAGCTAATCGCTCATAAGTAATTTTGTCTTTGTCTTCTCTGTGTCGTGATTCTTGAATCAAACCATAAGTTCTTGCTAAATACTTTTGCCACCCTTGGGCAACTAAGGGTTTTACATATTGTTCTTCAAACCTTTCAATGTCTAGCTGACAATCCTTTAACAAGATTTTAAAACTATCGTCTGGAATCAAAGTTTCATCAAAATCAAAAACGATTGCAATGCGATTAGAAAGAGGTTTAGTTGCGTAATTCATTTGTGTTTTTATCAATAGTTGAATAATAAAATATTTACAATTGAGGTTGACATTTTCCAGCCCGAATTAAGCCAACACGACGAGCGATCGCTTCTTCTTTTGAAGGAAACGGCCCCCAATAATTTTTAGTTTCTGGGACTTGATTATCATCCACTTCAACAATTTCACATTGTTCATTTTCTGTTTTAATAATGTACCAAGTGTTAATCATAATTTTTGACCTAAATAAAAGGAGTAGGGTGGGCATTTCCCCCATTACCATTACAATAATTATTATCTCAATCTTCCCGATCGCAAAATACTAATAATCAACCAAACCCCTAATAAACTAGCAGCTGCAAACAAAACACTACTAATTAAGGATAATTCTTGTGTGGATGAACCAATTGAAATAATAGCGGCCCCCATAATTAATGAACCCAATACAATACTAAAAGAAAGACGATTGGCCGAAGCATCTACACTGCGCCTTAAGGGTTCTAATTCCTTTAATCGAAAATTCCATTGTAGGGTTTCTGAGGATAATCTATCTAATAATATATCAATTTGGCGCGGTGTTTTCAGATAAATTGATTTGAGGTCTAAAACGGTTCTTAAACTGGTTTGTAAGGGGGTATCTCCTATTAATTGACGGCGGAATAAATCGGTCATTAAGGGTTTAATTTCATCGAATAAGTTAATGTTCGGATTAAACTGTCTAGCCGCCCCTTCTAAATTGGCTAAACATTTCGCATATAATCCTAAATTTCCTGGTACTTTTAACTTATTTTTTCGGGCTATTTGGAGAATTTCATAAACCACTTCACTAAAGTTAAATTGAGACAAACTTAAATCATAATATTTCCTTAGTATTTGTTCATAATCATTGCGTAATTTTTCTAAACTTTCGACTTTCCCTGATTCTGATAATTCGATGGTTAATTGTGTACATCCTTGGGCATCTAAATCAAAAATAGCGAGTAATAATTCTGTTAAAATTTGTTGGGTTCTTGGGTCAAGTTTTCCTACCATTCCACAGTCAATAATGGCAATTCTTCCATCATCTAAATAGAAAATATTACCGGGGTGGGGATCAGCATGAAAAAAGCCATCTAAATATAGTTGTTGAAAAAATGCTCTAAATAATAAAGTGGTAATTTCTTGTTTCTTTTTCTCGATAGATTTACGACTTTCAGGAATAGTTAAATCTGCTTGTAAAATGGGTTTACCATATAACCATTCTAAGACTAAAATTTTATCGGTGGTTAAGTTCCAATAGACTTTAGGAATCACTAATTCTTGAGGATCAAACCAACGACTTTCGGCTAAATTTTGTCTAATTTTATCAGTATAATTGGCTTCTTTAGTAAACTTTAATTCTGCTTTAATAGCTTGGGAAAATTCATCGGCAAGCTTGACAATATCATAGTTTTGTCCAAATTCTGTTAAGGCGACTAATTCAGCAATTCCCTTAATTAAATTAATATCTTGCTCAACAATTTTATCAATTCCTGGTCGTTGAACTTTGATAGCAACTTCTTCGCCGGTTGTTAAAGTAGCACGGTGAATTTGTCCAATAGAACCAGCCGCGATCGGTTCTTTATTAATATCACTAAAAATTGATTCTATGGGCTGTTGTAATTCTTGGCGCAGTAGTATTTCAATAGCTTCCCAAGACACAGGGGGAACATTAGCTTGTAGAGCGGTTAATGCTTTAATATAATTAGGGGGTAAAATGTCGGGGCGAGTGCTTAAAATTTGTCCTAATTTAACATAAAAAGGGCCTAATTCTACTAAGATATTACGTAACACTTCGGGGGGTGGAACTTGGGGATTTTCTGCTTTTCCTACCGTTAATAAACCCCGCATATAGTCCCAACCATTACCGAGGACAACTTCAATAATTTCTCGTTGACGCGCACTGGTTTGAGTTAAGGAAAACATACAGTAATTCTCTTTACTTAATTAAAACAAACTTTTATAACTATTTTTATTATTATAGAAGGTTTCTCTAGAAAATGTTAATGTGTTATTAAGAAATTTTGTAGGGGCTGAATATTATTCAGCCCCAAACCTTGATCTTATATAATTTAACCTACCATAGTTCCTTAAATTCTATTATGTAGGTGATGATAAATAAAAGTGAGGTGGGCAATGCTAAGAAAGAGCTTATAAACCTGAACCAGAAACTATTTTAGACATTGACCACCCTATAAGTTTCTGACAATATTTACTTAAATTGTATTACTGATTACATAGGATTATAGTAACTGATTTAATTGAGAATCTTTTTGTAATTCTTTGAGAAGCTTTTTAATGTCTTGGGTACGATTTTTATGAACCACAAGAGTAACATTTTTATCCCGAACAATGACAACATCTTCTAAGCCGATGGTTGCGATTACATCTTGATCATTGCTACTATAAATAATCGCCCCTTTGGTATCTAAGGTCACGTGATTCCCTAATTCAACATTATCCCCATCACTATCAATTAAACGTTCTAAAGAATTCCAATCTCCTAAATCATCCCAACCAAAATTAGCGGGTAACACATAAGTTAATTCAGTCTTTTCCATTAAAGCGTAATCAATGCTAGTTTTTTCTAATTCTTCATAAGCAGCTTGACCTTTTTCTTGTAGGGGTTTTAAAACTTGAGGTGTGTGTTTTTCTAACTCTTCTAATACCACACCAGCGCGAAAAATAAACATTCCACTATTCCAACTAAATTGACCAGTTTCTAGGAAAGATTTAGCGGTTTCAAGATCAGGTTTTTCCGTGAAACGATTAACTTTATAGACTGGTAAATTATCAAAATGATTAATTAAATTGCCTTGTTCAATATAACCGTAACCCGTAGAGGGATAAGTCGGTTTAATACCTAAAGTAACGATCGCTTTTTCTGCTGAAGCGAGTTGAGAAGCAGCGTTAAGCGTCTTTTCAAAGTCATCGGTATTTTTGATCCAATGGTCTGCAGGAAAAAAGCCAATTACCGCATCATTACCGTAGCGTTTAGCAATTTCTAAGGTTGTCCATGCAACTGCTGGGGCCGTGTCTTTTCCCTGGGGTTCTACTAAGAGATTATTATTAGGTAAGCTAGGTAATTGTTCCCTAACTCCATCGGCAATGGGACCGGCTGTAATTACCCAAAGATTATTCCAGCTGTCTGCTAAAGGTAAGAGACGCTGGGCCGTTGCTTGTAATAAACTTTCTCCACTCCCATCTAAGGATAGAAACTGTTTCGGACGTTGACGACGGGACAGTGGCCAAAAACGTTCTCCTTTACCACCAGCAAGGACGACAGGAATTAAAGGTTGAGTCATTTTTCTCTTTTATTAATCAGGTTTCCCACTGATTGTATCCTGTTTATAGTAGTTTTCGTTTGCATAGATTAAACATTAAAATGCAAATACTCCCCATACTTCCCACCCTTCTCAGACTCCCCACATTCAGACTTACTAAAATTTTGATTGACTCAACTGAAAACTGCTATTAAAGAGTGTCTTTGGAGTCTGGGGAAATTTTTGGTTCCATAGAAGAAGATAAATGATTGCTTGTCTGAGAAACTGGGATAACCACCCATAACCCCGTTTTGGGATCGCGGTAGGTACGAAAAGGGTTGGGTTGCAGGGGTTGTTCAGACGCTTTAGCCATAATATTGTCGTCAATAACCTATTTACACTTATTGTAAGTCTAAGAAAGAATACGCAAAGTGACCAAGATATCTCTAATATAGTGATTGTCATCACATCCTCTTCTTATCCTTGATCTTACAGGGTGTCAACCTCATAAATTCCTAGACTGTTTATAAAGATATGATAAACACAAGTTCGGAGTTCGGAGTTCAGGGTTCGGAGTTATGATTCATCATAACTGATGACTGACAAGTGATCACTGTTCACTGTATAATATAGTACATATATATGTAAAAAATTTGACTTATGCCTGATCAGTCTAATTTACCGCTTTTAATGCTTATTGATGGTCATTCTTTGGCGTTTCGGGCTTATTATGCTTTTGCCAAAGCAAGAAAGGGACCATTAAGAACATCGACGGGTATTCCTACCAGTGTTTGCTTTGGTTTTCTTAATTCTTTAATTCAGGTCATTAAGTTAGAAAATCCCCAATATATTGCTATTGCTTTTGATAGTAAAGAACCCACATTTCGCCATGAAGCAGATGTTAATTACAAAGCGGATAGGAAAGAGACTCCAGAGGATTTTATCCCTGATATTCTCAACTTACAAAGGTTATTAGAAGCGTTAAATATCACTATTATAACTGCACCTGGATATGAGGCCGATGATGTTTTAGGAACAGTGGCAACGAAAGGGAGTCAAGCAGGTTATCGGGTCAAAATTGTTAGTGGCGATCGCGATCTATTTCAATTGGTTAATGATGAGAATAATCTTAGTGTTTTATATTTAGAAAGAAATGCAGTCAAAAGTTCATCAGGAGAAGGTTATACGGAGTTTAATGTTGATGCTGTCACGGAAAAAATGGGTATTAAACCGACACAAGTGATTGATTATAAAGCCTTATGTGGTGATAAGTCGGATAATATTCCCGGGGTTAGGGGAATTGGTGAAAAAACGGCAGTTAAGTTGTTAAGTGAATATGGAAAGTTACAAGAAATTTATAACAACATTGAAGGGATTAAAGGGGCAAATCAGAAAAAATTAAAAGAAGGACAAAAAGAAGCAGAACATTCTCAATATTTAGCTAAGATTATTACCGATGCGCCTTTAGAGTTTCAGATAGAAAGTTGTGAACTGAAAGGATTTAATTTTGATGCAGTGAAACCCATTTTAGAAGAATTGGAACTGAAAAAATTTATTAAAGAAATTAATCAATTACAAGAACATTTTGGCGGTAATACCACTTTAGAAGTTCATGAAAAAGTTAATAAAAATGAAACCCATCAACTGTCTATATTCGATAATGTCTCAGAAAAAGTTGAACCCGTTAATAATATTCAAGAAGAAAAAAAAGAATCTTTAATTAATCCTCAGATTATTATAGAAATTGACCAATTAAATGATTTAGTTGAGAAACTTTTGACCTTGACTAATGTTAATATTCCTGTTGCTTGGGACACAGAAACAACAGATTTAAACCCTAGACAAGCTGAGTTAGTAGGTATAGGTTGTTGTTGGGGAAATAAACCAACAGATATTGCTTATATTCCCATTGGACATAAACAGGGAAAACAACTTAAAAAAGAGCAAGTTTTAGACAGTTTACGGACTATTTTAGAAAGTAGGGAGTATCCTAAAGTTTTTCAGAATACTAAATTTGATCGTCTTGTTTTTAAACATCAGGGAATTAACCTTGATGGGGTGGTTTTTGATACCATGTTAGCCAGTTATGTTTTACATCCTGAGAAGAGTCATAAATTAAGTGAGTTATGTGAACAATATTTAGAGGGTGTTAGTAGCAAAAATTATGATGAGTTAGGAATAGGTAAAAAACAAACCATTGCAGATTTAGAGATTGAAAAAGTAGCCGAATATTGTGGTATGGATGCTTATGGAACATTCTTGTTAGTAGAACCTTTGAAAAATGAATTGAAAGAAGTTCCTACCTTAGATAAACTATTATTAGAAGTAGAGCAACCCTTAGAAGCTGTATTATCTATTATGGAAGATACAGGGATTTTAATTGATACGGAATATTTAGGAAAGTTATCTAAGCAACTTGAACAAGATTTATTGAGTTTAGAAGAGAAAGCTTATGAAGCAGCAGGAGAACAGTTTAATTTAGGATCACCGAAACAATTAGGAGAAATTTTATTTGAAAAATTAGAACTGAATCGTAAAAAATCAAGGAAAACAAAAACAGGTTATTCAACGGACCATGCTACCCTTGAAAAGTTAAAAGGAGATCATCCAATTATTGATTATATTTTAGAATATCGTACTTTGTCTAAATTAAAATCTACCTATATTGATGCCTTACCTGAATTAGTCAATGAAAAAACACAGCGAATACATACGAATTTTAATCAGTCTGTAACCACCACAGGAAGACTATCCTCTTCTAACCCCAACTTACAAAATATTCCCATCAGAACCGAATTTTCTCGTCAAATCAGACAAGCATTCATACCTCAGCAGGATTGGTTATTAGTTGCTGCTGATTACTCTCAAATTGAACTTAGAATATTAGCCCATTTAAGTCAAGAACCTGTGTTATTAAATGCTTATCAAAATACAGAAGATGTTCATACCGTCACAGCAAAACTATTATTTGAAAAAGAAAAAATCACACCCCAAGAAAGAAATTTAGGTAAAACCATTAACTTTGGTGTTATTTATGGAATGGGTTCTCAGAGGTTTGCTAGAGAAGCAGGTGTTAGCGCAACAGAAGGAAAAGAATTTATCAATAAATATCGTCAACGGTATGCCAAAGTATTTGAGTATTTAGAGAGTATGAAAAAAGAAGCGATCGCAAAAGGATATGTGACCACAATTTTAGGAAGACGACGTTACTTTAACTTTTTTGATGATAATTTATATCGTTTTCGAGGTCATGATCCTAAAACAATTAATCTCAAAGAATTAAATATAAACTATAATGATTCTCAATTATTAAGGGCGGCAGCGAATGCACCCATACAGGGATCAAGTGCCGATATTATTAAAATTGCGATGGTAAAAATACAAGACATTTTAAATAGCTATCACGCTAACTTGTTACTACAAGTTCATGATGAATTAGTATTTGAAATACCACCCCAAGAATGGGAAGAATTAAAAGAAAAAATAAAAGAAACAATGGAAAATGCAGTTAATCTAACTGTTCCCTTAGTAGTAGAAATTCATGCTGGTAAAAATTGGATGGAAGCGAAGTAATGAAGAATTTAGAATTTAGAATTTAGAATTGTCATTCCGAGAAAAGGAGGAATCTCATTAAAGTTTTAATCATAATAGGTAGTGTTATATTTACTAAAATCAATAACTATGAAATAATAGAATCAATAAACAACCCGATAGAATAAGATATAAATAGAACATGGTTAATACAAAAATACAACCCTCTCGCCATCCCCTTGCAGAATATATTCATCGCTTAGAAAACGGACAAGCATTATTAAAAGACTCACCTCAAAACGTTATAGAAGTAGTAGGTATTCTCAAAAGCTATGGTGTTATTTTAGATCAATATTCTCGTAACTTAATTTATATTGCTGAAAATCAATTTTTAATTTTATTTCCATTTTTTAAATACTTCAATGGAGAATTTTCTATTGATAAATTACTCCGCCATTGGAACCATAACCGTACTAATTTTGAATATGCAGAATATTGTATGAAATCAATGCTTTGGCATGGCGGTGGTGGGTTAGATAATTATTTAGATACTCCTGAATTTAGAAACAATGTAGAAAAGGTTATTCAAGCTAAATTTAAGAATAACTTTTTTATGTTGACTCTGCATAAAATATTTCCTGAATTTTTACCTGAACACATGAGAATGATGTCTTATTATAGCGGTTTAGGGCAATTTTGGCGAGTAATGGCCGATATATTTCTCGACCTTTCTGATCGCTACGATAACGGCGAAATCAACTCTATTACTGATGTCGTCCAACATATATTAGATGGTTTAGTTAAAGATGCAGCCAAACCAATAACTTATCAAGTAAAAATTAAAGGAGAAGTCTATCAAATTGTTCCTAAAACAACAGAATTAACCTTTTTAATGGACACTGCAGTACCTTATGTAGAAGCGATCTTTTTTAGAGGAACCCCCTTTCCTGGAACTATTTCTTATAATGCTCAATCCTATCAAATTCCTTCAGAACAAGCTATTTTTACCTATGGGGCATTATACGCTGATCCCTTGCCAGTTGGGGGTGCTGGCATTCCTCCTACCTTATTAATGCAAGATATGAGTCATCATTTACCTGACTATCTTCATGATCTTTATCGTCAAACATTTCGGGAAGAAGATGACTTATTGGTACAAATTTGTCAAACGTTTCAAAAGTCTATGTTTTGTGTAACAACGGCTGCTATTCAAGGGTTAGCTCCTCATCCTTTAGACACAACAAATAGTGAAGAACAAAAAGAAAATAGAGCTTATTTAGAAGGGTGGATGGATCGATTTAAAACCTCACAAATTCTTATCGTTAATAAATAAAAATGTAAGGTGGGCAATGCTCACCCTACGGATAAGAATAATGAATTTATGTAATAAAAACTTATGGATTAGTTACAGAAATTAAATAAAACCCTCTATACAAAATAACTAATTTAGGGGATAATCAACCACAGATGAAAGTCTAAATTAAGTAGAAATAGCTATTTTTCCCCATGAAAAAATTAATTGAAGGACTACAAAAATTTCAAACGGGTTATTTTAGTTCTCATCGCGAATTATTTGAAGAATTATCCCACGGACAACACCCTCGTATTCTTTTTATTACTTGTTCGGACTCTCGCGTTGATCCTAATTTAATCACACAAGCAGAAGTTGGGGATATCTTTGTTGTTCGTAACGCAGGAAATATTATTCCTCCTTTTGGGGCAGCTAATGGAGGAGAAGGGGCAGCCATAGAATATGCGATTTCTGCATTAGATATTGAACAAGTTATTGTTTGTGGTCATTCCCATTGTGGGGCAATGAAAGGGCTGTTAAAATTAAATAGTTTACAAGAAAAAATGCCCTTAGTTTATGATTGGTTAAAACACGCAGAAGCCACTCGTAGAGTCGTTAGCGACAATTATAGCAATTTAGAAGGAGAAGAACTCTTAGAAGTCACCGTTGCCGAAAATGTGTTAATTCAACTGGGAAACTTACAAACTTATCCCGTTATTCGTTCTCGGTTACATCAAAGAAGATTAAGCTTACATGGTTGGATTTATCGCATTGAAGCCGGGGAAGTTTTAGAATATGATAAAGCGTCTCATGATTTTATTGCCCCTCAAAGTTCGATAATGGACTCCGAACCGGAATATAATTTCCATCCTACCTGTCATATTCCTGCCACTGCATCTTTTAAAGTTCCGACAGCAACTAAACCAAAAGCAAATAGTAACGGCAAAAATAGAAGTAATGGGTCTTCTTTACCAGGATATGAACAGTTTAGCCAAGAACAAGCAGAACGGATTTATAAAGGTTCTCATTAATAGCTTGGGGGTCAACACTTCGACTTCCCTCAGTGTTGACCCCTACAAGATGTTATCAGTTAAGTGAAGCTTAAAGAACTTGTTAACAACATAGAAATTAATCCTCGTAAACTAACAGAATATGCCCTTAATTTAGACAACCCTAAAAGAGTCAACAAAGTCTTGATGTTTCACGGTTGTTTTCCCATAAAATCGTTTATCTGTTCTATTTTTTCTTAGCTTTACTTAATTTATGTTTGAAACCTGTTCCAAAAGTGATCGCTGTTCCTGTTCCTAAAATAGTTAAGGGTTCTGAAACATATTCTATATTTTGAGGTGTATTATGCTGCGCTAACACACCCTAAAATTAATTTTGGTGCGTTACGGCATAAGAAAATTATAGCAATTAGCCAGCAAACTATCTTTTGCCTAACGCACCCTACAATATGAAAGAACACGCTTTAAATTCAAAAGAGGTTGAAGGGGACATCATCGACGACTTTATAGAATTTAACTATATCCTACCCCTTAGTATAAACTCCAGACCTCGAACCCCGAACTCCTAACTCCTAACTCCTAACCCCTTTAATCTTGGTGAAAAAAGCGCAAATCAGATATTCTAAATAACAATGATCTGAATGTATCGGTGAATTCATCAGCCATGCTGTCACGCCAAAATGAGGAGAAAGCGCAGTTATGAGTAAAATTTATGTCCTACTCTTTAACGCCCGCACCGAAAATGAAGGCATTCATACCGTGCAAATGGGCGATCGCAATAAAATCTTGATGTTTGAGTCAGAAGACGATGCCACCCGTTACGCCTTACTACTCGAAGCTCAAGACTTTCCTACCCCTACCGTCGAAGCCTTTGACTCGGACGAAATTGAAGAATTTTGTCGTCAAGCGGACTATGATTGGGAATTGATCGGAGAAGGGGAGTTAGCCATTCCACCAGAACAAAACGTTGAAGATATCGTCTGGGGAGAAGAAGAAGAACCCCAAAAACCAACTGAAAGCGAACCAACGTCTTCGGAAATGTCCTCAGATGAATTAGAGCAAATTCGTCGTAAATTAGAAGGCTTACTATAACCCTTATGGAAAATATACAACAACGGGGTCATCTATTAACCGAACAGATCAACCCCAATAGTCAAAATTTAGATCAACTCAGTACCGTTGAATTAGTTGATCTGTTTAACGCTGAAGATGCCCAAACCCTAAAAGCGATCGCCCAAGCAAGAATAGAATTGGCTCAGGCGATCGATGCCACTAGCGAAGCTTTAGGGAAAGGGGGTCGTTTATTTTACGTTGGAGCCGGCACCAGTGGGCGTTTAGGAGTCTTAGATGCCGCTGAATGTCCCCCCACCTTCTGTACTCATCCGGACATGGTACAGGGCATTATTGCCGGGGGTGCAGCTGCCTTGGTGAGAAGTTCAGAAAATTTAGAAGATCGTCCCCAAGATGGGGCAGAGGCGATCGCCAGGCGAAACGTGACAGAAAAAGATGTGGTTGTCGGTATTAGTGCCGGGGGAACCACGCCTTATGTTCATGGGGCGTTAAATGCAGCTAAACAGCGAGGTGCAACCACCATTGCTATGGCTTGCGTTCCAGCAGAACAAGTTCCGATGATTGTTGATATTGATATTCGTCTCTTAACCGGTCCTGAAGTCTTAGCCGGTTCGACTCGTCTTAAAGCAGGAACGGTGACGAAAATGGCGTTAAATATCCTCTCGACCGGGGCAATGGTCAAACTTGGCAAAGTCTATGGCAACCGCATGATTGATGTGTCTGTGACTAATACGAAGCTTTATGATCGTGCTTTGCGTATTTTAGAAGAATTGACAGAGTTAAACCGTCAAAAGGCTCTTGAGTTACTTGATCGCAGTGGTAAACGGGTTAAACTAGCTTTGTTGATGCACTGGGCAGAAGTTGATGCTGAAACGGGGCAGTTATTACTAGATAATCATCAAGGAAATTTACGGGCAGCCCTGCAAACCAGTCAAAACTCGTAGGGGTTCAATGTTATTGAACCCCTACCATAGTCAAAATTATTGTTAATAAAACTATGTTAAATACACCCGAAACAACAACTATTTTAGTGATTATTCTTGTGGCATTGGGCTTATTAGCTTGGGGTTACAATCGAGCAAAAGGCTATGGAAAATTAGGCACATTAGCCTGGTTACAATCGGTTAGTTTGATGGCTCCTTGGTTAATATTTTTTGGACTATTTGCTTTAGGAATTTACCTAAATATCGTCGGTATTCTTTTTTTATTAGTTACTTCGGTTGTCCTCTATATTTACTTAGGAAAACGGCTGAGGGCAGAGGGACAAGATGTTATGTTGCGAGAAAAAGCAGCTCAACGAATTCAAGAAGAAGAAACCAAAAAAGCTGAAAAAAATAATGATAATTTATCAACAGAGACAGATCCTAAAAATGTGGGGGATGTTATTCCTATTCCTGATGAAGATTTACAACTAATTAAAGGTATTTTTGGCATTGATACTTTCTTCGCTACGGAAACAATTTCTTATCAAGAAGGAGCTATTTTTAGAGGTAACTTACGAGGAGAAACTGATGAATCTTATCAGAAAATGTCGGAAAAACTCAAGGCTAATTTTGGAGAAAAATATCGTCTCTTTTTAGTAGAAGGAACCGAAGGAAAACCGGTGGTTATTATTCTGCCGAGTACGGACGATCCTCAACCTACTACCCTATTACAAAAAAATCTGGCTTTAGTGCTTTTTGTGGCGACAGTGGTGACAAGTTTAGAAGCCGCCAGTATATTATTAGGGTTTGATTTATTTAATAACTGGAATCGTTATCAAGAAGCCATACCTATTAGTTTAGCTCTTTGGGGCGTATTGATTTCCCATGAAATCGGACACCGAATTGTGGCAAAACAATACAATATTCAGATGAGTGTACCGTTTTTCTTACCGACTTGGCAGATTGGCTCTTTTGGTGCAATTACTCGGTTTGAATCTTTAATTCCCACTCGCAATGCTTTGTTCGATGTGGCTTTAGCTGGCCCTGCTTGTGGGGGGATTCTTTCGTTTATGATGTTAATTGTTGGCTTAAGTTTATCCCATAAAGGTAGTTTTTTTCAAGTGCCTACTCAATTTTTTCAAGGATCAATTTTAGTAGGAAGCTTAGGGAAAGTTATTATCGGAGAACAGTTACAAAATTCCATTGTTGATGTTCATCCTTTGACCGTTGTCGGTTGGTTAGGATTAGTAATTACGGCCTTAAATTTAATGCCAGCAGGACAATTAGATGGCGGTAGAATTATTCAAGCTATTTATGGTAGAAAAACCGCCAGAAGAACCACTATTATTACTTTAGTTATTTTAGGTATTGTTACTATTTTTAGTCCGGCTAATCCTATCCCTTTATACTGGGCTGTGATTATTTTATTCTTACAAAGAGATTTAGAAAGACCGAGCCTTAATGAGTTAACTGAACCAGATGATACTCGTGCCGGATGGGGTTTACTAGCCTTATTTTTAATGTTAGCAACCTTGATTCCTTTAAGCCCAGGTTTAGCAGGAAGATTAGGAATAGGAGGATAGTTAGTAATTAATAATTAATAATTAATGGTTAATAATTGATAATTAACTGTTTGTAGTCTAAACTAAGTAAAAGTCTTTATTCATCGGCAATTTTTACGAAATATCTATGTTGAAGAAACCTTATTTAATTTTGATAACACTGTTATTAACAATGCCATTAACCGCTTGTGGAGGGGGTAGTGAAACCACAGATCCCACCACGACAAGTACCAGTCGTCTCGATACCGTAAAACAACGGGGAACCCTCATCTGTGGCGTAAATGGGGAAGTCCCAGGGTTCAGTTTTGTAGACGAAAATGGTCAATATTCAGGGTTAGATGTAGATATTTGTCGGGCGATCGCTGCTGCTTTGTTTGATGATCCCGATAAGGTAGAATACCGCAAATTAAGCGCACAAGAACGCTTTCCGGCAGTACAATCAGGGGAAGTTGATGTTTTAAATCGTAACACCACCTGGACCATTAGTCGAGATACGACTAACGGCATGGAATTCGCCCCGACGGTGTTTTATGATGGTCAAGGGATTATGGTGACAACTGCTAGTGGTGTGGCCAATATAGAAGGATTAGCCGGTAAATCTATCTGTGTCTTAGCAGGGACGACTACAGAGCAGAATTTAGCAGACCAGATGCGAAAACGGGGTATAGAAGACTATAATCCTGTTACCTTTGAAGATGTGGACGCACTTTATGCAGCTTATCAAGAGGGACGTTGTGAAGGAGTAACGGCCGATCGCTCTCAATTAGTAGCCCGTCGTTCTATTTTACCGAATCGCAATGATCATGCTATCTTAAATGTGGTCTTATCAAAAGAACCTCTAGGACCAGCAGTAAAAAATAATGATTCTGCTTGGTTTGATGCAGTTAAATGGATTACTTTTTCTTTAATTCAAGCTGAAGAATTGGGCATTAATTCTGAAAATATAGACACTTTTGAAACTAGCGAAGATCCCAATGTGAGACGCTTTTTAGGATTAGATGATAAATTAGGGGAAGGAATGGGATTACCCAATGATTTTGCTGCTCGTGTTGTTAAGCACGTGGGTAATTATGGAGAGGTTTATGAGCGAAATATTGGTGAACCTTTAGGATTAGATCGTGGCCCTAATAACCTATGGACAGAAGGGGGTTTATTATATTCTCCACCGTTTAGATAGAATAAATAAACAAAATGATTTAGGCTTTTCGGCTAATATTTGAAAACCCTAAGATGTATTAGCATAGGGTGGGTTAGACGGCTACAATTCACGGTTATTACATGAATATAAGAATCCGTTTTAACCCACCATTTTTGATAAAATTTTGGTGGGTTACGGCATGAAAAAATGAAAAAAATTACTTAAATAACTTTAGTTTGCTAGAGCGCACCCCTTTTAATTGTTATTTTTATAATAGCCTTTCTAACTCTGATGAGGTACATTTTTAACTTTCTAGTATTGCCTATTGCCTATTGCCTAAAAATGATTACCTGTGTACCTAACGAGTATGGGAAATGCTATATGACGAATCTAAATGAAGAAAAAATCCCTTTTTGGCGCGATTCAAGAATTATTAAGGTTATCGTACAAGTTTTAATTATCAGTGTTATTGTCTTACTTTTAATTATATTTGGCAATAATCTGCTTAATAATTTTAGACAATTAGGATTAACCTTTGGTTTCGGTTTTATTTTTGATCCTGACTTAAATTCCCGTTTCAATTTAGGAGATAGTCCGATTCCTTATCAGCCTACTGATCCCTATTATAGAGCCATTTTAGTGGGGTTATTAAACTCATTAAGAGTAATGATTACGGGGATTATTTTAGCGTTTATATCAGGGGTAATAGTTGGACTAGGAAGATTATCAGATAACTGGTTAGTACAGAAAATAGCAACAATTTACGTAGAAATTATACGCAATACTCCTTTACTATTACAGTTATTTTTCTGGTATTTTGCTGTTTTTTTGAAGTTTCCTAAAATTGATAATCCTTTAATTGTCTTTAATACTATTTTTCTTTCTAATCAAGGCGTTTATCTTCCTTT
Source organism: unicellular cyanobacterium SU3 (assembly GCA_002172675.1). Classification (GTDB taxonomy): domain Bacteria; phylum Cyanobacteriota; class Cyanobacteriia; order Cyanobacteriales; family Microcystaceae; genus Crocosphaera. The sequence continues at coordinate 25,920 of NETF01000200.1, forward strand.
TCCTTTGAGTAATTTACAAACTTTATTAGCTGTTTTAGCTTTATTTTTAGGGGGAATGACAGCTTTTTTACTTTGGCGTAAACAAACGCAAGTTATTATTCAACAAGGAACAACAGGAAAGGCTTATGATATTGGTTTAATTACAATTTTTATTTTATCAATTGTAATTATTTTCTTCGGTTTAGATTGGCAATTTCCTAACTATGACGCTCAAGTACAACGGATTCAAAATGGCTTGAATCTTTCCCCTGAATTTGCTACTTTATTAACAGGATTAACTATTTATACAGCAGCTTTCATTGCTGAAGTGGTTAGATCCGGTATTCAATCGGTTTCTAAAGGACAATGGGAAGCAGCTAAAGCATTAGGATTAAATTCAAGTTTAGCCATGCGTTTAGTCATTTTTCCCCAAGCATTACGGGTAATGATTCCTCCATTAACTAGCGAATTTTTAAATTTAGCTAAGAATTCTAGTTTAGCGGTTGCTATTGGATATAATGATATTTATGCCGTCTCTAATACCATTTCTAATCAAACGGGGAAATCCATTGAGATGTTATTAATTGTGATGGTAACTTATTTAATTTTTAATCTCATTATTTCCTCAGGAATGAATCGATTAAACTATTTAGTACAAATTAAAGAAAAATAATAGGACTAACAGCTATCACAATGAATGAAAAAATTAGTTTTTTGATTAAAATTATCGTAAGTTCTTTTCTACTTTCTCTAGTTATTAAATATTTAGCTCCTTACGTATCTATTTCTTCTAGTAACATTAATGCCTTAATTATAGTCATGATTCTACCTTTAATTATAACTATATTTTTAAGTAAAAAATTATGGGATAACGTCTCTGATTCTTAAAGCTAAGACTTAAATCCAAAGGGGGATAAAATGGGGATGAAGTTTTCTCAATGGGTTGGTTTTCTTGTTATAGCAGTTTGTGTTTACATTCTCTGGAATATTAAACAGTTATTACTTTTATTATTTACTGCTATTATTATTGCTAACTTTCTCAATCATGGGGTTCAATTTTTTCAAAAGTTTAGAATCAAACGAGGCTATGCAGTTTTATTATCTATTCTCTTATTAGTAACAGTAATATCTGGATTCTTTTGGCTGATTGTTCCCCCATTTGCTCAACAACTCCCGCAATTATTTAAGCTAGTTCCCCAAGGAATTGATCAGTTGATCATCACCATTAGAGACTTTATTTCTCGTCTTGATCCAGAGTTAATTAATGCGTTACCCAGTAGCCAAAAGTTCATAGAACAATTGCAGCCGATCTTAGAAAGAATAGCTGGTCAAGGATTATCGGTATTTTATACAACATTAGGCATTCCCTTAACCTTATTACTATTATTAGCGTTGACCTTAATGTTATTAGCAAATCCTGGTGCTTACCGTCGAGGATTTATTCGTTTATTTCCCTCATTTTATCGAAAAAAAATAGATCATGTCTTAACAGAATGCGATCGCTCATTACAAGGAGGATTAACCATTATTTTATTTCAAATGGTGATGATTTCCATGCTCAGTTTTATTGGTCTATCTTTGTTAAAAATGCCGTTAACTTTAGCCCAAGCCATGTTAACAGGAATTTTAACCTTTATTCCCAATATTGGACCACTTTTGAGCTTCATTCCCCCGATTGCGATCGCCTTATTAGAAAGTCAATGGAAATCGTTTGCTGTCTTCATTCTCTATGTAATTTTTTATATTATCATTAGAATCACAGAACATAAATTATTAGCCCCATTAATCATAGAAAATAGAAAATCATTATTACCTGCATTCACGTTACTATCTCAAGTTTTTTTTGCTAGTTTATTTGGTGTCTTAGGGTTCTTTTTAGCCTTACCCCTAGCCCTAGTTAGTCAAGTATGGTTACATGAAGTATTAGTCAAAGATATTTTAGATCGATGGCAACATCAATCCTCTAAAACCCAACCTACACAAGACACTGAACCTTCAAACGAGGCAGGAGTTGAAAGGCAGCAGGCAGAAGGAAATACGTAGTTAAAAAGCAAATCTTACTTTATAGTCTTAATTCTAATATTCATTGTTCTTCAGGTACTTATCAATGCGAACTCTTTCAGAAATTAACGAAAAAATTCTAGATAAAAAAGCGGTAGTTTGGACTGTAGAAGAACTGAAAAAACGAGTTCAAGACATAGGGATCGATCAAGCGTTTAAAACCGTTGATGTTATCTGTACCGGAACCTTTGAACCGATGGAGTCATCCGGGGCTATTTTTAATTTAGGTCATACCGATCCCCCCATCAAAATACGTCAATGCTGGTTAGATGGGGTTCCTGCTTACGCCGGGTTTGGGGCAGTGGATCTCTACCTGGGGGCCACTGCTATGGTAGATTATAAGGCGATCAGTGAGATAAATGAAAATGATAATCGTCCAGGAAATGTCAACCTTGAACGGGGTGGCGGCCATGTGATAGAAGACTTGATCGCAGGAAAACCAGTCAGTCTCAAAGCCATTGGTCAAGTTACCGACTGTTATCCTCGGGCCTCCTTTGAAACCAACATCACCCGCAAAACCATCAATCAATTTTATTTATATAACCCCCGAAACCTCTATCAAAACTTTATTGTTGGGGTGAATAGTAGCGATCGCTTTTTGTATACCTATCTCGGTCCACTACAACCGACGTTAGGGAATGCTGTCTATTCTAACCCAGGGGCGATCGCACCTTTATTTAATGATCCTGACTTAGAATTAATTGGTATCGGCAGTCGTATTTTCCTCGGCGGTGGTGTCGGTTACGTTGCTTGGGAAGGAACCCAACATTTTCCCCTCCAGAAACGCTTATCGAACCGAACTCCCATTGGACCGGCGGCCACCTTAGCATTGATGGGGGATGCAAAAACCATGTCCCCTCAATGGGTACGAGGCTGTTATTTTAATCATTACGGGCCTTCTTTAATGTTGGGGGTGGGTATTCCGTTTCCGGTATTGGATCGCAAGGTGATCGAACATTGTGCCATTGGGGATAAGGATGTTGTCGCGCCGGTGGTTGATTTTTCGATTCCCCGTCGGGTTCGTCCGACGTTCGGTTTAGTCAGTTATGCTCAATTAAAAACAGGCCGCATGACCATAGAAGGAAAAAGCGTCCGGGTTGCACCTTTAGCAAGTATTGCCTTGTCTCGGAAAGTTGCAGAAGAGTTAAAAAGTTGGATAGAAAAAGGAGAATTTACCTTAACTGATCCGGTTGCACCTTTACCCAAAGATCGGGCGTTTATGGCCCAAGATTTATGGGGATCTCAGATGACTTTAGAATAACAGTTATCAGTTATCAGTGTTCAGTCTATTTTAGTACCTTGAATACAAGAACCGTTTGAACTATTGGGTGCTTCGACTGTATCATTTTCAGTTAAACAATGTTTCAAATGTATAAAAGTTTAATAGTTACTACCATCTATAAATAGTTAATCTAGTTAAGGGACTCGAGATATTGAATCCCTAGTTAAAAAATCATATTTAACTATTAACGTTTAATTCTTTTCTTATTCTAATTAACAGATGATAATTTGACTACTCTCGAAATCATAGATATGTGTGATTAATCTCATCAATTGATAATGATCTTATTTTAACGGGGTGACAAGAATTTGAATCAACTGATAAACTAAAAAGCTCAGTTATAAATAAACGTAAGGTAGGCAATGCTAAGAAAAAGCTTATCAACCTTAACCAGAAACCATTTGAGACATTCCCCACCCTACAAGTTTTATTCTGATTATCCTAAAGTTCATACATCTATCAGTAAAATTCGACAATTTTGATGTAAATCATCTCTATAGCTTTGGCAGTGAGGATAGGTAGTTCGTTCATTTAAAAACTCTAAGTTTAGACAAATAAATTCTTCTTGTTGTTGACAACTTAAAACTGTTATATAGGGTAGTTTAAGTAAGTTAGTGAGATTAAAGTCTATTAAGAATATTGGATAAAATGTTTACCAAAAATATTAATTAAATAACTCTCATCTCAATGACTTTAAGTTTGCTGTCACAAAGACCTATAACAGCAATTTTATAATTGCCTAAATCATTAGCAGACCAAAAAAAAGTAAAGCGATTATTTTTGTCTGGTTGATTAGGAGCATAACCAAAGCGATGTTCAGATAAAAACAACCTTAATTCTTCATAACTCGATCCGATAGGAATGTTTTGGTTCAAACAATCACGAAATTCCTCTTTATTACCTCTATTACAAATCATGTTTTGGTTGGATAAGTTGGTTCTGCTTGATAGAAGAAAATTAAATCCATAGGCTATAAAACCGAATAATAAAAGTGTAAACACAATTATTTTATTCATTGTTTATAAGAGTTTTAATTCTACAAAAGAAAAAATATTAAAATAAATATTCCATTACAGAAGTAGGAAATTGATTCATCAAAATAGGCAAAATAGGACAAGGAGTTTTTGCTTGTAAATTGCTGTTTTCATCTGCTTTAAAAATACTCCAACGAAAGGGACCTTGTTTGGCCGCAGACATCCATAACAGACGTTTTGGCCGAGTCATAGCAACATATAATAAGCGATATTCTTCTGCTTTTTTTAGCTGTTGTGCTTCTTCCCAAGCATCCTCTGGGTTAGGAATAATTAAGGGATCATTTGGGTTAATATAGTTATGGTGAACGGCAGCACGAATCTGCGCGCGAGACACTTCTGCTAAGGTAAAGTTACCTAAAAATTGTGCCGAAGTGGGAACCCAAGGACTACCGGGTAAAACGTCTTCATGCAGGAAAGGAAGAAAGACATAATCCCAGTCTAATCCTTTTGATTTGTGCATAGTAATAATGGTCACTTGGTTCGTTCTGGTATAACGTTCTTCGCTATCTTCTTCTATGGGTTCAAACTGTTCTGAATTAATGATTTCTCTGAGAACAGTTAAGACATTTTTTAGGGAAAATTTACCAATTAATTCTTGACTAATTCTTTCTGATAGTTTTTGTACCGTTGCGAGTTCTGCACCAGTATATTTTAAGGTCATTCCTAAAAAAGGAATGAGTTGATAATCTGGTAATTCTAGTTTTGCTTGTAGAAGATTACAACAATAACGACGCGCTTCTAAGACTGGTTTTTTTTGTTTAGAAATAAGAGGACTGGGATAAAGAAAATTTTCGGGATAGGTAGATAACGCATTAAGGTCTTGGGAAGGAATTAAATTACGTTTTTCTAATATTTCTAAAGCGTTTTTTAAATAGTCGGGAGAATGGGGTCGGTCTATGAATTGTAAAAGGGTTAAAATTTCATAAGGAATCTGAGAAAATCTTTCAGATTCTCCTACTTCATAGACTCTGATTTTGTGTTTTTTGGGTAAGTCTTTGAGATGTTCTGCTAAGAAACGACCTTGACGATTTTCTCTGACTAAAATGGCTGCATTATGGTTAGGATTTTTGGTTAATAGTTCAATAATTCTTTGACGAATTAAGTCAACGGTATGATAAATATCATCAGGACGATAGAGTTCTAATCCTTCCCCAATAGGTTCAGGGTTGGCATCAGGTTGAGGGTCATTTTTACTAACGGTTTTAATGGTTTGTAAGCGAAAGGGAATGACTTCTTTTTTATCTTCTCGATGATCAGATATTAATTGTTTTTCTTTTTGTTTTTGGGCTTCATATTGCCATTGATTATTAACCCATTGTAAAACAAAGTTAGCTGCTTCAATAATTATCTTACTACTGCGTCCGGCTTGGGTCATTTCTGCTAGTTTATTATCTGCTTTGCACGTCTCACAAAACCAATTAAAATAAACAGGATCAGCCGGGGTAAAGGTGGAATTAATGGCTTGATTGGGATCACCCACACGAATTAAATTACAGTCAGTTTCATTGGCCGCTAAAGCAGAAATAAGTTGCTCTTGCAAAGGACTAGAATCTTGCGCTTCGTCTTCAAATACAGCAAAGATTTGTTGTTGCCAAACTTGTTTAATTTTTACATTTTCTAAGATATTTAACGCCCCTAAAATCATGTCATCGTAATCAATAAAATCCAGCGATCGCATGACGGTTTGATACTGTTCATATAATCCGGCACCCACAGCTAAAATGTCATAACTTTCTTGGGCATAATGACTTAATTCCCAGACTTTTTCTGGTGTTAATCCTGAACTTTTTGCCTCTCGTATAATGGTATGGGCAAGTTTAGGTAAAACTTCTGTTCTTAATACAGATTGACGGCGTAATCTTTCTGTTTCTTCTCCATCAAACTCAGCCCCTTCCAATAATAGTTGATAACGGCGAGGATTGCGAATAATCCAATTTTCTACAGCACGACGAATGACCCGGTGACTAGGGGTAGGAATAATCACCGTTGATGTGTCTAAATTCAGTTGGGATAACTCAGGGTGACGAGTGGCAATATTGAGAGCTAAACCGTGTAAGGTTTGCACCATAAACCCCGTTTGAGGTATCTTTAATTCTTTGAGACGTTCTTTAATTTTTGCCTTAATTCCAGCAGCCGCAGAGCGAGTATAAGTAACAATAATTAACTGGTTTCTTGGGTGAAGTTGATAACGAGCGATGAGCATGGCAGCCGCCACCGCCAGACTATGGGATTTACCGGCACCCGGCACGGCAGAAATCGCCATTTTTCCCCCTTCCCAATGTCCTAATTGTTGTTGTCCAGGACGTAAACTATCTCGGAGTTGATTTAACTTTATAAAGAGGTTTGCAAGGGAAGCATTTGATGTTGAATTAAGATTCTTTTCCAAGGGTAAATACAGTTAATTAAAGTAACAATTCATATTTTACATTATACTAAATAATAAGAAATATGAGTCGATTAAGCAAGTTTAGATTTCAACTGCTATAATTTAACTTGACTGGCAATTAATCAGTTTTATTATTCTATGAGTCAAAAAAACGAAACCCCTATTTTAATTTTATCGTTAATTATAACCGCGGCCATAGTAGGCGGAGGCTATTGGTATTTTACACAAAGAAAAGATAGTAACGTAATCAGTAATAATAGTGGCAACCCAGGGAAAATAACTAATAATCAAGGGAGTATCAGTACAGGGGGTGAGTTATTAATTTCATCGGACAGTACACCCCAAAAAAAAGCAGGAATTGCTGCCTTTGAAAACGGCAATTATTCAGAAGCGATCGCACAGTTTAAAACCTCCCTACAACTACAAGGGAATGATCCCGAAACGCTTATCTATTTAAACAATGCTAAAGCGGCGATGGATAACCCTTTTAAAATTGCTGTGGTGGTTCCCATTGGCGGTAATTTAAACATTGCCAAAGAAATGTTAAGAGGGGTTGCCCAAGTACAAGAAAAAGTCAATCAAAGGGGTGGAATTAACGGACAATTACTACAAGTTGCCATTGTTAATGATAATAATAATCCCGAAATCGCAGAAAACGTTGCCCAACAATTAGTTAAAGATAATGCTATTTTAGCGGTAGTTGGTCATAATTCTAGTGATGCAACCTTAGCAGCTGGTCCGGTGTATGAAAATGGTGAGTTAGTGATGATTTCACCCACCAGTGATGCCAAGAAAATATCCACATTAGGGGACTATATTTTTCGCACGGTTCCTAGTATTCGTTTCCAAGCTGATCAACTTTCTCGTTACCTCATTAATACGGCCAATAAATCCAATGTTGCTATCTGTTTCGACTCCAGTGCAGAGTATAGTATTTCCTTAAAAGAAGAATTTACTTCAGCTATTTTTGCCGATGGAGGTAAAGTAATAGAAATTAGTTGCGACTTAGCCGATCAAAGTTTAAATCCTTTAGATAAAGTTTCCAAAGCCATTGAGCAAGGAGCCGATAGTTTATTATTAATACCAACCGTGAATAATATTGGTGCTGCCATTGACGTTGCTCAAGCCAATCAAAATCGTTTACTATTGTTAGGAAGTTCTGCCCTTTATACCTTTGAAACCCTTAAAGATGGCCAGAAGAGTGTAGAGGGAATGGTGTTAGCGGTTCCTTGGCATCCTGAAGTAGTCGGGGACAATGGTTTTGTTACCCAAGCTAGGCAAATATGGGGAGGGGATGTAAACTGGCGAACAGCTGCTGCTTATGATGCAACCATGGCTATTGTTGAGGCATTAGAACAAGGAAATAGCGATCGCTCAAGTATTCAAACTGCTTTATCTAATGGTAATTTTTCTGTTGAAGGTGCCGCAGAAGCAGTAAAATTTTTACCATCAGGCGATCGTAATGGGGGTTCTATTTTAATTACTATTGTTCCTGGATCAAAAAGTCGTACAGGATTCGATTTTGTTCCTTTAAAATAGACTAAGTTCTTTAGTTTTATATTCTAAAAGAATAAGTTTTAATTAGATTATATTGTGATATATTATTTCTGATAATTTAGCTTTGTTTATTCCCTCTTTTATGACTATAGGGTGATAAAATTATTGAAAATAAGAAGCGATCTCGAAGAGATCCGCTTCGCGGTGCGTAAAATGGTGACACCACGAAGAGAAGCCTTGCCAACAGTAAGTTTCATTGATCACTATTGTCAAGCCTACCAAAAGTTGTTCTCTGATGTGAGAAACTATGAAGCA
>NETF01000201.1 GCA_002172675.1 unicellular cyanobacterium SU3
TAGTTGTCAATCTTTCTAAACTGCTGAGGCAGTTTTTGTCGCTTTTTTTGTCCTTATTTACTAATAGCAAAACAAATGAACTAATTAATCAGCTTTTAATTAATTTTGATTATAGTTTAAACCATTTTTCTGTGTTCAAACTTATTGATTTGTCAGAAAATTCTTGGTCAAAAGTGGCATAAATTTTTGAGTAACTTTTTCAGCAAACCCTAATTAAATTCACAAAAACAGGATGTAAATTCGAGAGTTGATTATTGTTACTCCAGTAAGAACCAATATGGACTACAGGTAAATTAAATTGATAACCTATATAGTTCTTCACTGCGGAATCTGCAACAAGTATTTCTTTTGATAATTCCTGTAAAAATTTTAGTAATTCATCAACATTACCTTTTTTTTTAAACTCAAATTCTTTAATAACCTTTCCATTCTTATGATTATTTTTTGTTAAACTATTTAACTCTTTTAATGATGCACTTTTTCCTACATTATTAGGACCCACAAATACAGTAATCTGATTAGAATCAAAGGGAACCTCTGAGTCATCACTAAATTTTATTTTTTCAATCCAAACTTTAGGCTTCATTCTAGTTATTTTACTCCGATTTTATAATGTTTTATTGATCTGGATCATTTAAAAATTCTTGTAATGCAGTTTTATATTTATTTTTGAGACGTTTAGAAGCTAATCCTCCTTGTTGAATTCGTTGTAATAAGGTTGGGGAACAAGTATCTTTTGGAATTGGACTATTATGAGTAACGACTTTACCTAATTCTTGACTATCCATTTCTCTCGCATATCGATAGTCAATAACTGATTCATGTTTAATAAATTTAGGAACATCTAAACCAGGGTTAAGAATACACACAGTTTCAGACTTTGGCCTTCTAGTTGTTACATTAACAAATAAATATTTAGTTTTAGATGTTTTGGCAATAGCAATATAAAGATGCTGTTGATTAGGAGGTGTATCAATTAAAAATGCGTCTCCTAAACTAATCGAAATACTAGCCATTTAATGCCCCATCTAAATAATACTCTCGTGCAGCCTCCTGACGAATTTCTTCAATTTCTTCATCAGTTTTTCCCAGATATTTCAAAATTTCTTCAATAGTAATAGGAATCCGAGAATTACCAGGATCTTGCCATTCTTTGAGATCATGAGTCCACTCAGCAACAGTAAAAGGATCAAGATGTCCAAATTTTTTATAAACTTCTTTAATTATTTCCTCTTCTTCTTCACAAAGTTCTTCGTTACCTGGATCTTTTTTTAAATATACATAATGCTTGTTATACCGAGGAGAAATAAATTCAGACCAAAGAGGTAAAGCATGATCCACGAGTTGCCCTTTAATTAAATCATAAACTTTACTCAAAACCGGACCATATTTCATAGAGAAATAATGATCTCCTGTGATGGGTTCTTCTATCTGTTCTAATGCCATACGATCAGCAATATAAAGCATTTTTAGCAAGCCTAAATATTTCATAGGCTTACCATGTAACTTTAATAACATTGCTGCGGCCTCAACAGCTTTTTTTGGATGAAACCGAAACTCGATAGACATAAATACTCCGAAAGAGCTTTCTTTTAGTATATTTTTATTATACAGTCAGGTAACTATAGCTAAAATCAAATAAATAATAAAATAAGGTGGACTAAAAAGCCCACCCTAAACTAACAATTAACCTTTCTCTCTCAACTTATCCAAAACACTCGGATCAACTACCGTAGACTTATCTCCTACAATATCTTGACCGGCTGCTATTTGACGTAAGAAACGTCGTACAATTTTACCCGATCGCGTTTTGGGTAGTGCCTCAGCAAACTGAATAGTTCCCGGACGGGCGATCGCACTAATCTTAGTAACAACGTGCTGCTTTAACTCCTTATTTAACTCATCACTGGGGCTATAATTATCCTTTAAAGTAACAAAAGCATAAATATCTTCCCCTTTCACTTCATGGGGAACCCCAACCACAGACGCTTCAGCTACTGCAGGATGAGACACTAAAGCAGACTCTAACTCCATCGAACCCAAACGGTGTCCCGATACATTCATTACGTCATCGGTGCGGCCCATAATCCAAAAGTAACCATTTTCATCTCTTCTGGCACTATCACCAGCGAAATAGACCGGTTTACCCTCGACTTCAGGGATGGGGTCCCAATAGGTCTTTTGGAAGCGTTCAGGGTTTTTATAGACGGTGCGTAACATACTGGGCCAGGGATGTTTAATAACGAGATATCCTCCGGCATTGTTAGGAACTGTATTACCGTCTTTGTCCACCACATCGGCAATAATACCAGGGAAGGGACGAGTCGCTGATCCGGGTTTAGTCGGTGTGGCACCAGGTAAGGGTGTAATCATGATCCCACCGGTTTCGGTTTGCCACCATGTATCTACAATAGGACATTTTTCACCCCCAATTACTCGGTGATACCACATCCAAGCTTCAGGGTTGATGGGTTCCCCAACCGTTCCCAGTAAACGCAAGGATGAGAGATCCCTGGCGTTGGGTAACTCTTCTCCCATCTTCATGAATGCACGGATAGCGGTGGGTGCAGTATAAAAGACATTAACCCCATATTTTTCTACCACATCCCAGAAACAACCAGGGTTAGAGGGACGGGGAACCCCTTCGTACATCAAAGAAGTGGCACCATTGGACAAAGGACCATAAACAATATAACTGTGTCCTGTGATCCAACCCACATCGGCAGTACACCAGTAAACGTCGGTGTCTTTGAGGTCAAAGATCCATTTTGTGGTCATGTGGGTGTAAAGGTTATAACCGCCGGTGGTGTGAACAACGCCTTTAGGTTTACCTGTACTACCACTGGTATAAAGAATGAATAAGGGATCTTCGCTATCCATTACCTCTGCATCGCATTTAGGAGAGGCATCTTTTTGTAGATCGTGCCACCAATAGTCCCGTCCCTCGCGCATGGTAACGTCTTGTTTGGTGCGTTGTACGACGATTACTTTTTCGACGCTAGAAGCCCCATTTTCCAAGGCCTGATCCACTTCTATTTTGAGGGGAACAATCTTATCTTTGCGAAACCCTCCATCCGCAGTAATGACAACTTTGGCCTCTGCATCTTCTAAGCGATCGCGTAACGCTTCGGCACTAAACCCCCCGAAAACAACGCTATGGGGCGCACCTATCCGAGTACAGGCTAACATAGCGATCGCAGCTTCGGGAACCATGGGCATATAAATCCCAATGCGATCGCCTTTTTGTACTCCCATGTCTTTTAACACATTGGCAAATTGACACACTTCTCGGTGTAGTTCCCCATAAGTCAGGGTGCGAGAGTCGCCGGGTTCCCCTTCCCAGATAATGGCTGCTTTGTTGCGTCGCCAAGTGGTAAGATGGCGATCAAGACAATTATAGGACATATTGATTTTGCCATTGACAAACCATTTGGCAAAGGGTGGGTTCCAGTCTAGAACGTTATCCCATTTCTCAAACCAGTGTAATTCTTGTTCTGCTAGTTCTGCCCAAAAGCTTTCGGGATCGCTTTTAGCTTTTTCATAAAGTTGTTCATAGTCTTGAAGACTTTTGATATGTGCGTTGTTAGAAAACTCCGCAGGTGGCTGAAAAACTCGTTCTTCTTGTAAGACAGATTCAATGTTATTTTTTTCAGAGGATGCAACCATAAGTATAGACCTCAACAAAGGTTGATGTAATCTTTATGATTGTAAGTCGGATGTCATCATTAGAAAAGGTTTTAACTGATTTACAAAAATTAATAAAAACCCTGACTTTTTATCCGACTCCTTACATTAAACGGATAAAACTCCAACTTAAATATTGTTAGAATTATAAGTGAAGATTTCCAATAAAAATAATGTTAAAACTTAGAGATTTTTGGATAGTGATCGCAATTTTGTGTTTCTCAATAGGACTGTATGATTTTGTCCAAGTTAAGTCAGCTAATCAATCTGGAGACTTGCTCCAAGAAACAAGAAGTAGAGCTAATGCTTATACTGAGATTGGATTTGGAGTTGGTTCGATAATTATTTATCAATTAGCCAGAATCAACGCTAAATTAAAAGAGTTCAACGAAACCTTTAAAAACCCGAATAGAGGTTTTCAAGGAAGTATGACAACTCTCCCCAAATCTGCCAGGAAAATTCCACCTCTCGAAAGTCATAAAAACTAAGTAATTTTTTCAAGGAGGAGGTCAAGTTGCTTGGCTATGATGATCGACGATGGCTTGATATACTGAACAGTATTCCAGCAATGATATTTGAACAGATTTCTCAAGAGGATATAGTAAGAGTCTATTTATGAAAATTAGTTAATAATAAATATGTCTAAATTATCCCCTCATAAAAGAAAAGTCACCCGTCTTCATCGAATTAGTCATATATTAGACAAAGCCATACCCATTCCAGGGACAAAATGGACAATAGGATTAGATCCCATTTTAGGATTAATACCAGGGGGTGGGGACATTGTAGCAGGTGTATTATCAGTTTATATAATTATAGAATCAGCACGGATGGGATTAAAGCGTAAGGTGATTGGGCAAATGGTAGCTAACGTATTGTTAGATTCATTGGCAGGTTCAGTCCCCGTACTGGGAGATGTTTTTGATGTGACTTGGAAAGCTAATGTAAGAAATATAGAGTTATTAGAAAATCATTTAAACTATGTTCCTGAAAATCAGAAAGTTAACCGACTTTTTTTGATAGTGTTAAGTTTAGTTTTAATTCTAATTGTGCTAGGATTCAGTCTTTTGACATTGGTTATAGTAACTTGGTTATGGGAAAAATTATAGTTAGCAACTAAAATTATTCAAGAAAAGGTTTCTCAGAATAAAAATAATAGCTTTCAATTTAGATAAGTTTGAATTCTATTACTAATTTAAACAATAAATATTTTTGTGATTTACTAATCTGATAAAATATTACCATAATCCGATTAACGATTTAAGGGTAAATCATGGGCAAAGTTTGGGAACTCGATTTTTATTCACGACCGATTTTAGACGAAAACAAAAAAAAACAATGGGAAGTTTTGATCTGTGAAACCCAGACAGATACTCAAGAAACCTTAGAAAAGGGGTTTCGTTATGCTCAGTTTTGTCCCCCCAATACCGTAAACTCCATCTGGTTACGAGAAGCATTAGAAACTGCCATCGAGCAAGCAGGAGAAACCCCCAGTAAAATCCGCTTTTTCCGTCGTCAGATGAATAATATGATTGTCAAAGCTTGCGAAGATGCCGGACTCCTTGCTACTCCTAGTCGTCGCACCTATACCCTCAATCATTGGATTAATCAACGGTTACAAGACTTTTATCCCTCTCAAGAGGGTTATGATGAAAAAGCGGCCAGTAACGCATCTGTCGCCTATCCTACCCTAGATGCGATCGCTTTACCGGATGCAGTTAGAGGAGATAAGTCGGATAAATGGGCTTTTGTCAGTCTCGAAGCGTTAGCATTTGAAGACATGAAAGACTGGGATATTCGCTTTGGTGAAGGGTTTCCCCTCACATTAGCTGATCTTTCCCCTGACACTAAAATACCAGGGTTTATCATCTTTTCTCGGCGGGCTTTACCCTTAGCTGGTTGGATGTCTGGGTTAGAATTAGTCTGTCTGAAGGTCCAAGAAAAATCTCGTCCCATCCTTTCCCTAGAAACCGGATTAAGTGATAGTTGGATTTTAGCTAATTTGACTGATAAAAGCAGCGTTGCAGAGGCCAAAGGGTTTGAAGAAACAAAAAATAAAGCTAAAGGGGTTCATTTTCTCGCTATTCAATCTCGTCCCGATGTCGAGGCGTTTAGTGGTTTTTGGTTACTCAAAGAAGATTAATAAAATTGCCTTTAGAATAGGAAAAAAAGAGTGACAATTCTAAATAGTAACTATGAATACCCAATCTACAATATCCAGCGATCACTGTATGATTCCAGTGCTCAAAAGTCCTGAAGATTATCAAGTTTTTCGTATCACTCCCCATGATACCAACCGTTTAGCTATTGTTTTTGATACGAGTATGGCTGATGACTCTTTAACCGTATGTGTAGAAATTTTTGATCCGGGGGGAAGTACCCCAACCCATCGCCATAACTTTGCATTAGAAATGTTTTTTATCCTTAAAGGGGAAGGATTAGCGGTTTGTGATGGAAAAGATATTCCTTTGCATCCAGGAGATAGTTTATTAGTTCGTCCGACAGGTATTCATGAAATTAGGAATATTGGTAAAAGTCGTTTATATGCAATCTGTTTTATGGTTCCCAATGAAGACTTTTCGGAATTAATTCGTAACGGAGTCAGAGAAAGTCTTGATGAAGAAGATTTACAAGTGTTACGAGGATTCAAAAATTAATGTTATGATTAGGTTAAAACTGAAAGTATAGGATTTGTGGCACCGATAAGATTACATAAAAAGTGTCAAATTTTTTAACTAATATGTTGACTGCAAGAAATCCCTAGTAAACTCATAATAGTTATGAATTAGAAGAATCAGGTTGAAGATTGTCAACAACAGCTCCGAGCTTGTCAACTAGCGATGTCACCAAAAGGGAATTCTGCCTGACATATTGGTTAAAATAGCGATCGCCTACCATTAAACTGTTAGATTTATTTAACTGCCTAGGAATTTAGTAAAAATTGACTTGACAAAGAGACTAAAGTATGTGTAAAAAAAACTTACAAATCAAATTAGTCAAATAGTGAAATCTATCTTAAGATTAACGAATAAGAGAATTAATTTTCTTGACAACTCGCTCACAAAATAAAAGAAATAGACTAGGAGGACATCTATGGCGCTCGTACCTATGCGGCTGCTCTTAGACCATGCAGCAGAGAACGGTTATGCTATCCCTGCATTTAACGTAAATAACATGGAACAAATCATCGCCATTATGCAGGCAGCAGATGAAACAGATAGTCCCGTAATCTTACAAGCTTCTCGTGGTGCGCGTAAATACGCTGGAGAGAACTTTCTCCGTCATTTAATTTTAGGTGCAGTAGAAAGTTATCCTCATATTCCCATTGCCATGCACCAAGATCATGGTAACAGTCCTGCAACCTGCTACAGTGCTATCCGCAACGGTTTCACCAGTGTCATGATGGATGGTTCTTTGCAAGAGGATGCTAAAACCCCTGCTAGCTTTGACTACAACGTTAATGTAACTGCTGAAGTGGTTAAAGTTGCTCACTCTGTGGGTGCTAGTGTAGAAGGCGAATTAGGTTGTTTAGGGTCTCTCGAAACCGGAAAAGGAGACAAAGAAGACGGCCACGGATTTGAAGGAACCCTCAGCAAAGATCAACTACTCACCGACCCCGATGAAGCGGTAGAATTCGTAGAACGGACTCAAGTTGACGCTTTAGCGGTTGCTATTGGAACCAGCCACGGTGCTTATAAATTTACCCGTAAACCCACAGGGGAAATCTTAGCTATTAGTCGTATTGAAGAAATTCATAACCGTCTTCCCAATACTCATATTGTGATGCACGGTTCTTCTTCCGTACCTCAAGAATGGTTAGACATGATCAACCAGTATGGTGGTGAAATTCCTGAAACCTACGGTGTACCTGTTGAAGAAATTCAAAAAGGTATTAAGAGTGGGGTTCGTAAGGTTAATATTGATACTGATAACCGTTTAGCTATCACTGCAGCCATTCGTGAAGCTGCTGCTAAAGATCCTTCTAACTTCGACCCCCGTCACTTCATGAAGCCTTCTATCAAGTACATGAAGCAAGTTTGTTCTGATCGTTACAGCCAATTCTGGACTGCCGGAAATGCTAGCAAGATCAAGCAAATGACCCTTGATGAGTATGCTGCTAAGTATGCTAGTGGTGAATTAAGCGCAAACACCAAGAAAACTGCTGCTGTGTAGTTAATTCTACCTTTGATCGTCCTTGAGAACTAAAAAACTGGGTGAGGTTTACTCACCCAGTTTTTTATTTTAATGCTTGTCTAGCTTGAGTGAGAACTTTGCCCGCAGATTGAGCAAAAACTACGGTAAGTAATAGTCCCAAAATAAAATCTGGCCAAAAAGACCCAGTTAAAAAAACTAAGCCAGCAGTTAGCAACACTGAAGTATTGGCAATAATGTCGTTACGAGAACACAGCCAAACTGAAGACATATTAATATTATCATCACGGTGACGAATTAACAGTACAAAGCAAATTAAGTTAGCTATCAAAGCTAAAAGCCCAATTTCGCTCATTACTTGAACTGTGGGGACTGTTTGAGTAAATAATTGATGGGTGGCTCTAGCAAATACAGCGATCGCTGACATAAACATAATACCGCCTTTAAGTATTGCTGCTCTCGCCTGGGCTTTGTTCCCTTTTTGAATGACATAAAGGCTACAGCCATAAACTAAAGCGTCGCCAAGCATATCTAAAGAATCTCCAGTCAAAGAGAGGGAAGACGCTTTAATTCCTCCGCTAAACTCCACTAAAAACATTACTGCATTAATTACCAAAATGATCCACAATACCTTACCTTGGCGTTTTTGCAGCTTTTCTAATTCCTTGGCTTTGTGTTGACAACAGTGTTCTGCCATAATACTTGATTTAACGTTCAAATGAATGTTTGAATAATATTTATGATATCTTGTAAACGTTCAAAAGAACATTAGAATGTAAAATTAATTAAATCAATAAAAGCTTAAAAATAGTAAAGAGTTTTTAAATAAAACTTGGTAAAGAATAAGTAAGAATATCAGTTATACGCTTATCATTTAGAGAATAATAAGCTAATTTGCCGTCATTACGATACTTAAGGAGTTTCAAATCTCGCATTTTCCGTAAATGATGGGAAGCCGTAGCGATCTTGACATTTAACATGGCAGCAATATCGCAAACACAAAGCTCATCGCCGTTTCTGAGGGCATAAAGGATCTTGATCCGCGAGCGATCGGCTAAAGCATTAAATATAACCGTCATTTCCTCTAAAGTATCTTCTGAGGGTAAAGTTTCCCGAATTTGCGTAACTAAATCTGTGTTGAAACATCTGACTTGACAAATATCGTCTGCTTTGGTTTTACTCACGGGCATTTAAGGGTAACGGCTAAATCTATCTTAAATGTAGCAAGAGAACTCTGGCTACACCGGCGGGTTAGAGGTGAGATGAATTGCGACCAGGTTGCTTAATTACGGAGCATCCATATAGCATAAACTGTGGTACATTGCTAAGAGCGGTGATGTTCGTCTGTGTATAACATCAGAAGTATAACTCGAGTGCTAGAGTGCCATCAACCTCGCATCTTACGGCTTTTACGCCAAGCTTGCCACCCCACATATCCTAACAAGACCGTTGCCGCGATCGCAAATCCCCAACCACTAGGAATATTAGACAGTCCCAGGGCAATACTACCCACCCATAACGTTAAGGCATAAATAAACAAAACCGTGAGACGATGAGAGATCCCGGCTTGAATCAAACGATGATGCAGATGACGATTATCTCCAATAAACGGGGATTTTCCTTGGCTAATACGAGAAATAATGACGATAGACATATCTAAAATTGGTACAGCTAAGACCACAAACGGTAATAACACCGCCGTCACTGCGACTGTGGCCATGGTTGCTACTTTCACCAAACCAATGACCCCAACCCCTGCTAAGGTAAACCCCATAAAATAAGCCCCACCATCCCCCATAAAAATCGTGGCAGGGTTAAAATTGTAGCGGAGAAACCCTAACGCAGCACCGGCTAAAGCTGCTGCAATTAAAGCAGCGGCCGGTTGTTCCATAAATAAAGCTAACACCATCATCACCACCGCAGAAATACCACAACCCCCGGCGGCTAACCCATCTAAGCCATCAATCCAATTAATCGCATTAGCCATACCTACAAGCCAAATAACGGTAATAGGAAGACTTAATACACCAATCTGCACTAAACTACCAAAAGGGACCGATAAGAATTCAATACGGACTCCCACACCCCAAGCAGCACTCGCTACAACAGTTTGTAATAAAAGACGAGTCATGGGACTTAAGTTGTAGAGATCATCACTTAACCCAATGAGAAAAAAGGCCACTCCTCCGATAGCAACTCCCCAAATTTCCCATTCTTTATGAGGCGGTAACCAACCAAACCCCCCAAAAATCCAAACTAACAAAAGAGCAATGACGGTTCCTGCAAAAATAGAAACCCCCCCAAGACGCACCATAGGACGGCGGTGAATTTTGCGATCGCGTTCTTCGTTGCTATTACCTTTTGGATTATCTACCAGACCTTTTCTTTGCCCAAACTCGTTAATGATGGGGGTACTCCACCAAACCACCACCAGCGCGATGATAAAAGCAACGAGATGATATAGTTCTGTTGGCATTAACATGGGTTTGGTTTGTCCCTTTCGGTTGTGTGTAACAATTTTTACCTTAAGTTACTCTATTTTGGCTAACCCTGTAAACTGGGAATGATATATCAGTTTAGTCGTCTATATTAAAGTTAGTTATGATGCACGGTTTTATTCCTCCTCACCGCTTTTTTTCCTATTTATCCTGGACTGAAATAGACTCAATGGAAGATAAGGAAAATGTGGTTATCGTGCAACCTATTGGGGCGATCGAACAACATGGTCCCCATTTACCGATCGCAGTTGATTCTGCTATTAGTTTAGGGGTGTTAGGTAAAGCTTTAGAAAAATTAGATTTAGATATTCCTGCTTATAGTTTACCTTGTCTTTATTATGGCAAATCTAATGAGCATTCGGGCTTTCCTGGAACCATTACTTTGAGTGCAACGACTTTATTATCGGTGATCACAGAAGTGGCTCAAAGTGTTTATAATTCAGGGTTTCGTAAACTGATTTTAATGAACTCCCACGGGGGACAACCCCAAATTATGGAAATTGCAGCCAGAGATATTCATCAACACTATCAAGATTTTTCGGTGTTTCCTTTTTTTACTTGGCGTGTTCCTCATATTGCTAAAGAGTTATTAAACCCTCAAGAGTTAGAATATGGTATCCATGCAGGGGATGCAGAAACGAGCATTATTTTGTCTTTATTACCCGATCAAGTGAAAATGTCCCAAGCGGTTAAGGAATATACTCAAGGGTTGCCAGAAGATAGTTTAGTGAGTATGGAGGGAAAATTACCCTTTGCTTGGTTGACTAAAGAGTTAACGAAAAGTGGTGTGATGGGGGATGCTACCGTAGCAACCAAAGAAAAAGGCGATCGCCTCTTAGCCTCTGTTTCTGATGGTTGGGTTCAAGTGATTAAAGATGTTTATCGTTTTAGGCAACCACAAGTAACAAAAGAATAATAATATTTCTATTTAAAAAGTTAAGAAAGCAGAGAATACTTGTACTTTTTAAAAGTTTTTGCAACGGAACTTTTTCTAGGGTAAACAAATACACAAGAATATGAATTGGCAATTACTAATCTGCTCAAAACTCCTTACTTTATTGTAAGGAACAAAAGAAAGGAAAAAAGTAATGCCGTGTGCCACTATAACCAGTAAAGGGCAAGTAACAATCCCGAAAGAGATTAGAGACTATCTCAAACTAGACACAGGAACTAAAATGGATTTTGTGATCACCGAAACAGGAGAAGTCAAAGTCATTCCCCTAGTGACCAACGTTAAAACTTTATCAGGAATGTTAGAGCGGACTGCAAAAAAACCTGTCACCCTAGAGGAAATGGACGAAGCAATTAGGAAGAGTTTAATAGCTTAGAAAAAAGTTAAATTAATTTGTGAAAGTTAAGTGAAATTTACTGAGTATTTTAAAGCAATGCGACTTCGTCCTGATAGATCAGACATTAAGTTAGAATGGATCGAGAAAACGATAAACAAACCAATAAAAAGGGAAATTCAAGATGATGGAAGAATTCGATGCTGGTCGAAAATTGAAGAAAAAAATGGAAAGTATTTACGAGTTATCCTTTTAGAAGATGGAGAAACTGTTCATAATGCTTTCTTTGACAGAAATTTTAAAGAGACATAAACCATGAAAATTCAATATTTTGAAGAAACGGATACACTGTATATTATTTTCTCTAAAAACTCTCCTGTAGAAACAAGGGATCTAGACGAAAACACTTTAATTGATTTAGATGAAAATGGACAAATGTGTAGTATGACCATTGAACACGCAAAGAACAGGGTTGATATTCCAAATATTGAATATATAACCATCAAAAGGTAATTCTCTAAATAACCAACAAGCGATCGCCTCTTAGCCTCTGTGTACGATGGTTAGGTTCAAGTAATCAAAGATGTTTATCGTTTTAGGCAACCTGACTAAGAAAAGTATTTCGATTTCATATTTTTAATATTTGTAGATAAGAATTGCAATCTTTCTATACCCTCATCTAAAAAGTCATCTCCTTTATTTTGATTATCTTCAAATGACATGGGTTTCCAATTTGTACAATCAAATGTTAAACGAGGAAACCAATATCTAGGTAAGGCATGATCTATGGATAAACCGTATCTGTTTTTCCAATCTTGATAAGTTGGATATTCGATATCAGTTACAGTCAAATAACGACAAGCATACAAAGAGTATAAAACAGAGGCTCTCGCATATTCAGATGAGCCTACAGTACCATTCTTTATATAATTATCTAAGTCAGACTTCTGAGCATAACACATCTCAGAGATAGTGTAACTATTTTGAAGTCTACCTAGTTTGTTTATAGTTCTATCGACTAGCTTAAATTCAAATACAAATAAAGTAGACAAATTTTCTAAAATTTCTTCCCAGTTAGGATATAAGTTAACTAACATTTCTTTTATTTTCCCATTTTATTGATATTTAAGTTTTAGAGATGAAATAACTTTCTTCCCAGCTTTAAGAACTTCAAGTAATTCTCCACTTTGTTTTGCTCTTTGGTACTGGTTTTCAGCTTTTTTGATTGCAAAGCTAGTAAAATCTATAGTAGATAAAGGAACGAAACTTAACAGAATATTCCAAGACTTGCGAACATTATCCCAACCTAAATTTTTATAGCCTTGTTGTCGAAGTTGTTTTTGTTCTATCCGACTCAGAGAATTAAACTTTTCTGAGTTGCGTTTTTGAGCTTGTCTGTAATTAAGTCCGTCTAATTGTTTCTTAGTAGGCATTTTTTTTCTTATCTCCTGTTTTTATTTTAGTTATAATTGACCATATTTTTTTTGATATTGTTCAGCTATATCAGTTGCTTGTTCCACAACTTCTTCAGCTTTTTCTATATCTTGTCGTGCCGTTTCTTTTGAGATTACTCCAATCTCGCTAAGAACTTCGTCATCGGTTTGAGTTGCTTTGCCAAAGAATTTTTGCCAAAGTTTAATGATTTCGCTTTTTGAAGGATTAATAAATTCCTCAATCTTCAATTTTAATGATTCTACTCGATTTTCTGCAACAAGACGACGACCATTCGCGGATTTAATTGTGTTATTTTGATCAATGATTACCTGAAGTGCTGGATCAAGGGAAGGTTCATCTGCGAATAGGGCAATTACTTTGGAAGAAAGAGCCTTAAATTTGCTAGGCAGATTGTCAACTTGAAGTCTTGTTTTTATTAACTCTAAATTTTGACTTTTAGTACGGTTTGAAGCCATTAGAACTACAATATTTCACGATTTTATACCATTATTACTCAAGTTATTATTAAATCAAACCAGTATTAACACTGAAATAAGAGAAAAGTTTTATTAATACTTTTAACAGCGAACAGTGATAACTGGTAACTGTTCACTGTTCACTGACTAATATCTCGGTTTAACAATTAAACGACGATTTGGTTCTTGTCCTCTGCTTTCCGTGGCAATATCTTCAACATTCTTAAAAAAGGAATGAATCTGACGACGTTCTGCTGAAGAAAGGGCGGTCATTTCTACTTCTTGCCCGGTTTGACGAACCCGTTGGGCAATCTCTTCAGTCAAAGTTTTTAACTGTTCAAGACGCTGCAAACGATACCCATTCAATTCAACGGTAAACCCTTTTTGCTCCTCACTATCAACGGTTAAATTAATCAAAGTATTAGCTAAATATTGAATTGCGTCAATGCCTTCTCCTTTTTCCCCTAATAACATCAATATTTTTTCAAGGGGTAACTGAGTTTCATCAATAATTAACCAGCATTCGTTCGTTCCTTCTAGTTCATTTTCCCGATAATCAACTTTAACGTTCGTGGGAAACCCCATCAATTTTAAGAGGTTTTCTAACCATTCTTGACCTGCTTGTTTTTCTTGTTCCATGATGATCTTTTGAATCTATATTTTATCTATCTTGCCTTGACCTGACTGTCTGTTATTATTTTGTGTCTTGCTAAAACGCACAGTAATCATGCGTTTTAGCTTAGGGTGACAACTTAAGAGGTTTTCTCTTTTTTCTTAGAACGCTTTTCAAAAGGGAGGGTTTCTCTTCCTTTTTCTGCTTTTTCTTGTTCTTCAAGTAACTTCTGCAAGTTTTCGGGTAAGGGTTCTCGCATTAAAACGAGGGTTTGTAGGGTTTGAAAAACGTTAGCCACGACAATATACATCAAAACCCCAGCCGGTAAGGGGAAAAAGAGAAACATCCCACCAAAAATAAGGGGTGTAATCTTATTAATGGCCTGCTGTTGTTGGGCCCCACCCCCAGACGAACCGGATAATTGTTGGTTGATATAAATACTGGCACTAAAGAACAGAATCATCCCTAAAATATCGTAGTTAATGCTTCCATCTTCATTGGTAACACCAACTTGTCCTAAAGCTTTGATAAAGAGGAATCCTGTATTAGCAGCAATCCCTGGGATAGTGGCTTGAATAGTAGCATCTCCGGGAGCTAAAGCTTCAATGGTTCCATCTTCGTTGATTTTAACTCTCTCTTCCCCTTTAGTCACTTCATAAGTGGGTTGAATGTCACTTTCAGGGTTTTGTTCAACTAATTTAGATAAGGATTTTCCTTCGGCGGTTTGGAACTCGATGTTGGTCTTTTCTCCAACTCCTAACTTATTGCCTCCGGGTAGCAAGGCCGCAATGGGATAATGAACCCCGTCACTCACATAGATGTTATTGGTTTTTGTGGCGTAGGGTTGCGGGACAACCCGCTCAATTTGTTCTGAGGGTAAAATCTGAACATCAACCGTATAGTTGATGTTAGCAAACGGCGATCCTCTCAAGGTAGCAAATAAAGCGAATAAAATAGGCATTTGTAATAAGAGAGGTAAACACCCGGCTAAGGGGTTCCCAAACTCTTGCATCAGTTTGCCCATTTCTTCTTGCTGTTTAGTGGGATCATCTTTATAACGACGCTGAATTTCTGCTTGTCGTTCTTTCATTAAAGGTTGAGTGATCCGCATTTTACGCATATTGCGAATTTGGCCTGCACTTAGGGGGTACAAACCAAAGCGAATGACTAGGGTTAGGGCAATAATCGCAAAACCGTAGCTTGGCACAATCCCGTAGAAAAAATCTAGGATTGGCAACATAATATTTGTGGAAATAAATCCGATACCAAAATCCATTCGTCTTAATCCAAGTAATTCCCTGATAGGGTGAGCTTTTGTCTAATCTATTCAATAATAGGAGAGAGTAACGCTAGGGTTATCTCTATCCTGATGTTAGAAGTTATTGGGCGGTAATCGCTTCAACTGATTTTCCTGTTTTATCGGCGACTCTTTCGGCCATATAATCATAAATTTCTCGGAAGCGAGGAACGGCTCGCATTTCTAAGCGACTTTTGTCTCTGAGGGTGACAACAATATCTCCCCATAATCCAATTCCACGAGGGATTTTGGCAATTTTGACAATTTCACCATAAATGATGTCGGTGCGATCGTTACCCATCCAACCGCCAGTGATAGAAATACGGCGATCAGTAATTCGATAACGCAACCAAGTTGCACGAACAATAGCACCAACTGTCAGGGGCAAACAAATTACAGTGAATCCTAACAATATATTAATGATTAAATCCCCAATATGAGGACCTCCTTCATAAAAGGTGTTCTCTCTTATACCCATAAATTATCTCGGCTTTAATTAACAACTCTTCTAATTCTCGCAAAAAATGTTCATATTTGCACTCTGTTGTGTTACGCTTGACCACAATTACCACCTGACACCCTGGTTTGATCCTAGGCAAAAAAAGACGAATTACTGCTTTAATTTGTCTTTTTAGGCGGTTACGAACCACTGCTTTTTTACTAACTTTTTGACTAATAGAAATGCCAAATTGTGTTGGTGGTTTACCTTCTTGTTGGTCATCTTGCCAAAATACCCGCATAACCAAGTGGGGACTTTGATAGCGTTTTCCTCGGTTATAAACGGTTTTAAATGCCTTTGGATGTCTTAGGCGGTTTGGTTTGGGTAATCCCACGAGTTGCCCATATCGGTTAATCTTATCGGAATTCTACACGGATAAGCGATGTCTCCCTTTTTTACGTCTTGCTTGAATGACTTTACGTCCATTACTTTTTCTCATACGCGCACGAAATCCTGATGTCCTCTTTTGTTTACGGTTGGTTCCCCCTAAGGTACGCTTAGTCACAATTTTTTTCCTCCAAAAACGTTATTTTTGTTTAACTCTTTAAATACACAGTCTACAATTATAACATATTAACAGATAGTAGAACAAGTCTTGTGAACAGTGATCGCTCCCTAACCTAAAATTTATTTTCGTAACGAATGGTTGCTTCATTTAAAGTATAGTCATAAGAAAAGCGAATTAAAGCATTATCTTCGAGTTTATAAACGGTTTCTAGGACAGGAAATAACCGTAAGTTAGTTAATCCAATACTTTCACCAAATTGACTAGCTTGTTGATTCGTATTAAACACCCAATCTTGTAAAAAAGGTAAAATAACAACGGCTGACTGCACGACTCCAGTTTGTAATAATTGGCTAGAATTTTGTTGTTGTAATTCTTCAATAACTGGAGAAAGTTGTTGACTAAATAAAGTTGAGAGTTCGGTATTCGTTAAAGGAGGATTACTGGAAAAAGAAACAATGGGTGATCGTAATAAATCTGCAATAGAATTAGTACCTAAATTATTAACTTCAACACATCGAGCTAAAGCTCTTAAATTTTCGGGTGATGTTTTATTATAATTTTCAATGGTCGGAGAATTTTGATCATTAAATTGACAAACATCTCCAACAATATTATTAATATTAGGTAATACTTCATCAGCACTTCCTTCAATATTTAAGGTTATTTCTGCTGATTTTGCTCTACCGCTTTGTACAATATCATCAGGAATTTCATTATCTTGAATTGAACGCAAAGCAACAGCGAAAATATATAGTTTCAGTTCTAAATCAATGAGAGGATTTAATAATCCTTGTTCGGGGAGAAAAGTTAAAGTATTCTCATTTCGATCACTAATAAAAACACGAGTAACTGGTATATTCACTTGTCCACTATTAATTTTTATTTTTCCTGATGGTTCAATGCTTAAAATATCTATTAAAGATAAACGATTAATTTGACCATTTAAGGTTAAATTACCACTAAGATTAAAATTAGCACCGAGATCAACAATGGTTTTAGGAATAAGACGGGTTGTTTCATTTTTAACAGTAATATCATCAAGGGTTATTTTGAAATTATTTAATTTTGGAGGAATAACAATATTACCTTCAGAAGCAATCGTTTTTAGCCATTTTTCTAATATAAGTGATGTTTCTTCTGGTTTAAAATTTAACTTAGGTACATTTAATTGACCTTCTGAAAAATTAATATTTCCACTAATTTGAGGTTTAATTAATGCTCCTGTGATTAAAATATCACCATTAATCAAGCCTTGATATATTCCTGAATTATTAACTTCATTTTGTCTAATTTGAATAGTAAGAGGATTATTGACAGTTTGTTGATTTTGAAGGGGTAATAAGGGTAAATCTCCTGTAATATTTAAACGGGTTTTAACAACATCTGCAGTTAATTGATCAACATTAATACTTCTATTTTTTATGTTAGCTTTTCCATTCAAGGTGATTAAAGTTGGAATTAAATTATTGGTGAATTTTGCATTATCTAAGTTTAAGTTAATTTGACTATCAGAATCTAGAGAAATTTTTAATTGATTATCAATAGAGATTTTTCCTTGAATATTAGCTGTTACATTTCCTTCTCCCCCAACCCAAATAACTTGGTCTAAAGTTAAAGGTTGTAATAAAGCAAAAGATTCTTGTCCTAATTTTGCTGTAATTTGAAACTGATTATTCTTATTTTTTACAATAGGAAAAGGTAAAGTAGCAGAGACACTTATAAATTCGGGTTGATTGGTTGTTACCTGTAACTTATCATTACTGTAATTAAACTTTCCTCCTAAATCAAGGTTAAGCGATCGCGCATTAATTACACCTTCATGAAACGCAAAGATACCATCAATAACAGGATTCTCTAATGTTCCGTTCAGGACTCCTTTTACATTAATAGAACCGTTAACGTCACTAGGGATAACAATTAAATTACGGACTAAATCTAAAGTTAAATTTTCGACTTTAAAAGCTGATGATTCTAGAGAATACTGACCACTATTATAGAATAAATTGAGTATACCTGATGCAGTTGCTGTCCCTAGTTGAATCATAGGATTAACGGATACAGTTCCATTTTTTAATTGTCCATGGATGGCTATTCTATCAATAGGAATAACCTGTGAACCTTCCATAACTAAGCCTAATGATGGGACAATAGAAGCGGTAGAAGGTTGAGGGTTCCATGTCCATTCATTCCCTTCAAACTGAATAGCAACTTGGGGATTTTCAATGGTTCCATCTAGAATCATTTCTGCATTATACTGTCCTTTAATATCTAATTTTCTCGGTAAGTCTCCTACTTGAGTTTCGGCAAAAATTTCTTTTATTTTCTGATCATTTTTCCAAAATATGTATAGTTGTTCAGCAATAGAATTCAAAGTGTTTCCCACATCATTAGGTTTAACATTTTCTGCTGTGGTAAAGTTGTTTTTTTTCAGTCGAAGTAATCTTAATAAACTATCCCAATTGTATAATTGTAAAGCGGTTAATAAATCTTGAATCTTTCCTTGATCAATATTAACTTTTCCTTGGACTTCTCCTGAGTTAACATATAACTTTCCAACAATATTATAGTTACTATTCCCTAGACTTAATTGAGTTTTTTCTAGTAAAATTAATCCATCTTTATATAACAAAGATGCTTCAAATTGATTAGCGACTACATTGCCAAAACGGGGTGATGCAATTGTTACTTTTCCTACTGTATTTAAGTCGGATGGGTTGAAACTTAAGTCTATATTAATGATACCCCCTAAATATTCAGGTAATCCATAGTTACCTAATGGTGCTATTTTTAAGATATCTATGGGTAAACTTTCTACATTAGCTACTAGATTATCATTGTTACGTTTTACCCTAGCAATAATAGGAGTATTATTATTATAAGTTTGGCGAATTTCAAAGGACTCTATAACAGAAACCAAAGAACAATTTTCTTGAAAACAAGGATTAATAACAGCAGTGATCTTATCTTGTCTTCCTTCTATATTTAGAGAAATTTGACTTAAAGAATCTATAGTTAATTTACCTTTTAATTCTGGTTCAAATTCTTGTTCATTAAAGCCTAAGTTTGCTAAACTCACATCACCCACTATCTGTAAATTTCCTGGTGATAGTGGTGCAGTTAATATATTTTTTCCTAATAATGTTCCTATAAAGTCACCTTGTCCTATTAGTTCTAACTGTGTCGGTAACAACTGTCGATTAATAGGGATTTTATCTAATAATTGTGTTAAAGGTAATTCACTTAAATTAAAGTTAGTTTGAACCTCTAAAGAGATAGTTTCAACATCAAGAGATTCCCATAAGTTAGAAACTGTTAAATTGCCTTGTGCATTAATATTTTGTTCTCCTACTTCTAAAGAAAATTGTCGAACATTAATAGGAATAAGTGAGACAGACGGTAAAATTGAATTGAGAGGAAGAGACGCATTAATTGAAGTATTAATAGTATCTGTTAGAAAATTAGAAAATAAATTAGTATTCAAGCTAGATAATTCAAGATTTACCGTAGTAATATCGGCATCAATAATATTATTCTTAATGTCTCCATTTACGATTAAAGTTCCGTTTCCGATGTCTATTTCAGTATTAGTATAACCAGTAACATCATTGAAGTTTAGTTTTAATAATGAGGATAAACTAGCTGTTAAATTAGCTTTTAAATTTCTGATCGTTAAACTTGGATAATTTTTAATAGTAAAAGGTGCAATAGATAACGGTGTCGTTATTGCATTAATATTAACTTGTCCTTGATTTAATTCAGTTTGTGCTGTTATACTTCGATTAGCAATTAATAAATCACTATTAGCAGTAATTTGTAAATTGTTAAGATTAGATATTAAATTAGAAAAAGTTAGCGATCGCAATTCTCCTTGTATATTAATATCGCTATTAACTAAGTTAACAGGAACGGGAATATTAGGAATAATTTGATTAACGGATAAACTGTTAATATTAGCAACCGTTTCTAAAGACTCATTTTGTAGTTTACCCGTTGCTGTTACTAGACTATCTTCTATTCTAAGAACTACATTTCCATTCCCATCAATTTTACTTAAATTTAGACTTCCATTATTCCAAATAGTTTCTAAATTACCCGAAATATTCAAACGAGAATTACTAATTGATACAGCAACAGGTAGGTTAGGAATAAAAGTATTAATAGGTAATTCTAATGTAGTAATATTTGTTTGTAATTGACTATTATTAATATTGCTATTGATAATAACTTTTCCTTTGTCAACCGATAACAAAAGATTGGAATTAACATCAAGGGATTGAATAAAAGATTGATTAATCTCTCCAGATAAACGCATATCACCTTGTTCTAAAATCAAATTATCAGGACATTGAAGCTTGATTTCAATACAAATAAGCGTAGCAAAAGGAGTTAAACTGAGTGACTCTGTATTGATAGAAGATTGCCATTTCTTTGTTGTTAAATTTCCACTACCTGTAATATCTATAATTCCCTGTGCGGTACGAATTTTTGTAGCTTTTAACAATAAATTATTCTGTTTAATAACAATCTCGCCTTGACTAATAATAGTAGTATTTTCTTGTGAAAAATTACCAGAAGTTTGCCACTCAATTAAACCATTAATATCACCTAATTTTCCTTTTAATTCTCCCTTTGCTTGCAATAAGTTAAAATTTACATTAGAAGGTAAAGTATAATAGGTATTAATCAACTCTTGAGTCGGTAAAGCGGTTTTCAAGTTAAAATCAATAGGAAATTGTTTAAGATCAATTGGTTTCTTTTGTTCAATTAATTGACTAATATTTTGGTTAATACTTCCCTTTGCTTGTATTTGTCCCCCTGCTTGAGGTTCAATTAAAAATTTTTCTAATACAGTTTTGTCTAAAGTGATTTTAAATTCAGCTAAAATAGCTTGAAAAGGTGTTCTTTCTATCGTTACTAATTGATCATTAATAAATTTTCCTTGAATGATAGGATTAGTTATTAAACCAGTCAAATTAAGATTAATATTAAACTTTCCCTCTGCTTTTATGGGTAACTTAATGGGAATTACTTCCAAAACATTATCAATGTTAAAATTTTGAAAATCAATTTTGATATTACTTCCTTTTTGCCAATCATAATATCCTTGTAATGTCGTAATAATATCTCCTAAAATAATTTTTCCTTGGTCAATTAATATCTTGTTTTTCTCAAATTGAAAAGCTAAATCTGCTTGAATGGGTTCTTTTAGAGGTTTAGCTTTTGCCTGAAAATCTTCTAGTTGTAAATTTCCTTGTCCTTCAGTTTTCTTCAAATCTATTAATGAAGGTAAATCAAGATTCAAATTAGCTTTAAGATAACTATCATCAAGATTAAAAGGAAGATTAGGAACAATAGACGACCAAGCTTGCAAAGGTAATTGATTCAGTTGTAAGCTTATTTTACTTTTGGTACTTTTAACAAAGGTTTCCCCTTGTAGTTGAATTTCATTACTTTCTAGTATACCCAAACTGATATCATAAAGCCACTTTCGCTGTTTGCTTTTTTCATATTCTATATTACCAGTAACTTTAATATTGACTGTTTTTTCTGATTGGTAAGGTAATAAAATAATCTCAGTATTTTTAACATTAACCGATAAATCAAAATTAAGGGGAATAACTTCATCAGTGGCCTTGACATTTAACCACTGACCTGGTTTTTTTTCACGGACTTTAACCGTTACCTTTTGAGGAGAAACATTAACAGCTAACTTTCCTTGTAATAAAATAGTTACAGGATTGAACGTAACCTTAATGTTTTTGGCCCTTAACTGGCTACTGTATTCAGTCGTCTCTGGAATATAAGCGTCCTCTAGCTGTAAACTGGTAAAAGAAAACCCCTCTAACTCACCAATCTCAACGGGACGATAAATAACTTTACTGAGTTGTTTTTCTAACCAAGGAGGTAAATACTCCTTCAAAAAAAAATTCAACCCCGTATAACCGATGAAAACGAGAGTTATAGAAGTCGTTGCGATAACAATAGTCTTCGGTTTTCTAGCAAATCTCAGAAAACGGTTAAACTGATTCAAAAAAGGGTTTGGAGGTGGGGGAGACTGACTCATGAGGATTCGAGGATGAGGAGACGTTAAAAGCAAATTTTTTGACTAATCTAACGTACTTCAAAAAAATCTTTCTCAGAAATTGGTGAGCAATCGGGGGCAATATGCCTCACAATAAGAAAGAGAAACCACCAAAGGAGTAACCCACAGATGTTGGCATACATCCTAGCGATCGCTGTTGGCCTTGCAAGCTTAAGTCTTTATTTATCCGCTTTTTTCCTCCCTGAATTACACCGAAAAGATGATTTTCTTTGGAGTGGTGTCGGTTTATTTTACGCCTTAGTCCTCTGGGTATGTGCAGGAAGGGTAACGGGAGGTGTATTGTTAGGGCAAAGTGCTGCGGTGACGTTAGTGATATGCTTTGGTTGGCAAACCCTGCGCTTAAGACGGGCGATCGCACATCCTGATGAAAAAACCGATATACAAGGATTTTCTTTACTAAAGTGGGTACAAAACCGCTTTAAGAAAAAATCAACTTCTCCTACCCCTCCGGTTAGTGAGACACCGAAAGAAGAACAACCTACCCCTGAAACAGAAACAGAAGAAACACCCGTTATCTCCCAGGTTGAAACCCCAGAAGAAAGTGAGGTTACTCCTGAACCTGAAAGTGAAATAACCCTAGAAGAAACGCTAGTTATTTCCCAAGTTGAACCTTCAGAAGAAAGTGACGTTATTGCTGAACCTGAAAGTGAAATAACCTCAGAAGAAAAGGAAGTTACCCCTGAACCTAAAACTAAAACTGAAACCACTGAAAATAAAAAACAAGGATTTTCCTTCAAGTCCTTATTTGGGTTAGGGAAGTCTAAATCTCAACCCACCACACAACCCCCCGAAAAAATCACCTCTGACGCTGATCTCGAAGAAAGCAACTGGGATGACGATGACGACGAGAAAGACGGTTCAGATATCGAAGAAGTTACTCCCAGTCTGGTAGAAGAAACAGAAGATAACCAATCCGAACCCGTTGCAGAAACTAGCAACACTAATGAAGAAGAATCTACAGAACAAGAAACAACCGAACAAACAGAAACTCTTGAAGAGTATGTCGCTGAATTTGAGCCTTACATGGCTGATGATGATGCAGAAACCGTCATCGAAGACTATCAACCGAAAAGTGAATCCTCCGAGTCTGAAACTACCGACAAAGACGAGGAAGAAAAGGTAAAAACTGAAGATTCCAGTTCACAAGTTATTGATGAAAAAAATGAGGAAATCGGAGAAAATGAGCAACAGAAAAATTAAATTAATATTCTAAATTAATATTCTCCTGTCTCTTCTGACTCTTCTCCTTCCTCTAATATCTGATTACTCCCACAAAATAATTGAATAGACTCAATTTGTGGCGCAATTTCCCCAAACCAATCTCGATAAATACCTTGTAACGATGGGTCGTTAATTACCGAATTAACAAAACTCAACCATTCGGGATTATTATCAGGTAAAATTAGTCCGTATTCTTCGCAATCAATGGGATTAGTGGGGACTAATGTATAATCTGGACCGAGTCTTAAATTTTGTATTTGAGCTTCTCCTATTAAGAGAATACCATCACTAGCAAAAGCATCTATTTTATCCCCTTGTAATGCTTGTATTCCTCTCGATCTTCCTGTCACCCCTTGAAACTGAACTAGATTAGCTAACGGGTATCTTTCAGCCATTAATTGTTGATTGGTGGTATTTCTTAACACCCCAATATCAATATTGTCTAGACTTCTATTCGGATTAATCCTTCTTGCTTTCTCTGTTTTCACTAATAATTGAGTTCCTGTTAAGAAAAAAGGTTGAGAAAATTGTATTTGATAGTCAGGAACCTCTCGAATGGTATTAGGTCCACATTCTATATCGACAATGCGATCGCTCGCTAATTCAAAACGATTATAAAGGGTTGATTTATATAATTTAAGAGCGATCACTTTTTTATTCAACTTTTGTTTTAATTCTTCTCTTAAAAGAGCGATTAAATCTAAACAGACTCCCTCTAAATTTCCGTTAACATCTCGATAGCCAAAAGGAACGGCATCTTCTCTAATACCAACCTCTAATAAACCTGTTTCATCAATTTTTTCTAATACGCTCATTTCTTGAGCATCGCTAGGCAAAGCCCCAAAAAATAGTATTAATAAATTAATAAAGGATAAACAAAAAACTGCTTTTTTCATAATACTTTCTCATTTAACTAATAGAATTCCAGGAATCTAAAATATCTTTAAATAAAACTTCTTCAACCCAAGTTTTACCGACAACAGCTAAAGGAAGAGCCAATAATAACCCCAACAAACCAAAAGTTTGAGCGAAAAAGATTTGTGCTACTAAAGTTACTGCAGGAAGTAAAGATACTTGTTTAGCCATGACAGTAGGTGTTAACCAATAACTTTCAATATTTTGAATAATAAAATACCAAATCAGAATCGCCCAAATTTTCCAAGGATTATCTAATAAAGCAACCATTAAAGGAAACACCACACTCGTAGCAGGACCCACATTAGGAATAAAATTGAGTAATCCTGCCAATAACGCATGAACTAACACTAAGTTAACTTGTAATAACCATAAACCCACACCACTTAATATACCAATAAAAAAACAATTAATTGTAACCCCTGTTAACCAATTGCCTAACGCAACTTCTGAAAGGGTCAAAATTTCATCCCCACGTTTACGATAAAAAGAAGGGAATAATTTTAAAAATAAATGACGATATCGTTGAGGTTGAATAATCATTGTAATCGTCAAGAAAAGAACAAAAATGACTTGTAAAATAACGGCTAAAGAGTTAGAAAATACAGTGAAAAAATTGGCAAAAATATCGCTCAATAGCGGTTGTAAACGAGTCAATACATTACTTAAAGTAGGCGGTTGAGGTAACCAGTCAAAACGACTTTGTGTTTCTGACAACGAAATTAAATTAGTTCGCAGTCTTTCCCAAACATTGGGTAATAATGTTAGTAACTTTTCAAATTGCTCTATAAAAGGAGGAACCACTAACCAACCAAATAAAATACCTAAGATAATGATAGTGATGACAACAATGATAATGCCTAAATTACGTCTAATTTTAAATTGTTCAAGCCATTTAACCAATCGATTTAACGCCGTTGCAAACACAACTGCTGTAAATACCAATAACAATACCTGCCTAATCTGCCAAAGAATATAACCAGATATAATTAAACTCGATAAGCCAAGCCACTGACCAAGATTCATGGAACTCTAAAAAACGCTAAGGAGATTTTTTGATCTCTAGGCTACCATTTTGCTTCATTTTTAGCTCGTGAAATGGTTAAAAACAAAAAAAAGGAAGAAAGTAACCTTTCTCCCTGTTGTCATTGACCAATGGTCATAGATTAATTAAGGTTGTCGCAGAGAGCCACTGGCGTTAGTTGCTCCATACTTAGCAATTTCTTTTTTCAACTGTTCGTAAGCTTGGTCAAATTGAGGATCACCAAAATCACCAATTCTATTCCGTTCTTGTTGAAGTTCTTTTCTTTGTTCCTCAGTTAATTCCACCACAATATCAGGTTCAATTCCCTGCTTATTGATATCTCGGCCACTGGGAGTCAAATACTTAGCAATGGTTACAGCGAGTCCTGATGTACCATCCCCTAACCGTCGAACAGACTGTACTAAACCTTTACCAAAGGTTTTGGTTCCCACTAGAACAGCGCGGTCATTATCCTGTAAAGCTCCCGAAAGAATTTCACTGGCACTAGCAGAACCCCCATCCACTATGATAACCATAGGTTTATCGGTTAAAGCGCGATTAGTTGCTTTTTGGGCTTCTACTTCCCCATTACGACTAACAGTAGAGACAATGCTACCTTGATCAAGCCACATCCGAGCAATTTCAACACTGGAGTAGAGGAGTCCTCCTGGATTTGATCGTAAATCCAAAATATAACCCGTTACCTTATCGGCTTCAGCCTCACGAATCGCATCACGCATTTCCTCACTAGCATGGGCGCTAAACTGAGTTAAACGAATGTAACCAACCTTACCCGTAGGAGTCTCTTTGATTTGAGCTTTAACGGGATGGAGTTCAATACGCGCTCTGACAATAGGATAATCAATTTCTTGATCCGTGCGACGAATGGTCAAAGTCACTTTACTTCCTGGTTTACCACGGATGAGTTTAACTGCGTCTTCTACTTCCATTCCTTCAGTGGTTTTGCCATTAATCTTAGTAATGACATCTTTAGCCAAAATACCGGCTTCAAAGGCTGGCGTATCTTCGATAGGCGCAACCACTGTTAATTCTTTTGTTTCTTCATCCTTAGTGATCTGAATACCGACCCCAGTTAGTTCTCCGGAGGTATCAATTTGCATATTTTTGAACTCTTCGGGGTCCATAAAACGGGTGTAGGGATCACCCAGTTTTTCTAGCATTTCCCGAATGGCTTTGTAAGCTTCTTCTTTAGTCTCGTAAGTTTTAGAGTCTCCGATATATTCTTGACGAACTGCAAGCCAATCTACTTGATTAAACGTAGCATCAACATAAGTATCATTAATAACTTGCCAAACTTCGTCGACTAATTTTTTAGGAGTATCTTCTAGATAAGCAAAGCTACGGGAAAGACGGAACCCCGCTCCGGTCACAGCGACTGCGGTTAAAACTGCTGCAGTTGCACCGAGAACTAACCCTTTTTTGTAATTGACCATAAGCTAAGTATGTGTTTATGAAACTTCTATAACAGGCGAGTGCTGACTCTAAGACAGGAACTTGTCTGAATTCTTTTTATTCAGTATATCTTAGACTTTTGTTACTTGAGTAAGTAAACTCATTTTATCGAGTTATTTTTTCATAGAGTAAGCCTCTTCCCAATCATAACATTGTCTTCATGGTGACGATAGAAATCTTATGACAGATAGTAACTTAATTCCTGCTGATTCCTTAAAAGATCAACGTCAAACCCTACGCCATCAACGCCGTTTAAAAGCATGGCAAGGGGTGTGGCGATTTCTATTCCTCTGCGGTATGACAGGGGGATTAATTTGGAGCGTTAGTCTGCCTCATTGGCTCATTCGAGAAAAATCACAAATTCAAGTTCTGGGTAATAAGCGATTACAAACCGAACAGATTCACGCCATGCTAGAGATGAGTTATCCTCAGTTAATTTGGAAGTTACCCATTCATCAGTTGAGAGAAAAACTCGAAAGTCAACCCCCCCTAGAAACAGTTTATATGACCCGTCAGTTACTTCCTGTAGAAGTGACGATTATGGTTAAAGAAAGAGAACCGGTAGCTGAAGCGACAATGGCAGATAAGGCTGGTTTTATCGATGATGATGGGGTTTGGATTCCTCAAACCTTCTATGAACAAGCAAAGGAGAAACCTTCCGTTAAGCTCAAAGTGTTAGGGTTAAGTCAACAAAGTTTGACCTATTGGAAAAGTATCTATCCTTTGATTCTTAATTCTCCTCTAGAAATCACTACGATTGATTGGCGTGATCCCAGTAATTTGATTTTACACACGGCATTAGGAAAAGTACATTTTGGCACTTATCTTGATAGAGAACAGTTGCTAGAACAACTTCAAGCATTAGGTAAACTCCGTCAATTATCTTCTACTGTGGCACAAGAACGGATTATTTATATCGATTTATCTAAACCTGATGCGCCTTCTGTTCATTTGAAAGATATTCCCCCAGACTCTGATTAATTTAACCCTGAATCTATCAGTCGAGGGAAATAACGACTTTTTTACAATCTAACTTTTTGAAGATGGTTATTTAAAACAAAACTGTTTAAATGAAATTAGACAAGTTGAATCCAATTTAATTATTAATTTATGAATAACTCCACAGACAATGAAAATAAAAGAGTTCTTAACGAGGGCGATCGCGTTAAAGATCCCGATAAAAGCATTGAAGAAAAATCAGAACAAATCGCAGTAGATACCTGGGATATTACGGGTCACGAAGTTGTACCCACCTACTTCGTGGTTGAAAATGAAGACGGTTCACAAGAAGCATTACATCACGTTAAAGATGCAGAAGAAATCAGTGACACCATTCGTCAAGCTAGAACCGATGAAAATGGCGATCGTAAATGGTGGTAACTTTACCTTAGATACCCCATCATAATAACCCCCCAACCTGAGATAGTTGGGGGTGATTTTTTTCTTAGATAATTATAATGCCATGATATCTAAACAAACATTAGAAATCCGTTGGTATGGGTTCTGCTTATTACCATTAACTATTTATAATTGGTTCGAGTCAGATTGTCCTGGTAAAACTTTAGCTCCGATCAATAGTAGAACAGATTACTATTTATGGACAAAAAATAATCATTCAATGAGTGTAAAGTTAAGAAAAAATGTCTTAGAAATGAAATGGAAAGATAATAATTTTGATTCTGTTGGCTTAAATTTAACTCAAGATCCTAACAGTATTTGGCAAGGTTCTATTGAAAGATGGATAAAATGGAGACATAACAAACCATTATCCTCTGATTTACAAAAAGTAGTCAAAAAAAACGGTAATCATAGGATTTGGATAGCCGTTCATAAGACAAGATGGCAAAAAATATATAAAAATGTAGAAATAGAAATTAGTGAAATTAAAATTAATCAACAACAATATTGGAGTTTTGCCTTTGAAATGGAAGAAACCTTAAAAACATCAATTCATACTTTTCATCAAGCTATTACCGATGTTTATAAAACGACTAATCAATTACAGTTAGAAAATGAGCAGTGTTACGCCTATCCTAGTTTACTGCTGAAGCAATTATCAATAAATGATGAAAAATGAACAGCCACTGCTCACTGGTTACTGATCACTGTTCACTAACAACTGTTCGATACGACTCTATCATTATGGCTACTTACTTATGTCTTTTGGTAGAAGTGATCAATATCTATTTTTTTTAAAATTATAAATAGGGATAGTATTAAAAAAACAAAAGACGATGTAACAAAGCATTCAATTCCATAAACCACACAGTAGAGAAGATAATTGTTAATTTATAGGAGATAAAAAACGTATGAGTACCAACCCTTTATTAGAGATGCAAAACTATGGTCAAAGTATCTGGATGGATAATTTAACCCGTGAAGCCATAGAAACAGGGGAACTCAATCAACTAATAGAAAACCGTGGTTTACGAGGATTGACTTCTAATCCAGCGATTTTTGAAAAGGCGATAACAGAAAGCGATCGCTACGATCAAGCCATTAAATCCGGCCACGAAGAAGAAAAATCTAGTCAAGAAATTTATGAATCTTTAGTCTTTGAAGATATTCGTAAAGCGTGCGATATTTTCCGTCCTATCTACGAAGAATCAAACGGATTAGATGGCTATGTCAGCATCGAGGTTTCTCCCCATCTTGCCCATGATATTAAAGGAACCATCGCTGAAGCCATTCGCTTTTACGAGGCAATTGACAAAGACAATGTCATGATTAAAGTGCCTGGTACGTTTGAAGGGTTTGCCGCCATTGAACAGTTAATTAGTCGGGGAATTAATGTTAATGTCACCCTGTTGTTTTCAGTGGATAACTATCAACAAGCGGCTTGGGCTTATATCCGAGGTTTAGAAACAAGGGTTAAGAATAATCAATCCATTGATAATATTGCTTCGGTTGCCAGCTTTTTCCTCAGTCGTATTGATACAAAAGTAGATAAACGAATTGAACAAAAAATCCAAGAATTAGGAACAGAAAGCTTAAATAAATCCATCCGTTTACGAGAACTGAAAGGGGATGTAGCCGTAGCTAATGCCAAAATTGCCTATCAAACCTTTAAAGAAATTATAGCTAGTCCTCGTTGGCAAGCATTAGAAGAAAAAGGTGCAAACTTTCAACGACTATTATGGGCGAGTACCAGCACAAAAGATCCTGACTACAGTGATGTTAAATATGTCAATGAATTAGTCGGTGAACATACTATTAATACCTTACCTCCTAATACCTTAGAAGCTTGTGCTGATCACTGTGATCTCAGTCCTAACCGTATCGAAACTGACGTGGATGAAGCTTATCAATTATTTGAAAGTCTGAAACATCCTGATATTAACATTGATATGGACGAAGTGCTTGATGAATTACTAGAAGAAGGAATCGACAAGTTTGTTAAACCGTATGATTCTTTACTAGAATCTATCGAAAATCAAGCGAAACAATTAACCCCTAGTTAATGCCTAATAGTTATACAAGAAAGCCATAAGTTGTATAAAACCTCTCCTATCCTAAAAAGGAGAGGTATCTATTTATTTATTTATTAGCTAGTTCATTAGCTTTTTGAGCTAATTCTAAATCCTTATTAGTAATACCTCCTGCATCATGGCTAGTTAAATCAATGGTGACACGATTATAAACATTACACCATTCAGGATGATGCCCCATAGATTCAGCCACTAAAGCGAGACTAGACATAAAACCAAAGGCTTCTACAAAGGAATTAAATTGAAATTCACGATGCAACTTCCCGTCTTTTTCTGTCCAACCCTCTAATTGTTTTAACTTGTCTTTTACGTCGTCAGTTGATAATACAGAAGCGTTACTCATAATCATCTCGTTGTTAACAGCAGCAGCTAGATTAGTAGAAAAATGAAAAGGACTAATATTGCTGATTATCAGTATAAAAATAACAATCACAACTAATAGCAATCCTTTCATTTTATTAACCTACAGTATCTAACCTTTTTTCTTTTATTAGCTTAGCAAAAAATGAGTAATTTTCGGTGATTAATTATCGCAAATATAACGAAAATAGGATAGGATGGTTATGAAAAAATTATGATAGTCTTCCTATTGTTTATTCTTTTGTTATGACTGATAAACCCCTTGCCGTTGTTCTTTTATCAGGAGGCTTAGACTCTGCAACCTCAGCAGCGATCGCCAGTGATCAAGGTTATGACGTGATCGCCCTTTCCCTACGCTATGGACAACGCCACCAACGGGAGTTAGACGCAGCGAAAACCATTGCACAGGCACTGAATATCTTTCAACATTACATTATCGATGTCAATATCGCTCAATGGGGAGGCTCATCTTTAACGGATAGTTCCTTATCTTTGCCCCAGAGTGGCGTTGATAACACCGTTATCCCCTCAACCTATGTTCCTGGCAGAAATACCGTTTTTATTGCCTTAGCCCTCTCCCTAGCCGAAGCCAAAGGCGCACAAGCCATTTATTTAGGCATCAACGCCGTCGATTATTCCGGTTATCCTGACTGTCGCCCCGACTATCTCCAAGCCTATCAAACCTTGGCTAATCTTTCCTCCAAGGCAGGACTCGAAGGAAAAGCCCCATTACTGATGGCTCCCTTGATCACCAAAACAAAAGTTGATATTATAAAAGATGCTATTAGATTAGGGGTTCCTATTGCTAAAACTTGGTCATGCTATCAAGGAAAACTAGAACCCTGCGGTTTATGTGACTCTTGCCGTATCCGCGATCGCGCTTTAATTGAAGCCGGATATCCTGAGTTAGCCACAGCCGAAGGTAGAGAATTGTATGAATAATTAATAATGAATAATTAATAATTAATGGCTAAATAATTGATTAGGTAATTATTTGATATTTGCTCACCATTCAAGATACAATCAAAAATGTATTAACTTTTTATTGGTTTAAATGTAATAAGTATTATGTCTCACGCCACAGATATAAAAACCTTAGCCCGTTGGATGTGTTCGGATTTTAGTAATCAAGAACAAGCCTTTGAAAATCCACCTTTTTATGCTCATATTCGGGTTTGTATTCGTCCTTTGCCTATGGAGAATTTTCCCGAACCTAGTTTATTTTTAGAACAAGCTTATGATTATGCTTTAAATCAACCCTATCGAGTCCGAGTATTAAAATTAAAAATTGTTGATGACAGAATTGAATTAGAAAATTATAAACTTAAAGAGAAAGAAGCCTTTTTAGGGGCATCTCGTGAGCCAGAAAAATTAAAAAAAATTACCCCTGATGATATCGAATTAATGCAGGGGTGTGATATGTTTGTTGATTGGACAGGAACCAGTTTTAAAGGAATGGTTAAACCAGGAAGAAATTGCCGTATTGTTCGGAAGGGAAAAGAAACCTATTTAGATAATAGTTTTGAAATTAATGATCATCAATTAATTAGTCTTGATAGGGGTTATGATCCTGTTACAAATGAATTAGTTTGGGGATCAGTTGCTGGTCCATTTCACTTTGAACGTCGTCAAAGTTTTGCCGATGAAGTAGAATTTTAAAGCATTAATTTGGGTTAAGTCTTCCCCCATTTAAAACTTGATCAATGCGTATTTGATGGGGAGATTTTTGCGGTTCATTGTCACCTCCTATCATTTGGGTACAAGTGGGACTACTAAAACAAGCTTGAATATCTTTTTCTGCTTCTTCTCGGGTAGAAACTTCAGTATTTTTATCATTTTCTAGCTCTGTATTTTCTTCAGGAGTTGAGCTAGAATTGATAGGGGTAGAAGGACTATTATTATTATTAGAAGATGGGGAACATAACCCAGATAAATCAATCGTATTTCCTGCTTGATCAACACCATAACAACTAGGAGAAGCTTGAACCCTAGGAGTGATAGCAGAGATACTCACTAAAGAAGAGAAAATTAATAAACCAGTTGTAAAAAATCGTTGCATAAACTTTGCCTATCATCCGATCAGTATTCACTGCGATCGTAATAGCTAATGATAATGATAGACATCGCCAAATTTACGGAAACAGGTAATTAAAATTAGTTAAGCTCTTGAGAAATATTTAACTTAGGTTGAATAACAGTTGGCAGTAATTCTAAAATTTGATCAACAACATCATCAGAAGTGTGATGTTCATCAATGATAATTTGTAAATCACTTTGAGCATATAAAGAACGACGTTCTTCTAATAAAGATTCTAACTTTAATTGTAAATCTGTTTCTTGCAAAAGGGGACGAGTGGTATTTTTAGCTAAACGTTTGTTGAGAACAGATATAGGAGCATCTAACCAAATAATTAAACCATGATGTAAATAACTCCAATTAATTGACTTTAAAACAATTCCACCACCCGTTGCAATAACACTCTTAGTACAAGATGATAACTCTGAAAGCACCTGACTTTCGAGATCACGAAAAGAGGCTTCTCCTTGGGTGGCAAAAATATCAGTAATACTTTGTTTTGTCACTCTCTCAATTAACACATCAGTATCAAAAAAACGATAATTCAAACGCTGTGCTAATTTTTTTCCCACCGTTGTTTTACCGCTTCCCATCATACCGATAAAAAATACATTAACCCCTTGAAGTAATTGTTTTGTCGTCATTCTTAAATCTCTAAATAAGTCAACAGACTTATATTATACTTTCTCGCTTCAACCAATAACAGATAGCAGTTACGTTAAAATAGTATTTTCACAAGTTTACGATTTATTAATTCCCCGTGAGTTAAACTTAAAAAAAGACGAAAATCGGTTCTACCGAACTTAGTATGTAAAATCAAATAGTAAAATGCCAAGTTAAAAAACTTCTTAGTTTAAAATTATCAAAATTTCTGAAACCATAACCTCTTCTTTTAATCAACTTTAATTTATTATTAATTCCCTCCACGACACCGCTAGTAGTTCCTTCATCAAAGTAAGCAATGATTT
This sequence comes from unicellular cyanobacterium SU3, assembly GCA_002172675.1. Taxonomy (GTDB): domain Bacteria; phylum Cyanobacteriota; class Cyanobacteriia; order Cyanobacteriales; family Microcystaceae; genus Crocosphaera. The sequence goes on from NETF01000201.1 coordinate 34,077, forward strand.
CTCCTATCCAACGTCTAATCGTTCCGAAAC
>NETF01000202.1 GCA_002172675.1 unicellular cyanobacterium SU3
CAAAGCAAGGAGGCATGGCCGTTGAAATCGTTTCTCTCATAGGAACAAGGGCAATCGCTATCAACCTAAAAAGCTTATTGCGTCTATATTAGCGCATGATTCATCTTAGATTCTCGCTAAAGTCCCAGTAAGAAAAACTGGACTCCTGTTCCTCGTATTGTGGAAATTTTAGATAAAGCAGTAGAATTATCCTTTAATATGGCTTAATCCACAGGGAAGGTGTTTCTCCATGCGGTGGATATTTCTAGTTCCATGTCTTGGGGTGTAGTGGACTCTGTGGGGTTAAGTTGTTGTGAAATTGCAATAGCAATGGCGTTGGTGACAGCTAAAGCGGAGAAAAACTACACAATTCGAGGATTTTCTACTAAATTTATCGATTTAGGAATCTCTCAGAAAGATAGTTTTCAGTCTGCGTTGAAAAAAACTAACGATCGCAACTTTGGGGGAACGGATGCTAGTGTGGCTTATGATTGGGCGATTAAAAACAAGTTTAAAGCAGATGTGATCTGTTTTTGGACTGATAGCGAAAGTTGGGCCGGATATCATCATCCTTGTGAAGCTTTAGCACAATATCGCAAAAAAGTCAACCCTAACGTTAAAGCAGTTTATATTACTTTAGCCCCTTATCGTATTAGTTTAGTTGATCCACAAGATCCCTTATCTTGGGACTTAGGAGGATTTGATCCAGGAACACCTCGGTTAATTCGAATGTTAGCACAAGACGAAGTGTAATGGTTATTGTAGGGTTCAACTGTCGTTGAACCCTACATTTTTGTTTTTGTTTGTCCTTTTATCCATTCTCGAACTTGTTTTAAAGTAGCATTTTCTCCTATTATTAACCGTTGCTTTAACCATTGAGGAATTAAAGTAATATCTAATAAAGGAAAGGCTAAACTTTTTTTAATTTCTTCATACTCTTTATTTTTGATTGTTTAACCCATAAAATTGTAAAACTTCACCATTATATCGCCAAATTTCTGGAATACCTAATGCACTATAAATAGGAAATTTATCTAAAGAACCACTGGTAATATCAATTTCAATCACTAAATCTGGAGGTATATCTCCTTGATTTAAGTCAATATTTTGTTTATTTCTTACTTCTGCTTCATGCTTAATATAAAAACAAGCATCGGGTTCTACTCCTTTTTGAATATCATTTCTTTTTAAGGTTAAAGACCCAAAACTTTTAATATTTATATCCCATTCCTCTGCCATTGTAAAAATAAGACGGCTAATAAACCAATTATTATTTTCATGTTCTCCTAAAGGACTCATAATTTGTAAATATCCTTCATGATAAGTCAGTTTTTTACTGGGACTTTGACTTAATTCTTGACTCATACGATCAAAGGTTTCCCAACTAATGGGATACAAGATTATATAATTTTCTGCTTGAGGTTTTGTAAGGGTTTTCATAGTATTTTATAAGATAAATTATTCTAATCACTAGGAGGAGTTTCTAACCACATTACAATACCTGTTACTCCTAACATTAATAAACCAAAACCATTAAAAAAAGGATAAATCATTTCTAGGTTAATGCGACCAAACTTTCCCCGATGTAATTCTAATAACCAGGTAAAATCATTAGCATTTCCTGTTACGACTGCGACTTGGAATAGGGTTCCTGTGAGTACAGTTAATAATAAAGGAAAGATCAGAAAAGGAACAAATTTATAATGAAGTTGACGTAAATAATTAATATTTATTCGATTCATAATTTTTGTTTAATGAGTTTTAAAACAACGGGACTAACAACTAACAATAAAAAGATGATTTCTGATGTTTGAGGAATGAAATTAAATTGCTTGGTTTCTTGCAAAGTAACATTAATAGTTTTGTTTTCTGGTTTTTGGGGTTCTTGAGTTTCAGAAGTTGGAGAAGACTGTGTATTTTCTTTTTCTATTTTTGTATTTTGGGGTTCAGGTTGAGAATGATCATGACCAGCATGAGCTAAACTAGGTTTTATAGGTAAAACTAATGTTATCAGAATTGTGATAGTAATAAGAAAGGTAATTTTTTGGGTGTTTAATGAATTCATAAGCATTAAAAATTTTTTTAGCTATTTTATCATATTTCAATTTTATAACAGTAGAGTAGGGTGGGTTAGACGGCTATGATTTAGATTATCATAGCCGTCTAACCCACCATTTTAGTTAAAACATCCCTTATTTAATGTTTTTTTGAGTAAGAGGGAATAATTATTGATACTTCAATTTTATATTAATTTTTTTAAACAATCTGGGGGAAATTGTGTATGAAGTGAACAATAAAGTAAATAATAAAATTAGGCGAGTTTAATCACTACATTATCCGAAGGAAGTTAAATGTCTCGTTTATTAATTAATCAGTATCAAGCAGAAGTAGAACGCATTATCCAATATGGGGGAAGTCGCAATGAAAGTTCTATTAGAAATGCGTTTCAAAGTTTATTGAATGAATATTGTAAAACTAGGGATTTTTTGTTAATTCCTGAGTTACCTTATAAAGATCAAACTATTCGACCTGATGGCACAGTAAAAGATGCGTTACGGTTAGATTGGGGTTACTGGGAAAGTAAGGATCAATATGATAATTTAGATGAGGAAATAGAGAAGAAATTAAGCAAAGGATACCCTAACGATAACATTTTATTTGAGGATTCTCAAACCGCAGTTTTAATACAGAGAGGAGAAGAGAAACTGCGAGTTTCTATGAAGGATAGCGAGGGGTTGGATGGGTTAATTAATGGGTTTATTAATTATGTTCGTCCAGAGGTTAAAGACTTTCGAGAAGCGATAGATAGTTTTAAGGAAGATTTACCAACTATTTTAGATTCTTTACGGGAAATTATCGCTAAACAGTCCCAAGAAAATAAGAATTTTATAGCAGCAAGGGATAAGTTTTTAACTATCTGTCAAGAGTCTATAAACCCTGAGATTACTAGCGAAGATGTGAGAGAAATGATTATCCAACATATGAATATTATCAAGAACAAGAGAATGCAGAATTTCCAAATGTAATTAAGTGGTCTAGAAATTTAAAAAGACGTTATCTCAACAAAAAACAAGAACAATTTGACAACAATAAAGTAATTTTTCATTATTATCGACCTTATTTTAAAGTATTACTTTATCAATCAGATTTATTCATTGATGAATTAGGATCTCCACATCAAATATTACCTCAAGATAAAAATAATATAATCATAACTTATTCTTATGGTAAAAGAGCAGATTTTGCTGTACTTTCGACAAAATACACTTTTAATTTAGATATTTATCTTCCTAATGCCACGAAATCTTTTCCTTTATATCGTTATGATGAAAATGGCAACAAAATAGATAATATAACCGACTGGGGACTAACCCAAATACAAAATCATTATTCCTCTCCTCTTAGTAAGGGGGAAAAAAGGGGGGATCAAATCACTAAATTAAACATCTTTCATTATACTTATGCAGTCTTACATAACCCCAACTATCGCAAAAAATACGAACTCAACCTAAAACAAGACTTTCCCAGACTTCCCTTATATGACAACTTTTTTCAATGGGTAAACTGGGGAAAAAAACTAATGGAATTACATCTAAACTATGAAACCATAACCCCTTATTCCCTCAACCGTATTGATATTGCTTTAAAAGACGAAAACCAAACCCCTAAACCTAAACTAAAAGCAGACAAAACCAAAGGAAAAATTATCTTAGATACCGTCACAACCTTAGAAGGAATACCACCCATTGCATGGGAATATAAACTAGGAAACCGTTGCGCTTTAGAATGGATATTAGACCAATATAAAGAAAAGAAACCCAGAGATAAAACCATCGCCGAAAAATTCAATAACTATCGTTTTGCCGACTATAAAGAACAAGTCATTGACTTATTAACAAGAGTTTGTACCGTTAGCGTCGAAACCATAAAAATTATTGAAGAAATGGAGAATATTTAATCAAGCCTCATGTTAGAATTATAAGTAGTTAATATTCTTATATAAAACACAAAAAATGTCATCCCCGTTTTCTTATCCAACCACCCCACAACAAGAGATTACCGATGTTTATCACGGTGTAAAAATAAAAGATCCCTATCGTTGGTTAGAAAACCCTGACTCAGAGGAAACCCAAGCATGGATAACAGCACAAAATAAAGTTACTTTTGACTATTTATCCACTATTTCAGCAAGGGAAAAAATAAAACAACGCTTAACAAAACTGTGGGATTATGAAAAATATGGGACTCCTTTCAAAAAAGCTGAAAGATACTTTTATTTTAAGAATAATGGCTTACAAAATCAAAGTGTTTTATACACCCTAAAAAATCTTGAAGATGAACCCACTATCTTATTAGATCCTAACACTTTATCAGAAGATGGAACTGTTGCTTTATCGGGGTTATCTATCTCAGAAAATGGTCAATATTTAGCTTATGGTTTATCCACATCGGGATCAGATTGGGTAGAATGGAAAGTGAGAGAAATAGAAACAGGAAAAGATTTATCTGATCACTTAAAATGGACTAAGTTTACAGGGACATCTTGGACAAAAGATAATCAAGGTTTCTTTTATAGTCGTTATAATGAACCCAACGAAAAAACGAAACTAGAAGATACAAATTACTATCAAAAACTTTACTATCATAAGTTAGGAACCTCCCAAGATGAAGATGTATTAATTTATGATCGTCCCGACGAAAAAGAATGGGGTTTTAGTGGAAGAGTTACCGAAGATGGACAGTATTTAATCATCAGTGTCTGGAAAGGAACCGACTCTAAAAATCTTGTTTTTTATAAAGATTTAAGTCAAGAAAATGCCCAAGTTGTTGAACTTATCAATAAATTTGAAGCAGATTATAGTTTTATTGATAATGAAGGATCACTGTTTTATTTTCGTACTGATTTAAACGCACCAAAAGGGAAAGTAATTGGTATTAATATTAACAACTCAAACAAAGAAAAATGGCAAAAAATTATAACAGAAAGTAACGAAACTTTAGAAGGGGTTGGTATTTTAAATAATCAATTTGTTTGTGATTATCTTCAAGATGCAAAATCCGCTATCAAAATTCATGATTTACAAGGTAACTTTATCCGAGAAGTAAACTTACCTGGAATTGGCTCAGTCGGTGGCTTTAAGGGTAAAAAAGCGGATACTGACACCTTTTACGTTTTCACTAATTTTACCACTCCCACAACTATCTACCGCTACGATATGGTAACAGGAGAAAGTACCGTCTTTCGTCAGCCAATGGTAGACTTTAATCCCGAAGATTACGAAATTAAACAAGTTTTTTATGAGAGCAAAGATGGAACAAAAATTCCTATGTTCATCACTCATAAAAAAGGCTTAAAGCTAAATGGTAATAACCCCACCTATCTCTATAGTTATGGTGGTTTTAATATTTCTTTGACTCCTAGTTTTTCCATTAGTAACCTTGTTTGGATGGAAATGGGCGGCGTTTATGCTGTTCCTAATCTTAGGGGTGGGGGAGAATATGGTGAAGAATGGCATCAAGCCGGAATGAAAAATAAGAAACAAAATGTCTTTGATGACTTCATCTGTGCTGCTGAATGGTTAATCAAAAACAACTATACTTCTTCCCAAAAATTAGCCATTGGAGGAGGCAGTAACGGCGGTTTATTAGTGGGTGCCTGCATGACACAAAAACCAGATCTATTTGCTGTTGCTTTGCCCGCAGTAGGTGTATTAGATATGCTACGTTTTCATCAATTTACCATCGGTTGGGCTTGGTGTCCAGAGTATGGAAGTTCCGAAAATAAAGAAGACTTTAAAACACTTTTAGCCTATTCTCCTTTACATAATTTAACCTCAAATACCGCTTATCCTGCTACCATGATTACCACAGCTGATCATGATGATCGTGTGGTGCCGGCACATAGTTTTAAGTTTGCAGCAGCCTTACAAAAGGCTCATAATGGAGAGAAACCTGTCTTAATTCGTATTGAAACAAAAGCCGGTCATGGTGCCGGAAAACCCACAACTAAAGTAATAGAAACAATTGCCGATAAGTGGGCTTTTTTAGTTGATAATTTAGACATAAATATGATATGATAAAAAATAGAATATTATAACTTTTCCTATGAGCAACTCCTCAGAAAAACCTAACCCAAAACAACCCACTCCTGCAAACTGTTTAATGGGTGCCACCATTTCAGGGGCGTTAGGTTATGCACTCTACACCTTAACCGCTTCAATTATCCAAACTTTTGCCAGCAAACCGTTAACCTCTTCTAATACTTTAGTATTAAGAATTGGCTCATTAGTAAGAACCCTAGTTATGGGTGTCGCTTCTTTAGGTACATTTGTTTTCTTTTTCGTTGCTTTTGGTTTAATTTTATTAGCCATTCAATTATTATTGCAAAAAGAAGAAACAACAGAAAGCTAACTTAAAATTTAAGGGTTGCGCCAATTATTTCTAGCTTGATCAAGTACATATTCAGATACTGTTTTAATCTCATCTTTGGTCAGTTTTCCTTTGTAAGCTGACATATTATTTTTGCCATAAGTTACGATATTAATAACAGCATCTAAAGTATCAACTTTATTTCTTTTTAATGCCCTCATTTTTAAATTCTTTCCTCGTCGAATAATATTATTGCCATTCGGATGACATCCAACACAATGAACCGTAAAAATTTCCGCCCCGTCTGTCATTTCTTCTGCTATTGCTAAAGTTGGGGAAACTATCAGGAATAATAGCAAAAATACTGTTAAAAAAATTGAGTAAATTTTAAATCTCATTGATATTCATTCTAATGCAAGTATTGATTTTTATTATAATACGAAATTGATTGAATAGATATTATCAATTCACCGATAACATTATTTAAGATAACAAATATAGAAAATAGTTGGCGCATTAAGATAAAATGGTCAATAATTGCTCACTGGATAAATAAATTTACCTCATCCTATGGATACAAAAGCTTTTAAACGTTCTTTACAACAGTCTAACAACTATCACCGTAAAGGGTTTGGCCATGAAACCGAAGTCATGGGAACCATGAATACAGAGTATCAAAGTTCTCTAATTCAAAAAATTCGTGAAAATAATTATCAATGGCAAGAAGGAGATGTTACCATTAAATTAGCCGAAGCCTTTGGCTTTTGTTGGGGAGTCGAAAGGGCAGTTGCTATGGCTTATGAAACCCGTCAACATTTTCCCACAGAAAAGATTTGGATAACTAATGAAATTATTCATAATCCCTCAGTTAATCAGCGTTTATTAGAGATGAATGTTGGTTTTATTGAAGTGGTTAATGGAAATAAAGATTTTTCTATAGTAGAAGCAGGAGATGTCGTTATCTTACCTGCTTTTGGTGCAAGTGTAACGGAAATGCAACTATTAAATGATAAAGGTTGCACCATTGTTGATACAACTTGTCCCTGGGTTTCTAAAGTTTGGAACTCGGTCGAAAAACACAAGAAAAAAGATTACACTTCTATTATTCATGGTAAATATCGTCATGAAGAAACCGTCGCAACCAGTTCTTTTGCAGGAACTTATTTAGTGGTTTTAAACCTAAAAGAAGCGCAATATGTCTGTGATTATATCCTCAATGGTGGTAATAAAGAAGAGTTTTTAGAGAAGTTTAAAAATGCTCATTCAGAAGGATTTGACCCTGATAAAGATTTAATCCGTTTGGGTATTGCTAATCAAACCACCATGTTAAAAAGTGAAACCGAACAAATAGGGAAACTCTTTGAAACTACTATGTTGAAAAAGTATGGACCCACTGAACTAAACGAGCATTTTATGAGTTTTAATACTATCTGTGATGCCACTCAAGAACGTCAAGATGCTATGTTAAACTTAGTAGAAGAAAAAGTTGATTTAATGGTTGTTATTGGTGGGTTTAACTCCTCTAATACAACTCATTTACAAGAAATTTCTATTGAAAAAGGAATTGACTCTTATCACATTGATAGCGACAAACGAATCTTACCAGGAAATACAATCGAACATAAACCCTTGGAAAAAGATATAGAAACTAAGGGAAATTGGCTACCTGACGGTAAAATTATAGTTGGTGTTACCTCTGGTGCATCCACCCCTGATAAGGTAGTAGAAGCAGTTATCGAACGTATTTTTGAAGAAAAGAAAGCAAGTATTTTAGTGTAAGTTAACTGGTAGGGTAGGCAATTTTAACACTGTTATATAGTTACCTACCTTACTTTATTCTGTAAAAAATTCTGAAAAAGCAGAGGTTAATATGACAGTCCAAATAGAGAAAAGATACTATACACCTGAAGAATATTTGAAGTTAGAAGAAATAGCAAAAGACAAACATGAATACCGAGATGGAGAGATTATTCCCATGACTGGTGCCACCACTAATCATATTCTCATCGCTGGTAATTTTTATCAACAATTTCCCACTACAATAAATAATGAAAATTACTGGATTTTTATGAGTGATGTTCGTTTGTGGATGTCAACATATCGTATCTATACCTATCCAGATGTAATGATAATTAAAAATCAACCTATTTATGAAGGTAAAGGAACAAATAACGCACCCTACTTAATGTTGTCTTTAGAAACAGTCTCTTAAAGTGTAGGAAATTGAGTAATGTCGGCCGCAGCAGAGAGGGTAATTTTATCAGCGTCTATATTAAGATGATTAATGCGTAAAGCAAGACCTTGTTTTTCAAAATGACTTAAATTAAGCATTTTTTTTGCTACTTCTAAAAAAGCTTCTGTTAAATCCTCTGATACTTCCTTTCCGGGTGCGTATTCAATATCTTTTAAGATAACACTTCTACCTCCTTCGGCAATTTTAGGAGTGGTGGTAAAAGCAACTTCTTTCGTTTCTCCTGACGGTTGTAACTTGATTAGGGTTTCTACTCCTACGGTTCCATTTGCGTACAGTTCACATTTTTTTTCAGGAACAGTTACCTTTTTTTCTCCTCTGGATAAATAGGTGTCTAAGACATTTATTTTGGTTCTAAGATCACGGGAGTTGAAAGCGCGGTTTAGATCGGTTTGGGTTAAGGTTAAATGTGCAGTTCCTACGGTAGGTTGGGTTAGTTCAATATTACCAGTTAAAGCTTTGAGAGGATCGATCGCAATTTCTTTCATGGCAATTTCTAAACTGTCTACTCGCAAGTCTGTTTCAATCACCAATCCTTTCCCTTCGATTAACAGGGATTCAACCTCACCGTTAACTATTTTTTCTGGAGATGTTTTTACTTTTACCTCTAAATGATCTGAATCTTTGAGTTGAGAAGATAACGCTAATTTAGCGATCGTGTTTAATGTTTGTTCTCCGAGGTTTTCTGTTCCTAACATATTTATTTTACTTTTGCTTAACCCATCATTGTTAATCTTTTCTAGACTACCTTAAAAAAGGGTTAATTTTCCCTCTATCAGAGGATAGAATTATTAAAATATAGAAATCTAAGCCATTATTATAAGTAATAGCTTAGATACGCTTGGTAAATTGTTTTGAAAGTGAAAAATAAGCAATGTTCTCTAACGCTGTTTTCTCAATGCACACTTACGTATGAACATAGTGAGACAACATGAAAAAATAGCTTATATAACTGAGAAGAAAATGGTAAGCTTTTTTAAGGCTGAAGTCGATTAAAAGTAGGTGAGGATGGGTTTTCATGGTGTTTATATCTTTCGTTCGGATTGGAATTTATAATTAACAGCATGGATTCAGTTAAAGCGGATATAGTCAGGACAAACTAGACAAATGTATACTTGCCTAAACTCATTGAGATGGGTTATTTTTCATAACTTCTCGAAGAGACTATTATTTTGCCTTCACCTCAAAAACCAACTTTTTAAAACAATGAAAGTTAGTTTTTTATTACGAGTAACTAAATTATTTCTCTGTTAGTTTCATTATAAAGGTTAAACCTAGATTCCGCAAGGGGTTATCTGATAATTTATGATAATTTAAAACTATTGAGATCACTTATCAATTAACTTTGAAATCCGTTAGGAATGAGTTAGTTTAGTACAAAATTATTTATAGAAAAGTAGCGATCGCAGTTAAGAACATATATATTATTGAGAAGTTAGGAATGCACATTTAGGCGATCGCCACTATATCCTTAAAAGTAGAATAATCAGGTATTTTGTCAAGAGCAGTTAATAAAAATTAAAGATAATTATCTTAGAGTAATCTTATCTGTCTCCATAAATATATTCATTTGCGATCGTTTCCTGGAAGGCCTACAAAGAAGGTCAAAAAGCTGATTGAATAATGGTTGCAGTCTTCAGACCTCTCGAATAATAAGCGCGTTTGCTAGGAACAAGACGTATCAATTGTTGAACTTCTTCAGCAAAAAATGATAATGAGTTAAGCCAGAAATAGGCTTTCAATCCGATAGAAAAACGACTATTTCTTCTATGACGACGTTTTGATTCAGTCGGACGAGTAACATAGTTTGCGACTCCTTTTCTTAGGATTAGGTTTCCTTTGAAAGTTGCTATTGAATAAGCTAAGGTTGCTAATAAGAGGAGACCTATTAATCGCTCTCCGTTTACTTGAGTTTTTTCTATATTATAGCCCCCTAACTTGAAATCCCTGAACATCTCTTCAATGCCCATTCTATAAGAATAAGCTAAGCTTCAGTGGCTGCGAATAAACTTTCTAAATTAGTTAAAATATACCAGGGGTCTTTTTGTGATTTATCTCGATAATTTCGTGACCACTTCGCTGCAAAATTCACCCTACCAAATCCTTTGGTCTTAGTAACTTTTACTCCTTGATAAAATAGAGATGAACCAGGGAGCAATCCTAATTCTTTTAACTGAAACCAGATTTTGTCTTCTAGCTCCACATATTCATGTTTTTTTAGTCTAAGTGAAAAGTACGTTTTCATTGTACCTAGCCATCTAGCTAAATCCACATTACAAAAATCACGGACATCTCACGGTGGCGAATTCGATTCGCCACCCGTGTCCTCCTCTATCTCCTAAAACCACCAATTTATAATCTTTTAGTAATGAAATTACAGGCTCTAAGGCTTCTTTTTGAGATGTCAAATTACTATTTTCCTTCTTCGGAAGTAGCTTAAAATATAAAGGAATAGCTCTTCTATTATATACTAAACTTACCATCAAGAGATTTATGTCTCTCCATTGACTTCTATCCATCACCAAAAATAAATATTCTTGTCGATGATACTTATTTTCTATCCATTCTAAAATAAGCGGGGTCGCACCGCTTCTTCCTATCTCCAGTTTCATCAATGATTATGATAATTTTCTCCTCTTTTAATGCTTGTAAGGTTTTCTGTAATCTCCTATGTCTCAATTTAGTGACTTCCCAAGGAGAATAGGCTATAAAGTGATGTAGAGATTGAGGTCAATTTATCCCTACTATCTTAGCAATTTCGGGTAAGGATTTTTTCTTAATTGGTGAGATAATTCCGTTTAGGTAAATATTTAAAACATTCGTAGCTTGTGACTTCATTAAAAAGAGACTTGTACCCTTCACAATATTGATCAATAACTGATACTGTTGGTTGTGCATCTCTAGCCAAATGTTTGAGAATTTGTAACTCTACATCCATTGTCCCCTCTGCTTTCTAGCCGTTTGTCGCTCTCTTTATTTTACTTTGATTTTCGGAGAGTGACAGAAGAGGGATATATAATTAAATTTATTTTATCGTAAGCTTTGCGGATGGGAATATCTGGTTATTTATTAGTTATTTTTGTATGAGCCATCGTCCTTCTCGAATCCCCCGTTATAGCGACGGCAGGAACTTAAGGGTGGGAGTTATTAACCGAAAAGGGAGATGCTAAACTTCCCCAATTGGTGGTAAGTCAAGCAAAAAAGTTTTAGACTAATCTAAATACTTTGTTAATATTATTGACATAAGCAATCCGACGGAGAAACACTATTATTATGACTCAATCGACCAAATCTACTGTTATTTCCCCTTCCATCCTATCGGCTGATTTTAGCCGTTTAGGTGCAGAAATTGAGGCAGTAGATAAAGCGGGCGCAGACTGGATTCATGTTGATGTCATGGACGGTCGTTTTGTTCCTAACATCACCATCGGCCCCTTAATTGTTGATGCGATTCGCCCCCACACCAAAAAACCTCTCGATGTTCATTTAATGATCGTTGAACCTGAAAAATATGTAGCTGACTTTGCTAAAGCAGGGGCTGATATTATCTCCGTTCATGCAGAACATAATGCTTCCCCCCATTTACACCGTACGCTAGGCCAAATTCGGGAATTAGGAAAACAAGCAGGGGTTGTTCTCAATCCTTCTACTCCCTTAGATTTAATTGAATATGTCTTAGAATTGTGCGATCTAGTCTTGATTATGAGTGTTAACCCTGGGTTCGGGGGTCAAAGTTTCATTCCTGAGATGGTGGATAAAATTCGCCGATTACGTCAAATGTGTGATGAAAAAGGACTTGATCCTTGGATTGAAGTGGATGGTGGTCTTAAGCCTGGTAATACTTGGCAGGTGTTAGAAACTGGTGCTAATGCCATTGTGGCAGGTTCTGCTGTCTTTAAAGCTGATGATTATGCAGAAGCCATTGAAGGGATTCGTAACAGCAAGCGTCCTGAACCTGAGTTAGCAACTGTATAATTTTTTCACGAGAAAAAGCGATCGCCATTGATGGCTTTTTCAGATGATCATTGAGAACAGTACAGTGGGGGTCAACAGTAGTTGCCCCCTATCTTATCTTACTGATTTAGGAAAAAGTCATTTGAGACGGATTAAGATATTGATAACTCAGATCAGAATCTTGCCAAACTTTACCATCTAAAGCCATTTGCTCAATCAAACTCGCTAATCGTAACGCTTTTAACGCCTGAGTGCCTCCTACAGAAGGCTGATCCCCTCCTCGAACACAATGAACAAAATGTTCTAATTCAGCGTGTAGGGGTTCTATTTTGGTGGTATGGACTTTTTCAATTAATCCATCTTGACGGTATAAAACCTGTCCGTAGTCGGTACTATAATTAGCCGTTGTTTGTCGGTGAATTAAAATATCGTTATTAAGAAAATCCGCTTCAGTTAAACAGTTTTTACAATGGGCTGCTAAACGACGAATTTTTCGATGAGTCACTTTACTTGCTGTTAAAGTGGCAACAATGCCATTGGCAAACCCTAGAGTTGCTGTTACATAATCTAAATGACCCGAATTAGAGGCACAACTACCACTGGCGGTGAGTTTGACCACAGGAGATCCCACTAACTCTAAGAGTAAATCAATGTCGTGGATCATTAAATCTAGTACCACAGAAACATCATTGGCCCGTTGAGAATAAGGACTCATGCGATGGGCTTCTAAAGCCAAGACTTCCTCTGTTTTTAAGACTTTGCTCAGTTCCTGGAAAGCAGGGTTAAACCGTTCAATATGACCCACTTGGAGAATACCATGAGAACTAGCAGCCGCATTAACTAAAGATTCTGCTTCGGCAATACTAGCAGCGATCGGTTTTTCAATCAGGGTGTGGACTCCAGCCCGTAAACAATCCATTCCCACGGAGTGATGCAAGCGAGTGGGAACGGCAATACACACTGCATCAACATGGGGCAGAAGATCCTGATAATTCTCAAAAAAACGGACTCGATATTTACTCGCAATATCGATACCCCGTTCGACATTAACATCAGACACGCCGACTAATTCTACATCTTTCAGTAAACTAAGAATTCGGCTATGATGTTGTCCCATGTTACCCACTCCAATCACACCGATACGAATGGGATCAAAAAGACTTCTCTGAGATGTTAGGGGTTGTTGTGTATCTGACATTTTCTGGGTCGCTCCTGTAAACTCCTCCACCAACTTTGATTGTCTCGCCTTTGCATAAGTTAGTTAATGAGTCAATCACCCAAGATGGTAACACAGTTTGCCAGAATGTAAAGAAATAGTAGGATTAGGGGTCAAAAAGCAAGTCGCCTTCCTCTTCTTCCATTCCGAACCGTACATGGGTAGAGTCGAGGGAAGATACTGTTGGCGAAAGTAATCTAAACGTACTTCAAAATGTAATATAAGAAGAATTTTTAGCAGAATGATGGGGATAGGTTAGTCAAGTAATACATGGTCAGGAGATGTTAAACTTCTTCCATGTATTACTTGGAAAAAACATGAAACGTAAACGAGATATTCAAGGGAAGTTTGCTCTAAAAAATGATGATTACCGTCAAGTCCGCTCTTTAAGACTTACCGATGAAACTTGGCGAGCTTTAGGAATTGCTTCGGAGTGTCTTGGATGGACGAGGGCTGACTTACTCGAAAAATTAGTTAAATCTAATCAAGGAAGTTTTCCTTATTATCCAAATTGTGAAGAAGTTCCTAGTGATACTGACCCCATAGTTTCTGAAAAACCTATCAATCAAGACAATTTAGAAATTCTAGCCAAAATAGTTTTAAAAGAATTAAAATATGGAAAACAATCTTCTTATTATAAAGTAGCAAAAAAAGCTTTGAAACGATTAATTGAACTTTCTTCTACCTTGTAATACATGGAAAATTATTCGACAATGGAGAGCAAAAGTTAAGCTGTTTTGGACTTAAGAGAACAAAAACGAGAATAACGAGTAGATGCTAAAGGAATACCATTTAACCAGTTATCAAGACGATATAAATTTAAGGCTGCTGCTGTAAAAATATGTTGTAAATGAGTTTTAGCTAAACCAACATATCGAGATTGACGCAAACCCGATTTTCTAATCCCTTGTGATAAAGTTCCTTCTATTCCTGCTCTTTTTCGATAAGTATTTTGAAACTCACGAGTATTTTGTGCTTCTCTACGATTTTTTAAAGCCAGATACTCATTTTTGTCTCGAATAGTTAATCCTCTCGGTTCAATTTTAGCACGGGTACATCGAGAACGAGAACGACAATTATTACAAGAAAATCTTGAAAATGTAATCTGAATAATCGGTTGTCCTCCCACATCTTTCTTTTGTTTCCACGTCGTACTTTGCTGTCCTTTCGGACAAGTTGCTACTTTTTTCTCCCAATCAATTTTGAAATTTTTAGCGGCGAATTTTGGGTGATTTCGAGTTTGCCAAGAAGGGTCACTTCTGACTGGTCCAATTAATTCTATACCATAGTCTCTTTGAGATGAAATTAAATTTTCAGCTGGAGTATAACCCAGATCAACTAAATGCTTATCGGGCAGCAAAGATTTCTTTTCTAAAGCTTCATGAATAGGTGAGATAACTACTTCATCCGTTACCGTAGACAAAGTGGTAGTAACATGAGTAATAAAGTGAGGAGAATCTTCGTCACAAATCTCTGTTAAATGAACTTTATAGCCAACCCAATTAACGCTACGTTTAGACGAATAGTGAGCCTCCAAATCATAGGGAGAATGGATGGCTATGGTAGAGGGAGACATCTCTTTTGGAGGTCTTAACTGAACCCTGTCTATTTCTGGGGCATAGAATTGTTGAATCCAGACTTGTCTTAAAGTTTCGACGGCTGCAATATGACGTAACCAGTCAGGACTATCATGATGATAAATTTTATTCAGTAATTTGAAACCATCTTTTCCAATTTTCTCCCCTAGTTGGTTTCGTTCTGAATCGAGTTTCGGCAGACGGTAATTTTCAACCCTTCTTCCATAAAAATCATACCAATCTTTGATAATATTTCTTCTTAACCAATCAGGGGCAGCTACTGATAAACTATTAAGGGCTGCCCTCATCGTCTCCCCCAACGTTTCTAAACGGTTTAAGGGTCGAATGGCTGCGAGGATATGAGTTGAATCAGTTCTTTGTTGCTTTGGGGTTTTTAATATTCCTTTTTCTTTGAACTTTTCAAGGATTTTATTAAGTAATAGTTCTTCAGATCCTCCTTTAATTAAACGTTTACGAAATTCACTTAATACAGAGTAATCAAACCCACTGTCTTCTAAGGGTAAAGAAAGTACATATTTCCAATCAATTCGCCCTCGTACTGCTTCTGCTACTTGGCGGTCTGAGAGGTTTTCCATATATTGCATTATACAGATTAAAGCTAATCGCCAAGGTGATTGGGCTGGTTGTCCTTTGACAGAGAATAAATCAGCGAAATCTTCATCAACATAGAGAGTTTCCAAAGTATCTCGTAGTTGTAAATAAATATTTCCTTTGGGGAAAGCTGCACGGGCTACTCGTGCTGTATCTTCAGGAATTGGCGGAATTGGTTTGGGATGTAAGGACATTTTATTTTCTTCTTCTATTTTTATCAGCATATTAGATTTTTCCAAGTAATACATGGAAAAAATAACTTCCCTTTTCCCCATGTATTACTTGGTTGACCGCTTTTCATCAATGCCTTTTATATTACATTTTGAAACACGCTTAGATTACTTTCGCCAACAGTATCAGGGAAGCTATCATGCTTCGCTCCTCTTTGTGAAATCCGAGCCTACTCGACAGTGCCAGATAAAAAGTCATTTGTCTCTTAGATGGTGGGACTCTAACCCATATCCAATTTTTCAGGGGGAGGGTTTAGTCAGCGTTATCTTATTTGTCTCTTTTGGCAGAGTCGAAAAAAGATAATATTTTGTTATCTAAATAGTAAAGCTAACTAAATATTTGTAATGCAAAATAAATTAAATTCTCCTAACCTTCCTGACAAAGCTAAATTTGCGGGTGTTTTACGCCTTTTAGGTCAAATCAGTTACTGGATTCATCTAATTCTGGGTGCAGTTTCAGCCCTAATTTTGGGATTAATTTTATTTAGCCGTAAACTAGGCACACCTGCTAATAATACAGCCATTAGTATCAGTATTTTTTTGACGATTGCTAGCTTGGTCGCTTTGGGAATTAGAATCTTTTTTGCTTGGCGTTATAGGCGTGTAGCGAAGCAATTGCAATCAGCAACGCCTAAGCAACCCAATCGCTTAGAGGTCGCTAATTTATTACGGATTGCGCTAACCATTAGTTTAACTGGACTAATTTTGGCATTTTTGGCTTCAGAAACGATAGTAATCAGTATAATTGCCCAAGCGATCGCTCAACCTCAAGGTCCTAGAGTCTACGAACAACAGCAAGCTATTGAAACAGCAGATTTGTTTTTGGATTTTGTCAACGTCACGATTTTAGGCGCACACGCACTGGGAACCATAAATTCTTTAGGATTGCTCAACTGGATTACACGAGACTAAACTAAAAAAATAATATTTATCAGTGACAAAGATGCCAACATTGTCTCGCGATCGCCCAATCTTCTTGGGTATGAATGACTAAAATTCTTACAGATGAGTCTTCTGTGGCAATATCTTCATTCGTCGGAGATGATTCGTTTTTTGTTTTATCTAATTTTAATCCCAAAAATTCAAAGGCTTCACAGGCTTTTTCTCGGACTATACCGTTATTTTCTCCTACCCCTGCGGTAAAGATCAAAACGTCTAAGCCTCCTAAAACAGCTAACATCGAACCTAACTGCGATCGCAAACGATGAATATACATATCAAAGGCTAATTGAGCGCGAAAATCATTCTCTTTTATCCCTTTTAAAATAGCTCTCATATCGGCAGAAATTCCTGACACTCCTTGTAACCCTGATTCTTTGTTTAATAGAGTGTTTAATTCATCAGCAGTTAAAGAATATTCTTGCATTAAATAAATTAAAATAGCCGAATCAATAGAACCGCTACGGGTTCCCATCATTAATCCTTCTAAGGGAGTGAATCCCATAGTAGTATCGATACTTTTACCGTCTTTTATAGCAGTTAAAGAGCAACCATTACCGAGATGACAGTTAATTAACTTTAAAGAAGATAAAGGTTGATTTAAGATTTCTGCTGCACGATTAGCGCAATATTCATGACTAATGCCATGAAATCCATAGCGACGAATTCCTTTATCTAACCATTCAAAAGGGATAGGATAAGCAGCATTTTCTAAGGGAATAGTTTGATGAAAGGCTGTATCAAACATAGCGACTTGAGGCACATCTGATAACACTTTTTCAATGGCTTCTATTCCTTCAATATGACCCGGATTGTGATTAGGGGCTAAAGGAATTAATTCCCTAATTTTTGCTTTAACTTCGGGGGTTATTTTAGTTGCTTCAGAATAGTTTTTTCCGCCATGAACCACTCGATGACCAACTACATTAATATCTTTTAAGTTGTCAATCACTTTTGTTTCACTTTGGGTTAATGTCTCGAGCATTTTAGAAATTGCTTCTGCTTTATTTTCCTTGTTTAAGGTAATAGTTTGTTTAATTTCGTTAGCTTTTACTGTTAAGATGCCTTCATTTTTTGATACAGTCCAATCAATATTGCCTGTCCAAATCGGTTCAGGAGAATGTTGGGGTAATGTGTTTCCTTCTATACTATATAAACAACTTTTTTGACTGCTCGATCCCGCATTGAGTACCAAAATTTTCATGATCTTTTCTAAATAAAATCATGTTTTTATCATACCTTGAAATTTCAAAAGCAGTCAGTGTTCAGCACTCAGCATTTTTCAAATATAGCTGATGGCTAGTTGAAGACGCGCCCTGGAGGACTTGAACCCCCGACATCAGGTTTTGGAGACCTGCGTTCTACCAACTGAACTAAGAGCGCATGATAGGAGCGATAGTTAAGGACTATGCTTCTAAGCCTTAACTATTATAGCGCAGTTTGACCTTTTTTTGTGGGTTATGTGCGCTATCGGTAAAGTCATTTTAAACAGGACGATCAAAACGTTGACGGATTCTAGTCGCTTTACCAACTCGTTTGCGTAAATAGTATAGTTTGGCTCGACGTACTTTACCGCGACGAATAACTTTAATATCAGCAACCCGAGGAGAATGAAGAAGAAATACTCTTTCTACTCCCACCCCTTGGAAAACTTTGCGAACGGTAATGGTTTCGTTAATTCCTCCATTCCGCATGGCAATAATGGTGCCTTCATAAGGCTGAACCCGTTCTTTTCCACCTTCTCGAATACGAACCCCTACCCGAACGGTATCACCAACATGGATGGTGGGTAAGTCTTTCTTGAGATATTCCGATTCTATATCTTTTATTATCGTTTGGGCATTCATGGCTTTTGCAAAAACTCACAATTTCTTATCTTACCTTAATTGTCAATAAAAATCAAGGCTTTAAAATTCAATCCCTGCTTGAGCTTTAATCCCTTGTTCTTTGAAAGGATGTTTAATCAATTTCATTTCTGTGACAAGATCAGCAATTTCAATTACTTCAATAGGCGCACCTCTTCCTGTTAAGATAACATGGGTTTGTTCTGGTTTAGTTTGTAAGGCTTTGACCACAGTTTCAGCTTTTAAATAGCCTAACTTTAAAGCCACATTTATCTCATCAAGTAATACTAATTGATAGTCTAAATTATTAATAAAAGAAACGGCGGTTTCCCAAGCTTTTTGGGCGTTTAAAATATCCCTTTCTCTGTCTTGTGTTTCCCAGGTAAATCCTTCTCCCATCGCTAAAAAGTCTAGCTGGTTTTCCCATTGACTTAAAACGGCTTTTTCGGCTGGTTCCCAGGCACCTTTTATAAATTGAACAATAGCCACTCGAAAACCATGACCTAGCGATCGCATGACCATCCCTAATGCTGCGGTGGTTTTCCCTTTCCCGTTACCGGTATTAACAATAATTAGTCCTTTTTCTTTTGATGCTTCTGCCAGACGTTTTTCTTGAATTTCTTTCCGTCTTTGCATTTTTTGTTGATATTGTTCTGATGAAAGATTAGTATCAGTGGTCATTTTAAATAAGCTAATAAAAATATAAATTTTGCTTTAGTTATCAATAAACTTAAGTTTATCAGATTACCAAAAACTTTGAATAGAGTAATCCAATTTTTGTAACATTTCTCGTAATAATGGTAAACTTAAGCCAATCACATTACTATGACATCCTTCTATTTTTTCAATCAATACGCTTCCTTTTCCTTCTAAGGCAAAACTACCAGCACATTTAAGTGGTTCTCCGGTGTTAACATAGGCTTCAATAGTATGATCATCAATATTAGCAAAATAGACTTTGGTAACACCACAAGATAGTAAAGTTTTTTGTTTTTTTCCGTCTAAAAGTGTATGACCCGTGTATAAAGTTCCGTGATTATTTCTCATAATTTTCCAACGAGCGATCGCTTGTTCTGGAGAGTCTGGTTTACCATAAATTTGGCCATCAATAGCTAGGACAGAATCACACCCTAAAACTAGACAATCTTGATAGGTTTGAGCAACAATTTCTGCTTTACATTGTGCTAAAATTTGCACTAATTTTAGGGGATTGGTTTCTGTAATTTGAGATTCATCAAAATTACTCGAGCAAACAATCGGATTAATTCCTACAGTTTTGAGAAGTTTTAGACGTGCAGTAGAAGCAGAAGCAAGAACAAAAGGGGGAGATTGGTTCATTTTTAAGTAGTTTTTAGTTGATTTTAATAAAAAAGACAAAAGATATTGTTAAACTTTTAATCATCTGTAAGTAGTTAATATAAATATCCACTCACCAGTTTAGAGATACAATAGTTTAACAACATCTCCATCTAAATTATATCTTTGCTCTAATCTAATTAATACACTGAAAAAGAATTAACGGAAGTTTCAAATAAATCCTTAACTTTATTCCAGCGTTCTTGTACTGTAGATAAATTAAAGGTAAAAAGCTTACCACGACTTACAGCAATACTAGCCAGATTATGGCGTTGCTCTTGATTAGGTAAGGTTACTTCATATTCTAAATTATAATAAGTTTGTCCTTCTACTTCCCGTGATTCAGCATTAATTAAATCAACCTTACGGTCATTTTCTTCATTATTATTCATTTGTTTTAATAAATAATATCCCACTTCTGTTGGGGTTCCTAAGTCGGATAATGTTTTTTCTTTATCCACATCGCTAACAATGACGCTTAAATTTTCACTGGGTTCGATGATATCACGAAAAATGACATCGACTCCTTGAGACGACTGCTTGACATCAACCCCAACCCAACCATTAGGATACAAAAATTGATACCCATCACCGGCATCGACATAACTTTGTAAACCACCTAACCCAATCGAGCAACTAAATAAAGTTAAACTGATTATTGTAAGAACAACGATTCGTAAAGACTTAAACATAAACTTTTCCTGACTTTAGCGGTTCTATTGTCGCATTGCAGTGGGAATTTTGTCATCTTAAAATTAACCATAGAAAAAGATAAAGTGACGTTCAAACATAAACTCGCTATAGTTAGCTAAATTTGTCTAATCCCCCTGTTTTCATTGCTGTAGCTAAGCTACAGATTTTTGTAGATGTCTAATACAGGAAATTGAGAGAAAACAAACATTTAACCTTGGAAACAAGAATTAAGAAATTGCAAAAGAAAGGTTTTATCTTGAGATTTTGATATAATATCGCAAACTTAAAATCCTTATTGATCACATAATTTATGAAAATTTCCCATTTTTTGAGACCATTCGGGCATTGTGCAACTTTTGCTTTAGCTGCAGTAACCTTTAGTCTTTTTGGGGGTTATTTAACTACTCTTGCCCAAGACAAACTAACAATTTCAGTCCCAGAGTTCAAAAACGAAACCAATTGGTGGTGGTGGCGACGGGGAACTTCTCGAGAATTAGCTGATGCTTTGATCAATGAATTAACATCAACTGGTAATTTTACGGTAGTAGAACGACAAAAACTTGATGAAGTCCTTTCAGAACAAGAACTGGCCGAATTGGGTTTAGTTCGCCCAGAAACGGCTCCTGAAAGTGCTAATCTGACAGGGGCTAAATATATTGTTCTTGGTCGAGTAACTTCCTATGAAGAAGGGGTTTCTCAGGAGTCCTCTGGAGGAAGAGTGGGTGGATTTAATATCGGTCCTATTAATTTGGGAAGTAGTAGCGGTCGTACCACTAAAGAACAAGCTTATGTAGCGATTGATTTACGTGTTGTTGACACTACCACTGCTGAAGTGGTTTACACTCGTACTGTTGAAGGACGGGCAACCAACGAAGCGAAAAGTATGTCTAGTGGTTTCAGTATATTGGGTCTTGGCATGAGTGGGGACCAACAAAGTAGCAATAAAGCTCCTGTCGGTCAAGCACTTCGGGCTGCTTTAATTGAAATTACGGATTATCTCAATTGTGTCATGGTTGAGAAAGGCAGTTGTTTAGCTAAATTTGAGGCAAAAGAAGAGCGTCGTCGTGACAACACAAGAGGAGTTCTAGAACTCAATTAAATCGCGGATAAGGGATCAATAATCGGACTAAATACCAGGGTAATCCCATTTAGTTTCGGCAAAAGAAGGCTGTACCTGATTTTAACTGTTTAAAATTCATTATTTAAGACGGCGATCGCTTTATATTTCAAGTGATCGCTTTATTATTTAAAAGAAAGTAGCTTTCATGACGATACTTTAATTAATGCTGTTATCGATTTCATTGAAAAAAATGAGGTTTAAGTAAGATTAGTTAATAAGTAGGACTCTCTTCGTATCCCATCATTTGCAATTGATATAAGCTATGATATAAGCCTTTTTCTTTTAGTAATTGTTGATGATTACCTGATTCAATAATCTGACCTTCTTTTAAAACAAAAATTTTATCTACATCCCGAATGGTTGATAAACGATGAGCAATAATAACGGCTGTTCTATTAATGAGGAGTTTTTGTAAAGCTTCTTGAATTAAGGCTTCTGTTTGCACATCTAAACTAGCAGTTGCTTCATCTAAAACTAAAATATGAGGGTTACGAATAGCAACTCTAGCAAAGGCTAATAATTGTTTTTGGCCTCCCGATAAATTGGTTCCTCTTTCTCGTAATTGAGTGTGATACCCTTGGGGCAAGTCTTCAATTAAATGATGAACATTGGTCAATTTAGCTGCATTATGTACCGCTTCTAAAGAATAATTTTCTCCTAAAGTAATATTACGTTTGACATCTCCTGCAAATAAAAAACTTTCTTGTAAAATCATTCCGACATATTGTCTTAATTCCTTTTTAGAAATATCTCTAATATCAACCCCATCAATTAAAATTCTTCCTTTTGTGGGTTCGTATAAACGAGAAAGAAGACGAATAATTGAACTTTTTCCTGCGCCGGTTGGACCGACTAACGCCACCTTTTCCCCAGGAAAAATAGTAAAGTTTAAGTCCTTAAGAACATATTCATCGGGTTTATAACCGAACCAAACATGATCAAAACAAATTTCTCCAATTTTATCCTGATATTTTATATTGTCTAAAAATTGAATATTTTTATCACTTTCTTTAATTTCTATAGGTTCTTTCATTAGCTCTGTAATCCGTTCGATAGCGGTAAAACCTGCCTGAAACATGGTAAATTTATCCGCAAATTGACGTAAAGGATTAAAGAGACGTTGAGCGTATAAAATGAAGGCTGATAAAGTTCCAAAAGTGATAGTATCATCAATAATAAAAATTCCACCCAACCAAAGAACTGATGCGATCGCAACTAAACTAATCCATTCTAAGGTAGCAGAGACCGCCGAATCATGAAAAATTGTTTTATTAGTGGCCTGACGATAATCACTATTAACTGCCCGAAATAATTCACTATTAAACTGTTCTCGTCTAAACAATTGAACCACATTAATTCCTGCTAAATTTTCTTGTAACATGGAATTCAGTTCTGATAGTTTTTCCCTTGCTTTATAATTAGCTTTGCGATATTGTCGTTGAAAATATACAATTAATACAGTAATAGGAAGCATCATTAAGACCAACATTAAGGCTAATTTTGCTTGAACTGTAAACATGGTGACAATAATAAATAGGATATAAATCGTATCACTAACCACACCAATGGCACCACTGGCAAACACATCTCCTAATGCTTCAACATCACTGGTTAAACGAGTAATTAAACGCCCCACAGGGGTTCGATTAAAAAAACTGGTTCCTAAAGAAGTGACATGAGTAAATAAATCGTCTCGTATAGCTGCTGTAATATTTTGTCCTAATTTTTGAACAATAAATCCTTGAGTAGACGTACAAACTAAACGAATAATAATGGTAACTAATAATGTGACGATAAGAATTTGTAATCCTTTTTCTAGGGAAAATTGTTCTAAAAATCCCCAAGTTTGTTCTTGACGCAATAAAGACACCGCTTGGCCGATAATTAGAGGTTGTATTGCCCCGGCGATGGATAAGGGCAATAATAAGGAAACAGAAAGTAATAATAGACGAGGATACCGACGTAGATAGGGTATTAGCTTGAGAATTAATCCGCGATCGCTCGTTTTTAAATCCTTGACAGATTCTGTGAACTGTGCATCAGGAGAAATGGCCATAGAGAAGGGAAATATTAATGATTGTTACCTAAATTAACACGGTAACACATCTAAAGTCGTTATCAATAAGAAGTCACTAAGGAAGCCAATTAATATCTAACAAAAGAAATACCAGTAATTCTCTTTATCAAAATGAGAATCACTGGCTTATCAAACTAGAGCTTGTTTAGAGAATCTTTTGCATTAAACCAACTTTTTCAAAATAGAATTTTATATCATTTAACAAAGGTTCAGTAGATATGAATACGATATGGTTATCGGGTCGCAGTAAGACCTTAAAAAAATGATGATTACCGAAAATTTCAGCAATATGTGGGTAAAGAGGAATAATGTTAAAGTCGATCAAATGTCCAAATTCATTTTTAAGTTCCAAATGCCAATTTTGATCATTATCTTTTTCTTTACAAAAAATGAGTAAATGAAACTTAGGCCCAGCCAGTTGCTCATAAACGTTCATACCATCAATCAAAAAATAAGGCATTCTATCACCAGCTTTGACTTTAAAAGAATGATCATTTTTATGTTGGCTTAAAGAACTATCTCGGTAGTTTATGCCAATTTCAGAAACCAGTTTAAACAGAAATTCTTTGACCACACTCATCTGTGTTATTAAATTGGCAAGACTTGGCAAAATGTTGTCACGAAAAAAACGAAAATACCACTGGTTGCTGACTGCCACATCGAAAAACTGGTCAGTTGATGATAGAAGCTTTTTCGCGTTAGCCAACCGTTCTTCATTATAGGTTTTAAGCAGTGAGTGGTCAGCTTGGTTTTGTAAAACAAGTGCTAGTTTCCAGGCAAGATTATAAGCGTCTTGTATTCCAGTATTCATGCCTTGACCGCCTGCGGGGGTGTGTATATGAGCAGCGTCCCCAGCAAGAAAACAGCGACCGATAGCAAAGGGTTCAGCATGACGAGTATGCACTTTATAACTGGAAAACCAACGTACATTGATAATATTAAGAGGACGTTTGACAAGTTGTGCGGCTTTTTTTTCGATTTGCTCAAAGGTCACTTCTGGCTCAATTTCGTGATCGTATTCGGGCATATTACCAATAAGTCGCCAGTGATTTTTCCCTGCCATAGGAACAATTAATATGAAGGAGTCTACTCCTAGTGGGGCATAAAAAGTCGCATCCTCAGCTAAAAATTCCATCTCTACATCTGCAACATAAAATAGGCGTGGATAGGTTGAACCTTCAAAGGGAAGACCTAAGCAATGTCGGGTGGGACTACTCGCACCGTCACAACCGACTAAATACTGGGCTTCAACTGCTGAAGTTTTTCCGTTGCTATCTTTGATAACTGCTTTGACTCTCTCTATATCTTGTGTCAAATTTTCTAATTCGGTCTGCCACTGAACGTCTTTTCCGTTTTCTTGGAGATATTCATATAGAAGACGCTCGTTTTTACTTTGTTCAAACACCAGGAGAAATGGAAAGGGACTCAGTTGGCCACCAAAATCTGAAAAGTCTAAAGATGCGCTAATTTTGCCATGGTGCATTAAGGCTCCTTTCTGCACAATTTCCCCATTCTCAACAGCTTTTTGGGCTAAACCAACTTGATCGTAAATTTCAAGGGTTCGTGCATGAACAACGAGAGCTTTGGATAAGTCGGTGAGATTTTCCTTTTTATCGAAAATAACGAAATCAATGCCGTAACGGATTAGTTGTACTGCCAGTGACAGTCCCGTCGGTCCAGCACCGACAATGATAACGTCTGTTTTGATCGTTGTTTCCATAGTGATTCCTAAAGTCAGTTTTTAGTTTTCTCTTTTATTTTACTAAACAGTTTAGTAAAATAAAACCCTAACCTGATAAAATTAAGGTCATTTGATTAACTCAACACGAGGCGTACTTTTGAGCAGACAAAAATCTCCTGAAAAAATTCAAGCGATTCTTGATGGTGCAATGCAAGTCTTTGTCAGTCATGGCTATGCTGCAGCCAGTATGGATCAGATCGCTGCTACGGCTGGAGTTTCTAAGCCCACTCTCTATAACTACTTCAAAAATAAAGAAGGTTTGTTTACTGCTTTAATTGAGCAAATGGTATCAGGAGATTCAATTCACAATTTGTTAGGCGATCGCAGATTTATTGAATTACCGCTACGGGATAGCTTAAAGGAACTAGCTTATCTATTACTTGATAAATTTTCTAATGAGAAACCACTTTTTACTTTATTTCGTTTGTTGATTGGTGAATCTGGACGGTTTCCTAATTTAGCACAAACGTTTATTTGCAATATAGAGAAACCCCTTCTTGAGGAACTAACTTATTTATTTGCTAATCATTCTGATTCAAAAACAACTGAGCCAGGGTTAACGGCACGATTTTTTCACGGCTCTATTGTGCATTATGTTATTGTTCAAGAAATTTTACACGGTCAAGAGATTTTACCTTTAGAACGTGATTACTTTATTAATAATTTGATTAATGTACTTTTAAATAATAAATAATGATTAAGGTGGGCAATGCCCACCCGACAAAATTAGAAAAACCAGCCGTAAGAATGTAAGCCTTTTCCTAATAAATTAACCCCTAAATAACATACCCAAACCACGACAAAACCACTCGCGGCTAAAAGCGCAGGTTTACGTCCTTGCCAACCTTTGGTAATGCGAGCATGAAGATAAGCAGCAAATACCAACCAAGTGATTAACGCCCAAGTTTCTTTTGGGTCCCAACTCCAATAAGATCCCCAAGCTTCATTAGCCCACACAGCACCAGCGATAATACCAATAGTAAGCAGAGGAAACCCTAAGCCAATGATACGATAACTAATATTATCAAGGGTATCAGCTAAACTCAGGCGTTGGGGAGAAAGGGTAACGGTTTCCGTGTCAAGAGCAACGTTTTCTAAGACTGCTGTTCCTCCATTGCCGTTGCTTTGAGCTAAATTAACCGTAGGTTGTTTATGATTATTATTGAGTAATGAGCGTCCCAACTTATCCCGATAACTACCCGTTCCCACGGAACTGCCTTTAAGTTCTATGTCTTGGTTACGAGTCACTACCAAAAAGGCGATCGCTAAAACTGATCCCACCATTAAAGTAGCATAACTCAACATCATTACGCTCACGTGCATCATTAACCAGTTCGACTTTAACGCAGGAACCAGAGGGGCAGAGGTTTGCATTTCTGGAGGTAAAGACAGGGCTGCAAAGGCAGTAATTCCCATAGCGACAGGGGTTGTTACCACCCCAACCAAGGCGCTGCAACTCATTTGTTCAGCCACTAGGTGCATAGCGGTTACACCCCAAGCTAAGAAGAATAAGGACTCATAAAGATTACTGAGAGGAAAATAACCGGCTTCTAACCATCGGGCCCCTAATAAAGTAGCCATACATAAATTAGCCATCGCCACTCCAGTTGTCCCGAGAGTTGGCAACCAGGTTAACCTCGGAAAAGCAGCCCCTGCCCAATAAATGAGCATGGTTATAAATAATAATAGAAAGGAACTGTTATCGAGAAAATTTTGTAACGTTATTAAATCCATATTTTTGAATTTTCCGATGAGAAGTTAATTTTTAGATCAACAGTAGGTTAAAGGGACAATGACAAAATCACCTCTGATCCATCCTATTGCTTGAGATTCAAGAAATTGAACCTTGATCCAAGGGGTTCGATCTTGATCAGGTCCTGTTTGACATTCTAAAACTTTAATGCGATCCCCTACTAACCCATAACCTAAAAAATCAGAAGCAATACTCGGCCCTTTACGAAGGTTAATGCGAGCGTTGGAGTCATTGGCCGTTAAGATAGTAATATCTGTTTTAACAAAATCACCCCTGATCCAACCGATCGCCCCTGACTTTATAAATTTTACCTTAATCCAAGGGACTCTCGGTTCATTATCTGTTCCTTTATTAAAGTCTAATAAGGTGACTTGATCCCCAGGTAAACCATAACCCAACGAAGTTGAATTGATACTCGGTCCAGATCGTAAATTAATGCGAGAGTTGGGGTCTTTGGTTATTAGAGTTGTCTGAGTAATGGCTATTTGTGCTAACCCAGGAAACACCCCAGTTAGAGATAGAGTTAACCCAAAAAAACAACTCAACAATAATTTTGACCAAGCATTACTCATTGTCTTGTGTGTGTTCATGATGGTTCTAGGTTACACAGGAGAAAGATGGGTCATTGTGAGGTAAAATCAGTAGTATTCTAAAGCTATTACTATGAATTTTTTTGAGAAATTAACCCAACGGATCACTAATTATCAAAGTTTCTTGATCCTTGGTCTTGATCCTAACCCAGAAATGATGCCTCAAGGCCAGAATCCCCATCAAGAGCAACAAAGTTTAATTATTGCCTTAGAAATGTGGTTAAAATGGGTGATTGAACAAACATCGGGTGTAGTTTGTGCTTATAAACCAACGTTAGGATTTTATGAAGCATTAGGCAGTGAAGGATTAGAGTTATTGTTAAAAGTTATTGATGCTATTCCTGATGATATTCCTATCATTTTAGACGCAAAACATGGAGATATTAATACCAGTACCATTTTTGCTAAAACCATTTTTGAACAGTGGCAAGTGGATGCAGTGACAGTCAGTCCTTATGCTGGACACGATCACGTTGCACCTTTTTTAGTTTATCCTGATCAAGGGGTTTTTGTCCTTTGTCATACATCAAATCCTTCTGCAATTGTCTTACAAGAATATCCCACAGATGAAGCTCCTTTTTATTTACAAGTTATCAAAGAAGCAAGGACTTGGGCAACCCCAGAACAGTTATTTTTAGAAGTAGGGACGACGAATTTAGAAGTTATCAAGAAGATCCGTTCTCTTGCCCCTGAACGATTATTGTTAATGCGTAGTATTTGGAGTAAGGGTAATGATCTTCATGAGATATTAAAAGTTGCTTTAAATCCGACAGGAGATGGTGTCTTAATTCCTGTTCCCCAAGACTGTTTGAAATCTAATAATTTACAAGAAGACGTTAAAAATCTCAACCAAGAAATTAATGAGTATCGACAAAGTATTGCTCAAACTTCGCAAAACTGTGATCTTTGGAGTCCTAATGTTTGTTTATTGAATTCTCATCCCCATCAAGATTTAATTTTACAGTTGTACGATATTGGTTGTTTATTATTTGGGGAATATGTACAAGCGTCTGGGGCAACTTTTTCTTATTATATTGATCTCAGAAAAATCATTTCTAAACCTCAATTATTCCATCAAGTATTGAGCGCTTATGCTAATATTTTAAAGACCTTAAAGTTTGACAGAATTGCAGGAATTCCTTACGGCTCTTTACCCACAGCTACAGGATTATCTTTAATGTTACATCATCCGATGATTTATCCGAGAAAAGAAGTAAAAGCACACGGAACCCGTCGTTTAATCGAAGGAAATTTTAAAGCAGGGGAAAAAGTGGTGATTGTTGATGATATTTTAATTACAGGAAAAAGTGTTAAAGAAGGAGCCGAAAAATTAACTTCTTCGGGGTTAGTTGTCAAAGATATTGTGGTCTTTATCGATCATGAACAAGGGGTTAAAGATAACCTGAAAATAGAAGGATACAAGGCTTATTCTGTGTTAACTATTTCTGAAATCACAGAAACGTTATACGAAGCAGGAAGACTGAATGAACAACAATATAATAGCTTTTTTAAACATTAAGGCAAAAGGCAAGAGTCAAGAGGCAAGAGGGAAAAAATTGTTAAGATTAAAAACTAAATAAACAGTTAAACTCATGGAAACTTTTGATGTCATTATAATTGGTGCGGGTCATAACGGCTTAGTGTGTGCAGCTTATCTTCTCAAAGCAGGATATAAAGTATTATTACTTGAAAAGCGAGCCGTACCCGGAGGCGCAGCCACTACCGAAGAAGCGATGCCAGAACAAGCCCCAGGGTTTAAATTTAATCTTTGTGCGATCGACCACGAATTTATCCATCTAAGCCCTGTTATCGAAGAATTAGAGTTAAATCGGTTCGGTTTAGAATACCTCTATTGTGATCCCGTGGTTTTTTGTCCTCATCCTGACGGAAAATACTTTTTAGGCCATCGTTCTCTTGACCAAACTTGCGCTAATATTGCTCAATATAATCCTCAAGAAGCGCAACAGTATCGAGAATTTACCGAATATTGGCAACAGATTGTTAATGCTCTGATTCCTATGTTTAACGCACCACCCAAGTCAATTATTGATATTGCCGGTGGTTATAACATTAATGCCCTTAAAGATGTGCTGAACGTGGTAGGAAGCCCCAATAAAGCCTTAGACTTTGTTCGTACCATGCTCACAAGTGCTGAGGATATTCTCGATGAATGGTTCACCGAACCCTGGTTAAAAGCCCCCCTAGCCCGTCTTTCTGCTGAATTAGGGCTTGCTCCGTCTCAGAAAAGTCTGGCTATTGGTGCGATGATGATGAGCTTACGGCATAACCCTGGGATGGCGCGTCCGAGAGGCGGTACAGGGGCTTTAGTTGATGCTCTGCTCAAATGTGTTAAGCATTATAATGGGGTGGTTTTGACAGAGCAAACCGTAGAGAAAGTTCTAGTGGATAATGGTAAAGCCGTTGGTGTGAGAATTGCCAATGGGAAAGAATATCGGGCAAAACATGGGGTAATTTCTAATATTGATGCAAAACGCTTGTTTTTAAATTTGGTCGATTCGGCTGACATTGACAGTGCTGATCCCAAACTTCGTCACCGTCTCGATAAACGTATCATTAATAATAACGAAAGCCTCTTAAAAATTGACTGTGCTTTATCCGAACCCCTAAAATTTGAACATCATAACCATCAAGATGATTATTTAATCGGATCTATTTTAATTGCTGATTCTGTTGAACAAGTAGAAACCGCTCACCATGAAGCAGCAAGGGGACGTATTCCGGATCACGATCCTTCAATGTATGTAGTCATGCCCACTCAGTTAGATCCATCAATGGCACCTGATGGAAAACATACGTTATGGATCGAATTTTTTGCCCCTTATCAAATTGCTGGAGCCGAAAATACCGGGTTAAATGGGACAGGATGGACTGATACCCTTAAAAATCAAGTGGCTGACCGTGTATTAGAAAAATTAGCCGATTATTCTCCTAATTTAAAACATTCAGTGATCGCCCGTCGGGTAGAAAGTCCCGCAGAGTTAGGGGAAAGATTGGGAGCTTATCGGGGTAACTATTATCATGTAGATATGTCCCTAGAACAAATGGTATTTTTACGCCCGTTACCAGAAATTGCTAATTATCAAACCCCCATTAAAGGCTTATTTCTCACTGGTGCCGGAACCCATCCAGGGGGATCAATTTCGGGAATGCCTGGCCGTAACTGCGCCCGTGTATTTTTAAAGTCACAGAAAGGTATATCGAAAGTCTTGGAAGCCTTGGGTCAGTTTGTTGCGGCGATCGTACCGAATTTTTAAAGAAATTTTCTCTTTTTTTGTTGATCTCAATGAGAAATCATGCAACGAGTATTGATTATTGGTGGTTGTGGACGCATTGGCAGCAGTATTGCCCAAGATATTATTAATCATACTGAGGCTGAAGTTACCATCACCGGACGTAACCCCCAACTGGGGATGACGGCCCTAGAACGTTTTAAGGATAAGGTACAGTTTCAAGTTTTGGACTTATCTGACTTACCACAGGTTAAAACAGCCGTCTCTAAAGCGGATGTGGTGGTTCATTCTGCTGGGCCGTTTCATTATCGAGACGCTGATGTGTTACGCATTTGTATTGAGGAAGGGGTTAATTATGTAGATGTTAGTGATCAACGGAGTTTTACCCTTAAAGCTTTAGGGCAACATTCAGCAGCCAAAACTGCAGGAGTGACGGCGATTATCAATACTGGGGTTTTTCCTGGTATTTCTAACAGTATGGTACGTCAAGGGGTAGAAGCCTTAGAGAAGGCTGATGAAATTAAATTAAGTTATATTGTGGCTGGTTCCGGTGGTGCAGGGGTTACGGTAATGCGGACGACTTTTATCGGCATACAACAACCCTTTGAAGCGTGGATTAATAACCGTTGGCAAACCATTAAACCTTATACGGGACGAGAATGTTTAAATTTTGGCCAACCCTACGGAAAGGCTCATGTTTACTGGTACGATATGCCAGAAACCACTACCCTACAAGATACATTTTCCGTTAACAGTGTCATTACAAAGTTTGGATCGGTACCTGATTTTTATAATTATGCCACTTGGATGATGGCGCATGGTTTGCCTGAGACGGTACTAAAAAGTCCGAAAACAGTGGAATTTTTAGCACAAGTAAGTCATGTGATGACGGATGTGAGCGATCGCTTTACGGGAACAGGGGTGGCTATGCGCTGTGATGTTAAAGGTCATTGCTCAGGTGATAAAGCCCATTATATCAGTACCTTCAGCCATGAAAGTGCTTCGGTGGCTGCTGGTATGGGAACGGGTAGCATTGTTGAGTTATTACTTAAGGGGGAATTGGTTCAACCTGGGGTGCATCCTGTTGAGCAAGTGTTATCAACGGAATTATTTCAATCTATTTTAGAAAGTCGTCAGTTAAGCATTGAAGAAACGATTAATTTTCTTCAGGAGAGGGAACAGTGAGGGTTGATATTCGTGAGAAAAAAAGCACTTTTTGTAGAAGTCGCCTTAGTTATTAAGTAAAGATGAAAACAGATACTATTTTTTACCGTCTCTTTCAATCTTTTCCCTCGATTTTCTTTGAATTGATTCAACTTCCTGTAACCGAAACAGATAACTATTCTTTTGACTCGGTAGAGGTTAAGCAATTATCCTTTCGCATTGATGGGGTATTCTTACCCGAAAATAACAATCCTGATACACCGATTTACTTTTGTGAGGTACAGTTTCAAAAAGACGATAACTTTTACAGTCGCTTTTTCGCAGAAATCTTCTTATATCTGAGTAAAACTAATTTAGTAAAGTCAGTGAAGAGGTTGCCCTCTCCACTGCTCTCCAAAACGTAGCGTGATAGTTTCCCATCACTACGCTCCTCGTTACAGAAGCTATTGTCCTTAGTACATCAGGATTAGAGTATCGTTGACCCACTTGTAATTGTCTGGGATTGGCCATAGGCTGTTACCAGAAATTTTATGTTTATTAAGTGAGCCATCTCTTCTTGTCTTTTCATCATGGCAATGCCTATGAAGTAGTTGGAGGTTTTCTATACCCCTTGAGCCACCTAATTTAAGGGGTTTTTTGTGGTCTGTCTCCATGATGTCTCCATATTTGAAAATCAGTCCGCAATGAGTACATTTCCCTTTTTGTCGTTTTAGCAGATTTGCTGCACGTTTTGACATATCTGGGTTACGTCCCATTCTTGTACTCCAGTAGATACTATTGCCGTCGTATGGGCTGGCAGTTCCTTTGACCTTGATGTGTCTGGTGATAGGTGTTTCAAAGTGAGAAATTAGAGGGAGTAAATTTTCACTCTTTATTCTTATTGAAAATCGCCAGGTATTGTTCCCAATTGTATGAAAATACTTCTTGGCAACAAATTTTTTGCTTTTTTTTGGGTGTCTTCTGATATCCCATTTCATGAGCTTCCAGTAAAGTATAGAGTCTAATTTATTGAACACTTCCTTTGCTACCGATGTTGAGTAATAGTTGCACCATCCTTTGATAATAGGATTTAAGGATTTAATCAGAAATTCCTGTTTTTGTCCTTTGTGTTTATCTATTACTTTACACAGTTTTTGGTAATGTTCCCTTATCTTTTCTTTACTGGGTTTTATGAGGGTTTTAAAACCTAATAATTTGCCATTGATCTTTCCCGATTGGTATTTATAGCACTACGCATTTTGGTTAGGACGTTTTTATAATAGAAAGGAAGTCATCAAGTGATCAGGCGGTCTCGCTCCGCGAGTGCGGCTGCACCGCTACCAGTCATGCCAGCACCTTATAGTTATGAT
>NETF01000203.1 GCA_002172675.1 unicellular cyanobacterium SU3
AGCAAACGTGATGTGCCTGGGAACTTGAAAGAATTGACTATTCAGTTAAGTCTATTTAATCAAGAAAATAACCATCCCGACAGGGATTCGTTATGAATCTCCCGTTTTGTAAACGGGAGAGCGTCAAAAAGTACCCCTTGTCTCAGTTTTAGTGCATCTGATGGTTCTATTAATTGTTTTTCCAACAAGCAAGTATTAATTAATATTAAGAATGGCATCAAAACCCGAAATCCGCAGCCTTAAAAAGAAAGCCACCAGCCCTGATCAAACCGAAGCATCAGTGGCAACAGAGGAAACCGTAGAAGATAATCAAACCCTCGCACCGAAGCAGAAACAGAAATCCTTAACTCGACCCCCAGAAGACACAGCCCCGACAACTGTTGAGGGGAATGAAGATAAGCCCATCTTTCAAGCGATCGGTACCCTACAAGCAAAAGCTGAAAAAGACGAAGAAGGTAACTTTTTTATCAGGTTAGGTGGCAAGCGTTATGGGTTATTTATCCTTGGTTATCGTTATAAAGCATGGTTAAAGCAAGTAGAAGCTAACCCAGAGCAAAACCTATTCTTGCGTGTCTATCCCAAATGTCTGATGATTCCCCGTAAACCCCCAAAAATGTACTTTCAGGTAGCGGCGTGGCAAGAAGAAAATCAGTGGGATGAAGAACCCGGACAGTTTCGGCTCAAAGGGATCTGGCAGTTTGTCCCCCAGAGTCGAACCCCAGTTATATCGATTTATCGGAACCATAACGCCGAAGATCCCAAGGGTAAGTTTAAAGCCGCACACATTCCTGTGTTAATGAGACGGGACGACGAATCGGCACCGTTTCGGTTTAATCCTAAAATAGCGAAAGAAGATTTACCCCCTCGTTGGTTTATTCAGGGACTATTTAAGTTCATTCCTTCACGGGATAGTTTCGGTTTCTCAGAAGATTTGGAACCACCAACACCAAAGATTCCTTGGTATAAGAAACCAGTTAAAGAATCTCCTGATAAAATGAAAAAAAATAAGAACTGAGAAACCATCACAGAAAAAGTAAAATGTCTAATAGCAACTTTATCGATACTTCAAATGATGAAGAAAACTTCTTTAGTTATGGATATTACAAATATTAAACAGAAATATCAACCTCAAACTAGAATCGAGCTAATATTTACTAATGATCCCTACACAAAACTTCAACCTGGGTCACAGGGAATCGTAGATTTTGTAGACGGAATTGGGCAAATTCATGTCCTTTGGGATTCTGGCTCAAGGTTAGCCTTAATTCCTGAAGAAGACAAATTTAGAATTATTAAAGACTAATTTTTTTGTTGAGTAAAATGTTAAAAACTGAGATTAATTTCTCGGTCTTTTTTGGCTACGCCAATTTTTGAGAGTGAAAAAAGGGTTAAATTAACCCTTTCTATCAAACATCATTCACTTTTAATTATGGCACAACAATTGATACAAATCGTAGAACATCAAGGATTTTTTTATCCCGAATGCAAAGAGGAACCAGATCGCTCAGATTTGGTCGAAATTCAAGAGAAGAAAAAGGAAATTGTCATCAAAGTACAACCATCGTTTCCTGATGATTTCTACGAATATCCTCAATGTAAATATGCTTTAGGGCAAAAAGTTGTCATTGCTGATGACTGGTACTATTGCCAAGAAAATGAAATTGATTTTGAGGACGAATCTCAATTTTATACGATTTCAGCTATTGAGTTAATTGAACCAACTTCTCGTACTAGCAAAGGATTAACAATGCCAGCTTATTTCATGTTTGGGATCAGAGGAGTTAAGAATAAATCAAGTTATGAATTAACTTGGTTTCCTGAATCAGAATTTCTAACTCTTGATGAATTAGAAAGCAAAGAATTTTAAGTTAGAAAAAATAGGAGAAAAACATGAGCCAATATAACGATTTCTTTGAGGAATTAGTTACCGACGTTCCTTACGATTTAGCAGTTCAATTAAGAGATTTACCCAAAGCTGAATGGGCTGAGACAACACAAGATTGGTTTTTAGAAAAACTCTATATTGGAAGTTATGAAACACTAGATCAAGCTCAGCCTTTGTCTGAACTGTGGGAGGTTTTAATTGGAGAAGTTGATTGGAATATTGTGGTTAAACTCATCACGAAAACTAAAATCAATAAAGCAATTAAAGCAGTAGAAGAATAGTCTTCATGCTTTGGTTTTAAGGGAGATAATTCTCCCTTATTTTTTGTTACTGACGTAACTCTAATTAGAAATTATTTTCTATTAATTAGGGTTAGTAATATGAACGAAAGACCAATAACAATGGTTTTAGCTTGGGCAAGTTTAGGGGTCGCTGCTCAACATCTAAAAGATTTGCAATTAGATGATGAAACAGCTAATTCTTTATTATTAGAATTAGAAACCGCCGCTAATCTAACAGAGGCATTTAATCGCGTGTGGCATAGTATTCACTGGAATTCCTCTAGGAAAGCCACAAAAGTCAGAGTTACTATAACTTTACGAAAAATGGCAGAAATGATTCTAGATCATTTAGAAGAAAGTGTAAGGTTATTCGACCAACTCTGTGATGAGCAATCAAAATTTCAAACAATTCCTCTGACCAATGATTGGTTAAAAATTAAACATTGTTTAGAAGATGGTAAAAAAGAGTTTGATAGAACCCAAGGAAAGTTTATTGAGCCTTTACCCCTTTTTAAATACTTACAAGAACAACAGAAAAAACACAATAATTTATAATTATGGAGAGTGACGTTAACCCTATTGCTACGCAATTACGTTAGATGAACAATTAATATCACTTACTTTTTAGAACTATATTAATTATCTAAAAAGTATCTACTCAAAAGGAGAAATTAATGGAAGACTTAGAATTTTTATCAAGAAAACAGCAAGAAAAGTTATTTTCCTTCTTTCTCACTTCTACACAAAGTATTTTAATTTTTTGGCTTCGCCAATATAAGGAATAAAAAAGAGATTTTGAGCCTTATATTTTCCAGCTTATATTTTTTTGCTGACGCAAATTTTTTTAATGAAAACATGAACTAAACCCTTCACTCTCTACATTTTAAATGGTTTAGTTAACTCACTATTTAGGAGATAATCAATTATGTCTAGCTTACAGAAATTCATTGACAATCAAGCTCAAGCCGTCGAACAATCCTTAGAAGCAATCGCTTCTTTACAGCGACAACTCAACGAACTTCAAGGACAAGTTCGAGTCCAACAGCAGATTAGCCAAGCTCAAAAGACTGCTAATAAAGAAGTAGAAGATTGGCTCAAACAAGGGCGGAAATTATTTAAGGATCTTTGTTCAATTTATCCAGCCGAAGCATTAGAAGATTTAGCAACTGAAGTAGCCGAAATGAGTCAAGAAGTTCAAGATAATTATAGTGAATATCAAAAGTCCGCCAGATTTCTTAAAGGTGCAGAAGAAGACGAGGAAGTAGCAGAAACCGATGCTGTTGATTTACCAATCTTGGTAGAGAATTTACCCGATGTTGATGATGACGAACAGGTGTTATTTGCCAGTCAAATTGAGCAAATTATCCAGGGTAAAACACCAGAAATTATTGAGTTTATCCGAAAACAATTTAACATTTCAGGGAGGATCAAGAAAATGTCTGCATTAACTCGAAAACTGGCAGAAAACCGACTAACCAGAAAACGGTTAGAGCAAATACTCACTGCAGCCGAACTGACCACAGGGGTAACTGGTATGAAAGTGTTAGCGACTACTAATAATAATGGTGGTAATGGTACAGGTGCTATGAACGGTCACGGTTAACCATTGACTTTTAATCTAATGCAGATTATACTTTAAATATAGTCTGCATTAAATTGTTTTTTCAAGATGAACGAACTCGCAATCAAAGCCCGAATAGCAC
The DNA here is from genome assembly GCA_002172675.1 of unicellular cyanobacterium SU3. GTDB lineage: Bacteria > Cyanobacteriota > Cyanobacteriia > Cyanobacteriales > Microcystaceae > Crocosphaera. The sequence continues at coordinate 3,870 of NETF01000203.1, forward strand.
AACTGCAATCACAAGGGAAGGTGGCTGAACCCCATACCTGGATTTCGGCCACTAGCATGACGAAAAATGGGAAGAAGTACACTTATTATCGCTTGCTTAAAGGTTTTCGGGTAAAAAGTCAGAAAAATGGTGAGCAGTCCCAGAACAAGAAGCTAAAGACGAAAATGGTGCAGTATTTGGGTTCGCCGAATAGTGAAGCTTACAAAGAAATGGTTAAAGCGATCGCACGTCGTAATGAGATACAAAGGTTGCTCAAAAAACTAGAAACCCTAGAAAAACAAGTTAATGCAGACAAGTCTAAAAGGAAAAGAAAACCACGTCAACCTGTATTAACTACTTTGGTGATGGAATTAATGGCAAAAGTAGAAAACTTACAAGACGAAATTAACTCTGTTAAATTAGACTTGAGACAGAAAAAAGCAGGAAAATACATCCGAAAATTATCATGACAACATTTCAACAAATCATTCAAGCTCTCGAAAGTGTTCCTGAAAGTCAACTAGCTAAAATATTGACTTTTATTGAATTAGTAAAAAATCAAAATCAATCTGATATTCAGGAGTCTTTATTATTAAGTGAATCGGCTTTAGGTAAAGATTGGTTAAGTGAAGAAGAGGAAGAAGCATGGCAAGATTTGTAAAAGGAGATGTCGTAGTTGTACCTTTTCCTTTTTCTGATTTATCTCAATCTAAACGTCGTCCAGCTTTAATCATTTCTAATCTTCAAGGAAACGATTTAATCTTAGTCCAAATCACTAGCCAAAAGAAAAAAGATATTTATGCCATTTCTCTCAATGATACTGATTTTCAAACGGGTAAATTGAACAAAAAAAGTTATATTCGTCCTAACAGAATTTTCACGGCTGAACAAAATATTATTCTCTACAAAATCGGTCAAATTAAACAAGAAAAGTTAAATGAAGTTATTAATAAGATTATTAACATTATTCGTTAATACTTTTTTTGTCTGGCGACAAAATCTTAATTGATATTGATTCAATTAAGGAGTTAATTATGTCGCACTTTTCGACAATTAAGACTCAGTACAATAACCGTAAAGTTTTGCTTCAATCCTTGAAAAATATGGGATTAAAAGTAACAGAGCATCAGCAACCTGTTCAACTTAACACCACTTGGAGTAGTCAAGGAGTAGCTCATCTTGTAGTAGAGCGATCGCAAATTAATAGTAGTAGCGATATTGGCTTTCTTTATGAGGAAAATACCTACAAATTAGTCTGTGACGATTACGATTTAAGACGGTCTAAACTGCCTAATTTCAAACAAGAGTTAGGCACTAATTATGCTGTTGCTACTGCTCAAAGATTGGGCTACAGAGTTAAGCAACAAGAAACGGTTAAAGGTCAAATTCAAATCACATTAGGAGCCAGACGATAATGAATCCAGAAATCAAAATTAACGTCGATAAAGATGGAAACTTTACGATTGAAGCTAAGAATTCGTCAGGAGGTAATTGTTTATCCTTGACGCAACCTTTAGAGGATGCGTTAGGAGGGGTTGACAATCGAGAATTTAAACCAGAATATCGACAATCTTCTCTCTCTAGCAACCAGATTAATCTTAATCAATAAGTGTTTTGAATGTGGGAATGAACCCACATTCATTTTATCATGGAGAAATCAAATGTTTAGCAGTGAATTAGATATTTTATCTCAATGTTTTTCTAGTAATAGTAATGAGATTCAAGCCCAAGAGGAAGAAATTATCGATGGTATTATTATCAAAAGAATTGAAAATCTTCCTTGTCAGGGAAGTTCTTTAATCAAAGCGATAGGATATGACCACGAAAATACTATTTTCTATGTGGTTTTTAAAAATAATAAAACTTATCGTTATTTTGACACGCCTTTATCTCTTTGGCAGAGATTCATCACCACGACTGGTTCGGTTGGAAGACTTTACAATCAACAAATAAAAGGAACTTATAGAGGTGGAGAAGTAGATTCATTAATCGATTAATTGCTCTAATTAACTAATCTGAGAACTTATCATTTCTTGCGAAATAGCAGGGAATGATATTTTTTCTTATTGAGTTATTATGATCTTTACAGAAATTGAACATTTTGTAACAGCTAATTTTAGTCTTTTAGGAGTAACTTGTACTCCTAGTAGTGTTAGTTCTTTTACCAGAGAATTAACCGCTTATGCTGCTAACTATCCTGATGAGGGTTATGAAGTCTTTTTCTGGACTTATGATAAAGGATTAGGGAAATGTGGCTCTCAAGAATTTGAGCTACTGCCTAACACAAATGATCCCCTCAATGTCCTTGAACAAATCGAAGATACCCAGGATAAAGCTGTCTATGTCTTGCATAATTTTCAACAATTTCTAACAGGGCAAAAGGCAGATCCGTTAGTAGTTGCTAGATTATTTAATCTGGCACATAAACTAAAAACTACCAACCAAACGATTATCTTGTTAGAAGAAGACATTAAATTACCAATGTTTGAGGGTTTGATTCATGTATTTGATTATGGCTTACCCAGTGCTGCGGTGATTAAAGCTTTCTTGAAACAACTGGTTAATCGGTTGCCACCTGGAATCACCAAACCTCATGTTGGGAATGAACTTGTTAGAAGTTGCCAAGGATTAACGATCGCAGAAATTAACGATGCAATCAGGTTCAGTCTCAAGAAATATCCCCAACTTAATAGTGATATTTTAGGCCAACAAGTTAATCAGTTTAAGCTGGCTAAGCTAAAACGATTAGGAGTAGAATTATCCCATGAGCCTGATGTGAAAGTCGGGGGGTTTAAAACTCTCAAAACATGGTTAACCCGACGAAAGAAGTTATTTGCTTCACCTAATAAGAAACTACCTCAACCTAAAGGGGTCATGTTAGTCGGAGTTCCCGGCTGTGGGAAAAGTCTGATCGCTAAGAACATTGGCTCTGAATTGGGAGTACCTGTAATGCACCTCGATATCAGAAGTTTGTACCATTCGTTATTGGGTGAAACCGAGAAGAACTTAAGAAGAGTTCTCAAAACCGCAGAAGCGATCGCACCTGTTTGCCTTTGGATCGATGAGATTGAAAAAGCTTTTGATGGAGGATCTAGTACCCATGACGGTGGTGTATCCAAAGGGGTATTTGGTACATTTTTAAACTGGATGCAGGAGAAACAACAACCGGTCTTTGTCGTTGCTACTGCCAATAAGGTTAATAGCTTGCCACCAGAATTCTTACGCAAAGGTAGATTTGATGAGATATTCTTTGTTGATTTACCTAATACAGAAGAACGCTCGGATATTCTGGCAATTCACCTCAAAAAGTTTGAGATTAATCTTAGTGTTGAACAGGTGCAAACTTTGGTTAAGAAGACCGAAGATTTTACCGGTGCTGAAATTGCTTATCTTGTCACTGAAGCTGTGACCTTGGCTCATGCCGAAGAACGACAGTTATCTTTATTAGACTTAGAAACGGTGCTAAAAGAAATCACACCTCAAGCCGATAGGGATTACGAAAGTATCCAACAAATTCGTAGTTGGGCAAGACTTATGGCACGTCCAGCATCTTAACGCAAATAAAGCAAAAATAAACTGTCAGAAATCACCCTGACGGTTATTTTTTTCAGTGAAGTTAATATTAATTAAAATGCCATATCCTTACTTGTTGATGCACCCAAATATCCCGAAACCTTTACATGGAATGCCCCCAAGGGAATTACTTTCTCGAAAGTGGTGGGAGCAAACCAAAGCAACAGCAAAAGCTAAATTTAATGCGTGTTGGAGTTGTGGGGTTTCTCCCTCTCAAGCTAAATTTCGGAAGTGGTTAGAAAGCCACGAATGCTTTTCAATCGATTTTAACACTGGCGCAACTGAATATACAGGAACGGCTGCTTTATGCCATTTTTGTCATAATTTTATTCACGACGGAAGACTCTTTGCCTTATTACAAAAAGGGGAAATTAGTGAGAAGTATTACCTTAGTATTTTAGCCCACGGAAATACTTTACTTAAAGATTGGTTAGGACTTAAAACAGCTTTTATTAAGCGTCCTTTTCAGCCTAATGATCCATTCTGTTTTCATCCTGATTGGCATACTGTTCCACAATTTAAGCCTCTCGAATGGAAATTTAATCCTAGTTTACCCGAAGCCACCTGGGAAGATTATCACTTAATTCTTGATAGCAAACGATACGAAAGAAAGCATCAAACTTTTCAAAATTGGCAAGAGTTTTACGGGAATTAATCTTAATTATACTACACTGCGAGTTACAGTAGGGCTACTTTTAAAAGTTTTTATTGATATGACTTTTATTATGTTATGGAGTTGAGACTCACAGCGTAGTATTTTCTTGCTTTCGCAATTGTTTAATTTATAATTATAGGAGGAAAATTGATGTTTAAGCCTAACTATTTGAGAGTTTTAGATTTATTAGAAAAGGGAGGAACTATTAAACTCAAAGGTTTTACTCTAGCCATATCTGAAGACGGAAAGCTCGGATATTTAGGTCAATCTTCTCAACAAGGAGAAGTCCTAATGCTTTTAGATATTCCCATCAATACCTTTATTGAATGGTGTAATGAATTAGAAGATAAAGATATTCCTTTCACTATTCCTCAGTTGAAGTCTCGTTAATAAATATCTCTATAAGTTTGGGATGAAAAGACTCCCAAACTTATTTTTTTCATTGCTGACGCAATTCTTCACAGTGACATTTATTCTGTCAAACTATGTTACTAGAAATTAGAACTTTTAACGAAAAAGATTCTCAAACAATCATCAACCTTCTTTCATCAAAAATTAAAGCTCCTATCAGAACATATAATCTTTTTGATAGTTACTTTGATAAGTGTTTCAATCTTGATCCTCATTACTATACTAATATTGAAATAGAAGGAAACTTTTTGGAACTATCTACTAAAATCAAGAAGGTGGTAAAAAAGTGCTGGATAGAAAATGTCCATAATCCTGAAGAATATGTTAGAGGTTTTCATGCTGAAACTTTACTAGAATATATAACTTTAGTAGGAGGTTTAGAAGTTTATAATAAAATTGTCCGCCAAAGCAATTTAATTAAAGAATCAGCAGAACGTTGTGGGGTTATTTAGATCAATAAAGAAGGTTATTTCTAACCTTCTTTATTTCTTTTTAAAGAGGAGAAAATATGAAACAATTATCATTATTTCGTTGGAGTTATTATTTATTAGTTTCTGATGATAATAGCTATTTTTGGGATGGTAAACAATGGACTCGAACTCAGTGGGAAGCCAAACACTATTTGTTTCATTACTATGCAAAAATAGCTCAAAATACTTTACTAAGGTACAACAAAGAATTTAAGTCTAAACCTAGTAAAATTATTGCTATTTTTAAAATTTAACTTAGACAAAAGAGAGTAAAATCATGGAAAATTTCTATGTAGTTTTTTCGCTTTATTTTGATTGCTTTCGCAATTATTTTTAGTGAAATCTATCATTATTTTCACCAAAATTATGCAGAAAACTAAGCAACTCACTTCGCAAAATGATAACCGTTCTCAATCTGATCAACAAAAATTAGAAGAAAGATATGAGGAATGGTTAGAAAGAGAAATGCTCCGGCAAGATTACGGAGCTTTCTATAACTATTAATATTTAGCGTTGGTAACTGTTTAGTGAGGCTATTAGTTACTCCCCATAGTTTACTGCACTTTTAGTACAAGTTTTCTAAAAGTGCCTTTTTTTTATGTTTTTTTAAGGAGGAAATCATGCCTAACAAAAATGGAGAATTGTCTCCAAAAGAGTTACAAGTCCGATTTCGCGCTTTGTCGCTTCAAGACTTATGTTACGAAGCTTACCAAATCTTGCAAATTCTTGAGTCTAATGACGATGAAGATGGCTTATTTCTCGAACTACAACAATATCTAACCGAAGCCACTCAAGCAAAAGTAGATGGCTATTGTTGGATCGAAAAAGACTTAAAAGCAGAAATTGATGAATGGGAAACCAAGAAGAAAAGATTAGCTCGGATGTGCGATGAAGTTATCGAGCGCAAACAAAAGCAACTCGACGGACTTAAGCAAAATCTATTGAGATTAGCTGAATTCGGACTAATTGATGATTATTTGATCGGCTATAACAAAGCCATCGAAATTCGTCCTAATCCCAAGCCCACAGTGGAGGTTTTTAAAGAGGCTGATGTACCTGAAATTTATCGGCAACCCAAAATTCAGTGGACGGTGGACAAACAAGCAATCGCTCAAGCTCATCAAGCTGGAAAAGACGTATCAGCTTTTGCCAGAGTTACTTATGGCAAACAAGTGCGATTCAAGAATGCTCCTCGTAAAAAACGAAAGACAAACGAGGATGAATTATGAATAAAGCCAAAATTAACCGAACTCAACGAAAATTGCTTACTATTCCCATTGGAACCCCTGTCGAAATCAGTTTTGTTCCAGCACCTGTTATTAATGTCGAATTGTATGCTACAGGAGTTATTGCTGGTGAAGTGGAAAAAGTCAGCATGGTACGACAAGTTTCCGTGCAATTAGACGACGGTAGATTAATTAAGTGGAATGTTGATTACCTTGCCATAATTTAGCATTTTTTGGGGAGAATTATCTCCCTTTTCTTTTTTTTTGAAGCTGACGCTTCATTACTTATTGATAATGATTATATAGAAGTCAAAAATCATGAGCAAATCCAATACCTATGCGTTCGAGGCAGAAAACTTTCCTTTCTTAACCTTGGTTGAAAATCTTAATCAGACCTGGAATACTTTAGGTTTAAAAGATTTACAACAAGTTGAGCAGGAAGGTTTGTTGAAACTGATTACTGATTCAGGAATGACTGAAAATAGTAATTTTGATCCCAATAGTGTTCTACTCGTTAAGGCATCTGGGGGGGTTCCTACTGGGGTTTATGGTCCTTGCGTTTTCCGCGATGGTAACATGATTATCCTGCGAGTTGGGGATAATGTTGCACCCGTTACTCAGAATAGCGATCGCTTGATTGTAGGAGATTTGCGAGGCAAGATTAGTGTCAAAGCTGCCAAAGATGCCAAAGGAGAAGAATACCCGACAGCCGAAGTTAACTTTATCAATAGTGATAAAGAAGTGTTTAAAGTTCGCATTTCTTTAGACTATAACAATGATGAATTGTCTGTCGGAGAGCTTGATGCTGCCATCATCAACGAAGAACCTATTATTAACTATCTCGGACAAGTGCCTGGACAAGTTATCAAGATGCACGAACTGGGTGTAGGGGAATTTGTCGTCAAAGCTATTTCCTCAACGAGAACCCAATATGGTGAATCTTTCAAACTCCATCTTGGCGATGGTCGAGTTGTTTGGGCAAGAGGCAATAGTGAGTTGTTATTGCGAGCCGGTCATCAAATGAAGCCTGATACCCCCTTAACCTTAATCATCACTGAGATTGAGGAATTCAGCCCTGGCAAATTCTCCGTCACGAATGCTTTAAGAGAGCGTTTACCCAAGTTACCAGGAAATACTAATCCTGTAGTCAAAACTCTCGAAGCTCAAGTGTCTTCTTCTGATGAAGATAATAATCATGAAGAGTCTGAGGCTGAGGCTGAAAGTGATGAGCAAACAGACCGTATCCCATTTTAGATAAAAAAAGAGTCCCATTCGGGACTCTTTTTTTCACAAACATTAATTTAATTACACTATAAAGGTAGTAAAATTTTTTCAATTTCCGCAAGTTTTGATTCTAATAATAATTTCAACTGTTTTAGTTGCTCAGACTCTGTTTCTGTTAAAGTTTCGGGTGTTAGTTTTTGAATTTGAGAAACAATAGTTTTAATAGTTCGATTAGAGTTAGGAACTTGCTGATATTTATCTCGAATCTCTTTAACTAACTTACGAGTTTGACTAGCTGAAAGATTATTTTTAAAAACTTGCTGAGTTGTCTTTTTTCTAATTTTATTAGATTCAGTAGATGATAAACCCAAATTTTTAGGGTTTAAAGTTTGTAAAGCTATTGCTTGGCTACCATTAAGACCTTTTTCTCTTATTGCTTGTTTAAGGTCTTTTGATAAACTCAACATAGGAAAAATATTAGCATCAATGGAAGCTGGATTAAGTTGTAAATCCAGAAGTACCAATAAAATTGCTTTTTCTTCAGCTTTAAGCTCTAATTTTTCTAAACCTATTTCACATTGATGGTAATCAGATGATAATAATTCTGTTATCAGAGATATTTCTTTCTTCTTATTAAACCGACGAATAGTTCTGGAGAGAATTCGGGGGATGTCTTGTTCTTGAATAGATGTTTTAGAAACGATTTCTAAAAGAATTGCCTCAGCTTTATCTAGAGAATTCAAATCTTCTCGATGTAGACTTGTTAATAAAGCCTTACGATGTAAATCTTGAGGTTTTTTAATGATAACAGATTCAAGGTGTTGCCAATTATTTTTTTTCCCTCCTCGCCATCTTCTTTCTCCATCAAATATTAAATAATTATTTTCTAGCGTTTCAATTAAAATGATAGGACTCAATTGCCCTTCTTTTGCTAAAGAAATAGCCATTGCTTCAATACTTTCAGGTAATATTGTTTTTCGGGGTTGTTCAGGATTTGGTTTAATTAAATCAATTGGAACGAATTGTTTTCCTGATTGTTTTTCTAATTCTGTTCTTAAATGAACAATTGATTTTTCAAGAGTTTCTGAATGAGTTTTGCTATCTCTTAATTTATTTACTTCTTCAGTTAATCTCTGAATTTCGCCTTGAGCTTTACTTAATTCTTCTTGAGTTAACTCAAGTTGTTGAGATTGTTTAGCTCCACTAAACCAATTATCAACTTCAAATTTTTGACCAGTCATAATTTTAATTCTCTTTTTTAATTAAGTTAACTAAGTTGGAAACAATAGGTGTAAAATCCCTATTAGCAGGATGGGCTGGCCGATAAATCTGAAGTGGGAAACCCATCCCACTAGCATTAACAAATTCGGTACTTTCTCTTACAGCATCAAAAGTCGGAATTTTCATACTTTCTAGTTGTTGGGGTAAAGCCGATAAAATTTGCCGATGAGCAGCACGTTTTTTGTCATATTGATTTGGGACAAAACCTAAAATCTCTGGATAGGGTTGAAGTCTCAAATATCGACAATGAAAATAATACCATTCCAATAATCTGGCCGATCCCTGTATTGATTTAGGTTCTACTTGAACTGGAACTAATATATGAGTACAAGCGGTTAAAGCAATCAAAACTAACGGGCCTAGGGTAGCAGGACAATCAAAAATAACTAAATCATGGCTCAATGGATAATCCAATAAACAATCTTCTAATAAATATGCCCCTCGCTTGTGCAAAACTAATTCATCGGCTGTTTGCGTCAAAGTCATACCACCTTGACACACACTTACATAATCAGTTTTATCTTTCCAACAAGACATTAATGGCCAGTTCCCTTTAAAATCTTCTTTTAAAACAGCACTTAAAGTTTCATTCGGTTCTGGCGATGGTAATCCACAAAATAACGTTAGAGTCCCTTGAGGATCTAAATCCATCAAGGCTACTTTGTATTTATATCGTGCTACTGCATAAGCTAGATGAACTGCTAAGGTAGATTTTCCGCTTCCTCCAGCATTACTAATTATGGCTAGTCTAACTTGCATCTGTTAAGTTTCCTAAAGACTTATGAAGTTCATATATTGATATATGAATCATATATCAATATATGAAACTAATTGTAAAGAGTTAATTTTTATTCCCTAAGTTCCATATCTCAATTTTAAAGAACATTTTCAGACAACCTTTCCACCAACCTTGTATATCGCTGCCGACGATGACCTTGCTTAACAGCGATAGAGATTGCTTTTTTATCCCCAACAATAATAGCCAGTTTTTTGGCACGAGTTAACCCTGTATAAATAAGATTTCTCGACAACATAACGTAATGAGACTTAGAAATCGGCATAATCACCACAGGATATTCTGAGCCTTGAGACTTGTGGATTGAAATACTCCAAGCTAAGGCCACTTCATTAAGATCGGCAAAATCATATTCTACATCCCTGTTATCAATTTGAATGATTAGAGATTTATCGATTACATTGATCATCTTAACGACCCCTAAATCTCCGTTATATATGTCACGGTTGTAGTCGTTTCGGAGTTGTATTATACGATCGCTAACTCTTATAGTTTCCCCCATAGCGGTAACTTCCGGCTTCTCAGGTGATGGGGGATTAAGAAGTTGCTGCAACATCTGATTAAGGTTACGAGTTCCTACAAGTCCCTTCGTCATGGGACACAAAACCTGTACATCATTCCTGGGATCAAAGCCCTGTTTGGGAATAAAATCAGTGAGTAAAAGAGCGATCGCTTCTACACTATCTTCTGGTTGAGATCCCCCAGGATGTAACAAACAATCTGATTTAGGATTGGCTGAAATAAGTTCGAGTTTAGGATATTGGCCTCGATTAATTTGATGAGCATTTCTAATAATGGCACTGGTGGCCGCTTGTCGAAAAACCTCAGTTAATTTGACTACGGGAATTTTTCCTGACTCAAGTAAATCATTGAGAACTTTTCCGGGGCCAACCGATTCTAATTGGTCGCAGTCCCCCACCAGTAAAAGCTGGCAATCGGAAGCGATCGCTTTAACCAAAGAATGTGCTAGAAACAAATCCACCATTGAAGCTTCATCAACAATGACAGCATCAAACGGTAATGGATTATCCTTATCCCGTTTAAAACCCATTTTCTTCGGGTCGAACTCCAGTAAGCGGTGAATAGTTTTCGCTTCGAGTCCTGCCATTTCACCCAATCTTTGCGCAGCCCGACCAGTGGGAGCAGCTAAACCAATTTTTTTACCCATGGCCTGCCAGAGCGAGGTTAAGGTTGCTTGCGTAAAAGTTTTCCCACACCCCGGTCCACCTGTGAGAACCATGACCCGTGATGAAGTTGCCTTGATTACCGCTTCTCGTTGTTGGGGTGAAAGCTTAATGCCTTTACTTTGAGTGTAGCGTGAGAGCCAATTCTCGACACGGGGTAAGTCAACAGTTACAGGTTTTTCGAGGTGCTTTAGTAACAATTTAGCTAAATTGGCCTCTGTATAGTAGAAAGTGGGCTTATAGCAGAGCCACATTTCTCCTTCGGCTACTTCGACTTTTAACTCCTCGCTTTCTACCATTTCGGTGATGATTTGTTTGACGGCTTCTGTGTCTGCATCAAACTCATCAAAGCTTAATAGTTCAACAGACTCATTAACTAACTCAGGCAAGGGCAAAAAACAATGGCCATCTTCGGATGCCTTAGATAGAATGTGCAAGATTCCCGACTTATAGCGATATTTTGACCAGGGGGATATCCCAAGCTGTATGGCTATTTGATTGGCAGTCGCAAAACCTATGCCGTGTACATCTATGGCTAACTGGAAAGGATTTTCGCTCACAATTGCGATCGCATTATTCCCATATTGTTTAAATATCTTCACAGCGTAGGTAGTTGAGACACCATGACCTTGCAAGAAAATCATCACATCTTTGATAGCTTTTTGTTCTGCCCAGGTATCCTGGATCATCTTGACCCGTTTTTTGCCAATGCCAGGAACTTCTACCAAACGCTCAATCTGGTTTTCGATGATTTCAAGTGTTTCTAGCTGAAAGTAGGCTACTATCCTTTTTGCTGTTATCGGGCCAACTCCACGAATCAGTCCACTACCTAAATATTTCTCAATGCCAGTGAGGGTGGCTGGTTTTGATTCAGTGTAATTTTTTACCTGAAATTGTTGGCCATGTTTAGGATGATCGTACCAGTAACCTTGCACCGATAGGGTCATGCCAGCCTGAATATTGGGGAAGCTTCCAATAATGGCCACCAAGTCCCGAAACCCCTTTACCTGCATTTTAGCCACAGTGAACCCAGAATCTTCAGCATGGTAGGTGATGCGTTCGACAACGCCGTTCAAAGTTTCGTCTTTGTTGGAACTGGGTTTAATGGTGGTAGCCATTATAGTTCTTAGGAATCAAACTCCTTTATGATAAACTGCTCTAGTTGAACACACCACCATCTAAATCACAGATTATAGATGGGGATTCACTTGCACCCAGAAGGTTCTAGACTCCTGAGTGTCCCTAAAGTTACTGGTGTTCGCAGTGTATTTGTAGAACGTTCGCTAACAAATACCCTAGAGAAATACTTATCACCAATTAAGACAGAATACCAATATCTTGCCCCGATATTATATGAAGCGGATAAATCGGCATTATATTGTTTACCAGAGGGAAAAACACATAAAGAATAATTCTTTTTATTACGTTTAACTTTCCCACTACCATCAAAGGCATAAGCACTGGTATATTTAGGGTTAACTGTTTGTACAATCCCCCCTAATTCTGTCCATCGGTTATTTAAAATCTCTACTATTTTTTGATGACACCATAAATGAAACTTTTGCCTCATCAAAGTGCCTCTTTTTCCAGCCTTAGCTTTCCATCCTGCTAAGTCCTCAATGACAATTACTTTAACATTGTGAAGTTTAGCAAACTCGATAATTTCTCTCGAAATATACCGAGAAATCTCTAAGTTAATATTACTTGACTTTCGATAAAGTCCTTGGCAAAAGCCCTTAACAAACTTTTGCCCAGTCTTTTTATGAGTTTGCTTTGACTTCTTAGTAATCATCATTCTTCGCTTATTCCGACGGTCTATGTCTCTAGCCCGATTGATAAATTTCCTAGCCTTTACAGTACCGTCGTGTCCAACAATTGAACAAGTTGCACCATTATTAATGCCTAAATCTACACTGCATACATAATCAGCATCCTCCTTTTTAATTGGTTTAATTTTAACTGGCATTGAAAGCTGACAAGTCTTAGAGTTAACTACTAAAGCTGGTGATTTGATTTGATTTCCTATCACTTTATGTCGGTTAAGTCCATGACCTTTAACTGGTATTTTTTCTAGCCATACCCAATCGCAACCATTCCAAACTTTAAGATCAACAGTTTGATAATCATTATTATATTTGACTTGTTGACCTTTATACAAAGCAGGGTAAGATTGGCACATAGTTGTTAGTCGGGGAGGTCTAACAAACTTATGTTTTCTTCTGCCTGATTGCCATTCTCTATAACGAGTTTGAAAACTTGAAACAATACCAATAGCATCGGCTATTGCTGCTCTTCTTAAATAGCTTGGAAACTTCCGAAATGATGGATATTTATTAATAACTTTTTGATAATATAAATACTTGGTATCTATATTTTTGCTAGTTACATGAATAGATTTCTCTAAATAATTTATTTTCTCTTTATCACTTAGATTACCAATTATTTTCCATTCTGCATTGACAATAAAAACTAAGGGCTTCAAAAATTTCCTATATTCTGCAACTGTCAATAATAATAGCTTTTTCTGGTATTTGTTTACCTTGAGATTCCAGACATCTGTGCGAATCATAGAGTCAGGCTTTCTCTTTTTAGTTTTGCGTTTGGCTTTTGACTTACCCATAACACCTTTAAAACTTTACCAGCTTGATATTATCCTACCATATATGCTAAAAAATATCAATTAGTTACCTATTTAGTTAATAAATGCAGTTACCCTTGAAAACTCGTAGTAATAGTGCTTTTCGACTAATTTATCATTTAGTCCTAGTCACTAAGTTCCGTCGTCAATCTTTAACAGCTGACATTTTAGAAAGAATGCAATTAATCTTACGAGATTTATTCGGTAAATGGGAATGTGATTTAATTGAATTTGGCGGTGAATCCGACCATATCCATTTGCTTTTTGAAACCCATCCCTCTGTGGAGCTTTCCAAGTTAGTCAATAATATAAAAACCGTTACTTCTCGTCGTTTACGTTCTGAATACTCTGAGCATTTATCTCAATTTTATTGGGGTTCTAAACCTCAGTTTTGGTCAAGTAGTTATGCTCTTATTACTGTCGGCGCACAAGCTCCTTTAGATCGTTTGATTGAATATGTACAGAATCAAGAACAACCAGAATAAGGACAGCGATGCCTTATTTTTTTGTTTCGCTAACCCCACCTAAATTAAAAATTTTAGATGAGGACTGCGCTCAACAATTTTCTTCAACGTAACAGCGTGATCCTCGCAAAAAAACGGTCACGCTCAAGAAGAATTGGTCACTTTAGCCATATCATTTAATGCGTCTCTAATAATTTCTTCACTAACTCCTCGACGTTTTAAAGCTTCGACGAATACAGGAACTCCTGAATGACGACTTTCTAATAGGTACAACACTGCATCCAAGGTTGAAGGCGGTTCAATAGGGTAGTGTTCCTGTTCATAGGCTTCTACTAAAGTTGTTAAAATGTCTAATTTTTCGGCTTCTGGAGTATTCGGTGGAGCTTCAAATAATGATTCAATCTCCCTTAAGGTTTGTTGGTAATCAACTTCAGTTTTTATTGGTTTAATCATTAGTCTTGTTCTCTATACTCTCTTTAAATCGTTGTGGCATTTATCTGATCATATTCTTGATGAGTCCCTATAAATCTGATGAAAACTATGCCGATATCATAACGAACATGAACAATTAAACGATAACGATTTCCTTTAATATTAAATACAACTCGATTGTTAGCAATAATACTAGCATTAGCATAAATATCTTTAATATCAGATGGAGTCTGCCAATTAGCACGTGAAGCATCGTAAAACCATGCGCGTAAAGCTTGTTCAGAGTCAGGATGTTTCTGCCAAAATTCTCTTAAACTGCTTCGGGCAATAATTCTCAAAATCCACTCTCCAACCTTTATTTCTTTACAGGGAAAGAGTAAAGCTAATGTCACTTTTTTTCTTAAAACTATTGTACTATAAATTTTCCTTGTGGTTGCATTGCTAACAGTGATCGCACTTTTTCTTCCTTACGGAAGTTTCCTCGCTGAATTAAACAACGAGGATTTTTTACATGAGCAATGTTAAAACTCAATCAATATTATCAGTTCCTAACCAATTATTAGAACTATTACAGAGTGATAGTTCTATCACATCCAAGCAATTATCAGAAGTGATGAGTGCTGAAATAGGAGGAACCGATGCAGAAGGTAAATGGGATTGGAGATTAGCTTATGATTATTTAGAAATGGCTTTAATAATGTGGTTAAGAGAAGCTGAAGATATTTCGCTCAAAGCTTTAACCACATTAATGTCTAAATTGCCCACTCAATCAAGGCGATCTCTTGAGCAGTTAGCGTTGCAACAATTTTCTACGCCTTTACCTATGGCTTATCTTGTTAACAAGGCCGCCGCCATTACTGACCAAGATACGGTATTAGAACCATCAGCCGGAAATGGTTTGTTAGTCGCATTTGCTCAACGCCAGGGGGCTAACTTAATCCTCAACGAAATTGCGCCCCAACGCCAGGAAATCTTATCAGCATTATTCCCTGATGCACCATTGTTTGATTATGATGCCGAAAATATTGATGATTTTCTAGATTCAGAATATCGTCCATCGGTTATCTTAATCAACCCACCGTTTAGTGCATCACCCAAGATGCTTAAACGTAATCAGTCTGCCACAGCAGAGCATTTACACTCTGCTTTGAAACGGTTGTTACCAGGGGGGAGACTCGTTGCCATTACCGCAGAAGGGTTTTCCTTTACCGAAATGATAAGAAGCCGACGGTGGGATACCAGAAACAAAGTGTTGTTCTCTGTTGGGATTTCTGGTAAAGATTACTATAAGCATGGGACTAGCATCAAAACTCGATTAACGGTGATTGAAAAGAGTGATCAACTCGCAGTGCCACAAATTCATGGCATCAGATCCCTTGGCCAAACAGAACGGTTATTAGCATCATTACCACCTCGACAAGAGATTATTATTGGTGAAAGACGGTTCTTCACACCTACGCCTAAAAGGGAAGTTCATCAACCGCAAAGTTCTCGCTATGTCCCCGAAAGTGATTTCGGACAGGTAATAGAACTAAACTATCGCATCAAGCAAGATAGCGATCGCTCTGTTATTGATGAAGGAATATTCTCTCAGTATGAATTACAAGCGATCGCCATTGATGGAGCATCACCGCACCCATCACCGTTAGTCGAAAGCGCAGCAATGGCAAGTGTTAAGCCACCTGTTCCCACTTACAAACCCATGATCCCCCAACGGTTATTATCAGAGGGATTATTGAGTGAGGCGCAACTTGAAACCTTAATCTATGCCGGCAATGCTCATGACCAAATGTTATCGGGATATTATCGCCTTGATAACCATGATGATTTAGTAATATGTAATCAAGAGAATGAAGGAGCAAATCGTTACAGAAAGGGTTATTTTATCGGAAATGGGACTGGTACGGGGAAAGGCAGGGAAGTATCGTCAATCCTACTTGACCAATGGCTTAGAGGCAATAAGAAAGCTGTCTGGATTTCCAAATCCGCCAGTTTGCTAGAAGATGCAAAACGGGATTGGACAGCATTAGGTGGAAAACCTGAGCAAATTGTCCCCTTGAGTGCGTTTAAGCAGGGTGAAATCATTAACATCACCAGTGGAATTATCTTTGTTACTTATGCCACCTTAAGAACGGCTGCTAAACGGGACAAATGCTCTCGCATTGAGCAGTTAATCAACTGGCTAGGAGACGATTTTTCGGGAGTTGTTGTCTTTGATGAAAGTCACGCTATGGGAAATTCGACTAGCCAACGTACAACTTTTGGCATCAAAGAAGCCTCCAAGCAAGGGTTAGCCGGTTTAGAACTCCAGCGTAAATTGCCACAAGCCCGTGTGCTTTATGTGAGTGCAACCGGTGCGACTGTAGTAGATAATCTAGCTTATGCAGAACGTCTAGGATTATGGCTAGGAGGACAATTACCTTTCTTATCACGCTCTGAATTTCTTAATCAAATGCACGAAGGAGGGATCGCAGCCCTTGAAGTAGTCTGTCGGGATCTTAAAGCATTAGGTGTTTATTGTTCTCGTTCTTTATCCTACCAGGGGGTTGAGTACAACATCTTAGAACATGAGATTACTCCCGAACAAACCGAGATTTACGATACTTATGCTTCAGCTTTCAGAATCATCTTTAATAATCTCGAAAGGGCGTTGACAGTTGCTAAAGCTAATGCCAAGTCTCGTTCAGCAGCCAGATCACTATTCTGGAATAATAACCAACGCTTCTTTAACCATCTGATTACTGCTATTAAGTGTCCCAGTTTGATTCGCGCCATTGAAGCGGACTTAGAAGCCGGACATTGTGCTGTTGTCCAATTGGTTTCCACTGGTGAGGCTTTACTTAACCGAAAATTGTCCCAAATTCCGAGTGACGAATGGGATGATTTACAGATTGATCTTACTCCGAAAGAGTCGATCTTTGAGTATTTGTTACGGGCATTTCCTACTCAACTGCATGAAACCTATACTGATCAAAACGGCAACGAACGTACTCGTCCCGTATATGACGAGCAAGGCAACCCTATCGAATCAAGGGAAGCCTTAGAACTTAGGGAGGAACTAATCGAATCTCTAGCTCTTTTACCCCCGGTCCCCTGCGCTCTAGATCAGTTGATTTGGTTCTTCGGAGCAGAACAAGTTGCTGAAATTACAGGTCGTTCTAAGCGAGTTGTACGTGATCAGGACAAGTACAAACTGGAATCTCGTTCTACTCAAGCTAATCTAGCTGAAACTGATGCTTTTATGAGCGATCGCAAACGAATCTTGGTGTTTTCCCAAGCGGGAAGCACTGGCAGATCGTACCATGCGGATCTTAGTGCGGAAAATAAACGACTTCGTAAACACTATTTACTAGAGGCAGGTTGGACAGCATCAGAAGCTATACAAGGCTTAGGAAGAACTCACAGGAGTAATCAAGGACAACCACCCGTCTTTTGTCCAGTTACTACTAATATTAACGGAGAAAAGCGGTTTATTAGTTCAATTAGTCGTCGTTTGGACAGCCTCGGAGCCTTAACCAAAGGGCAACGGCAAGCCGGGTCTCAAAACATCTTTCGTCCAGAGGATAATCTGGAGAGTATTTACGCCAATGCTGCCTTAAGAGACTTCTTTGAAAGTTTATATCAAAACTTCATTGCCGATTGTTCGGTTGAGCAGTTTGAGCAATTAACGGGATTGTATTTGTTGAGCGAAAGTGGGACTTTGAGAACCGAACTACCCAGTCTCAAGCAGTTCCTTAACCGCTTATTAGGATTGCCCATCGCACAACAAAACCGTTTCTTTGAGGCATTTGAGCTTCGCTTAGAAAACCGTATCGAAGCTGCTATCGAAGCCGGAACCTATGAACGAGGCGTTGAGATGCTCACTGGAGAATTCCGCATTCTTTCACAACAACCTTTGTATGAGCATCCTAACGGTAGCCAAACCATCTGCTATCAAATCGAGAGACGAGATCCTAACCCTAGAATCTCGGTTGATGAGGCTCTAGAACTGGCTGTCTTAGGAGGACAACTGGTGGTTAACGAACGGTCTAACAATGTAGCGATCGCACAACCTACTACCAGTTTGTTTAACTCAGACGGTACTAGCACTGCTAGAATTCAACTTACCTTTCCTGATCGAAGCAAGCAAAAGCTCTCTCAAAGCTATTATCAACATCAATCAACTTGGAGACAAGTTACGTTTGATTATTGGCAAGTGAAATGGGTTGAAGCCATAGCTGAAATTCCTACTCACCGATACAGTACCTTCTATCTGGTGACAGGTTTGTTGCTCCCTATTTGGGATAAATTAGGTGAAGGTAATATTAAGGTTTATCGTTTAGTAACACAGTGCGGTCAAGCTTTATTGGGAAGGGTAATTTATACTGGCGAAATCAATAGCATCTATCGCAACTTTGAGGTTGATAGTGAAGAAGAATTAACTTCAGAACAACTTTATCAAATGGTAGCGGAAGAAGGAACCACGATTAACCTTAATCGTTGGCAACTTAAACGGTCTAGAGTCGCTAATAATTATCGCCTAGAAATTTTCCCAGTTCACTCAAGAGTTGAAGTTGATTATCTTAGAACTCTTGGTGCTTTTACTGAGATGATTAACTATAAGTTAAGGGTTTTCTTACCGAATGAACCTGAAATTGCTACTAGAATTATTGAACAACTAAATGTTTAATTAATTAAGCCGATCTTTTTAAGAGATTGGCTTTTTTTTAATTAACATCTCTATTTATCTAGAAATGTTTTTCTTTTGGCTACGCCATTTTTATGATTGAATAATGATTTTATCTCTACACAAATTAGTCATTCTCATACTTCGTAAAACTAAAAAAATTTGGAGTTTTTAATTATGATCACTACCCTCAACGAAATTCTCTTTCCTATTGTTTTATTCATTAGCATTTTCTCTTTCTTAAATTGTTTATTTTATACAAACCAACCATCTAGAGAAATTGCTGAAGAAATTGAAAGAATCGATAATTTTACAACTGAAATCAAGGAAGCCTTTTCGACTCGGTTTGACCCCAAACCAGAAGTTACAGAACCCATCATTATTACTCAGGATAATCAGAGAAAGAAAGCTAGTAATAAGAGAATTCTCCCGCTAAATAATAGCATGAACTCTCAACCCCTCAGTCCTCTTAATCAACCGACAAAACCTGATTTTAGTGCTATGAAAGTTAAAGACCTGAAACAATATATCAAAGAGCATAATTTGCAAGAAACCATTAAGTCAAGTTGCGGAAAATCTGTTTCAAAATGTAGAAAATATGAGCTAATTCAAGCCTTAAGCTAAGTTAAAAAAGTAGTCTATTTGAGCCTAATTTAATAGGCTACTCAACCTGTTAAGCAGTTGTACTTGAAAATCGCTGTAATACTGATGATATCAAGATTAGAACCTGTTAAGCAAGTTTGAATTGAGTTGCAGGTAAAACTATAATCAATGTCCATTAGTTTCCTCATATTGTTAATTTAATTATTGACCAATTTGAAAGTTCTTAAACCCTGTTAAACAGGGTTTTATTTTTTCTAAGAAGGGATTTCATCTAGATCGATTTCTGTATCAGTTTCGGCTGTCTCATCGAATTCTTCCTCATCCTCATCAAAATCATTAAAATCTTCCTCATCAAACGAAGAATAAGACGGAATCAGATCATCAACATCGATTAATCCTTCACTTAAGCTTTCTTCGATATTTAAACCTTCCATTTGATTATAGCGATCACGATCTGATAAATCTTGTCTCACAATTGTTTCACTCCTAAAATTAATTGATTAAAGTTACGAAATTAAGCTGACACTAAATTATTTTGATATTGGTTAATTTTTTGGTAGTTAATAGCCTCTCGAACGGAATCAGAAGTCCAGTGTTTAACATCAGCTTCAGTCAAACCTGGACTATTTTCAGGTAAGTTACTTAACCATTTTTGTTTTTGTGTAGTAGGGTCAATCCCCATAAATCTTGCTTTCATTTTTACCCCACCTTGTTTGTCGGTAATGGTAAGGTAATGTCCATCATAATTAATATCAGATGTTTCACCAATATAACTTTGAGTGGATGAATTACCATTATTTTGCAGTTTAAGAATCTCTAGAGCAATGGGAGCTACTTTCTCGGTTCTTTGTTGTTGTTCCATAATACGTTTTATGTCAAATTGAGGGTCAGAAGGAATTTCATTAAGAGGGGTAAAAGGAATTTCTTTGTTTTTTTCTAAATCTAATATAACATTAAATTTTTGAGTTGTATTAATCTCTAATTTGTTATTAGATTGATTTAAGTTTTTATCAAAAGATTTAGTTTCTTTTTCTTGAACTGACTCAAGACCTTTTTCGGCTAAAGTCTTTACATCAGACATTCTTTGAACATTATTGTCTTTTTGCTCATCATTAAAATTAATTAGTCGCCCATTAGCTATTTCATTTATTTGTGACCAAAGAAGATTTTGAGTATTCGAGTCTTGTTTAAGTTGGTCGATAACAGATTGAGAAGTAACGATAGTTATTTGAGCTTTAGGATTGAGTTCAATGGCTTTACTTATACTATTAAGAATAGCCTTAAGTTCCATATCTTTCTCATTTGTATTCTTTTGACCCCCATAATTTTCTTCAAGTGCTTTCTCTCCTTCATAAATCGAATATCCCCATCCTCCATTATTTTGCTCAATAATTCCCTTACAGTAAACCCTTAATTGTGTTGGCTGCAATGTTTCTGTTATCTTCTGTTTATTATGATCATTACTTAAATTAGTCTCTGAGACTTCATTAATTTTCTCCTCAACTTTTGGCTTAATAATAGGTTTAACTTTTTGTGAGGAAGTTGGTGTTTTTGCTTCAGTATTGGAATTATTCTGATTAAGTTTTAAGGGATTGTCTAAATTATTTTCTTGAGGAGTCTGAGAAGTTTGAGTCTGAGACTCTAAAGACTTTTTCTGTTGTTCAAGAATTTTCTGATAATTTTTATTTATAATATCTTCAGTTATATCCTCACCAGTATCAAAACTATAAACTTTACCATCTTTATAATCTCCCAAGGGAGTCATATTTAAACCCCAAAGTTTTTCTTCATTATTTTTGTGATATCTCTTTTTAAGACTATATAATTCTTGGGGGCTATGTTTTTCTTTTTCTGCCCATTCCTGTCTAAACTGGGGATCTCCAATCATTTTATCGGTGATTTGGTATTGCTTCCCTACTAAAAACACCACTTGTTTGTCAGGGTTTTCCTTGTTACCAGAGTAGGCGATCGCTAAATCTCCTTCTTTAAAATTATAAATTTTATGAGGCTCAAAAGGTCTTGTCGTATGAACTCGATCATGACCACGCATGGCATCAATAGTAGTATTAACTGGTAATTTATTGTCTTCTGCGTGTAACAATAAATCATAGTTCATGGCGACAGGTTTTCCTGGGATAGAAATAGATGGAGTTTGAGTATTGGTTTTCTTATTATTACTAGAAGAATTATAGTTAGTTTTTGGTTTTGGTTTAATATTATTTTTATCTAAGGTTTGAGAATTATTAGTATCTACTTGATTATCATATTCATCTTCAGGTAAAGGTACATCGTTGGGATCAAAATCAGTATTATGATCGCCTTCTAGTTCTTCTATTGAAGGAATGTACTCATCTTCATCTTCATCTGCTGGTTCAAGATTCTCGTTTGGTATTGGAGGGACTTGAATACCAGATGAAGATAACATCGCATCAAAAGCTTCCTGTTGTTGTTCAGTCAGTTGTACAGATTTAGAATTAGATTCATTAGATGAATTATCAGATTCAGATTCAATTAACCACGGTGGGGAATCTGATAATGTTGATGATGTTTGTAGATTAGAATTTAGATTTGTGTTACTATTTTCCTCTACTTCAAATGGTAATTGTTCTGGCATTTCTTCAATTTCTATTAATTTAGCTTCATATTCTTCGGAGGATAAAGGTTTTCCCCATTTTTGATGAATTTGTTCATCGCTCCATTTATTTAAAGCATTTTTATTAACCTCAAAAACGACTAATCCTAAATCATATTCTCTCCCGACTTCTTCTGAATTACTAATGATTTTATAGTCAAGTTTCATGTCTTTGGTGAAAGCTTCTTCAAATTGTTTCTGTTTATGATAAGCAACAGCAATCTTGGCAGTCTCACCCTCAATCGTCCAAAAAAGCTTTTGTTGTGTTTTCATTGGTTTTTCTTCTTTTAAAATCTTTTTTTCTGTTAAGTGAAAATCAGTATAGGTAATAGTCTGAGGGTCAATATTTAAAGTAACTGTACTTTGGTAATAGTCTCTGTTTAGGTTAGTTATCACACTTTTTCCTACTGTTAAATTATGTTGTTGAAGAATTTTCTGAGAGTTTTTATCTTTAATAACCCCTAATAGTTTCCCATCTAATTTCACCGCAGGAACAGTTTTGTTGCGTCCTTTAGGGACAGCAGATGTAATTTCTAAATTGGCTGTAGTATTCTCAAAAGTAGTAGTAGAATAATCATGATTGGCTAGTTCGCCAATTGTGATCACTTCCCCAGTGCTTAAAGTAGCTTTCGCTGTTTTTTCTATATCCCCTTCTCTATTAATAGTGGCTTTCGCAATGCTAAAAATAGGCAATTGTGGTTCATCTTCAGGAAGATAACCGAGTCGGTTGTGAGTAATTTCTCCATTTTCCTGTTTTCCTCTAACATAAATAGCTCGCTTACCAAACTGAGGCGATCGCTGATTATCTTCTACTTTAATAACAATAGGAACAACACTATTTTTAGGTAATATTCCCGTTTGTGAATAAGCTGAATTTACACCAGCTACTTTTACTTGATTAAATTGTAAAGTATCTAATTGTTGATTAATTTCGTCCCCAAAGATAGCAAAGGCTACTACTGCTTTATTAAACCTTTGTTTATTATCTAATTGTCCTTGTTCGTTTCTAATTTTAGTTTGACGACGATGAGTGACTTCCCATAAGGCCGCAGCCTTACGTTGTCTTTCTTCATCAGATATGTCACCATAAGTTTTTTCAACAAATTCACGAACTTGTCCAAAAGCAGCCTTGACTTGGTTAGGAGTGACCCCAGGATTAATTGTTACTGAACCAGTAATACTTTTAGAAATAGTTTTATTTTGCTCAAATTCAATCAAATTATTATTTCTTTCAGATACTTTAGATACATAGCCAATGCGTTTAAATAAAGGTTTCCCTTGTTTATTCTTTTTCCCTGGTACTTCAGCAAACGCCACATATTTCAAGTCAGGATGAGAAAAACTACTCTCATTTTTACGAAAATAAATCTTAGCATTTTCTAAACTATAAACTTGAGGGTGAGTAGTATCTAAAGTATGAATAATCTCAACTTCAGAGCCATCTTCAGTCTTAATATTTAATCTCGGGCCTGGGGCTTCACTATATTCATCTTTAAGACGAAAGGCATAACTATTAAGTTGGTTATATTGAGATTTAACTTCCTCTGCCCATTTTATATCTTCTTTCGATACCTGTACTCCATTAAATAATTTTTCAAACTGATGAGTTTGTCGAGCTTCGAGAGTATTTTCTTCCCAGGATTCATTAACTTCAGCTATCATTAAATCAACAGGAGAGTAACTATTACTCAACATAACTTTCTTTCGATAAACCTCTAAATCTTTATATTCTTTTAACCAGCCAACATCTCGATACCCCATTAATTTATCGTTGGCTGATAGCACATCAGCGTCAGGTCGATTGGCTGATTTTGGCCCGTCTACCGCTATCTGTAATTGAGGGGCTAATTCATCAACTCTTGAATGTAAAAATGATTTGATTATCTTCATTTTTTCTTCATTTGACTGATTAGAATTAGCTAAAGACGCTAATTCATTTACTAATTGTTCTCGTCCTTTTAAAGATTCAGGTAAAACATCTTTACCAGTTTCTTTATCTTTTTTCCACAAACCACTCATGTGGTCACTAAAATCATTAATATATTCTTCTACTTTTTCTTGAGGTAAATTCTCAAACTCCATTTCTAAAGCGACGGCTTTCATCACTTTAATGGCAATGATGCCAATTTGATTATCTTTAGCAGAAAGGGCTATGGATTCAAAGCCTCCTTCGTAAGGTCTTTTAAGCAGTTTTTCAATGTCTTTATAACGGTTTTCTTCTTTATGTTTCTCTTTAACTTCTGCTGCTAAATTAGGATACTTTTCTGCTAATTCATAAGCGACGCGATCGCCGTCGAAATCCCCCTGAAGATAATCGGCAGCCGTTTTAGCATTCATGTACACGGTTCCTTTGAGATGTTTGACATCATCAAGGTGTCGGTTGGTTAGGGTAATAACCCCGTTGGAATTGACAAGAGGCGATCGCGTAACAATCACTTCAGCCCCATCCGGTAACTTCGGGTCACAAAATTCATGTTCTTTTAGGGCATAGTGGGGTTGCAATAAAGCCCCTTGGAATTTAACAAATCTTCCTGTGGCTAATTCTTTATATCGATTTTGTAAGTGACGATTTAAAACATCAATTATCTTGGGATGGTCTAATAATTGCCGATGATGAGCAATATCATTTTTGAGCAGTTTATAAATAGCATCATCATTCTGTTCTTCAACTACATTCATTACTGCATCTAAATCCGAAGTTAAATTTTCTTCATCAGATTCATCATTCATGGCTAATTGATCTAATACTCGATATGAATCAAGTTCATCAGCTAATAAATCCTCTTCACTAATTCCTAATTCATCCAATACACGATACTTATATCGTTCTTCGGTACTCTGAATAAAATCTTGAGCAATGGCCAAAGGATCGGATGCGATTTTCTCTAATTTTTTTAGTTCTTTTTTGACCCGTGGGACGATATCTAGTGCAATGCCTTTCGGATAATTAACTAATACTTGGGGGCCTAAACTATGGGTTCCAGAGTAAGCACTAGATTTTACTCCCAACCCTACGGTCAGATTATATCCCCCTGGCTTAATCTTTTGGTCTTCTTCTGTTTTACGCCCTTTAAAAGCAGAAGTGGCTAAGATTAAATCATAGCCGGTACCTACTTGGCTTAAGTCCATCGGGGAAACCGTACCTTTGGCAATACGGGCCACAGGACTATCTTGTTGAACTTTAATGCCTAATCTAAACTGGAACGGGGTATTTTCTTCCCCTTGTACCTGTTGATGCAGATTATTATCAATTCGGCAATAACAATCACCTACTAAGGTTTTGGCATACTCAGGATCTAAATCAGCGTTGTTTTCCCCTGTTTCGTCATCAATAACCAAAACTCGAATATTCTCAACTTCGGTGAATTGTTGACAGGGGGTAAAGGGCAAAGAACCATAAGCCGCCCCATCTGATGCGGTGGGAAATAGTTGATCTCTTACTGTGTCATCATCGGCAAAATAAAACTTTTTCCCGTTAGCAAATTGTAGGGATTTATCCTCAAACCTTTGTAGTTCTTCTTCTGTTGTTTTATCTCCTTCATAAACCGTCCCCAAAGTAAAGGTTGTCCCTCGAAATAAATATTCAGCTACTGTGTTTTTAAAAGTTTCTTGAATATCTAGGTTTTGCCCTGTTTTGGTATCAAAATGCTGGACTTCTATCCCTTGTGATTTATAAGCCATTTTAATTTTCACTCCTTTCAAAAAATTAACTTATTCGAGTTAAAAAGACTTTGATTTTTGTTGATACCAATTCCACAATCCTCCAATGAGCATAAGAATGCTTCCTCCCCAAAAAACTAAGATGGCTTTTTCATTTATTATTGATGGGGGAATGGCTGACAGGATAAGTCCTAGAAGGCTAACAATGACAAATCCTAAACCGATTAAACTTATTTTGTTAGCTAGAGTTAGTTTTTTGGCGAAACTTCTACTTTTCATAGTTTGACCTTTAAAATTCCCATTCATTTTGTTTTATCCAATCCATAGAAAGATTACATTGAGTAGCGATAACTTTTAAATATTGTTGATAAGCTAATTTTTGTTCAGGGGTAGGATTATCTCCAAAAATAGCCCCTTTACGCCACTGCGGTTGAGGGTGTTGACCATAGCGCATTTTATAGGTGCGATCGCACCAATTGAAAGATTTTTGCTGTTGATAAGCCTCCCTTAATAAATCATGATAAAAAGTAATTTTATCTCGTTGGGATTTAGGTATTGTTAATCCCATTGAAGAAAAAACAGACTTACTTACTTCTTTTTCAGGTAAAGGAAATTCATGTTGACAATGAGAGCAAACTCTTAAACTAGCAGGAACCATTGCTAAACAATTGTCACAAGTTTTTCTAGGACTATAAGTTTTTGAAGGTCGTTTCTCACTCTCAAAAATAGCAAAATCTTCTTCGGTTAAATCTTCTAAAAAACCAAACTCTTCCCCGTCAATCAAGCCCACTGCATCTAGCACAAGACAGTTTATTTTATTAGGCCAGGGTCTGGCTCCTCTCCCTATCTGTTGATAATATTTAGAACGAGAAGTTGTTAATCTAAATAGAATAATTGCTGCTACTTTTTTTACATTAAAGCCTTCGCTTAAGGCTTCACAAGAGACTAAAATTAAAATTTCTTCTAATTCTAATTGCTGATATTTTTTTCTCCTTTCTTTTAAACTCATCGTGCCATCAACCGCAGCAGCTGGTATTCCAGCTTGATTAAATCGAGAGGCGATCGCATGAGCGTGTTCAATGTCTACAGCAAAGACAATGGTAGGTCGTCCTGAGGCCAAGCGAACCCATTCACCTATAACTTTATCGATGTATTCGGGTGTATTAACTTGTGCCTTTTGCCCAAGCTTTTCATATTCCCCATTTTTCTCAATTTTTAAGTTGTTTCGAGAGATTTTATTAATGGTGAAGTAAACAAAAGGACAGAGAAATCCTTGAGCCATTAGCACACTAGGTAAAGGAGCGACATGGCTAGTCTGATAATAATCAGCTAAACTCTCGTATTTAGACCGTCTCCAGGGAGTAGCCGTTAATCCGATAACTTTGAACGGGGGGGGGTCTGGTAATGGTGGACAAAAAAATTGAGCGATCGTAAACCAGTTAGTAATGTGACACTCATCAAAAATAACTTGGTCAAAAAGATTCGGCAGTTTTTCTAACTCAGATGAAGACCAATAGGCTAAGGTTTGCAGAGAGACTACATGAACGGGTTCACTAAGGTCTACTCGATTGCCACTACTAATAGAGCTAACAGGTAAGTCAATCTGAGCAAATTCATCTGCAGCTTGAGTTAATAAAGTATTACGGTGGGTAAAGAAAAGAGTTTTTTTTCCTTGGTTTAAGGCTCGTTTGATGACATTGGCTGCCATAAAAGTCTTTCCTGTTCCCGTCCCCGCAATGATTAATTGACGGGGACTATTGGAGTTGGCTACCGCTTCAACAATATCTTTCTGGTATGGTCTTAATTGGAGGGGTTTAGGGGAGCTTGTACTGGGATTAAGAACCTGCATGGGCCTCTATAAGAAGGGATTACCAGAGTGCTATTACTTGAAAGATTGGGAAGGTCTTTAGGCTGTACCTCTTCTGCTTGAGTAGGAACGTCGATTATTGGAGTTTGGTTGCTATAGGTTGCGTGGAAATAAAAGATATTATCGGCATCATACCAACCAAATTTTGAAACCGGTTGTCCCACACAACCATTCCCTTTAAATGCGGCATAATACCTATCTGTCTTGAACCTTTCACTACTGCGAATTTGGGAGCCTAGATGATGTAAAAAGCCTACTTCTGGTTTTTCTTCAGCATAAACATAAAGAGGTTTAAAAGAACGGACACATCTTTTATCTTTCGTATTGACGATGGGCTGATCTGGCCATTTATAACTATGTGCTTTTAAGGCTGATTCTGAGACACAATACTCATAAGTAACTTTCCAAAGTTTCATTTGAGATTGAGCAACAGAAGAGGCAGTTAAGAAAGGGGCAACTAAAAGACTACTAGCTACTAAACAAGAAACAGAGGTTTTTAGCATAGTTTTTTTATAGTAAACTTGATTAAATCTTAAGTTAGCACAAGTTAAGTTAACAGAAGTTAAGTTAACTAACCATAGCCAAACTTTTCAGACCCACTTTTACTTTGAAACCATTGTCTTTTTTATCCTTGGAAAGAATCACAAATGGTTGAGAACCGAATTGTTGGTAATGTTGCCTAATATAATAATTAGCTAAGACTTCATGAGTTGAAATTTCTTCATCTTGATTTAATTTACCGAGTAAATAACGAGAAGCAGCATTATAACGAGGATCTTGTTCCAAGATAATCTCTTTAACGTAATAAGTTTCCCCAACTTCTACCCGACTCATTGGTAATAAAGGACGAGGATAATAGCGCAAATATTTAGCCTCAGCTAATCCTTTACCTTTGGGAATATCCTCATCTTTCAACTCATTTTGATTAGCTTGAATTGATTTTATGTAAGTATCACTTAATCCTAAAGGGCAAATCAGATATTTCATGTCTGAATCCGATTCAGGATTAATAGCTAATATTTGTGTTCCTGTCACCAAAGTTTTTTGAGGATCTTGATCTCGATTCCAATCTAAGGAATATTTTAACCATTTAATAGGTATTTGAATTGGGGACGGAGTTGGCGAAACATCATAGAGATTAATCCCTTCAAGCTCATCTTTATAGACACTCGGAATAGAAATTTGTACCGTTTCCTTTAACCAGAATAACCGAACAAATGGAGTATTTTCAGGAAAACAAGCTAAAAATTCAGCAACTTGTTCATCATGATCACTAATCTTTTCAACTAAGTCTTTGATTGTTAAGATAACATCTTCCTGGGTGGCTTGAACTTGAGAAATTTCTTTGTAGGGTATAATTTTTAAGTTAGCTAAATCAAAAGCAGATGCGTTAGACATAATTAACCTCTATTTGGTACTTTTCTAGTAATTTGGTATTGCCCATTTTTTGGACATAGTTCATACTTTTCTACCTGTTCTTCTTGAGCTTGATGAATAAAAATACAAGTATTATTGCTCTTTTCCATCAAAGAAACATCGGGGGGTAGCTTCGGGTCTAAATAAGAACGCCATTGTAATTTAGCGGATTCGGTATCAGGATCAATTTGATAAATGGCATAAAGACAGTGACGTATTCCGCATAATTCTTCATGGTTAAAATCAATCCAGATTTGGTCTTTAGATAAAGGGGTAATTTGAGCTTGGGGGAGGATCTCGTTGGCAGTTAATTCGCTGTTTTCTTGGGCAATTGTTTTCCATTGTTTTTCAGTTAATGAACCTTGATAACTTGAGCATCCTATTAAGAGAATTAATAGTAAACTTGGTAGTAAGAAAAAATTTTTCATAATTAATTTAATAATTCAAACTCAGTAAAATGTATCAATCCTGAGATAAATAGATAAGAAATAAAAAAGATGAAACCCCCGATTAAAATCGGCTTAACTCTTTTGACGGGCTTCTGGATATAATTCCTGAACATCAGGTCAATTTCTTCTTCAGTACAATCCTTTAAAACTTCTGGCAGATACTGGATAAGGACGGGAGTTTCATAGGGTAAATAACGAAGATATTTATCTTTAGTTAAAGGAGACGTTTGTTCTTGTTGGGCTGTAACTACAATCAACCTAATTTTTTGCTCTTTAGTTAAGCCTGACTTGGTTAATTGAAGCTCTTTGGGGGAAGTATTAGATATAGTATTAGTCATGATAAATTGATGGATGAATGGTGAATAAATTAAGACAAAGTAGAGAATAAATTCTGAGATTTAGCAAAGCGTGAGGTATCTTTACCCATTACAGGACGAGCAAAGGCTTCATTCATGGCAATTTCAGCAATTTGCTTCTGTAAGATAGGAATATTAATAGCTGCTTTGACTTGTTGTTTGATTTGGAGCAACTGATAATATAAATCTTTGGGATGATCTAGGGGATAATTATTAACAGCATCAAGTAATTGTTCAAAGCTTAAACCCTGTGAAATTAACTGGTTAAATATCTTGGTTTGCACCTGTTTAACTGCTGTGGCAATTTCAGCAGGAGTATAACCTTGATATTGAAAGAACAACTCTTCCCATTCGTCATCGGTAAAGCATTTTTCTTGCCATTGAGAAAACTTATTTGTCAGATGCAAGTTAAATATATCTAGCATTGCACCTTTATGAAGATCATTGTTAAAAAACCAGATATATTCAAACCGCCTAAACATTTCAGGGGGTAACAAACTTAAATGGTTAATAGTCATTAATAACACCACAGGGGTTGTATGGTCTTGCAACCATGCCAATAACTTTCCTGTCATTTTGGTAGCCACACCCCCATCTAAACTGCCACTAAGAGCTTTTTCCCCTTCGTCTAAGAATAAGATAACTTTTCCTAAGATATCGACTAAATTGAGCATATAGTCTAAATTATCTAGGGTTTCTGCCACTGATTCTCCATAAAGCAGATTCCAGTCACACTGCACCAGTAAAGCTCCGGTCATTTTAGCGGCCAGTTTAGCGGTGAGGGATTTTCCTGTTCCGGGGATACCCCATAGCATTACCCCCTTGGGAGGACTTAATCCAATAGCATTAGCATAGGGATGAAACCGATATTTGATCTCTTCTAAGTCGGCTTTGAGTAAGTCCATTCCTCCTATGTCGGGGACATCGGGGTCGGCTGCTATTTTTAAGCCTTTAGACGATAATTTCTGTATTTTTAGTTGGTGAATAGTTTGTATGGTGGTTTGAGTATTAACATTTTCCAATACTTCTCCATAAGTTAATCCTAAGCAATCAGTAATAAATTCATGATTATGACCCAATGGGGACAGCATCTTTTCCAAAGATTTATAATCTGGTAATGGTATTTCTCTGACATCTACTAAGGATAAAATGCCTCTCTGTAAATTAAGATGACTATCAATAAAGATAATTTGTGCTTGTTGAAATTCTCGATCTATTAATTGTAAAATCTTATATTTATCAGCTTCATTTAAAGGATTAAGAATGCCCTCTATGATATAAGTAATTGGTTTGTCTTCTATGGAGTCTAACCAATTATTCCTTAATTTAATTTCTCCATTGGGACAATACTGCCATCCTTTTATTCCACAGTTCCAAAGATAATAATTCTCAGAAATACGGGGGAAGTTCTGGGGAAGATAATCTAATAATTTCCCTTTAAGATAATATTTTCGGTCAATTAAAGAACTTTTGATAAAAATAGGTTTCATGATTTATTTATCTCCTAAAATTGGGGGGGTTTTCGCCAGACGACACAATAACCGTTTTTGGTTTCTCGCATTCCCACTTTTTGCCCATCTTTTCTAATAATTTCTCCGTAACCAATTCCTAAATTAGCCACAGATTGTTCACATCTTCCATTGAATAATCCAGGGTTCCAACTCATTAATTTTTTGGCAAATTGTCCCTCATGACTTTTAGCCCATCGTAATAATTCTTCATTCTCTAACTCAAGAGTAGCTAATTGCTTTTCTTCATAGTATCTTTGAGTTATGAAAATTCCAGCTAATAAGGGAATTAAAACTAACAAAGCATACTTTCCATAATTCAACCATCTTTTTTGTTTAGTTGGTAAGGACTGTTTTTCTAGTAGTCTATTCACTGATTTAGCTATTTCTGCCTCGGTACTAGCTACCGCACTCGAATAAACATTATTGGTTATTTCCTTTGTTTTTTGATTAACCTCTCCATTAAATTTAACAAGTCCTCTATCCATAGCTGCCTCTATTTTTTGAGGAAAACCTAATGATAGTAAATGAAAATATCGACAAGATAACATTAAAACAAATAAAGGATCATTAGGTTTAATTTTACATTGAACTAAAAAATTAAATACTTGTTGTTTTAATTCAGGAGTAACATCTCCCAAAGCTGTATCAATAATTTGAGATAACTCAGGATTATTAGTAATCTGTTCTTGGAGTTTTTCTAAAGTAATTTCCATGATTAAGCGTAAGAAGTAAATAATTTTTCTTGATTCCGTGGGGATTCTTGACTTTTAACCACTTGGTCATATTTAATCGCTTTGTATTTAATTATTTTTTTGTTATTTTCTTGAGTGGATTGAAACTCAAATAGCTGTTCAAATAAATGATCGAATTTAGCTAAATGTGTTTGAAAATGTAATCTTTCTAGGGTAATTAATTCACTTTCTCCTTTAGTAATTAATTGATGAAATTTTATTCCCTTTTCTGATAAAAGTGCATCAACCTTGAATCGAATGAGAGGAGGAAGTTCAGGAATGGTTAATACAGGCACTTTGTAACTTTTAATTTTGTTAGTTAAGTTAGCCAAAACATCAAAATCGTTTTTATTTCCTAGATAACTGAAATCATAACTATTACCATTTTGTCCTGCATTTAAAAAGAGAACGGTTTTAAGAAAAGGTTTATCTTTATATCGTTCTAAATGCTCCACAAATAACTTAATACTCTGAAAACTTCCATCAGAAACAAAGAAAAAATAACAAGTTTCGTAAGTTTCTTTCTGTAATTCTTCTTCAAATATTTTGTTTTGTTCACAAAAATTATCGAAGTTTTTTCTAATATTAGAAGGAAGATTAACAATAACAATTGGTTTAATTTTACTAACAATAATACTTCCTTCTTGTACTCGGTATTTATCGAGGGTAAAAAATGCTTTTTCCATCCAAGGTTTATCAGAAAAAAGCTGATAAACATCATCTACTGAAGGGTCGGCATCGTAACAAGTTATTTCTGATTCAGCCGATTCTCTAATAAAAAAAGATAATAAATATCTTGTTAAGAAGCTTTTGCCAACTCCTCCTTTTTCTCCTCCTATAATAATTAAGTTTTTAATGATTTCCTGAATTGATGTTGACGATGGATTTGCTGAATTTTGTTTAAGATTACTCATCCTTTATTTTACCTGTTATTATGGTTAGTTACAGTAATAGTTATCTTTAGCCCCAATCATTAAAATTATTAATAAGATTAACTTCATTTGAAGCTTTTGGAGCTTGTTGGTCGGTTTTTAAGGACTCATTGTCTTTTTGACTATTGTGAGAAAATAACTTCACATTTTTGATTGAATTCTCTGATTCTATCTCCTTTAATTCCGCTTCAATTGTATATTTTAAAGGAGCAATAATTTGGTCAGCAATTTGTAATTGCTCTCGATATTTATTGACAGGTAATAAATATTTTAACCCTCTAATATTTTTAACAAAAGCTAGTTCGACAATTGCTTTAACTTTATCAACTTGAGACATCTTTCGGATTTCATCTAGTAGGAAATTTATGGTAGTTTGATTAGAAGACAAATTCTCAATATACTTTTTGTGTTTAGTTAAGTTTAACATTGAAAAACTCCTGAAAATACTCCATAACAATCTACTAACCGTAAACTTAGTTCGTTAATTTTTTCCTCTCTCAAACCTGGGAAGGTTAGAGACTTTTTGACTGTTTCTTGATATTGACTACCAGCAAATTCAATCGGCAAATTACTAAAATATTCATCTTCAAGTATTAGGGGTTGCAGAAATTCGGCGACTCCTCCTGTAAATTGCATTTTATCAAACTCGATAGTTTCTAATTCTTTTAAAAGCCAGCCTTTTATTTTTGCCCATAGTTCGGCTCTACCATCTAGAAAAGCTTGTTTGAGAGTTTGTAACTCAATATCTTGATATTCTGATCTGTCAGTCTTGCTAATTCGGTACAGTTCATTCAAATCTAAGCGACTTTTCCAAAGGGTTGTCGTCGTTAAATTATTTTTTTCTTGTCCCGATGTTTTGCTACAAAACTCTTTCACAAAGGAATGAAAACCTAATATTGTTGTGTCACCATTAACAAATTTATCCCCATTAAAATAGAGATAACTTGTGTTTCTATGCCCTAACATGATGACTATTGTGGAAGTAATATTGTCGTTGGGAGAACACATTAAGCTTCCTACTCCTTCTGGTAAGATTCTTATGTTTTCTAATTTCACAATTCTTTTTTTATCATTGTGATAAAAACTTTTTAGTTTTTTCTTCAATTCTCTTTTAAAGAATTTAATGTCTTGTTTCATTGAGTCTTCATCTGAATCTCCACTAGATTCCCCGAATGGTAAAAGAACCGTTAAATTTAAGCTAATTTCTTCTGGATAAGCTAATACTTTTTTAAGTTCTATGGTAATTATTTTGCCAATAATTGCCAAGACTCTCCAATCAGCTAAGTTAATCTTTAATTGTTTATAATTGCTTAAAGAAAAGATGTTTTCAGCTAGTTGATCCACTGCTATGACTTTAGTATCACTCTTCTTTAGCTTTAACCAAGCTATGTCCTCAGATATAGACATTTGCTGTTGACGATACATACTAACAAGAGATGAATCTACTTCTAAAATATTAGGTAGCAAAGACATACCACAAGGTTGCTTGTCTCCTATTTGATAAATTACTTTGAGTTCACTCGCACCTAGATCGGCACAAACATTCATCTGCATTGATGATGAATTATTCATCACTCCTCCATTCACTAGATCCAAAAGTATTCCACTCGCACACAAGTGCGAGATTTTAATATTGCTGTGATCTCCAGTTACATATTGAACACTGTATCGAGTTAAAAATTCGTGCTTGGTTCACAAGTCAAAAGGTAAACCCTAAACAACAAAACATTTAAACTCAATACTCTGTTGCACCGTAACTGCATGATACTTACTCACACAGACATTATTTATTGAGTTATCCCATTGCCGAAACGAATGGGTATTTATTCATGAGAGATAAATTCTTTGGTCATTAGGGAGGGGGCAAATGACCTTGAATAATAACCTAGCGCATACATTTTTTTTTGTCAACCCTAAAATTTATTCTTTTTTGATTGCTCACGCAATGTTGAGTATCGATGAGATTGAGGATAATATCATGCACCCAGAGAAAAAGAGTTTGTTTTGGCAAGTTTTTATCAGTTTAATTCTAATTTCATTAATTTAGGTCTATTTTAGAGATTCTTTTTACGGAATCTCTCTTTTTTTTGGCTACGCCAGATTATCCACTGAATATTATTGAGGTTAATATTATGAACTGGTTTTTATCTATTACTATTTGGTTAATCAGCATCAGCACCCTTTTATCAGTTATCAGTTAATTTTAATCTTGCCAGACTAATCTGGCTTTTTTTTGAAGTCAAAAACTTAATTAAATTTAAAATTCATTGCTCCGCAAATTTTAGAACTGAAGTCTTTCAAAAAATCAATCATGATAGATAACAATTTACCCAGAGAGATTTACTTAGAAGAGCAAGACTATGATCTCGCTAAGCAATTAAGTGAAATTGAAGGAACTGAAGGGCAAAAATGGCAATCTTATATCAATTTACTAGGAATGCTTGCTTTAGAAAGATGCTTCAAAGAAAGTATTGATAATCTAGCCATACAGCGCATTCTTGATAATATTGATACCCATGCTTATCTAGAGCTAAAAGGGATCAAAGTTTGTGTAATCACTCAAGAAGACTTTTGGCAAGAAGGACTGATTATCCCTAAGCAATTAATAGATAATTCTGATCATACTGCTCATTTCTATGTAGCAATAGAGGTAGATGAAGAAAATGCAATAGCGATTTTTAGAGGGTTTATTCCTTATAATAAACTATCTCAATTATCTTTACCTACTTTTGAAAAGAATAATTATTGGTTATCCGTTGATTATTTAGAATTGACAGATAACTTAAACAATCTTTTCAATTAATCAATAACCAAGAATTATTAATTTTAAGAGATGGGTTTTATCCCGTCTTTTTTTTAGTTGCTATCGCAACAGTTTTGAGTGAAATCATCAATTGTAAATATAGGAGTTTAAAAGATGATTAACGCTGTTACCATCAACGGAAATTGTGCGACCGAAGTTAAGTTGAACGATAAAGGCAAAGCTTCAGTGTTACTTGCCTACGACGAATCGTTCAAAGTTGAAGGCGAGGTTGTTAAGCGCAGTTCCTTTATCTGGGTTGAGTGTTACGGTAAGTTGGCTCAGAATTTAAGCGAGTATAAGTCCAAAGGTGATCCTATCACCGTTCAAGGACGGTTAACCGGAGGCACTTACCAAGATAAAGAAGGATGTTGGCAAAACGGGCTGCGCGTCAAAGCCACCATCATTCAATTCCACCATCGCAAACAGCAACTTGATTCTATTCAGGAAGAATCAAATGAAGGTGATTCTATTCCTGAATAAACATCACAAAAACTGGGGATTCCCCAGTTTTTTTTACTCAAGTTGCTATCTTAATCGTCTTAAACTAAAAAGTAACATACTCACAATACATCGGTAATTCAATAATAAAAAAATAGAAAGTATAGAAAAAATATCAAAACTGATTTTGTACTTATTTTTGTACTATATTTTTTTGCCCTTTTTTATGCTTTTTTCCAGAAACTTCTAGAACGCTCCAAGCCCTTACAAACAACCCGTTCTTTGTCTCCTATTTATTACAAATATATTTCATTGAATTTTCATGGCAAATAGAAAACAAAAAGATTTCTCCAAGACGTTCCAAGACGTTCCTAAATATTAATCAACCATTATTTATAATTATTTATTAATATTTATTAATATTTATCGATATTTATAGGAGCAAATTACTCTTTTTAATCCAGTTGAAAAAAATCAAAAATTTTGGAATTTTTTGTTAGACTGAAATAGCTAGGTTGAACCTATGTCAAAAAGTTTTTGACCTCTCAAAAATTACGTCATTTTTTTCAAAAAATTATCGTTTCTGTTTCATGTTGAGCAACATTGTTAAAGGAAGTCATTTTTTAGAAGCCCTTCAGTACACGAAAGGTAAAAAGCAATCTCAAGTCTTAGTCAAAAAAGTTAATGGTCGTACCGTCAAACAACAAGTTAATTCCTTTGAGCAAGTTTGGAATCAACGAAGACGAGTGCAACGTCCCATGTTCCATGTCAGTTTGTCTGTTCATCACGACGACAAGGTAGATGCTGTTACTTGGCGGAAGATTATTCGTCGTTACTTGAGGGAAATGGGTTATAAGAATTGTCCCTATATAGCTATTAGGCACAGCGATCGCCTACACGACCATGTGCATATCATCGCCTCAAGGATCACCCATAATGGGCAACTGGTGAGTGATTCCTGGGATTACCTCAAATCTCAAAATGTTTTACGTCGCATTGAAGCCGACTTTGAGTTAACTCCTTGTCCTAGTTCTAGTGAATGCCATGAACGACCCCCCAAGATTTGGGAAATTCAAAAGAACCAGCAAGAACTAAGACGCTGGATGCAGAACACGGTGAAGCAAACGGCAATTCAATCCCCCAATTTCCCTGAATTAGTCGCTAATTTAGCCCAAAAACAAATTAATGTGCGTTTTACCCCTCAAGGATTACGGTATGAATGGAGAATAGACTCTTATTGGGACAAAGACGGTAATACTCAACCTACTTCTTATACAGGTTCTACCTTGGGTAAAGTCTTTACTGAATACGGTTTAAAACGATATTTGTTAAATCAGAATCATGGGGATCATGCTTTATCTTCCACTGCTAACACCTTCTCTCAACCTGCATTAAGCCCTTGGTTAACTCATCAAAAGGCCAAAAATCTTTATTATCAATATTCCGCTCAAGCTGATAATTTAGCCCAAACAGCCCAAATAGCAAGTCAAAATGGCTGGAATTGGGATGCTATACGTTTTATGCTGGCTCAATCTCAATGGTTCGCTTATATCAAAAAGAAAGTGGGTAGAGCCTTGGCCTTAAAAGCTTTAAATGTAGCGATCGCAGATGGCACTGATTATACCGCTCCTGGCATGGACTACGAGAAAAACTATGTCGAACTTGCCTTTGCTCGTCAAGGTTATAGCCATTATTTACAGCCTATAGGTGTGTCCATTACTACTGCTACTACTGTTATCGAAACCCCCACAGTAAAAGAACAACCCTTACCAGAGGAAATGAAGCAACAATTTGCCAATAATACTCAACAAACTCAACAACAGTCAGTTGTTCAGCAGTCTCAACCCAACAACGACTATTATTTCGGGTTAGGTTAGTTTATTCATCGTTGTTGTGATCCGTGACTTAATTAGCGATCGAGGGAGAGATTCGTGGGAGCAGTGCGCTTATTTTGGTCTATCTGATAACGTACTACATTAGAAAATATACTACACGAAGTCAATAGGGTTTGGTTCTCCTAGAGACGGGATTATATTCGGTAGTCGTGTTACAACTCCGAAATTAATTGAAAGTTTTAGTTACATATCCATAATCGTAATGGTTACGGATATATAAGCGATCGCTTACTAAAAAAAATTGTTAAAGACTAATTAAAAGTTAATGAAGTCTCCAGCGACTAAGCACTACGTGCTGTAGTCGTGGTATCTGGTTCATCACCATTATTGGTACTACCCCACAATGATGACAAACTTACCCAACTTCTAGGTTTACTGTCAGAACTTTGGCTGACGAGTAACTTGCCGTATTTAGTGGCAAGTTTAAGCTTATACGCAATGTGACGCGCTGCAATATTATACGAAGCTGAAAGATCGATTGCGTATCTTTTACCAGTAGCGAACGACCCAAGCGCATAATTATCTTTGTCTCGTTTAACATTACCTGTTCCGTCGTAGGCAAAACTCGATGTGCCTCGTGCGTAGACAGACGCAATTTTTATCCCATATTCTTGTCCTAGCTGCTCTAGCCTATCGGCAATAGCAGATTTGACCCAACCATGAAATCTTTGTTTGAGACTAGATTTTCTTTTTCCTCCTTTGGGTTTCCAGTTACGAAGATTTTCTATAACTATTGTCGTAGCGTTGTTGTCAATAGCAAAGTTAACTATCTGTTTGGCTGTAGAAAAAGCTATATTCTTGTTGATGTTAGCTGCTTTACGATAGTGAAGCTTGGCAAACCCCTTGTGTAACTTTTTAGTTAAACTAGCTTTTCTTTTAATTCTGGCTAGATGTTTATCTCGTTTGTCTAACGCAGTACCATCATGAATAAACTTACGAGCATGGATAAATCCAGATTTGTCCACAATCGAACAAACGCTAGTAATATTTATTCCAATATCTACCCCACAGTATTTGTCTGTAGCGACTGTTTTTAAATTTGGTATCTGATAAGGAACAGACAAACTAGCAGCACCATTTTTAACTACCAAAGTGGGTGACAATTGCTTTGCTTTTGGTATTAAATGACGACGAGACAAACTACTTATTGTTATTTGCTCCCAAGACCAATCATTATTCTTGTAAACTTTAATCTCAGCTATCGTATAATCAGAAGCTACTTTTATGCACTGGTTTTTGTATAGGTCTGGATATACACCGCATCTAGTATTTAATCTTGGTGGTTTGGCAAATCTTTTCTTTCTTATTTTCCCTTGCCAATCTCGATATTTTGTCTGAAATGATGATACGTGGCCAATCGAATCGTTAATTGCTGCACGTCTTAAGTAAGAGGGAAATTTATATAGTTTTGTACCTAAACCAAAGAATTTATTGTATTTAGGATTTGGGTTTTCTTTTGTGGCGTGAAACAACTGCTCTACATACCTTTGCTTTGCCTCACAAACAGCTATTTTTTTCCAGTGCAAATTGACAATAGAAATCAGACGACGAACCATGTCGCGGTAAATAGCTACAGTATCCTTCAAAATAGATAGCTGATATTTAGTTGGCGACAAACGCCATTTGTCTGTTCTAATTACTTTTGCCATAATAAAATTTACTTTATCACTTACTTAATAAATAAGTCAAGCCATGAGAACTATGAATCACAGTACCTTTGAAATTTATTATCATATTACCTTTCAAGTTAAATATAGACACAAATGTATCACTGCCGATATGCTGATGCGGATGGAGTCTATATTTCGTGACACATTAAACAAATGGCGTTCGAGCCTTATAGAATTTTCTGGGGAGGCTGACCACATACACATGGTTATTGAAACTCATCCATCACTAAACTTGTCTCAGTTGGTAGCTAATTTGAAAACAGTAAGCTCTCGGTATCTTCGTAAGGAATACCAAGAGCATTTATCTAAATATTTTTGGAAACCTTATTTTTGGAGTAAGAGCTACGGAGTTAAATCTATTTCTCGTGGTGTAGATTTAACTAAAATAATTGATTATGTTCGTAATCAGGAAAAACCCGCTAATTAATCCTCGCGTCTTACTGTCGGGTAATCTTGCGATGTACCCGCAGTATGCGACGCTACAGTATCAAAAAGCTAATTATTCATAATCGTTATGACTATGAATAAACCCTTATTTCCTGTCTCAAAAAACTTTTATATTTCCTTAATATTTCATGAAAGTGAGTTGGCAAAAATGGGCAAAAATGGGTAAATTTTTGAATAGGGGATAGTTGCGTTAGGTATGTGTGCAAAGAAGAATTTTTTCTAAGACTAACGTTCATAAAGAAGATTATTTATTTTTTTCTTACCCAATTGGGTAAGAATTTTTGAGGGAAAACAAAGAAATTCTTACCCGATCGGGTAAGAATTTTAGAAGAACAAAAATAGCGAGTTGCTAAAAAAAAAATCTTGTGTCATTGTAAATTCTAGATATTTTTCCAAGTCATCTCAAAGCGATAGCATTGCTTGTAGCAGTGTTCTAGCTTTTCTTACCCTTTTATCACTTATCAATAAAGACTGTGAATTATTTGACTGAAGATGATAAAAATCAGTTGCAGCAAAGATTAAATGAGATTGTCAAAGTTGGACAATTACTCAAACTTAAGTCTTTAGCTGATTGGCAAGAATTAGTTTCCCGTTACTCGCAAGAAACGGGAGAGCCGATTTTAGCCAAATTTCATACTGATAAAAATCACTCAGTAACAGGAATTTATTATGTCTTACCTGAGCGTAAAGTTGAAGTAGATGATAATGCTCCATCTCCTTTAGATGAGGCCATTATTCATTTAGCCAGCCAATCTCAGGTAGAAGGGGAAGATGGAAAGGGATTTAACCTAGATGACTTGGACTGGGGTATCAATCTTGCCAATCAAATTGAGCAGGGATACAAAATGTCTCCTCAAGAAGCTCATGATGCCCATGCTCGTATAGCAAAGTACCGTCGCCAATTAGTCAAAGCTAATTTATCCCTTCCACCAATAGAATCAATTATTTACCATTATGATTCAACAGTCGCACCGATGGCTACCATCGAGGGGGCCAGCCTAGATGCACCGTTGGATCATCCCAAACATTTGCTTTCTACTTTACAAAAAGAACCAGAACCTTTGGAATCTTCTAGATTACTGCTTGATTCTGGCTTTTTGTTGGAGAAGATTGCACGGCAATTTCGTTCGTCTAACTCGGAACTGGATGGCTTTGATGTAATACAAGCAGGTACAGCTATTTTAGGAGCAGGATTTGTGGCCGTAGGTCGGCTAAGAGAAGCTTTTCGGCGAATGGAAGCTGAAAAACTCTTAAAAGATCCTCAACTCAAAGATCATGCTGGATCTATTGAGCTAATTGCTCAAGATTTGGACATTCAGTTTGTTTCTGCTCAAGATATTGTATCAGCACGAGGGGATTCAATCACCTTTATTGCTGAACCCCACTTTTCTAATGATTCCCGACTTAGGTTGAGTCAATGGATTGAGTTTGTTGATTCTCACCAACGTTCTCTAATTGAAGCGGTTGATGATACCCGACAAGTTAAACCAATTGGTAAAGTTTGCTCATCTGATTTTTCTAATGACATTAAAAGATGTCACGAGAATCAAAAGCAACTTAATACTTTAGTCACTCAAACTGTTGAACGTGAAAAACCTTTGAAAATCCTGGGAGGTGCTATTAGTCCCGAAGACTTTTATCACAGGTGTAAAAATTTTTTCCAAGCTTCCGAAGCTGCCAATGACCGAAAATTTTATCCCAATTTAAACTACGAAGTTTCTAATAACAATGGGCTGAAAGTGAGTTGGAAACAAGGAAATATTAGAGTGACCGATAACGAAGAACTGATTTTATCCATTGATAACCGAGGGGGCTATCAAGTTACAGATAATTCAGATTTAACTACTATCACCTATTTATCTTCTTTGCCTACTCAAACCGAAGAAATTAAACAACTTGAAAATCAAAATAAATTGTTTAATTCTCTTAAATCCCATCCCTATTACGAAAGCAAGACAGGAACAATTCAGGTCGTTGGTTTAGGAATTTTTAACTTTCAACCTTCTCCTAATGGCTGTTTAATTCAAGGAATTTCAACCCAGAATAACCAAGAATTTTGGAGAAGTGATCAACGGGTCGAAAAGAATACCTTACCTCCTAATTTATCCATTCAAATTGCTGATAAATTGTCTCGTCCTATGCGGAGTGATTCAAATAGTCAACTGATTGCAGATTGCCGAGGGGAGATTGTAGATTGACCCCTGCTTAAAAGACAGGGGCTTGGGATTAAAAAAGTGTAGATTTCAGATTTCTTGTTAATTTAGGATTGTATATCTTAGATTTCCTAATGCTTGAAAGCAAAAGCTTGTTTTTACTCAATCTCCAATCTGCAATCTCCATTCTCCAATCTTTGGTCAGACTTCAACCAAAACCGCTCAACCGACACCACAATCAGCATTATCGCGCTAGGTAATTATGAACCTCTCTAACTTTCCTAACCTTTCTCAACTCAAGTCTTCCTTAAAAAATAAGGATATTATTATCGGTTGTTTTTTTCTACTTATTTTAGGGGTACAGTTCACCTATGATACTCCTTCTGGATTATTTACTAATGTAGAACAAAAGTTAACCACTACTCTTTGTTTATCTGACTCTCAACATTCAGGCTGTTCTTTACTTGAACCCACTTTCTCTTTTTTGGAGTTAACTATTCTTCTCGTGTGTCTTTTCAGTGGTTCTTTACCCCTTTATTCTCGCTGTTTTCTTAAAAACAAATAGTCTTCTATTAATTGACCATTAATTATTAATTTTGTGAGGGATGAAATCATGACATTAACAACAGCTAAACTCTCTAAACCTTCTTGGAAAAATATTATTTCAAGCCTTAACCCTTTTGATTGGTTTTGCGCCTTTTTGGGATTATTAGCCTTGGGATATTATGGAACTATTTCTCCTTTTGTTCTTTGCATGATTGTCTTGTTTAGTACCATGCTGGTTCCTTTTTTGGGTATTCCTTCTTTTGTTAAAAAAGAATCAAAATCAGGGATTGTTAAAAATGAATTAGGTCTTGTCAAAAAAGCTAGTTTTACTATTCCTCGTAGCAATATTCAGATCAGTATTACTTTCTGGCATATTTTAGCGATCGCTTTAGCTGGGGTAATTTTATTAGATCATAGTCCGGCTCATGCTTTTTTCTTGAATCACTTGAGAGACAAAATGGGTGAGGCTGTTTGTGCAGCAGTAAGTCAGGGTGGTGGTTTTACTGGTGGTGCTGGTGGTGGTGCTGGTGGTGGTGCTGGTGGTGGTGCTGGTGGTGGTTGCCCAGAAGCAGGCTTTGTTAATAATACCTTTTTAATGATCCAAATTTTAGTAGGTTTGGGGGTTGCAGGGAGTTTGATTGCTGGTTTAGTGCAAGCATCCCAACAACAAGATCCTAGTGGTATGTTTCGTCTGACTGCCATCATTGTTATTGTTGTGGTGCTAATTGAAGGATTCAGTCGCTTTATCGTAAGTTAATGGCGAAAAAACAAGATTTAGAGGGAAATAAATAAATTAGTGGTTGCCAGAGGAGTGTTATGTCACAAAACCCAGAACAAACGCAAAGAACAGCAGATACCTATACTCGCACTATTCCAGCTTTTGGTAGAACACCACCGTTTTTCCTATTACCTTTTCTGCCATCGGATCATGTGCAACCTGTGATGTATTTGGGTTTAGCTGGGGTCTTAATCTCTATTACCTTTAATCTCAACTTTATTAACGGGATGTTGGTTTGTTTGTGGCTCTGTGGTACTTGGTTAGCGTTGACGGGGTTTCGTCCTTGGTTATTCGTTAACCAGTTCATTCCTCTCCCTAGTTATTACAATTTGCCCTCTGATTTTGTCTCTGCTGAGAATCCTGATTTTGAGAAAATTCATAAACTTAGACAAAAACCTTTTCGTGTTCGTCACCCTAACGG
Source organism: unicellular cyanobacterium SU3 (assembly GCA_002172675.1). GTDB lineage: Bacteria > Cyanobacteriota > Cyanobacteriia > Cyanobacteriales > Microcystaceae > Crocosphaera. Next base: position 48,177 of record NETF01000203.1, read on the forward strand.
TGGTATGAAAACTTATCAAACCTTACATAAAGATATTCCCTTCCATGCCTTAATGGAGGTTGATTTAGATGGGTATAAAGCTGCTATCCCATTGCTTAAAAATAATCGGGAATGGTCAGCTAATATCCCCTTTTGTTTAGAGGGAATCCATCATGAACTCTACGATGATGATGTGGTGGGGACACTAGATTCTGTCACTGAGTTACTTGATAATCTTCTAGTTGGAGAACGCATTACTTTCTATCAAGGTAAGTATAGTGATTATCAAGCCCGTGCAGACGTTTTAAACTATGAAGCTAATGTTTCACAGGAGAAAAATTTAGCCATCAATAGCATTTTGATGGAAGCTGATAGACAACGTACCCTTCAGTTAACTCACAAAGGATTACGGCAACTCTGGCAACAATTAATCTTTTGCTCTTGGCGACAAAGCAAAGGAGAAAATCGCTCTTCCAATTTTCTTACGAGCATTATTGATAATTGCGAATTAATCTGGCAAAGTTTTGCTCAATTAGTATTAGGAACTAAGAAGCAAAAACTGAAAATTACCTATGCTGAACTCGGACAAAGGATCTTTTCTGAAGGCTTAATGCCTTGGCTGATGTTGCTGAAAAACACCGGAAAACTAAATGTTCGCTTTTTATCCGTAGAAGAATTATGGCAATGGTTGTGGCAACGACATCAAAAAGGGTCTGCTCCTCCTATCCCTCAGTATATTAAAGTCTTCCAGAATCAACAGGGTCAAGTAGTGGCTGAAATTGTTGAGAATAGTCCTAGAGAAACCTTGTCGGTTTTGTTTGCTAATCATAATGTTCCGCAAGTTACTGCTCGTAATGAGTTGAAAATTAAAGACCAGCTTGTCGCTGCTATGAGTCTTGATGGTGGCTTTAAACAAAAGGGTAAACCCGATAGCTTCGGTACTTTACGAGAACAGCTAAGATTTATTCTCAAAATCATGGCTCGTCCTGATGTTAGAGATACCGAATGTTGGGTTGAGTGCGAACTTAGTAACACTGCCATTATCTCTGAAGATTTACAGAAAACAGCCCAACAAAGTAGTGCTAGTAACAGACAAGCAGCAGAAAAAGGAAAAGTTATTGACGTTTTTGCTACTGAGTTACAAAAAGAAGCGATCTTAGCGCAAAAACTACTTTATCAAGGGCATAAAGGGCTTAAAGTAGGATTTACTGCTTTATTATACCGAAAAGACCGATCTGAACTAGAACGAGCGACTCAAACTTTAGCTCATGCTTTTGGTAGAGCTAAACTCATCCGAGAAGAACCAGTAGCCTGGATTCGATATCTTGAAACCTCTCCTTTGACCAATAAACGACAACTAACCAGTTCTAATGAATCTGGTTTAGTGTTTGATCCTCGTCTGCCCTTTGCTTCTACTGAAGTTCCCGGATTGTTGCCTCTATCTCAACCTCGTTCCCTTTTTCCCCATCCCAAGGGTGTTGAGTTTTTGTGTGAGTCTAAGCCCTTATACTTGCATCCCCTTATTCAAAATCTCAACTTTATGATCACTGCTACTAAGGGAGGCGGTAAAAGTGTTATGTCTTTCGCTTTCATTCGACATTGTATGAACTATGGCCCTATTTTAGCAATGGATATGGCCACTGGGGCTGACAGCACCTTTGCTCTAATTGCTCAATTATATGGGGAACAAGCTGCCTATATTGACATGACTCTTGTTCCTTATAATCCCATCATGATGCCAGATTTACGCAATGTTGATACTGAACAACAACAAAAGCGACTGGCTATTTGGAAAACTCAAATTCAGTTTTTCTTATTATCTCTGGTCATGGGTCAATTAGAAGATGCCAAGCTCGAAGATCGCTGTCGTTCTCTTCTGCAAAAAGCTACTGAGAATTTTTGGTCTAATCAAAGAATACAACAACGTTATCATAGTGCGATCGCTGGAGGACTATCCTCAAATGCTTGGCAAAAACAACCCACTTTAAAAGATTTTGTCCCTTTTTGTACCAGAGAAGCCTTAAAACTGTTCGATGCTGATGAATTTGACCAAAGAGCTTTAGTACATATCCAACGCAAACTAGAGTCCAAAATCAATGACCCCAACATTGGACGAGTGATTAGTTCCCCTTCTGGTGTTAACCCCAAGGCTGTTTTTACCGTGTTTTCTTTGGCCGGTCTGCAAGATAAAGAAAATGCTCACATTATGGCTTTAGTTGCCAGTCAAGCTTGTTCTCAGATTGGAATGAGTTACCCAAGAAGTCTGTTTCTCATTGACGAGTGTTCGACTATTTTACGAGTTTCTCCCAGTTTTGCCCATTTAATCGGAGCTAGATTTGCCATCGGGCGTAAATTTGGTCAATCTACTGGTTTAATCGGACAAGATTTAGAAGCCGTTTTCGATTGTCCTGCTTCGAGGCAAATTCTTAGCAATCTTGACTTTTCCCTCATTGGTAAGACTACTACTACTGGTGCTGAATCTTTTGAGGCCAAGATGAATATTCCTCGCCGATTGATTCGTGCTTGTGCTTCTCGTCAATACGAACCTTGGCGTGAACAAATGCTTAGTTATTGGCTACTTAAATGGGAGTCCACAGGAGATTTTTGGAAAGTGGCTTATGGGACTAATCTACTTGAATTAGCTCTTTTATCTAGTAATCCCCACGAAAAAGAACTTAAATCACAATATCTCTCTAAAACCCCTACTTATTCTCAAATCGCCACTTTTGTTCGTGCTTATAAACAACAATTAAGGGCTTAAACTCCTCACCAGTCGCCAGTAATGGATAGTTGAGTGCTACTAACTAGAAAAATATAGGAGACAAAAATGCCAAATATCAAACGATTAACACTTTTATTTTTGGGTATGGGAACAGGATATTTAGTTTACCCTACTGTAACTTACAGTGCTACTTTATCGAATCCCAATTACCTGTCTACTTCTACCAATTCACTACCTCCTACGACTACGAATTCTGGGAATTCTAATCCAAATAATTTATCTAATCTTTTAGCTTCAGTAAATTCTTTTATCCCTGCTATTGCTTCGTTGAATTCAGTTTTACAGGGTAATTTTCCTCTTGATGTCAATTTGCTTACAGGTGCTTTAGGTTTACCTGACTTGGATAATTACTTATCTCAATTTAACCAACTTTATAGTCAAATTCCTATTTCTACCCCTTTTGGTAATGGTAATAATTCGACTCTTTTAGCTGATTTATTAGCCTCTATTGATCCCACGGATTCTGGTTTGTTATTTGATATTGCTATTGATGGCAATGTGATTTATAGTCAATTACCTAATCACAATCAAGAAACTGTTGTCGCTCCTTATAGTCTGGAGGATCGTTATTATCAGTTAGCCCTAGGGGAATTTGCTACTCAAACAGGTGAAGAATTAGGTTTGTCTGTCGGGGGACAAGCCGCTATTCAACATATTCTTAATTTAGCTGAAATTAGTAATACTAATTCAAATAACCAAGTTAATAATTCTCTTGTAGAAAGTCTAAATTCTGGGACTAGAGCCAATACTTTATCAACTCATACTAACTCTATTGCTGGTTTAGCTAATACTTCTCAAGTGATCGCCAATAGTTCTTTAGTAACTGATACCAGCTTTCAAATCCTGAGAAATATTTCCCAACAAATGGGAATTCAAGCAGAACAAGCTAATTTTCACGCTGCTCAAAATCAAGAAATTGGTCAAATTTTGGCAAATAGTTCAAAACAACTAACTCAACAATCTCAGCAGTTTAAAGAACAACAAAATACCGCTACCCATTTACTCGAAACGAATAAGCAGCAACAAGTCTTAGAGGCTATTCAAGCCACTACTAATGGTCAACAACTCAAATTGTTAACTCAAGCTTCTACAGAACAAAATCGTTTAGATAATGCGGCTTTTCAACACGCTCAACAAGGGGCTGGAATGATTCTAATTCCGATGGCTCCTTAAGATAATTAGCTTTTTAGGAGATATTAATATGGATTTTTTCTTAGCTCAAACTGGTTCGGGAGGAGCCATTAACGTCATTCAAAATGCTAATACAATTACTCAAGCTAATGCTGCTTCTTGGCAAAGTTTATGGAATGATGCTGTTTCTACCAATAGTGATCTTTGGAAAGCGATTATTTCCTTGAGTCAAATATTACTAGGTCTGAGCTTTGTCTATATGGCCTATAAAAACAGTTCGGAGATTTTCTCTGGATATGAATATCAATTATCAAAAATCATCGAATTTATAACTCCTACTTTATTGGTAGGTATTTTGTTAGCTAATAATGGCTTTTTCTTTGTTAATTTAATTCAGATAACTCGCACTGTTGCTTACTATCAAGTTGAATTATTTTATAACGCCAATATCAATGGCATTCAAATGAAATCAGCGGTTGAAGCTCTTGAGCAAACCACTCGCGCTAATATGGATGCTCGACAACTGTTTCGTGATTGTGTTGACAAAAGTGGACAAGATTTAACTGATTGTTTGAATGATCAATCACGGGCTACTGGTTTAGGCAATATTGTCCAAAATAATAATAATTCCTTGATGGGAAACTTTGCACAAAATATGTGCGCTCTCGTCCCTGGATGTAATGCTGTTTCTTCTGTTGTTGGAGGGGTGGCTAATGGTTGGAATCCTTCTCAAATTATGGCGGATATGTTTGCCTCTCCCTTTATCGCCATTGCTCAAAGCATCCTGACGGCCTTGCAGTGGGCCGTAAGTAATGGCATTGAGTTAGCTCTGTTGTTAACGGCTCTATTTGGCCCCTTGGCTGCCGCACTCACTATTATGCCCGTGGCCGGGCGAATGTTCTGGTCATGGGCTAGTGGTTTTGCTGCCTTATTAAGTTTTCATTTCGGTTATGCCATTCTCACAGGTTTAATGGCTATTACGATTTATTCGATGCAAAGTTCTAGTGGTAATGCTTCTGGTTTAGCTGGCATCCCGGAATTGTTATCTGATATCGGCTTTTTATTATTTACTGCTGTTGTTTCTCCACTTATTTCCGGTTCTATCGCTACTTTTGGCGGTATTTCTTTATTTAGTGGTTTTTCTAAAGCTGCTAGTGATGGACTTAGAGCCGTTACCTCTGTTTTTACTTCTGTTGTTGGATATGGAATTAAATAATAATCAACTACCAATGCTTGACTTTCACACTGATATTCCCGAAACTGATATTTCTCAATCAGACTCTTCTACCCCTACCCCGACTTCTGCCCCTGTTATCTCTGAAGATCGTTTAGCTCGACCTTTTGTACTACTCGGTATTGGTTTATTAGCTCTGGTTATTTCTAATTTTGCTTTGGCTTGGGCTTTGATTAGTGCTACTGGTAAAAAACATACTTTTGTCCAGTTAAACGATGGTACTGCTGTTGAGGTTCTCAACCAAGATGCTTTGTATCGTAGTGAAGTTGTTGTTCAAGAAACCACTACCCAGTTCTTAAAATTATTGTGGGAATGGAGCGATCGCTTACCTGGTAGCCAACAAGCAGATCCTGGATTTACTTTTAATCTCGATGGACAAGAAAAGACCATTCCGACAAGTGTTTACTATGCTTCTCAACTGACTGGGGGAGGTATTGGGAATCAACTGGTTATCGAAGCTCTTAAAATTGTCCCCCCTGCTGTGTTTGAAGGACGAGCCGAAAGTTCAATAGAGATTCAATTTTTAGGTTCTCCACGAGTTACTGGTCAAGGTTTGTATGAGATGGATGTTCTTGCAACAGTGGTGGTTCGTGAAGTGGGTTATCTCGACCAACGAACTCAATTGAAACAAACCTTTACTTGGCAAGCTGTTCCACCTTATGTTCCCCTACTACCAGAAGACAACCCTTCTCCTATGCGATCTCTCATTGCACAATTGCGGGCTAGTGGCCTGCAACTTGTTGATGTTAAACCTTTTAATCCCTAGTTTTTAGTTTCAAGGAGCAAAATAATGACTGACATGATGACTACCATTGAACTCGATGATGATTTTGAGCTTGATGATCATGATAGTACACAGAGTACGAATAACCAATCCAAATCTAATGACTTGACTAATCATCCTAACAATACTTCTAGCATTGATAACACTATTCCAACCGTTGAGGAAAAAAATGCCTTGTTTGAAGCCATTAGCGATGATTCTTTTCTCACTGAGCCTGATTTAAGTGAGGATAATTTAGGTGAAACAAGGGATGATTCTAATGGTTCTAAATGGTCTAAGTCTAAATATACTCAAATAATCATTATTTCTGTTGTATTTGGAGTTATTGCTGTTGTTGGTGCTGGGTTTTTTGGTCTATTTTCCTTTTTTGCTCAACCCAATATTTCTCAAAATGTTGCTGATACTGATAACTCTCAATTAGATGAAGACCCGACTCAAGATGCTATAACTGAAGCCGAAAACTCTAAAGCTCAACTTATTCTCCTTGGCCAATCAACTAACCAGCAACCCCCGAAACAGAAAATAGAAGATGCTGATACTCCAACTCAAACAGTCCCAAACCAACCCACTTCTACTACTCCTACTCCTACCCCGACCACTTCTACTCCTGCACCGACTACGGTTCAACGAGTTTCTACTCCTCCGCCTCCTAGAAGAACCTCTTCAGCACCTCGTCCTTCTCGTCCACCAGTTTCTACTTCGAGGGTAACTTCTACCCCTCACCAACAATCTACTACTGCTACCCAATCCGAAAAAAAGGTTATTAATCGCCAAGCTTTATCTGAACGGGGTTGGAGTGGTTTTGCTCAAGTCGCTCAGAACCTCAAGAAACCACAGTCTGAATCATCTGCTCAAACTCCTTCTTCTACTGATTATTCTCAACCTCCAACACCTAATACTCAACCATCTAATCCTCAACAAACAGAGCCTATTCCGGTTATTCGTTTAGTTATGGGCGACTCCACTTCTAACCCTCAGTGGCAATTTCAAACCGTTCCTGAACAGGCTTCTTCACAGACTCAAAACAGTGATTCAACCAGCGAAAATAGACAATCTTCACTCAATAATGATAATTCACCTAATATTGCTACTTTATTAGCAACAAATAAGCTTTCTTTAACCCAAACTTCAGAAGACAACAAGACTCAACTTCCCTTAAAGTCTCAAGATACTTTAAACAATTCATACTCCCAATTGCCACAGACTTTTCCTTTAGGAACTCAATTACATGGTGAATTAACTACTCCTATTGTTCATACTTTAAAATCTTCTGCTAATAACAACAATAATAATAATGCTGATTCTACTTTTACTTATCCTTTTAGCATTGTTGTTACGCAAGATTTACTCGCTTCTAATGGCAAAACTGCCCTTCCTGCTGGCACTCTTATGATGGGACGGGTTGTTTCTCTTACTCCTTCTGGTATGATTCATGCTGAGATAAAGAGTATTTCCTACAACAAGCAAGGACGACAATTTAATATCTCTGTTCCTTCTGGTCAAATTTTAGTTCTTTCAGAAAATAGCCAACCTCTCAAAGCTCAACGGTTAAATGATCCTAGTGCTGCGATCGCAGGACAAGACTTTTTAGTGGGAACTTTGGGGGCTGCTGCTACTGGTTTAGAATACGCTAATCAACCGCAAACCCAGACTTCTATTCAACAAAATGGATTTGGTGGTTTTAATTCTAGTTCTACTACGACTAACCAAGATGTGGGCTTGATTCCTGGTTTAGCTGAAGGCTTTTTTAATACCCTCAAAGGTCGTATGGAATCCCGTGCTGATACAGCTATTGCCGAATATCAACGTCAAGTTCCTGAATATTATGTCCCTGCTAATACTAAAGTCACTTTGTTCTTTAATGCTGTCTTAGAAATTGTCCCTTAGTTATTAATTAAATTAACCATGAAAAACACTCACTTTTTTAGCTTATTAACCGCTACTTTTTTAACTTATTTAACTCCTACTTTCAGTCCTGTTTATGGGCTAGACATTCCTCAAAACCGTCTTGAAGAAAGAACTTTTACTGTCAAAGTTGCTCCTGGTAAAGTTACCGCTATTCATTTTGCAACTGGAGAGAAAATTATTAATTATTTGCTCAGTGATGAAACTCAGCTTATTCACAATCTTAATGCTCCAGAAGGTGAAGCTACTACTTTTATGTTGCGAGAAATTAAACCTGATCCTCTCTATGGAGCGACTCGTTCTAGTGTTCCTAATTTATTACTCACTACTCGTTTACCTGATGGCACAACTCAATTGTATGAATTCCTAATTACTTTTGAGAAACAGATTAGTAACAATGAGCGGGTTATTCGAGTTACCAATCCTTCTTATCGTTTAGCAGATCATAAAATTTTCACGTCTCAAGGCGAGGTCACTTTAGATCATGTTCAAGCTGGTTTGAGTCATATTTTAGCTACTCAACAAGCTAGTTCTTATGATCCTATTGTTCAACAAATTAGACAATTTTTAGCCCTCGCTAACCAGATGCCTTTAGAACAAGCCTTAGAAACTTCAAGAGTCGATATTGAAGCAGTCAAACGATTAGGTGAAATTGGAATTAAGTTAAATGCAAAGTCTCTTTGAAAATCCTTTTTTTCTAATAATCCTTGCTTTAGTTTGTCTTTCTTTATTTTATCTCTTTGATGGTGGTAGTAGTAAAAAAAGACGTTTAACTGTCGCTGATTGGGCTAATAAACAAGCTATAGTTACTTCTACTAAAACAGGCATTAAACAATTACGAAAAAAATCTAAATCTAAAGTTTGTTTGTGGATTGGTGATTATAAACTTCCTAACAAAAAGAATAGATGGCCTCAACGATTACAACTGTTAAAATTACAGTTAGGATGGAAACCTTTAACTTTCTTAATTCCGTCGTGTAATCCTCTCATTGAAGTGATGGGAAAGTCGGGATCTGGTAAAACTTATTCTGTCATTAATCCCCTTTTAATGAGTGGGATTGAGCAAGGTCATCCTATTCTTTTATATGAGGCTAAAGCTGATAGTCAAGGAAAAGGAGGGCAAATGGATTTTCTCATTACCTATGCCAAAAAGCATGGTTATGAGGTTAATATTTTAGCCCCTGGACGACCCTATTCTTGTACGATTAATCCTCTTGATTTCATGAAGGATTACCAAGATGCTACCATGGCCAAGATTATTGGTGATACCCTTCATGCCAATCTTGGTGGTAAGAATGACAAAAAAGACGGCTTCTTTGGCCCGGCTGGTGCGAGATTAGTTCGTGCTTGCCTTCAATTTGCTAAGGCACAGCAACAAGAATATGGGGTCGCTGATTTGGCTATGGCTTTTGCTGTTTTAAGTCTCTCTGATTTACCCAAACGGTTATTAAAGGCTAAAGAACAGTCAAAATTTCCCTTTTGGAGTCAGGTTCCTTTTGAGCAGTTAATGTCGGTGGCCGACGCTGCTCCGACTTCGGGAGGGATACTCGGTGGTGCGATGGATTTACTTGAGTCCTTGCTTGAACCCAATTTGCTCAAGTCTTATGTCGGCCAAACTAATACCCCTCTAGTCTTGGGCAAAAAACAGATGTTAGTGATGCAGACTGACACTGAACGGATGCCTGTGGTTAATTCTTTACTGGCCACTTTGATTACCCTCATCATCAATAAAAATTTTAGCCAAGAGCGATCGCCTGATTGTCCTCTAATTGCCTGTTTTGACGAATTTCCCACTATGGTTTTAGACCCTTTACCTGATTGGGCTAACCGTTTACGGTCTAAGGGTTTGGTGCTGATGTTGGGATATCAAGAATATAACCAAATCGAGAAAAATTATTCCAAACAAGATACCGCTATTATTCGTGGACCGGCTACTCATAAGTTTCTTTTTAATCCTGGTACTCATGACACCGCAGAAGATTTGTCTAAGTCTTTGGGACAAACTGAAACCGTTGTTAAAAATATTTCTCGTTCTCGTAATTTTGGTGTACAGGGGGGTGGTTCAAGAAGTATTAGTGAACAAGTCACGCAGCATAATTTAATGTCTGCTGATGAAATTTTAAACATGACCATTGGACAGTGTATTTATCGCGGTTCTGAGATGGTTGAAAAAGTTATTGACCCTCGTACTAAGAAGACTAAATTAACTACTCGTCCTCTTTACCCTCAATGTTTACCTTTACCTAAAAATTACGACACCATTGAACAAAACTGTCAAACTCTCTTTGAGAAAAAACTTTATCCTTGGTTTGTTAAACGCTTCAATGATCCTCGTTGGAATCCTGAAGATGCTCTTAAATTTCGCCAAGCTTTAGCTAATCAATTATTACCTAACCCTAAAAAAGAACAACTTGCCCCTAATTCTAATACTGGTGTTAAATTACCTATCTAATTTTTTTCTTATCATGGTTTTAATTCCTCGACAAGCTCAAACTTCAATTAATGATTTTCTTAACCATTTAGGGACTGATAATTTATCTATTTATTATCAGGATGAGCTAAAATATGGTCAGTTAAACAGAAGATTGGTTAACCAGTTTTCTGATTCTCAGTTTCAAGATGTTTTAGATACTATTTCTGATAAAAGTAAAGATAGTAAAAGTGATTGGGAAATCCGAAAGGGAAATACTCTTTTATTAGATAATAATCAGAATCAGTTCGATTTAGCCATTGGACTTCCTCAATTACAACAAGGTCTTAAAGAAGGTGAGTTTTCTTTAGGTCAAGCTCTCACTGGTTACTGGTTAATTGAAGATGAATTAAATGATTTATCTCAGGCTTCTAACCATATTTCCTATTATTCTGCTATGAAAACTTCAATGGATTTAATATCAAGTCTTGAAGTTAATAAGACTCTCTTATTTTCTGCTACTCAACAATCATCAGTCTCTGAGATTTCTCAGCACAAACAAAATACTAACAAACAGAATATTTCTTTATCTAAATCTCATGAAAATTTTGTCTTACCAAAAGATCCTAAAGCTACTCAATCTCTCGCAGATTCCTCTGCTGATAATGATTTATCTACTCAAGTTGATAATTCCTCTATAGTAGGGTTAGAAATAGATATCTCTCACTCTAATTTATCTCAAGATCCTTTTCAGCTAAATGAGTTTAATTACCTTCAATACCAAGCTTTCTTGCATCATCTTTTCTCTCAATTAGCTCAACAGAAAAAGTTACGTTATTATGATGGTAAAGCTATCTTGACTATTAATGATGAAACTTTAGTTGCTCAGTTAAATGAACAAAATCAATGGGAATATATTTCAGGGACTTTAAGTCAAACTTCCCTTAATGAACTTCAATACGAGCTTAACTCTTCTCCATCTATTCGTCATTCTTCTCCTTCTCAATCTTCTGATCTCACTTTGTAATTTCTCATCAATAATATTATGTCTCAACAACAAACGAACCAAGCTGTCATTCAACTTCAAAATAATGCCGTGTTAATTCGGCAAGCAGAAAAAATTAACAACAAATATGATGAAATTCTCGACTCAATTGATACTGAAACGGCTCAACAATTTGCTGCTATTCCTGCTCGATTTGAGTCGGATTTTTCTTCTTCATCTTATTTAGATAATAAATTTGCTCAAAAATTTAGTAGTTCTTCTCAAAAAAAAGTACAAAAAACCGAATCTTTTAGGAATGAAGTCATAGAAACAGTTGAAAAGGAGGAAAATAAAGGTAAAGGTTGGTTTCAAGCTTTTAACGATTCTCTTTCTTCTGAGTCGATTCAAAACAAATTACAAGGCTTTAAAGACAAAATTTCAAATAAAGTAGTCAATTTAGGAAATAAAATTGCTTCTCTTCCTGAAGAAATCGCTACTAAATCTGTTATGAAAACGGCTTTAGAAAAAGTCAAAGAGGGACGGTCACTTACTCCATCAACACAAGGGAAAGAAACTTACCAAGTGGGAGATTATCAAGTTGTAGCTAGTAAAGATAATCAGTTCTCTTTATTAGATAAACAGGGTGACAAATTACTAGACTTTTCCACTGATGATAACTTAAAAAATCCTTCTGTAATTTCTAAATTTTCTGAAACTAATGCCAGTCAAATCTTAAAAGAGATTAAAGATAAACCTGTTAAGCTTAACGAAAAACTTACCCAACAACGAGAAACCTTAATTAACCAAGTTTCTGAACAAATGCAAGCTTTACCTAAAGGTCGCTCTGTTGGGGAAAATAATCAATATACGGTTCGAGCTTATCAGGGTGAAAAGTATCTAGATGATGGTTTTGGACATCAAATAACCAATGATGATATTAACTCATTATCTTATGCAGACTTAGATTCTCTTTCTCAAACATTTGAGCAAGAACATCAACAACTTCAAGCAGAAACAGCTATGCCTGTTTTTACCAAAATTTTAAAATCCCATGAATCTTATGAAGTCAATAGCAATGGGTCTAATCTTAAATATAATCCCGACGATCAAACCATGACTTTTACTTCATCTCAAGGTCATACTTTAAAAGCTCGTAGTTTAGGTCAAGGGCAATGGGAGCATTTAGAAGGTAAATTATCTGCTGAAACGATCGCCGAACTTAAAAATAATTTAGAGCCACAACTTGATAGTTATTTTGAACGCAAAGCACAAAAAGACCAAACTCGTGAAGTTTTACAAACTTTAGGCTGATTTTTCTAAAATTTTTTGTTAGACTTTAATCTATACATTCAATACATTTGAACTACTCAAAATTGAGGAGAAAATTATGACTTCTATCGTCACCCCTTCGACACAAGTTCCGAATCACATGAAAAAGTTTGTTGATAGTCTTAACCCTCCAAGCGATCGCATTCGACAAACGCTCTATCAATATCCTGATGTTGTCGAGAAATTAATAGAGGATTTAAAAACCCCTTTACCTGACGAAATTCCCAATGAAATCAAAGCTTATTGTAATGGGAAACTTCAGCAATGGTTGATATTTCAATCCCAAATTCCTCGTTACTTTGTAGAGAAAGTGCCTAATTTTGAGGACATTCCTTCTGAAGAACAAGTTTACGTTCATTACTATTTTGATGGGATTTTAGCTCAATTTGGAGTTTATGGGAAGACTTTAATTAACCGTCTTACTCCTGCAAATAGTGCCAAAATCGAAGCTCTTTTAGAAATTTAATTTTCTTAACTCCCCTAATCTTGGGGAGATTTTTTATTTTTATTCTTACTTTTTGCTATCATGTTTAAATATTTATTATTTCCTTCGCTTGTCATAAGTTTATTAAGCTTAAAAACTCCTTCATTGGCTACCACTATTGATTGTGGTTCTAGCCCTGAAGAGCTAAAAACTAAACTAAGTTTTGCTTGTTTTGGAACCATTGAACAAGATGGGTCTATTCCTGCTGATTACAATAGTGATATTGGTTATGACATTTCTCGTCAATGGCAAGCAGGGTATCATGTTACCCAAGTCTTAAAATTAGGGGATTTAGCTGAAAGCTTTTCACCACAAACTTTAACTGTTTCTAATATGATTAGTTCGGGGGGTGGAGATATTAATTCAGTTTTAATTAAAGAATTTCCTCTTATCCATCAGCAATCTTTATCTGATTTGATTCAGTCTATTCCTAGTTTAAAAAGAGTTAAAGTTAAACATTTTCCTGGTTTAGATTCTTATGGAGGAAACCAACGACTTTCACAGCTTATAAAAAGGCATTCTTCTCTTAAAAATCTTACGTTACAACAGTTAGGAATTGGTGATTTTGCTTTAAGTTCTATTCCAGGTTTAACTCAAGCTCAGTTAAATCAATTTCCAGGGTGGGGAAATCAATATTTATCTAATCTTCCTTATTTTTCAACTATTCCTCTTGCTCAAATGCCCAATGCTTGGGTAGCTAATAATCCTGTTATTGCTCGTATTGATGCTTTGCGATCGCGTGAAGGTCAGCAAGATAGAACACTCAGTGGTTCCTACAAAGAAGGATTTAGTGTCCCTTGTTACTCTGATTGTGATTATGTTGAGTTAGATGATCTTGAAAATGTTGGGGCCAGTGTCTCGTTACCCGTAGAAGGAATCAGATGGATTTCGGGTAAGAAGCAGAAAGTTAGTGGGGGTGAAGGATGTTTAGCTTGGGTCAATAATGGTCAAGAGCCTACGGGTATTCACCCCTTTGGCCCGGCCTTTAAGGTTGTACTGTGGGATGTTAATGAGCAAACAGGGGACATAACCACTAAATTGTTTTTCCGTTTTAGAGCCAGTTGTGGATTGTGGGGTTCGGGAGCGACTCCTTACTTCATCGGCCCTGTTAGTTGGATGAACCATAAAACTAATGATTTTGTAGTGGCTGGTTTTCAAGGCCAAATTTTCAATAGTAGTAGTAGTGCTAGTAGCACCATCACGAACACTACTAACGTTGGCAGTGGGAATAATCAGCCTATGACTGCTGGCAATAATAATGGCAGTGGGAATGGCAATGTAACCTCAGGCCATAATAATCCTTCTGTTACCGCAACCAATCCTAATCCTCTCTCAACTTCTACGGTTGAGACTCCTATTTATACTGATATTAATCTCAACCCTATTAACCAAAACCTTAGCTGGTCATCTTGGCAATTTTCTCAGGTGCTACCGGCTAATTCTTACACAGCAACTTCTAACTATCTTTGCCATCAGGAAAACTGTGGTTACTCTATAGGGATGTTTAATTTAAGTTCGACTGATCCTTTTGTCATGGCCGCTGTGGGTAAAACTAATGCTGGAGATGCTTGGTTAAATCAGGTTAATAATGGTACGACTCCTACCACTGCTGGGATTAATAAGTTTTTCCCAAAAACCTTACAGCAAGAGGTTTTTGAAACTAAATTAGATGAGATCGCCTCATCTGTTTCAGAGCAAATCGACCCGTTAACTCAGAAACCTTTTGTCAATGGGCGTAAAGTACAAAGAATAGCTCAAGCACATCTTGGGGGTACATCCGCTAAGATTGATGCTGACATTCAGGTTGGTTTACAAGGAGAGTCTTTGCTAGAAGCTTCTCGTAATTTAGTTAGTCTTTATCGCAGTAGAAGTTAAGCTAATTTTTGATTTTTCGTAATTTGTTTGTAAGCTTCTATTAACTCTCTATTCGTCTTGACTCTAAACTCAAGACGAAGGTTTCTTATCCGTGCATAAATTGTTTTTGTTGATAAAGTTCCGATTGTTATTTCTTGGATTTTTTTCCCTTCTACTAACAATCTTAAGATTTGTTGATCAATATCAGATATTTGATAATTCATGGTTATTTTTTAAGCAGGTTGACTTAGAAATTGATTTAAAACTATTTTGAAGAAAGAAAAATTTTTAGAAGTTTATGCGTTACTCCATCACTCTTTTTCCTGAACGAGCGCAGCAAACATTAAGATTACTTTGTCAAGGGAAAGAAAAGGAAGAAATTCTCAATGAATTATCCCTTAGTCCCAATACTTACAAAAAGTACCTTAGTGATTTCCGTCGCTATTTTAAAAAGAACGAAGTTCATGCTATTGTTGTTCTTTGCTTACAGTTTAATCTTTTAGAAGAAACTTCTTCTTCTCCTCAAAGAAACACAATTTTAACTCATCTTTCTTAAATATTAATTTAACATAAAGTTGGCTTTTTGAGGTCAACTTTATCTATTTTAACTAATATGAAAAAGACTCAAAATAACTCTCAAAAAAAATATCCTGGCTTTTCTGTTATTTTTCGTGATTTATCAATCCTAACTTTTTTCTTACTCTTAGGAATTGAGGAAATTCCTTACAGAATTTTAAATTTTCTTTCCCGTTATCAATCTATTTTTTCTTGGCTCTATCATCCATTGCTGTTAGTTAGTTTTGGTTGGTTATATTTTATCTACTTATTAGCATCAGTTTTTTATGTGTGGAGAAGTATTATCTTTTTTATTGGTCGACTTTGGAATGATAATGATATTGGGAACAAAATCATCCCTTATTCCTATCTCAGATTACTATGGGGGTTAATTATTTCTAATTTAATGTTGTTTCTGCTGATGGTAGATTTTTTCAAACCCTTAGTTATTTTTAGGGTTTATTTAACTCTAGGGTTAGTTATTGCTATTCCTGTTCTCTTATTTTTAGGTATTTTTTCTCTTTTTTTACAGAGTAAGATTTAATGGTAACTGATGACTGGTGACTGGTGACTGGTGACTGCTTTAGGATTCTATCAAGTTTTTTGATTCTAACTTACGATATTTATCTTTTACAGTTATTAACTCAAACGGCGAATATAATAACATCCCTACTAATGGAGTAGAAGAAGCTATTAAAGCTTTGATTACCCAAGGAGTTAAACCAATTACTGTTGAAATTCCTAGTAAGATTCCTACAGCTATTACAGGAATTAAGAACAGAGTTATTACCCATTTTTTATAGTCTTTTTTAGAAAAGTTTTTTACAAAAGGTTTGATAATTAAGTTATCAAATACTCTCCAAAGCATAGCTAAAATCATTCCGAATCCAAATCCAGGCAGTGGACAAAACAAGGCTATTAGGATTTTTATGATTATACCCTGTTTTTCTAGTTTTCTCTCCACAAAAACTCCTAATCCTATGAAAAATAATAATAATAATATTAAATAATTATATTGAGAATAAATCAGATTTTCTAGATTGATTCTCCATTGTTCAATATTTAGTTTGGTGGTTAACCAAATCCCTCCCTTAACTAATAATCCCGAAATTACAGCGATCATTAAAGTAGTGGAAAATATTGATAAGTAAGGAGGAAAACGAATATTAAATTGAGGGATAGCTGTTTTAACAGTTAAATCTAAAGCATAAACTTCCCATTCTGCATTACTAATAAAAACAATTTCTCTTTTAAAATACTGATTAGCTTGTAGTTGGCTCGTATCAACTGTTATCTGACAAATTCCCCTATTTCCTTTGATTTTTTGAGGTGAAAACTGAATCCAATCATGATTATTAGGAGTATGAGGTGGATCACTTGGATGAGGTTTAACTGACCATTTTCCTTCTAATCTTGTATCAGGAACTTCATTGAAAAATTCTATTTCTTTAGTTATCTTTTCTCCAATTGTATTAGCTATAAAGTTTAAATTCCCTCCGTAAAACGTTACTTTCGGTACTCGTATAACATCAAGAGGGTTTAACGCTTCTAGAGCTTTTTTAGCATTTGGATAACGGTTAGTAGGATTGGGTTCTACCATCTTTTCCAACCATTGAATAAATCGATTACTAAATTTAGTAACTTTCTCTTGAAAGTTAAATTTATTACTATCAAAATCGACTAAATTACCAATATTGATTGAATCTGTTTGAGTAATTAAACAGATTAACGTCGCTCCTAAACTATATAAATCTGATGCTTGAGTTGGCTTCAGGTTACGAATTTGTTCAGGAGGCATAAACCCCATTGTTCCCCCCATCATACTTGATAAAGCCATTGTGTTAGTTCCTATTCTGGCTAATCCAAAATCAATGAGATACGCTTTATTATTATTATCAACTAAAACATTCTCTGGTTTAATATCTTGATGGAAAATAGCAGGAATTCTTGCCTCCTGTAAATAGACTAAAATTTCTAATATTTGAACAGCGATGCTTTTAATTTCTTCAGGGGTGAAAGTTCGAGATGTCGATAATGGTTGAGCATCTTTATATTCTTGGACTAAGCACAGTCCATCACCAGGATCAAATCGGTTTAAATATTTCGGTATTCCTGGGTGGTTTAAACCTTGTAAAACTTCGATTTCTCGTTCAATTGCTTTATAACTGTTCCAATCATTAGTCGTAGCGAACCGAAACTGTTTAATTATTACAGAGGTTTTGGTTGCTATGTCAATGGCTTTATATGTTACTCGCCCACCTTGAAGGTTTTGATTTAATTGCTCTATTACTTGATAACCGTTAGCTAAAAAATCTGGGTAAAGGGTCATCTTATAGTTGCCGAATTATTACATTAATTTTTGATATGATAACCTACATCTCTAGAAAAATCTCTATATCTTTTAAAATTCTTCTTCAACATCTTCTAAAGTTTCTATTAGTAATTCCATTTTTTTCGTCCCTTGATTAAGAAATTGTTCACATTGATTGACCTGTTCAACAGCTTGTTCAAACTCTTCAAAAACCTTTTCTAAGGTCAAATTTCCCGATTCTATCTGATTGATCATTTGTTCTATTGAAGCGCACCGCGAAGCGGATCTCTTCGAGATCGCTGTTTCGTAATTCCAGTCTTTTTGTGAAGTGTTAGAGTCCATAACTAAGACAAAATTTCGGTTACTTTTACTTTAATGGTTCCTTGGGGTAATTTTATCGTTAATTCTTGTCCTTCTCTTAATTGTTCACTTTCTCGGATAATCTCTCCATCAGTTTGTTGGACTAATGAAAATCCTCGTTCTAAAACCGCATGAGGATCTAAAGCTTCCAATTTTTGCTTTAACATTACAGTTTTCATCTTCGCTTCTCTGAGTGAAGTTGCATTAACCGGAAGATTTTTCAGACGGTTTTTCAGTGAGGCTAATTGGTCTGATTCATATCTGAGTCTTTGCTTGACACTAGCGAGTAGCCGTTCTTTGCGCTTTTGATGTTCTATTCGCAGCACTTCATAAGAGGGGACTGCCATTTCTGCTGCTGCCGTTGGGGTATGAGCGTTAATATCGGCCACTAAATCAGCTAAAGTTTCGTCTCGTTGATGGCCAATCCCCGTAATGACGGGAATGGAGGACTCAGAGATCGCTCTGACAATCCTTTCGTCATTAAAACAGAACAAATCTTCAACGGCTCCCCCTCCCCTGGCTAAAATAATCAATTCCGCTCGTCCATTATGGTTAACTCGTTCAATGGCTTTGACAATAGAGGATGGAGCTTCTTTTCCTTGAACTGTTGCCGGAGAAAACAACACCTTAATCCCTGGATTTCTTTGGCTTAATGTTTTTTGGATGTCCCCCCAGGCTGCTGCTGTGGCTGCTGTCACAACTGCGATTATTTTAGGAAATGAGGGGAGCGATCGCTTAATACTTTTCTCGAACCAATTAGGGATAACGGGTCGATCGCAGATTGACGGTTATCCCAGATGTAGTAAGACTTTGAGATAACTTTCCAATGTAGAAAACCCCTGGTATAATTGGTGTTACCACACAACCAAAAACCAAGGGCTTTCATTTTGAATTCTGATAAGCCTATTTTAGCATCTTCCTATAAAGACAGGGAGAGTACATCTGCATTGTCTGATATATCACCAAGGGATAAACCTTGGGATAAGCATCGTAGTAATGCGGATATCGTAGCTCATCACTATAAGCGTGGTGGGATGAATCGCTATGCAGAACGAGTTGACCTTTGCTCTCAACTGTTAGATTTTCGTTTAGTACCCGATGATAAAAAAGATGAAGTTAAACTAAAACTATCAGGGGCTAAGTTTTGTCGGGTTAGGCATTGCCCTGTCTGCCAGTGGAGAAGATCCTTAAGATGGAGGGCTAAGGCAATGAAGTCACTACCTAAATTAGTAGAAGATCATCCAAAGCTAAGGTATTTGTTCTTAACATTAACCCTTAAGAATTGTCCTATTACTGAGTTGAGAGAAACGTTAGATAAGTTAAATTATGGGTTTAGAAAGTTATCCCGTCGGAAGATTTTTCCAGGGGTAGGATGGTTAAAATCAGTAGAAGTTACTCAGGGAAAAGATAGAACTTCTGCTCATCCTCATCTTCATGTTTTATTAGCAGTTAAAACGTCTTATTTTTCTCACGGTTATATCTCACAAGATAAATGGTGTGAACTTTGGAAAACTTGTTTAGGAGTTAATTATCAACCTATTTTACATATTAAGGCGATTAAACCTAAAAAATCTCTTAACACCATACTTAATGAGGTTATTAAGTATCAGGTTAAAGAGTCTGATTTAATAAGCGATCCTGCTTGGTTTGCTGAGTTAGTTACCCAAATGCACAAAACTAGAGCCGTAGCTGTTGGAGGTATTTTTCGAGATTACTTTAAGGAGTTAGAAGAAGAACCAGAGGATCTAATTGGGAAAGATGATGAGGATGAGGACGATCAGGGTCATCTCTATTTTGGATGGAGGCGATCTGAAAAGCGATATAGGCAAGTAAACCGTGAGTAGATTTATTATAGTTTACTTAGTAGTTTACTGGTAAACTATAAGTAGTTTATATAGTAGTGAGGTAATTATGCCTAGAGGTGGAAAACGTGAAGGTGCAGGTAATAAATTCAAGTGGAAACATGGGAAGACTAAAACTATCCGTGTTCCTGTTGAGTTAGCTGATCAGCTTTTAGAATTAGCTAAGAAATTAGATCAAGGAGAAACTCTAGTTTCTCAATCTGAGATTAAAGAAACAGCTAATATAGATTATGACACAGAATCTAAAGTTATTGATTTAAGTGGTGTGACTTTAAAAACTTTTCAAGGAATTCCTTATGTTTCTTTGGAAGTTCTTTTATTCAAAGGTTATGAATTTTATCCTTCTGGGCTAAATCAAAAGGTAGTTGATTTGGCTTATAAATCTCAAATAATCAAAGGTAATTAGTTTTATGCCTAGAAAAAGTAACGCAATATCCAGAAATTTGCAAGGATTTATTGTTTATCAACGTGAATCTGATGGTTATATCAATGCTACTCAAATATGCAAGGTGCATCAAGAAATAACTCAAGAAAGAAAAAATCCTTCTGAATGGTTAAGTAATAAAGCTTCTCAATCGGCTATTAATAAACTTTCTACCGTTACGGGAATTCCCGCAACGGATTTGATAGAGGTTAAACGTGGAGGTAAATACCAAGGAACTTGGATACATCCTAGATTAGCTGTTAGGTTTACAATGTGGGTTAACGATGATTTTTCACTGCTAGTAGAGGATTGGATTCATACTTGGTTTGAATCAGGGGTAACTCCTGCTCAATTAGAGGCTGATATAGATCGTGTAGCTATGCGAGATGAATTAAAGGATGCTAAGAGAGTAGCTTTGATGGAGCAAGTGAAGTTATTTTTAGAGCAAGCTGGTTCTTATGATCCTGGTTCTCGTGAAACTACTATATTTTTTGGTCGTGTTCATAATGAAGTAAATATTGTCTTAACAGGGGAAAAAGCTATTGATATGCGAAGTAGATTACAAAAACAAATAGGTAAAAAAGTTTCTGATAAAGAGTTAATAAGAGATTATTTTCCCATAACTGATTTAGCTAATTACGCTTCTGTATGTCAAGCTGCGGCTAACAATATGGAAAATGGTATGCACCCTATTAATGCAGTTCGTTTAGCAGCAAGACAAGTTTTATCATCAACATATCAACCTAAACCTATTGATTTTGCAGAACGCATAGGATTAGTTCGTAAAAGAATAGATCAAGCTCAATCAGAACAGCTATATCTTAAGTAATATATAAGTAATCTTAAAGTAGATTTTTAGTAAACCATTATATTAAACTGTAAGTAGTTTATATAGTGGTTTACTATTATGCCTACAGAGAACCCTAAAATATCATTGTATGTTCCTCAACATATATATGATCGTTTCATAGAGTATAAAGACCAATCTGGATTATCAATGTCTCAAGCAGGAACGGTATTACTAGCCGAGTATTTTGGGTTAGAAGAGACTGTAAAAGATATTAGAGAAGGAGTTACTATAGGAGGTGTTACTTTAGATAGAGTAGAAAAGATAGAAAATGATATTAAACAGTTAAAAGAACAGATTAATAATTTAGTGAACCAAGATAAGATTAATAGTAAACTACCTAATGAAATCAAAGAACTATCTAGTAGTTTACAAGGTGAACTGCCGTTTACTTTAGGTGAAGCTATAGTTAAAGAAATTAGTTTAACCAGTAGTAATTTAGCTAAGCGACTAAATCAAAAATCATATCGTTCTATAAATAATCATCTTAGAAAACCTGAAGCAGAATTTTATGATTGGTCACAGTCTCAAGATCCAGATAACATCGCTTGGAAAAAGAGAAAAGTTGATAAAAAATCTTATTATTATCCTGATGGGACAATTTCTAGTGAACTACTTAGTAAACTACAAGAATGGATGAAAAGTAACGGTGTTAAAAGTGAGGGAAAAGTACCCTGATTAGCCTGAGAGTAATCTACCAAGTAAACTATAAGTGAATTATCCAGGCGCAATCAGTGGTAATTTTAGGGAGCGTTGCCTAAGATAAGATTTTGAGTAACGAGTAAGGTTAATAGCAACGCTCCCGACCTCACTTTCGCTATTTGATCGCCAAAGTTTGGCGATCAAAATCCTTATTCTCCCTAGGGATAATAAGGATTTACCTTCACTTGAATAATCCCTCACTTGCAAGTCGGCTTTTTAACTGCTGGTACCGTAGTGCCTGAAGTCCTTCCCCTGTAGCCAACACTTGAAAGACTGTTAGTTGATATTCCCCCTTTTTTGCATAAAGACGGACATTCCCCATTACTAAAATCTCTGCCCCCAGTTTGGGTAATTCTTGTAATCGCTCTTTTTGGGAGTTCCAAACCACGCACTTTATTGTTGCTTGGCCTTGACTATCACTTAGGGTAAAAAATACACCCACTCGGTGAACATGAAGACTCGATACTTCTCCTGTGACCCACACTTGAATTAGTTGGGGATCTTCTTCTAAAAGTAACTTAATATATTCTGTTAATCCTGTGACCGATAATGCTGTCTCTATATTTTGAATCATTAGTTAACTATTGGTTCGAGACAATCAGGGTGATCATTCTTTGGACGATTAACTTTTTGACTAACTTGATAAGCCGACATTGCATCACTATCGTAAGGAGTCAAAAAACTCTCAAGGATATCCCTATTAGAAACATTATGCTCTAGCCATTGAGAGTAAGCATCACGAGAAAGTATGACTGGCATTCTGTGATGAAGCGGTTTCATTAACTCGTTAGCCTCCGTGGTAATAATGCAACAAGACAAAACCTCTTCTGTTTGTCCTGAATTGGATACTTCCCAAAGTCCAGCAAAGGCAAAGGGTTGTCTATTTTTGAGATGTATGTAGTAGGGTTGCTTTGTGTTGCTAAGATTTTGCCACTCGTAAAAACCATCTGCGATGATTAAACATCGACGGTGTTTGAAAGCATTACGAAAAGAAGGTTTTTCAGCGACGGTTTCCCCTCTAGCATTGATCAGCTTACTACCAATTTTGCCATTCTTAGCCCAACTAGGGATTAAGCCCCACTTCATTGCTTTTAACTGTCTTTGGCTTTTTGATGTCTCTACAATAGTCAGTATCTCTTGTGATGGGGCTATATTATAGCGAGGCGACCAATCTTGAACCTGTGAGACTTGGAAGTATTTTTCTATCTCATCTCCTGAGATAGTTAAGGTAAATCTACCACACATTTTGAATATTTTCTTTGTTACTAAACAGAAGTACATTAATTTAACACAATTAAACTTTTAAAAAGGATAATCTTCTCTTTTTTGTTGATTATTTTTTTGTTTAACTTCAGGAGAGGGAAATAGCTCTAGCTGTTGCTTTTTGGGTGAGGGTATGGTTTCTTTTCTCCGTTGAGATGTCCGTTCTTCACTGGTATCTTCTGCCACAATTTCATAAAGGGTTGCTAACTTATTTAGTTCTGTCCCTTTACGGAGGATACGACCTAATCTTTGAACATACTCTCTTGCTGAACTTGTGCCTGAAAGAATAATTGCCACCTTAACGTCAGGCACATCGACTCCTTCATTTAACACATGAGAAGTGACTAAACTTTTGTAAATCCCTTCTCGAAAACGACTTAGAATATCATGCCTTTCTTTGACAAGGGTTTGATGAGTAATGGCTGGAATCAAGAACTCTTCTGAAATACGATAAACTGTTGCATTATCATTCGTAAAAATTAATATAGAATCTTGATTATGTTCACAAATTAATTCAGTTAAAACTCGTAGTTTGCCATCCGTCCCTGCTGCTATTTCTTTGGCTTCACGATGGGCTAACATTGCCCGTCTTCCTGCTGGACTCCTAGCACTTGCTTTTACAAATATTTGCCAGCCGTTTAAACTCCCTAACGAAATATTAGACTCCCTTAAAAACTTATTCCGAATTTCAATGGCTTTATCGTATCGTTGCCTTTCGGTAGGGGATAGTTTAACTTTTATTTCTACTACCTTATGATCAGCTAAAGTCCCACCTGCTAAGTCTTTTACTCCTTTGCGGTAAACTACCTCCCCGATTAACGTATCTAGATCACGATGACTACCATCAGACCTTTCTGGGGTGGCCGTCAATCCTAACCGATAGGGGGCAATGGAATATTCCGCAATCACTCGAAAAAAATCCGTTGGAAGATGATGGCATTCATCAAATATTTGTAATGCGTAACGATTCCCTAACGCTTCGGCATGAATGGCTGCACTGTTATAAGTGGCGATGAGGATGGGACTGCGATCGCGCGAACCCCCTCCCAATAAACCTATCTCAATTTCAGGAAAAGCGGCCAACATCTGAGCATACCATTGGTGCATTAAATCCAAGGTTGGCACGACAATCAGTGTCGTCCGAGGGGTAGCCACCATCGCCAACTGTGCTAAATAAGTTTTCCCTGCTGCTGTTGGAAGCACGACCACTCCTTGTCGTTGGCCTTGCTTCCAAGCTTGCAAAGATTCTTTTTGATGAGGATAAGGTTCTCTCTCAAAACTTGGGGTTAAATCTAAGGGAAAAAAATCTTTGGCTTCATCAACAAAATTAACTTCACTCCCCTCAAAGGTTTCAACTAACCGACGATAGTAAATAGCCGGAACCCGGAACTTCTCAATGCGGTCATCCCAAGTCGCTAAATCTATCCAGGCTTTGCCCCTTGGGGGTGGATGAAGAATTAATGTCCCGCGATCATACGTTAATTTAGAAGGTCGTGCCATTCAACTAACACTACCCTATCTATTCTCCTTCTGGCAAATTTCAAGCACATATTGTTTCCAAAATCCTCAGCGTTTCCTCTTCATTGAGAGTCAAATCAAGCGGATTTATCCTCTTTAACGATTGCTGCAGTCTTTGGAATCTTTTGATTATATTTTGCTCTAATTTTGGTTTATTCACCGACAGCAACAGCGCCGGATTATGCAACCAGCGATCGCCTATGTGAGCGTAGATCATGGTGGTCTTCGGGTCAGTATGGCCCAGTAAATCCTGCACTTGTTCTAATGTTGCTCCTGCTCTCAAGGCCAGTGTTGCTGCCGTGTGTCTCAACGAGTGTGCGCTCAACTTCCTGGGTTTGGGTTTATACTTTGAGAGGTTATGCGCTTTTTTGCTCTTGCCTGTGGTGGGCAAGTTTTTCTTTTCTTGGGTCCCAGTCAGCTTTTTTCTACTCTGAGGACGGGGTAATTCTTTCAGCCCGATCGCATTCAGATACTTGTCTACAATGCGCCGAATGGAACGCCGGCTCAAGGGTTTCCAAATCTTTTTATTGTTACGGGCCACAGAGAGAAACAACGGAGTTTCGTCGGTTATGACTTCCCCTGCTTTTCTTCTGGCCCGCAGATAACGCCGGAGCAACTTGGCCAAGTCGGGTGTTAACGGAATCACTCGCGTATGACGTTTAGACGATACACGCAAGCCTTTATTTTTGCCATTTTTGACGATTTCCCCTATTTTTACTCGGTGTAGATCCACCGTTCGGCATCCTTGAAGAACCATCAGGGAAATTAAGAGGCGATCGCGTAGGGCATGGACTGTGTTTTCAGTCGGGAGACTATCGAGTAACCGATTCATCTCCTCATTTTCTAGAAAATTAATGGTGGCGGCTGGATCTCTTACTTCTGTGGGGGGTTTGAGGCTTAAAGCTGGATTGAAGCTGATGTATTCGTTTTCGAGGAGTGCGTCGTAAAAGCGACGAAGAACAGCGAGTTTCAAGGATATGGTAGCGGTTTGATATTGTTGCTCTTTAACTAACCAACGGCGGAAGCGTTTGAGGTTGGCGAAAGTGGCTTCAATGGGATTGAGGGTATGGTTTTGACACCATCCGACAAATTGCTTGAGGTGGCAAAGGTAGGTTCTACAAGTGTCGTCGGCTGCTCGTCCGTTCCCTACATCGGTGTTGAGAAAATCATCGAAGAAGTCGACGATTTGTGTGTCTGAGATGAGGACTGGTTTTGCTGAGTGGGTAGAAACGAGGTTAGACATTATGAGCCACCAGGGGGGAAAGATAAAAAAGCTAAAATCCTCACACAGAGATAATTTTAGCAGGGTATAGAGTCTGAAAAGAAGAGTTCTCGGACTCTTTTAATCATTCCGAGAACACCCCACAACTTTCCGTTGTTAATTAGTACAAATGTATTTAATAGAAGCAGGAGGGCGCACCGCGAAGCGGATCTCTCCCTCGATCGCTATTCTTGATTTGATTCCTTATTTACCAGAAGCTTCAATATATCAACTATTTCCCCTTGTCTTCGTGACAACTGTTCTTGTCTATTATCTAAATCTTCTATAACTCGATACATTCTAGCTTGCGATTGGGTTAAGTCTTCCATTATCTGATAGAGTCTTGCTCTATCTTTTTGATATTCTCCAGCATTAGCCGATAATGCCTCAATCGCACGAGCATTAGAATCGACTCTTTGTCCTATTTTTTCGACTAATGCTTCTATTCTGTCTAACCGTGTGGGTTCTGAATTACTCATTATTAACCAAAATTTACTAATTTGATTGTTTATTGACTAAAAGCTTCAAGATATCAACAATTTCTCCTTGTCTTTTAGATAGTTGTTGATTTTGCTGCTCAAAATTCCCCATCATCCGATACATTTCTTTTTTTGTATCTGCATTAGACTGTGCTAATCTAGCTTGGGCTTTAGCAATCGTAGCATGGGATTCAGCTAAATCTGCATGAGATTGTGCCAATTCTGCCATTATTTCATATACCCTAGCCCTCTCTTTTTGAGCTTCTGCATTACTTTCCGATAATGCCTCAATCGCACGAGCATTAGAATCGACTCTTTGTCCTATTTTTTCGACCAAGGCTTCTATTCTATCTAATCTTGATGGATCTGAATTAGCCATACTTAACAATATATTTTTAATAATATTATCTTTTATTATAGCATAAAACTTACTTAAATTCGACTTTTCTTATGCTTTAATAATTACTTTTACTAATAGTTGATATCAATTTTAAAGCAACAAAAAGCTAATAGATTTTTTCTGTGATTAACGGAGAGAGCCGCCTTTAGCGGTGCGCTTTCCTAATACAACCGAAACGTTTTTCCCGTACTATCTTTGTCTTTCAAAATAGGACGAGTTTTTAGTTTAGGTTTCGGCTTTCGCTTTCTCTTTTTCTTCTTCTTGGGTTGGGATTGCTTAGGAGGAGACTTTTTAAATTGAGTTGGGTTGATGGGAGGTCGTAGATATTTTGGTACTACATCCATATCCGTCTTTTCTAATAACAACTCACGCAGAACATCCCGACGATTCATCTTTAATTCCATTAGTTTATTTTCATCGGCTATCTCAGCTTTTATCAAAGTCCAAATGTTACCATTCCTAACGCCTACAACATCCCAAAATTCTCCTGGGTTGGCTTCAGAAGGTAAGGTTCCTTCTATTTTTAGGGTGAACGGTTTATATAACAAATCTTTTTCGTAATGGCTTTGACATTCTACTTGAATTGAAAATGACTTTTTGAATATCGATTTGATTATGCCTCTTATTCTCATATAATCTACATCTTTTTTAAATACTTTTCCCCCAAAATCAACTAAATAAGGCTTATCTATTTTCGGTCTTATTAACTGAACTTCTGATATTTCTTTATTTCTTTTGGTGTGAAAATAGAGAAACCAATAATAAGACTTATCTTCGGTAAAATCCTTCCTTTCTTGAATCTTTTTCCAGCAACTCAAACTCATGAAAGCAGGGAAGGCAAGTTTATCTAATGTAACTAACCTCCCAACAACTGGAGTTATTTCTTGGTTCGGAGTCTCAGGGTAAAACGTTCCTTCTATATATCCTTCTATTTTATATTGATCAACTTTATGAGTTAACTGAAACAAAAGTTCTTTATAACAGAACATAGACATAATTATCGATACCCCCGTTTCATTAACTTCTCATTAAATAGTTCTGCCTCGTCCATATTAAACATCTTCAATAACTGCTTTGTTAATAGTTTCCAATCTACTTTTGATAATGCCCATCGTAATAACGGTTCGACAAATTCAGGGGCATCAGGAGCCGTTATCCTTTGTTTAGACATATCATATTTATACTCTCTGTAGTCAAAATCAAAAGTATCCTCTGTCAATTCTTCGGCTAGACACACCTCAAGTATTTTCTTACTGAATTCTCTTTCTCTTACATTATAAGGAAACCATTGATACCAATATCTCAATTGTTTGAGGAAACGTTCATCGTACCTTTCCTCGTCATCCAAATAGTAATCTTGTAGTTTATATTTTAAGTATTCTAATATTATCTTTGTTTCTCCGAAAGTCCCTGTTACCACCTCAAATTGATCGATATAATATTTTCGTTTTAATGAACAAGTATAGGTTACATTCGGCTCAGGTTCAGGGTCGGATGATGGTAGTAGGGAAACCCTTTTAAGCACTTGTTTAAGTGATATTTTCCATTCGTATGCTATGTTTACAGTAGGATACTCCCCTATTAATCTTATCAATTTCTTCTTGTTTTTCTTATTTAAGTCTCCCTGTACACGATTTCCGAGTAACATGATCGCTTGCTCTAATTCTTCTTTTAATCCTGGTACAATTGGGGGTAATTTTAAGTCTTGTTTCTGTTTGTTCATCATTTTTTTTACTATTAGTTTTTACCTTTTTCTTTTTAGTAGATAGGTATTTTTATAATCCAATTAATCTCCTTTTCTAAACACTCAAGCCGAATTTGTCCTGAATAATACTCAATAAGTTGCTCACAAAAATAAAGAGTGAAATTATTAGGCGCATAAACTGATTGAATTTTCAACTCTATAACTAAATAAGTTAAATCTAAATTAGACACCTTAATTTTCATTAGCGGATATTCCTTTTCTTCTATTTGATGGCTTAAAAAAATGTCGTCAAAAATTCGATTAAAAATAATTAATAATTTGTGTGTTTCTCTTATAAAAGTAGAGGTAGGAATAATCTCTACTTTTATCAAATCTAATAAATCAACACCATATTCTTGATAAATTACTCGCCTAATAGAATTAATTATTTCATCTATTAAGCATTGAGTTTCAACTAATCCTTGAGGTAAGTTAGCTTCTTTATAGGTTAAAGAAGCTAATGAGTCTAGTGTAGGAAAATATATAGCCATTTTTTGACTTACATATTCTATTTTTTCTAATATTTGTTGATAATATATCGTTAATTGAGAAATACTTTGATCTATTTTTATTTTATTCTTAGGGTTAGAGACGAATTGATTAATTTTTTCTGTTAATATTTGTTCCTCAGTTGAAATTAGGTATTTAGAATTAGAAATATATTGTAAATTTTCTGTCAAAAATTCCTCAAATGGAGTTGATAAGACTACATAATCTTTATAAAATTGTCGTTCATCTATTTTCTTTTTTAATCGCTTATTAAGAGCTAAAATTTCTTCTTTTTGTTTTTTTTGCTGCCATTCATAATCAAAAATAGCTAAAATTATTCCTAAACTCC
Organism: unicellular cyanobacterium SU3; assembly: GCA_002172675.1. GTDB lineage: Bacteria > Cyanobacteriota > Cyanobacteriia > Cyanobacteriales > Microcystaceae > Crocosphaera. The sequence goes on from NETF01000203.1 coordinate 77,618, forward strand.
AAAGTAAAATTAAAGTAGGAATAATAGGAATCCAAATTCCCAAAATAAATAAACTATAACTAATAATGGCTATTATCATAGAAGTCGTTAGTAAGAAAAGAGTTAATAATTTCCATTGATAGCGAAATTGATTTATACAAAAACAGATAATAATTCCGAAAACGACTAACCAAATACTAATTTCTAATTCCTTAACAAATTTAATTAAAGGTTTCTCTCCTAAAGCGTTACTAATAATAACAGAAGCTAATTGTGCTTGAATTTCCATTCCGAACATAGGTTCAGGAGAAGAAGATAAAGAACGACTATAAGGTGTTAAAAAATAGTCCTTTTTACTCGAAGCATAAGAGCCGATAATTACCAATTTATCTTTGAAAATAGAAGGTTTAATATTTTCACTCAACACATCAGATATTGATACGAACTCAAATTCTACATTTCGCCAATTAAGAAAAATTTGATAGCTACCGTCATCGATTTGAGTGTATGGCCCCGATGAATTACGGAATGGCCAGAACGTGGCTTGATTTAGCTTTAGCCAGCCTTTTTCTCCTGCTTCTGGGTAAATTTCTTGCTCAGCTAAATATTCGTAAGCTAAAACCAATCCCAAATTTGGCAAAGCAGGTGGTTTAGTTTGGGGAAAGAGAAACATTCGTCTTAATACCCCATCACTATCCGTCTGCACAGCGACTTCTGTTACTTGGTTTGGATTAATTGGAGGGGGTGCTACTGGTGCGAAAACTGGATTTTCCTTATCTCCTGTTTGTTTTCCTACCCCATAAAAATTAGTATTTGCCTCAAATAGTTCCAAAAGTTGTTCTCTTCCTTCCCCCACTGGCTGATCTCGAAAAAAATCTAAGCCTATGGCTATTGGCTCTTGTTGTTCAATTATTCTCAGCAATTGTGCCATTGTGCGATCGCTTATTTGTGCTGATTGTAAGGCTTGAATATCCTCTTCAGTTTCGCCAACCAAGACTATCCGTCGATCAATGCCCTCATACGGCTGTAATTTGAACAATAGATCAACCGCTAACCACTCTAGCCATTGAAGTCCTCCTAAATGCCGAATCCCAATAATACTCATCGTTATTGAAATTGTTATTAACAACTTAAGATAAAAAAGCTTGTTAAGGGTGATCTTGATCGTCTTTGGCATCAAATTGTATTCCAGGGTTTCCCTGAAGATAAAGTTTAATAAGTTGATCACTTGCTGTTTGATAATCAACTTTGATCAAATCGACTGACAATATCTTAGCGTGCCGAATTTTATTGTCACATAGAAGTCCTGCTACTAGATTATAGTTTTCAGATTTAACTATTTGTGACGGTAATTTAAGGGAAATATATTGTTCTTCACTTACAATCATTTTTCTTTCAAAAACGACGTTTAAGTTTTTATCTCTAACGACCACTAATAATGTTTCAGATGAAGATGCTGGTTTGACTTCAAACAATAAAATGGGTTGACTCGTTTGTGTTGTTAAAGGGTTAGTGCCAATTAGGGACAGTTCTCCTTGTTCAACCAAGCATCCCCTAGTGCTACTTGCACTGGTACGCTCGGAATCTCTTTCTTGCTCAGGTGGCTCATAACCCATGAGAAATAAAGATGAAAAAACTATAATATAAGACCATATTCTTTTTTTAACCATAAATAAATTTACTATCTAAATTTGTGAATGTCTGGTTTATTTTATCGCTATCGTCGCTTAATAGTTCTTTTTTGTCTAGTTACATTTTTAGTCATCACATTTCCTTTACGTGGTGCTGTTTCAAGATCAACTGATGATCTACTCCTTGACTTAAACCAAGCTCAGATTTTAATTGATCAAGGCAATTTTAATCTGGCTTCTACTATCCTTGAATCCCTTGAAGGAAAATTATCGAAACAAGTTTATCCCTATTATCAAGCTATTACTGCCAACTTATTTCTACGACAAGGATTATTTAACCGAGCTATTGATATTTATAGTCAGCTTTATCAAGAAGATTTTGGTGATACAGCTAATAATCGGTTATCTCTACTTGATAACTATATTCAGGCAAGGTTAGGTAGAGCTAAAATTTACTCCTTTTTGGCTAGTGAGGATCTTGAGCGTCAAGATGAATTTTTACAAATAGTAAATAGCGATCGCTCTTTTGCTCAGAACCTTGCAGAACAACAAACGAAGACGGCCTCGTTTGAGTCTTTAGAACAACAAATTAGAGCAAACCTTAATCTTGCTCAAACATCACCAAATTTTGTTAATTTATTACAGTTAGATGCGAAAATTGATTCTTTAGAGAAGTCTGAATCCAAACTTTTATTTTTATTACAATTGGCAAAAATTCAGTCAAAACCTCTCCCTTTATTAGAAAAAGCAGTAAATCTTAGCTTTGAGCTTCAAAATCCTTTAAATTTATCTTGGTCTTGGGGAGCTTTGGGTGAATATTATTATGACCAAGGTTTATTTGAAGAAGCGTTAGAGCCTTCTTTACGTGCCGTTTGGTCAGCCCAACAAGTCAATGATTGGGCTAAATTAAGCCAATGGGAATGGTTGGCTGCTAAAATTTATCAAAAATTAGAGCAGCCTGAATCGGCCTTTCGAGAATATCGTAATGCTGTTTCAACGATTAAGAGATTAAGAGAGGATTTAGCTGGTAGTTCTGTTGGGCAAAATTTGTTTTACGATACCATTGACCCAATTCTACGAGATTTTTTATCTTTCCTATTAAATCAACCCACAGTTTCTCAACAAGATTTAACTGAAACTATTGAGATATTACGACTTAATCAACTAACTGAGTTAGACAATTTCTTTGGAGATATCTGTCAAATTGAATTTGATTCCCCCATGACTCAAGGGGCTGACAATGTTTTGATATACACTCTTTTGTTGCCTGAGAATTCCTATGAAATCATAAAGTTTGCTGATAGTTCTTATCAATTAGTTGAATTAGGAATAACGGGTGATTCCTTAAAACAAATTATTTTAGATTGGCGTAAAAATCTTATTGATCCTTTTTATGGTAATTACCGCTCAGGTAGTCAAAAATTATATGAAATATTAATTAAATCGATAAAAATTCAACTCGAATCGAGGGATATTGAACACATAGTTTTTGTTCAGGATAGTTTACTTCGTAATATTCCTATGGGGGCATTGTTTGACAATAACTCTCAGCAATATTTAACAGAAAAGTATATTATTAGTTACTCCTTAGATTTAGGCGGCTCTTTAATACAAGATTTCCCTCGATATCCTTTAATTGTTGGTTCTTCTCAACCTACTCCAACTTTTCCTAATCCTTTACCAGAAGTAATTACCGAAACAAAATTTATTCAAGATATTCTTGGGGGAAAACGATTATTTAATGAATCCTTTACTCCTGAATCTTTACGTAATAATCTTAGAGAAAATAATTATCAAATATTACATATAGCCAGTCACAGTCGTTTTTCTGGATTATCTGAGGAAGTTGAAATCCAAACGGGAACCGAAGTTTTAAACTTACATGAATTTGAGCAAGTTTTGAATCATAAAAATGGTTCTCTTCAGAACTTAGTTTTAAGTGCTTGTGAAACAGCTTCAGGTTCACGCTATGCAACATTAGGTATAGCTGGTATTGGATTACGGGCTGAAATTTCTAATGTTTTAGGTTCTTTATGGTTTATTGATGATAAGAGTAGTATGAAGTTCTTTTTAAATTTTTATCAGTTTTGGATAGAAGAACAATCTATAGCAAAAGCTTTACAAAAAGCTCAAATAGAACAAATAAAAAATAATATTAATCCGATAAATTGGGCTAATTATATTTTAATTTCTTGACCAATCATTGAACATTTAGTATTCCTGCCTCTTCCTTTAGGGGTCAGTGAAGGTTTGGGAGAGGATTCAAGCCTACTTCCAAACCAATGATAAATGGTCAATGTGTCTTACGTGGTTCTATATGCTGAGGAAACCTCAGCATATCCCACGCGCTAAATGATAAATGAAATGACAATTAAAAACCTTTAGCTTCTCCGGCTGATTGTCGACTATCTTGAACTCCATAAATATCATTATTTTCATTTATATAAATAGACTCTGCTGCTCCCCAAGGAATAAAAGGAATAACTCTATACCCTCTTTTCCACAAGGCTGAAAAAACCTTAGAGGATAAAGCATAAGGTTCGGTAACTACAACGTTAGGACTGCCTTGATAATGAATTTTTGAGGTATTTACAGCTTGAGCGGGACTCATTTTAAAATCAATTAATTTTGTTATTACTTGTAAAACGGTTGTTGGTATTGTTGAACCTCCTGGACTTCCAGTTATTAATATTATTTTATTATTTTTAGTGACGATTGTAGGAGACATAGAGCTAAGGGGGCGTTTTTGAGGTTCGATTTTATTTTGTTCTCCTTGAGTCAATCCAAATTGATTTGGAGTCCCTAATTCTATAGTAAAATCATCCATTTCATTATTAAGAAAAAATCCCGTTTCAGGAGCAATTACTCCAGCCCCAAATGGAGAATTGATCGTATACGTTACGGCCACAGCATTTCCTTGTTGATCTATCACTGAATAGTGTGTAGTGTGGTTTCCTGAATTTATATTTTCTTGAGATAATTTTGGAGCATTATATTCAGGAATCTTTTTTCTAATTTGGGCAGCATATTCTTTTGACATAAGTTTTTTTAAAGGAATATCAACAAAATCAGGATCTCCGAAATAAGTATTTCGATCCGCATAAGCATATAGCATTGCAGAAAGCATCAAGTGGATACTTTTCTCTGAATAACCAAGTTGTTCTAAAGAATATCCTTCTAAAATATTTAACATTTGACATACCACAGTTCCACCACCTGGGGGGGGAGCAGTTATTATTTGATACCCTCTATAATCACATTTGACAGGCTTTCTTTCCTTAATTTGATATTCAGTTAAATCTTTTTGACTTAAAATTCCTCCATTTTCTTGACTAGCTTTGACAATTTTTTGAGCAATTGTTCCTTGATAAAATTCTATTTCTCCTTTTTCTGAAATCAAGCTTAATGTTTTACTTAAATCAGTTTGAATTAATTTTTCTCCTACTTGAAAATGTCTATCATTTTTTCTAAAAATCTTAGAAACATTCTGTTCTTTCAATTTATTTTTATTTCTTTTAAAAGTTTTAATATCTCCTTCAGCAAGAACAAATCCTTCTTTGGCTAACTTAATGGCAGGTTTAAGAACTTGTTTTCTCTCTAAATTTCCGTATTTAGAAAGAGCATAATTTAAACCTTTAACCGTTCCTGGAGTGGCTACAGCTAAGTAACCTTTAGTGCTTTTTTCTGAATTAACTTTACCCTCATCATCAACATACATATTTGTAGATGCAGATAAAGGAGCCGTTTCTCTAAAATCAATAAAATTCTCCCTCCCATCAGCTAAACGTATCAACATAAACCCTCCACCACCTAAATTGCCACAACAAGGATCACTAACAGCTAAAGCGTAGCCTACAGCAACAGCAGCATCAATAGCATTACCCCCAGACTTGAGAATTTCAACTCCAACTTTAGTCGCTTCATGCTGACTTGAAACTACCATTGCTTTTTGGCTCACTATTGTCGTTTTATTTTGCAAAGGATCTTTTTGACAAGCGTTTAGTGAAGATTGTCGACAGTTTAAAAAGTTAAAAAAACTATATAAATAAGAGAGAGGATGATATAAATTTTTTGAGAGCAGGATATCTATTAAAATAAAGGTTATAATCAACGAACCAGGAATAACAATTACTAACGATAATTTCTTTAAATACTTAAATGTCTTCATCAATTTTTAATTTGTCTCAATTTTTGTTTTTTGGCTTATCTCTAACATCAATTATATTAGGATTAACTCAGAATAACACAATAGCCCAAATTAGCCCTGATTCTACTTTGCCCAATAATTCAGCAATTTCTATCAATGAAAATAATATCATTATTCAAGGAGGGACACAAGTTGGGACTAATCTTTTCCATAGTTTTCAAGAGTTCTCGGTTTTAACAGGTAATAATGCTATCTTTAATAATGGGATAAATATCTCTAATATTTTAACCCGTGTCACGGGAAATAATGTTTCTTTTATAGATGGATTGATTAAGACGAATGGAACGACTAATTTATTTTTCATGAATCCAAATGGGATTATTTTTGGATCTAATTCAGCACTTTTAATCGAAGGTTCTTTTTTAGGAACTACGGCTAATAGTATTATCTTTTCAAATGGAACTCAATTTAGTGCTATTCATCCTAATACTTCTCTATTGTCTACTGGTATCCCAATCGGGTTAAATTTTGAAGGCAATCCTGGGATTATAAAAGTTCAAGGAGAAGGACATCAATTACGCAGTTTTTTTCCGAGTCCCTCTTTTGGAAATAAAGGACGACCCAATTTACAAAGTTCGGTTGGACAAAATTTAGCTTTAATTGGTGGAGAGATTATCTTAGATGGAGGAGTTATTTTATCTTTAGGCGGTAATTTAGATTTAGGCAGTGTCGATGAAGGGTTGGTTAATCTTGACTTAAGTCGAGCAGATTGGTTATTTGATTATACTCAAACTGAGCAGTTTAAAGATATTAATTTACTTCAAAGGTCTTTGCTAGATACAACAGGTTTTTCTCAATCGGGTTCTATTAACTTACAAGCTAGAAATATTTTTTCAAAAGAAGGGTCGGTTACTTTAATTCAAAATTTGGGAGCTAACCCTTCTGGTGACATTGAGTTTAATGCAACTGAATCGTTTGAACTTCGTGGAACTGATGAAATCGCTCGTATCCTGGGGTCAGTTCGGACAGAGGCACTAGCATCTGGTAAAGGCGGAGACATTCGATTGTCTACTCCCAAATCCTCCGTCATAGAAGGAGCGCAAATTTTAGCAATTACTTTCAATTCTGGGGCATCTGGGAATATTTTTTTGAAGATTCCAGGATTATTAGAGATCCTAGGAAGCTCTCCTCGTGATTCTTTTGCTCGTAGTACAATTGTATCTTTGACGATTGGGAAAGGCAATGCTGGTAATATTAATATTTTTGCTGATAATTTGAGTCTTCTAGATGGGGGATCTATTTCTTCTACTAGCCTTGGAATTGGTGGTGGTGGACAAATTAATGTTAATGTTTTAGATACCCTGAAAATTATAGGGTTTCAGCCGACTTCAGGTTTGTTTAGTGATATAGTTGCTGCTGCACTCAATAAAGGAAATGCTGGAAGTATTTTCATTGATACGACTCGTTTGATAATAGAAAACGGAGGACGTATTGAAACAGGAACAGGGGCTTTTGGCGACGCTGGAAGTATTTCTATTAATAGTTCTGAATCAATTATTCTTAAAGGCACAGCACCTAATGGAACTTCAAGTCAGATTCTTTCTTCAGCAGAATCAACTGAAAATACTAGAAGAATTTTCAATTTACCTGACGTTCCAACGGGAGAATCAGGAGAAATAAGTATTTTTACTCCTCAATTAGATTTATTTGATGGCTCACAAATTACTGTTCGTAATAACGGGATTGGAAATGGTGGAGATTTAGTTATCCAAGCTCCCTCTTTGTTCTTAAATCAATCAGATATTTCAGCCTCAACTCAAGCTGGTACCGGAGGCAATATTAATATCACTTCTAATCTTATACGTTCATCAAACAGCAATATATCAGCAACAGCAGGGGGAACAGGTAACGGAGGTAATATTTCTCTTAATACAGACTTTTTAATTCTATTGGACAATAGCACTATTACAGCTAATGCTTTAGAAGGCAGTGGAGGCAATATTAATATTACTTCTCAAGGACTATTTGTGTCCCCTGATAGTTCTATTACCGCTAGTTCTCAATTTGGTGTCGATGGAGAAGTTAACATCGACACAAACTTTTTTGAAGCTAATCCTGCCGACACTGGATTACCCGATACTAATTTATCCATTGATCAAAAGGTCGCTCAATTCTGTGAAGAGGCACAAAAGAAAAGTCGATTTACTGTTGAAGGTCGTCAAGGGATGATACGAAGCCCTGAGAATTACAGTCGTCCCTATGACCTAACTGATTTAGCCCCTTTAGGAGAGGTTATTGGAGTCGAAAAACTACCTGATGGTCGAGTTCGCCTTCTTAGTTGTAAACGACTCTCACAAGGGGATTCTTAAGAAAATTGAGAAATTCTCTTGTTGTTCCTCTATTTCATTCACTTCTCTTAAGGGAATGCCATAATCAAATCTCACTAACAGCCAATTGGCTATCTCCCATCTCAAACCTAATCCTGTACTAACAATTGTACTTAGTGAATCTCCTTCTTCTGAGTTATTATTCGAGACAGTCCCTAAATCCACAAAGGGAACTAAACTCCAGTTCCCCCAATTTTGATCTCGAATAACCGTCAGTAAAATTTCAGTTGAGAGTGCAAAGCAATTATCTCCACTACGAACATTTGTTGCATACCCACGGACAGTATTTCCGAAAATGAATTCATTTCCATTTAAACCTCCGATAGCACATTGTTCTAATGTGGGTATATCTTCTCCTGCTACCTGTCCTGATAACCGAGTCGATAATCTGATGCGATCGCTAAATAAACGAACATATTGTAGCTGCCCCTGCCAACTCGTAAAGCTCGATTGATTAATTAAATTACTCCATCCTATATTTAATTGAGAACTGATAGACAAAATATTATCAGAGTCTCTTGTTTGATAATTTTGATTAAATCGTAATACCGTTAATTCCGTAAATCCGTCTCTCACATTTTCAGAGAAAGAAAAAGGAAAATTATTGAATAAAAAACTACGGCTTTCTCTATGATCTACATTTATTCCTAAGCTAAATTTATCTGATGGTGTTTGGATAAGTGGTTGAATAAATCCTGCTGATACAGTATAAGATTCATTACGAATGTCAAGAGGATCGAAAGGATTAATTATAATGTCGCTATTTGTAAATTGATACGATAAGCGTATTGTTCCGTTATTTGAATTGATAGGAATACTGACACTGCTTAAAAACCTTTCAAGTCCCTCTGTCCCTTTGTATTGCACTTGAGCTTGATCGCCAAATCCAAAAATATTATTGTTTTTGAGTATAACTTCAGCACCCCATTCCCCGACTAAAGGACTTTCTTCATTACTCCAATCTGATGATATTTCCCATCTAGGAGCTTCGCTTATATTTACTTCCCAAATTTGATTATTTTTTGCACCTGGAATTAATCTTGCATTAACTTGAGAAATTAGAGCATTTTCTTGTAATAAGATTAGCCCGTCCCGTAACTGATTAATATTGGGAGGGCTTGAAGCGTAAGGTAAAAGGCGATCTCGAACATAGTTTTCTTTCAAATGAGATAAGCCTTTAATTTCTATTTCTACTTGACTTTCTCTGGCGCGAAAAACTATAGTCCCTTTCCCTTCTTCAAGATTTTTATTGTCTTCGGGTAAAAACTGGACAAGAGAATTTAAGTATCCAGTTTGTTGATAAATTTCTGTTAATATCTCTTCAATTTGTCGTATATCTTCTAAGGTTATATTTTTCCCAAGTAGTTCCCCGAACATTTGATCAACTTTTTCTTGAGTGATCACCGAAGAATCCTTAAGAATGATTTCCTCTAAAGTTACGCCAGAAGGAAGCAAAGGAATGGTATCTATGGTCATGCTAGATGAATTCGGCTTTTCTTCAGCCTTTAAGTATAGACAAAAAAAAGGGCAAAGAGCTAGTAACGAGCTAAATAAATAAACATACCTCTTTTTTAGCATTATTTTCCTGATACTTATTGTAATTTAACTAATTTGACTTATTTTTTTCTCTAAAATTTTTAGAGAGAAAACTGTTTCCTACCTCTACTTACTAAGCAGACAGTGAACAGGTTAGTTATTCTAACTCTCAAGAAAATCTTATGGAAAAAAGCTTTTTCGGCGAAATATAGATGGATTAAGCTATGTAAACTATTTTATCAAAAAAGCGTTTTAAATATAGCCTACCCTAAAATACTGAGTAAAGCAACCTGAATACAAACTTAATATTGCGATCTGTATTATTATTTAAGAGTATTTAGGAAAATAGTCTTTTAATGAAAAGGATCAAAATTTTATACGTTGACACCAATCCCGAAACAGCGATACAAGTTCTCAAATATTTTAATCCTCCTCAATACTTACCCCGTCGGTTTCAGAATAGAACAAATGATCCTTATAAATTTGTTTTCATACATTGTCCTTCTTATGAAATAGCTCTTAAAAACTTAGTCACGTATAATTTAGATCCTTTAGCTAAAGATAGGAAGCTTATTCCTTTTGATACAATTTTTTTTGAAACTAAAAAAAGAGTCGCTCCTGATGTTTATTCTTGGCAAAAGTTTATTTCGGATGTCTCAAAATTAGGAGTTTTGCCTGATAGACTCAATTTACCTTACGGATTTATTGCTTTTGGTAATCAGGGTGGTGAACCAATTAAAGATTACTTAATGAATTACGGAGTTCGTAAATTTATTAAAAAACCCTTTGATTTAGAAGAAGTAAAACAAACTCTTATTGAGTATTTTGATATTATTTTTGGGTCTGATAGGTTACATATAGAGCAGAGGAAAGAAGATGAGACAGGTCTGATTCGGCGATACATTCGATACGAAAATACCGAAGGTGCTTTGTCTTCAGTTAAATTACCCTTCTTACAAAAAGATACATCAGGCTCTGAAACCAGATTATGGCTGAGAAATGATCCAGATATTGTCGAACCCGAACCATCTTCTATGGAAATGGTAGGATTCAGCCTTGATAACGATGAATCAGATGAATCTGTTGGTGTAAGTGATTTTTCCTCTGAAGCAGATTGAGAATCCGTGCTTCTAAAAACGTAGATTCTAAGTAAAAAGTGGACTTTTTCGTCTTTTCTTGGATTAACCCGTCTGCAACCCTTTAATACACCCATATTGTATAGTTTTCTTCGTTTGCATATTTTATAAAATAAAGCTATATTTTTTTAGAAAGTTATTTTTGTAAAAATAACTTTTAAATTTAGAGCTTCGGAAATCTGATCAAAACTCACTGTTGTATTGCTTATGCTAGTAACCACAAAAAAAACGTTGCCAAGATTGTTTTTCGGCAACGCATTAGATACAATTTATTTATCCCCCCAGGTGGGGGGCCAGCATTTCGATGCAGTAAACATCGAAAGCCAATTGCCCGATTACTGTCATAACACAGCAAAGGAGCCTTGAAGATGTTACAATTCCATTTCCTTTTTCATGGATTTTTACCCACTCGTTTGTCGTGGGAAAAATTATTTTGTCGATTTTTCCAAGATTTTTTTTAGCACCCCGAAGCAGATTAATTCCGGTGCGCTTTCTCGTTATAGGAAGTGCTTAGCTTAGAGCTTAGCTAGATTTCGTTAATGACTGCCACCAACATAATTCGTAAGAATTTCTATGGTTGCGATAGACACTTGCATTGATTTTTTTTGAGAAATTTTATCAATAGAGGAAGATCATTTTTGTCTTCCTGGACTATCGACAAAAATCAATGTACTAATTTAGCCCACTTACACCACTGAATCCTTGGAGAAAAACTATGTTACTCAAAATGCGCCTCAACCAGAACCTTGATCTAGGAAGAACTTTTCAGCAGAACCTCAAAGAACTCACAGACGAAAAGGAAATCGCCCAATTCTTCAAAAACTGTGGCGGTGAGAAGCTCGTTCAGTCTTATATTAAGCTCGTTGAATGGTGGGATAACTTATCTCACGATTGGCATCACAAAATTCTCAATGCCCCTTTTAAGTTCGTTGAGGAAAAACTGTGGTTCACCCTTTCACAGTTAAATCTCGAAGAACTACAAGAATGGTACAAAAATATTATTGAGCGATCGCAAGAATCTTTTCACAAGAAGGGAAATGAAATTCTTTCTCCTAATATCTGGAAGAAAGTAATATCTACAATCGTCCCTAAGCCCAAACGCACTAAACGGGTTCTCAAACTCCATCAAATAGTAGAAGAAGAGGGCTTTCAAGTTCTTCTTGACAAAAAGGACTATAATTTCACTCCTGAATCATTGAAGGAATTCATAGCTGAGGTTCGTCAAGGTGTCACAGAACAACCCATTGTTACCGAAAGTTTGTTCCCCTTCCTTAAAGAGAGAAATTTAGATCCATTAGCCATTCTTTCTCCCGGCGATCGCGCTAAATTTGTCGAACGTCAACGAGACGAACTAGAACAGCAAGTCAAGCAACTCATTCAAGAGAAACAAGAGCAACAAGAGGAAATTTCTCAGTTAAAGCAACAGAACCAATCACAACAAGTGCAAATCAACAATTTGGAGGCGAAAATAAAAGAACAAGAAACACAATTCAACGAGCGTATGGAAGCCTTTGAAAAGTTCATGGCTACACAAACGGCTGCATGAACTACCCCATCGTCCTATGACGTGGGGTTTCTAGTTTCACAGGATGCTGCATTACCTTGGTCTTTCGTCCTCAACTTTTCTATATATGCTATATGCAAGTAGTTTGATTAAATAAGCGATCGCCTACTAAGCTTAACGCATCCTTAACTTTCTCATAATAGCACCTATATCTTTTTGTGGCTTTGTTACTATCAACAAAGTTCATGGTTTGCTATGAGAAAATATTTTGATGATTCTTATTAAGAGAAAATAGTATGTCTTTATTTGAAATTGTAACTAACTCTATAGCAACGTTTTTACTAGCTTTTATGTGTTTTGCTGCATTTGGAGTAATGTTTCTCTTAGCTTTAAAGGAATTTAATATAATTTTATTAAATGATAATAATGAGTGGTTTTTTATTTATATTCTTCTATTTTTAAGTGCAATCACTATTCCGTTTTCCATAGATTATCAACAATCAATTGTTAAAGAAAATAATTTATTACGAAATCAATTGATTCTTTTAAACCATAATAATAAAAACCTAGTAATTACTAAATATAAACTAAAGGAAATTCAACAAATATTACCCTCAAAATCAATATTTTTAGAATGTGATTAGAAAAACTTTTTTCTAAGTCAATCAGTTTCTTTTGATTATCAAGATATTTCTAAGAATAATATTCCAAAAAATGCTATTATTTGTGAGTGAATATGTTACTGACTCTGTGTTTATTTATTAAGTTGTTTTCTTATTTATCCTTGTTTTTCCTATTTTTATCTGAATAGGCTTTTACCATCATGGTTTTACAATGATGAATAAAGACCGAATTATGATACAATTAATTTCAGGTGATTGAAATTCTTAAAACCCGTTTTCTTTTTTGCTCTCGTTGTTAAACGGGGCTTTTTTTTTGCTAGAATAAAACAAATAATTAAATATGAATATATCATGTTTAATTGTTAAGGTGCATACACAATACCTCGTTTTAAGCTATAATAAAACGGGGTGTTTTTCTAATTAAAGCTATGTTTGAAAATAAAGTAAAGCAACTTTCAGAATCAGATATTAAGTATATTTCTAAACAGATTCAGAGACTCAACGAGTACAAGAATAACTCTCTAGTAACCAAAGATTGTCTCTGGAGAATTGCTACCAATGCAGAGCTTTTCCTGCCTAACCAACTGTCTCCAGAGGGGGTATTAACTTCTGAACAAGTGCAAATAACTTGGACTTTTATTCGGCATTTCACGAATCGAAATCGGAAAAGTTTGCTAGGATATATTTGTCAGTTATTAAAATTCTAAAATTATAAAAACATGAAAATATTATTAACTAATAATGAATATGAACTATCTAAATACATATTTCTCAACTATGTTAATAAAAGTTCTAAATATAAATCGATAAATAATAAGAAAATTAGTCAAATATCTAAGAGTTTAATTAATATTTTAAGTGATTATGATTATTTAGTTTTTCAAGATAATATACCAATAGAATTAGAAGCATTTGTAACAGCCTCTATTGAATTTCTTTTAGATAAAGGTATTACTGAAACAATTAAATCGACTTTGAGAAAAAAACTTCAAATAATTATGGAAGAATTAGGTGTTTCCAGAATTTTCAAGTATGGGGACTATGAATCTTTAATTGAACAAAGTATTAAAAATTCTTTAAAAACAGACCAATTTAATGGTTTATCAACCCCTGAAATTAATACTCTTAAGCAAATTCTTTTTAATCGTTTGAATAAAGTGGGAAAATTCGATAAAAATGATGTTTGTTTTTATTATCACGAATTAACAAAAAATAACTCGAAGATAATTAAAAAAGAATTAGACTTTTCTAAAACTATGTTAGAACCGACAAGACTACAACCAGTACCTAACTCAGACAATCAACAATATCAAAAAAATGACCAAATTTTTACAGCCGAAGATTTTACAACTTTAGAAGAACTAGGAAGGAATTCTTACGCTGGCCGTGTTACTCTTAAAGCTAAAGATAATCGCAATAGTCAAATCGTTGTGATTAAAAAGTTTCAATTCATTTCTAGCAATTGGGATGGGTACAAATTAGTCCAAAAAGAGATAGAAACCCTATCAAACCTTAATCACCCGAATATTCCTAAATATCTAGGACAATACAAAGATGAGCAGGGTTTCTGCTTAGTACAGGAGTATATCAATGCCCCCTCTTTGGCTTCTTTCTGGCAATTACCGCTAGAAGAGGTAACGGAAATCGCATCATCAGTTTTGGATATTCTTGTATACTTGCAAGAACTCAGTCCTCCAGTTTTTCATCGGGATATCAAACCTGAGAACATTTTGTACCACCGAGAAACAAAACAGGTTTACCTAGTCGACTTTGGGCTGGCTAAGATTGGTACTGGAACCACAACTACCAGTACCATTAATGGTGGGACACTAGGCTTTAGTCCCCCAGAACAACTATTAGGGAAAAGGCTTGATACCTCCAGTGATTTGTACAGTTTGGGACTCACCTTAATCTGTCTTTTAGGGGGTATTTTTTCAGCAGAAATTAATCAGTTCATTAACTACAAGTTTGAGGTCGATTTCTCGAAAGCGATTCCTAATACAATTAATTGGAGATTCAGAGACTATTTAAGCCGATTAATATCTCCTGATCAGAGTAAAAGATTTGTTAATGCACAAAGTGCAAAGAAAGCTTTAGAAGACTTAAACAAGCTGAAATCTGATTCTTTTCTCTTAAAGGATCATAAAGATAAAGATGAAGATGAATCTTCTTTATTTCAGGTTTTATTTGAGACAAATATTTTTGGGTATATTTTCACAGGTATGGTAATGCTTGGCCTATCTTATTATGTTTTTTATCCTCTTGTTAATTCGATTACAATTTTACAAGATAATTCAATTAATCTAGATTCATTAAGTTTATTAAACGTAAAAAATAAGCTTGTAAAATTATTAGAAACAATGTTTATTATACTGATGTTTATATTTGGTTTTAGTATTCTCAAGAAAACCGTAGAATACGGAGAATATGATTTTGAGGGATTCCACGTATTATTTTCATTATTTCTTTTGTTCCTAGTTTGTCGAGGCGTAATTGAGTTACTTTTTAGTCATATCTAAGATAAAAAAATGTCAGAAATTAGACCTCCTGGTTGATTATCAATCTTTAATTTTGGAAAAGATTAAAATATTATTTTGAGGAAAAAGAGAAAATTTAGTAGCAGGAAGGAGAAAAAAGGAAAAAGATTTAATAGCTCCAATGATTTTTACAGGAAGCTTAGATGCAACAGGTTTTGAAGGATGGTTAACCTTTTAGAAAAATATTCAGATTTTCTTGACTTTAAAATGAACAATAAAATTAATGAATATGAAACCTTAATTTTAAATTGGAGATGTTATCATGAAGACCGAATTAAAAACCCTTAATTACACAGAATTCTTACTATTTTGCTTAGCTAATTTACTTAATAACGATATTAGTAAATTATCGTTTTACACGGAAGAATTATACAAATATTCAGATCGCTTTTATCAACAGGGTTTAGAAACTCTTAAAGATTATCAAAAGCTTGATAGAAACTTGATGCAGGATAATCTAATAGTTTTCTCAGAAACTACTTGGTATTTTGTCTACAAACGCTTTACTCGTTTATCTGAATTAAGTTTTAATAAAGACATACAAATTATTTGGGGAGCCTTAGACTATGATTACAAAAACTTCCCTGATCAGCTTTGGAAATATAATAGTGAAGATAGTTTTAGATTATACAGAATTTTTAAATTCCAATTGCCTTCATTTGTAGTTTACGAAGAAAATGACTCAACTAAATTAATATTTTTTGATCAAGAAATAGCTAGTGAATACTCAAATTGCTTAGAAAAGAAATACGAAGATTTAGAGTTACGTTTCGTGGTAGAACGCAACAAAAATATTGTTCATGTGGCTAGAGAAGGAACATTCGTTTATTTTAATCCATTAAGAATAAGTTCTTCTAAGATTTTACTATCAGCTATTAGAATAAACGAAACAGAAATATTATTTTGGCTATGTTTAGCAAAATGCTTGATGAAAATAGATACTTTTTTCTGCCCTCAGATGCTTAATGATTATTGGATAGGTAGAACAGAAAAGAAATTTCTGTTAAGTGGAATACTCTTAACTTTTCTCTTGATAATAATCTCAGGTTTTCTTGACATAGAAATTTTATTTAATATCTTAGTATTTTTGGGTTTTGGTTTTTTCTATCGTTTTCTTGGGTTAATTGTAGAAATCCGATCGCGTTCTCTAGACTTTCCTAGATAACTTGATGGTTTGAGTTAACAACAATAGCATAGCCAATTAAATCCATGAAAAAATCAAAATTAATAATTAAATCTTTTATTAAAATACGAAACGTAGTAGGAGTTATCTTCTTTACTTTTGCTACTATTTGCAGTCTGTTCCTTCTAGTTTTGGCGATATTTTATATTCTAGGTTTTGATTTCGATACTAGACCGTTATGTTCGCAACTTTCGCCTCAACAAATAAAAGAAGCAATTCCTACTTTTTGGGATCAATTTAAGTTAGTTATTAGTTATATTCTTTTATCGGGGTGGTGTTTTTTTTATGGTTAAGATTAGTTTAAATACAAAAATACTTATAAAAATAGTCTTGATTTATCATACTATTAATGATACTATGGGTGCATTGGAAACTATCTCCTATAATCAATTAACAATTAATAATTAACAATTGATTAATTCAATTCTTTTACATTGTTCATTATTAATTGTACATTGTACATTGTTGAAATCCCATCGCTCCACTGGAGTTCCCTATTTTTCAATCATGGTTTCTCTTATTCCTCAACATTAATTGAGGTAATAGTATTAGAAGAGGTTAATCTTTTCCTCTTCTGATATAGAGAACCCCCCATATTTCTATCCTGGGGAAATATCAAGTTTTAGCAATTTTGTCTTTCCCCAGGTTGATTTAGGGGTAGAATAATGGAAGCCATGCTCATGCAGGTAGTAAATGTGAATCAAATACGAAGAACCACAAAGTCCCACCAAACGCAAAATCGCCGTCCCACTTTAGCCCTGACAAGCTTATGGACGACGTTTCGCGGAATGGACTTCGTTGTGTTTTGTGTAGATTCACCCCATTCAAAGAAGGAGGTGAAGAAATGAGAGCTTTATGATTTTCGACTGACGTTGTTCCGTTGGGGCAACGAAACTAAATAATTTTCACCCGCAACTAAACTAATTCTAACACTAGATTTGTGGGATAGGGAATATTTTTGTCAAATTTTTCGGTAAGAAAATTTTGGTACAGAATACCTATGTTCAGTACAAAAATCATAAACTCAAATATTTCTGCTTTTTTGAGGTTTAATCAAGACTCATAAGAGCAGAGCTAGTAAAAAACTCTAAATTAGATAAATTAGCCACAGTTTTCACCGTATAGCTTAAAATTCCGATTTTAAGTGCTTGGGTGATCAACTTCTAGTATTCCTTTGAACATTGTCTTCTGATGACAAGTGTTCTAATCGCGAACTGTCTGTAATGGCCGTTCTAGTTTGTCGTGCCAAAAAATATGTCTGCAATCATTCTCTACAATAATCATGAATAACTACAAAATAGAAGAAAAACATTTCACCGAATGGGTACATGGTTCCGGTGTTGATCCCCAAATTGTGGGATTAAATGTGCGATCGCTATCAGGAACTAACCCCCACGAACATCTACTTTACTCGGATAAATTACCGCGCCGTAACGATGGACGGTTAGCAACAGGATACTTGCGTCGTTATGAACACTGGGAACTGGGTGGTTGGTATTGTAATGGAACCGATTTGCTAACCGGTGATGAATCTTTATGGGGGTGCTTTAAACCCGATAAACCCAGAATAGTAACTAAAAATGATGGCTTTGACCCGAATCCAACTGAACGTAAACAAAAGCCCATCAAATATGAGCATCCACCCAAGGTTCCGACAGAAGTATTTGCCCTAAGAGTACCAAGAGCGATCGCAGAGGCGATCGCAGACCGGTACAATGTACCATTACCATTTCCAGAAGAAACAGAGTTTTGGCAATGGGTGATGAACCATCCTGAAATACCCATTCTTATTACAGAAGGGGCAAAAAAAGCAGGGGCATTGTTCACAGCAGGATATTGTGCGATCGCCTTCCCCGGAATCTACAATGGGTACAGGCAGCCGAAAGATGAAGCTGGTAAGAAAACAGGGAAACCTCATCTCATCCCTCAACTGCAAGTATTAGCTCAACCCGGAAGAGAGTTTTATTTTGGGTTTGACTCTGATAACAAGATAAAAACCATTACCAATGTGAACAAGGCTATTGAGAAAACAGCTAAACTCTTAGAAGAAGCTGGTTGCCAGTGTAAAGTCATTGAATGGTCCAATGAGCATAAGGGGGTTGATGATCTCATTGTGACTAAAGGAGTAGAAGCCTTTGATCAGGCATACGAAAAAGCAAAGTCTATCTCCCTATGGAAAGTTAGCCGGTTAAAACAGCTAACTTATAAAGTGGCCGTCGAGATCGATCCCCACCTACGTTACTTGCCTAAATTAGAAATTCCTTCAGGAGTAAAACTCATTGGACTCAAAGCCAGAAAGGGACGGGGGAAAACTTATAGTATCGAGGATGAGGTGGCACAAGCTATCCATGATGGGAGAAAAGTCTTGGTGTTGTCTCATCGACGGCAACTGGTGGCATCGTTGTGCGATCGCTTTGGGTTAGATAACGTCAACGGTTATAGGACCAGTGAAACCGGTGGGAAATTGGGTTATGGCTTGTGTACCGATTCGTTACGCCAGGACTCACAAGCTAGGTTTAGACCTCATGAATGGATAGATGCCCTGGTGATTATTGATGAGGTTGAGCAAGTGCTATGGCACACCTTGGCAGCCCATACCAAAGTCAAGGACTATCGAGTAGAGATTCTTAGAAATTTGCAACAAGTCATCGAGGTAGTTCTCGGTTCTGAAAAGGGACAAGTGTTAGTAGCTGATGCAGATTTGAGCGATGTTAGTCTCGATTATATTCGTAGCTTAGTAGAGAATCCTCCCGAACCCTACATCATTCACCAAGGTTACAATGCCACCACCATCACTGATGAAGAAAAATGGCAGATTTATAACTATGATCATACCAACCCGAAGCGTTTACTTGCCGATTTGTTAGAGCATATTCGACGGGGAGGAAAGCCGTTTATTTGCGTATCGGCACAGAAAAGAAAAAGCCAATTTGGAACCATTAACCTTGAGACGATGCTCCTCGAATATTTTCCTTCCCTAAGAATACTAAGGATTGATAGTGAAACCATTACCACCCCAGAACATCCGGCTTATGGTTGCATTGAAAGACTTAATGAAGTCTTACCTCATTACGATGTAGTCCTTTCATCTCCTTCGATTGAAACTGGTGTCAGTGTCGACCTCAAAGGACACTTTACCTCAGTTTGGGGCATCGCTTGTGGTGTTAGTTCAGATAACTCGGTTTGTCAGGCATTAGCAAGAGTACGAGAAAATATACCTCGTTACCTTTGGGTAGCAAAAACTGGTGGCGAGCGTATAGGCAATGGAACCACAAGTGTCAAACAGTTAGTCACCAAGCAAAAACGGGAAACCCTCTCCCATGTAAAACTCTTGTTAGAATCCGAGGACTATGAAATTTGCGGTATTAACACCGAATTTCAGAACCGGTCATTGTGGTGTTGGGCCCGAATGGCAATCCGAATTAATTTGGGCATGATTGCTTATCGGCAAACGGTATTAGATTCCTTGGCCGCCGAAGGGCATTCGATTCATAACGTTGATGAGGTAGCCCGTAGTGTTGGACATCAGTATCTTAATCCAGTCACCAGTCACCAGTCGCCAGTCACCAATGATGAGCTAGAAGTTAAACCAAATCTTTCAGTGTTGCAGTTTTCTTTGATGGCCATGATCAAATCAGTCGCCAGTCACTCCTCACCAGTCACCAGTGATGAACAGTTATCAGTTACTAATGAACAATCAGAGGTGCCGAATGCACTGCCCATCTCAAAATCTGAGTGCGTAATTGTCCGTTGCACGGACAATGTAAGACGCACGAACTCGGATTTCAAATCCGATTTGAGGGCAGTTAATAATATTTGTACTTTAGCTAAGGGTGAAGATGAGAAAACAAAACTGGTGACTGGTGACTGGCGACTGGTGACTGTCAAATTAGCGATCGCTTTACTATGGTTATCTTTGGCCCCGGAACCGATGATAGAAGATTTACCCCCCAGTGAGTTCGTCGGGCAAAAGAATGAAGAAGCCAAACATCTGGGGCATCACCTTAAACAACTTTCGGTAGATAACTGTGGAGTTTATCATCGTCGGGTGAGTGATGCTGAAACATTAAGCGATCGCGCCTTTGAAGAATTAAAGCGTCGGCAAACCCGAACAACAGAAGAACGACTGCAACTGCACAAGACGGAAATTTGTCGAAAATTTGAAGTCGAAGACGTTTCTCCTGAACTGGTTAAATTGGATGAACAACGAGTGTACGCTCGTATGCGACTGCATTACTATGGCACTGTCGGACGAGCTTATATGAAGCAGAAGGAGAGGAAAAGATTAGAAAAAATGTTGCAACTGGGCCAAGGTTGTTTGTTCTCTCCCGACTTTAACCGTAATAGTATTTCCGCTAAGATTTGGGTCTACGAGTTTCTTGACTTCTTTCCTTTGCTACAAAAAACCCAGGTAAGTAAAGACGACCCCGATTTACAGCGATTAGGGGTAGTATCAAAAGAAATAGCCCGTGATATCAAGTCTATTTTGCACGTAAGCATTAACTCCGACGACAGCCCTGTAGTAGTTTACCGGAAACTACGTCAACCTTTGGGACTTCCCAAGTTGGTTAAGTTAGGCCGGTTTGGACCAAGGGGCGAGCGGCACTATACTTATGCTAATCCTGACCTTTCTGAACGGTACGAGTTGTTTGACCGGTGGTTGGCATCAGAAGAACCGTTACCTACCGAAGACCCCACACCAGTTCAATGGGCGATGAGGATGCTGCATCGACTCGAATCTCCTGCACGAAGTTTTGTTGATAGCACTGAAGCTAACAAGTTTCTACGGGCGATCGATTCTAAACTTACTTCTGTTGTTGATGAAGTTGAAAAAGTTTGTTCTGATTTTTGTCTCCGATTTTGGCAAGCTTATGGTTCTGCTATTGTTGATGTCTAATCTAGGTTTTTCTATTCTTTTCTATTAGATTTACTAGACACCAATTGTTACAGATTATACAAAATGTTACTAATAAGAGAACTAGAAAAGTTCTTGATAGAATTTAATGGAAAAAATTAACTAATAAATGCTAAAATAAAAAAGAGAAAAAGAGAGGTTAAGGATGTGTTTGGAACAAAGACAGCTTTTTAATAGAGCTAAACAGCCATTATTATTTACAGCGAGGGCTTGTTTCTGGGGAAGTTTTCATCCTAATGAAAGGCAAAATAAACTTAGCTTCGTTGAAGGTTCACTAACAACGTCAGATGGAAGAGATTTTCCAGCCAAAATCAAGAAAAAAGACTGGGAATATCTATAAAAAAAAGAAAACTTTTATCGAAATCATAATAATTATTGGCGAGCTTATTGTCTTACTAATAAATCAGGAATAATTATTCAAATAGACTTAATTAAACCAATACTAAATTTAGTTTTTCCTATTTTATTAGATGAGAGAGGGGAGCTAGTATCTCAAGCAGTGGATTTACTTAAAATTCGGGGAAAAATTCAAAAAATAGAGAAAAGTCAATTTGGAGTAAGAATAGAACGGAATGATCCTCCAGTTAAAAGAAGACCAGGAAGCCAAAAATTTAAAACTTTTTATCTAACTATTCAAGGGGAATTACCTGCTCTAGCTACTCCTGACCAGTTCTGGGAATTTATCTGTATAAGAAAAGGCGATTATTTAAGATTAAAAGAGGGACTTTTAATCACAGAAGAAATAGTTGAAAATTGGGATAAAGATTTTCCTGAAAAGCGTCCGACCAGAAAATCAAAACTAGAAAAAATAACAGTAATAGAGAGTCCAACTATTATGATCAGTGGAAAACAACCAGAAATCACAGTGAAGTTCACCGAGCGTCCTGAATTACCCGAACAAGGGAAGAAAGTAACTTTACAGGTAACAGGAGAAAACGGAATAGTCATCAAAGGGGAATTAAACCGTAAAACTTTAGCCAAACAGGTACAAAAAATAGATAATTTTGAGGACTGGATAGGAGCTTTTTCAGGTACAATATCAGAAATTACTTCAGAAGGAGTAGTAATCTTAGAAAGAGGTTCTGTACAAATCTTTGAGCGTAAAAAGAAAGTCAAATCTTCTGACTCTGAGACAAAAGAAGTCTCTCTATCCAACTAATTGCTAGAATCCTGTATCATTTGAGAATAATTGATAGTTAATAGGTCATAGAACCATGAAGACAGTTACTAATAGAGTATTACCCAGTCAAGGAACTCATGAACAATTAGAGAAAATTCTAGAAATAGTTAAAAAGCAACTCAAGCTAATTCTCCGAGAAAACTTAACGAATTTAATTTTATTTGGTTCCCAAGCTAGAAAAGAAGCAAGACTAGAATCAGATATAGATGTTCTAGTAATTTTAAAAAACAAAACTATTGCTGGTGATAAGCATGAGAGAATCATTGATCTGATTGCTAACTTATCAATAGAATATGGAGTATTAGTCAGTCTGATTTATATAAATGAGAGACAATGGAAAACTGAAAAAAGTCCTTTATTACTAAATGTTAGAAAAGAAGGAATTACTTTATGAAAATTGAGCAAGAGCAATTATTAGAAAAAGCCAGAGAAAGTTTACAAGCTGCTGAAATCTTAGTAAAGAATAATTTAGCAAACATTGCAGTAACTAGAGCTTATTACACTATGTTTTATGTGGCTGAAGCATATTTGTTAGGAGAAGAATTAGCTTTCTCAAGTCATTCGGCTGTAATATCAGCTTTTGGGAGAATATTTGCTAAAGAAAAACGCTTACCAGTAGAATATCATCGTTATTTAATTAATGCACAAGAAAAGCGAATAGAAGCTGACTACAATTTAACTCCCAATATCACTTTAGAACAAGCTAAAGTGATTACTAGCGAAGCAAAAGAGATGCTAAATTATGCCAAGAAAAATATAAAATAAAGTATTTTATGGTAAAATATAAGAAAGCTTTTCGACAATTAAATTATGAAAAACCGTAAGTTTTCTAATATTGAGTTTCAGGTAAACAGTACGATTAAGTCTTCCTGTTCTTTTCAAGAACTTCAAAAACTTAATAGTGAAATGGTAGATTTTTTTAAAGGAAGGGTTTTAACTGAGTTGATAATAACTGGAGAAATTAGCCAAGACTCAACTCGGTCTTTTTATCAAGAAATTTTAGCTAAAAATTAGTCCCCATTTAAAATCATTTAGGTAAGTAGAAATGAGTTCAAAAGTAGAAGTAAAAATTACGCATTTAATACGTAATATAATTATCTCAGACTCCGAGTTAAGTTTTGAATCTGAAAAACTTGATAATATATGTGAAACATTAGCTAATATTTTGAACGAATTTGATAATTATGTTTTTCAAGCAGTACAAGAAAAACATAATTATCAGTCTGTTTTGCAAAAATTAGAAGCAGCAATACTAGCCTCAGCAGTAATTTTAGACAAATATGGTTGTAAATCTCAAAATGCTATAGAAGTTATTAAAAGTTCTTTTCAAGATTTACTATACAGTTTTGATGAGAGTATTGATCCTACCTTTTTTGGTCGTCAGCAATTACTATCTACTCTTGAAAATGACCTTTCCAGATGCCAAGGAATTGCCTTATTAGGTATCAAAAAATCAGGTAAAACATCTGTTTTACTTCAATTAAAGCTTTCGATGCAAAAGCATCCTATTATTTATATTGATCTTCAACCTTACGGGGGATCTTGTTATGGGACTAAACTATTTAATGAAATACTAAAACAACTTCAGAATTTACTAAATAAACAGAACTCTACTTATAATGGGGTTATGGAATTATTTGATATAAATGCTCCTGCAAAAGAGATTAGCTCTCAATTTGTTGAAAAGTTTTGTCGATTATCTCAAATGTTAGAAGAAAACAACTATAATATTCCTGTTATTTGTCTCCTAGATGAAATTGAGAGCATATTTCCCACTGAAAAAGACTCAGTAGAAAAAGTAGAAGAATTTAATGCTTTTTTTGGTGCATTGCGTCAATTAAGCCAGTCTAAACATCAACTTTCCTTATTAGTTACTGGCGTATATCCTTATTTTAATCATCGTAATAACTGGACTCAACCGAATGTTCCTACAAATCCTGTTTTTCAGTTTTTTAAAGAGATTTATGTTCAACCTTTTAGTTTACAAGAAACTCGAATTATGTTAGCTGAAATGGGTCAATCAATGGGAATTAAATTTGAGCCAGCAATTTTAAATACAATTTATCAAGAAAGTGGCGGTCATCCTTTCGTTGCTGGACAAATTGCTGTTCTTCTTGGTACAAAAGCAAAAACAAAAGATAATAATCCACTAAAATTAATTACTTATTCATCGGCTGAACCCTACCTTAAACAAATTTTATATTATTCTGATAGTCTGAGAAATTATTTTCAACAAGATATTTGGGAGGACTTAAAAAAGCGAAATTTCAATATAGCTATGACTATTTTAAGTTTATTAGCTTATAATGATTTTTTAACTGAATTGAGGATAGAAGAAGCTTTACTAACTCAATTTAATGGGGAATCTTCTACAAGTGATTGTGAATCAGCTTTACTATGGTTAGAGAATGCAGGATTGATCAAGCAACATCAATCTGAGCAGGAAATAACCTACAGTGTACAAATTCAATTATTATCAAAGTGGATACGGCTTTTTGATAAGGGAATTTGCTCAGTAGTTGCCAATTAAAATCATTTAGGTAAGTAGAAATGTGGAAGATTAATTATGAAGTTAACGTTATTTAGGATCAAAAAAATATTATGATTGACTATTTAACAAACAAAATTTTTCAAATTAAACCAACTCATTTAATTTTGCTAGGATTCTTTTTTCTGATAAATATTGCTTGTAGCTCTCGTTCATCATCGCAATGTTTGGAATCCCTTCCAGGTGATAGTAAATCTTTTGGTTATTCTTTGGCTATTAACGATAGCTACATGGCAGTTGGAGACTTTGAAGCTAATCGTGTGATTATCTATGTTCGCAATAAATCAGGTAGATGGATAAGAACAAGGGAAATTTTACCCCCCTCTGGTTCAGATGCTGATTTAGTGGGCCAAGGGTTTGGTTATGATCTTTCTTTGGACAAATCAACTTTAATTATTGGTGCTTATGCTGAAAAATATGAGGCAGATAACAACGTAGGTTTTCAAGATACCAATCAAAGTGGGGTATTTTTTTCTAGCGGAGTGTACAAGGTTTCACTTGATGAAAATGCAGATGTCAAACGTGTTGACGACCTTGATGAAGGTGAAATTGCAGGCTTTTCAGTGTCTGTTGAGGGCGAAAAAATCGTTTTCGGCACTAGGCGAGAGGAAGAACCAGGAAGATGGATTGGCAAGGTCAAATTGCTTGAAAATGATCATATTTTAACCATTTTGCCCCCCACAAATCAGGCAACGCCGAGTTTTGGAGTTGATATCGATCTTAAAAATAATCGACTCCTTGTCGGCTCCCCATTTGATGATATAGGAGCTGCTTGGTTATTTGACTTAGAAAAACCAGAAAATAAGCCAGAAAGATTGGCAATTCCTAACGTTCATATTGGAGGTAGCGTTGCTCTTTCAGATAAATTTGCTGTAGTTGGAACACCAGGAGGAAGAACTTATGGAATAGAAGTGAAAACCCTAGTCAAATCTTTGCACAATGACTCAACAGCAATCATTGATGCAGTAGGAAGTCTCTCTCTAGATGGTCAATATCTAGCAATTATGCGCCCTCAATCACCAGATATGGAGCAACAAGCACTTCTAAAAATATTTGAACTTAGCGATGTCACTATACCGCGCCTAATAAAAGAGCGTGGAAAACTCAACCAAGCTTTTATTCAAAACAGCCTTGTGACGACTGTTGAACAAACCCCTTCTGGGGTAAAGCTATGTATAGAAAAATATAATTTGAAAAATAATTGAATGAAAAAAAAAATAGAACAAACTATTAGTCAATCAGTAATCTTTTTTTCTATTATTTCCAAGCGTTGATCTATTTGCTTGAAATACGAGTATTCTGCGAAAGAACATTCACTTAAATAGTTGATTAGCTCTTTTAAGTCTGGATTATTGTAGATCCACGACTGAGAAACACCAGCTTTTTCTATTACTTTGCTTAGACTAAGAGACTGTTCTTCTTGAAGCAATTCGAGAATTGCTTTGATTACTTTGTCTATGGTTTGTTTTCTTTTAGTAGCCGCTATTTTCTGACAATGCTCTATTTTTTTGCTCATTTTTATTTGACTCTAAATCTTTAGATTGTTTTTATATTCTTGCTGTCTAGCTTAACACAAATAGACTAGGTTGTGGAAGTTTTTTCTAAAACATTTTTTTAAAAAATAGACCGTAAAAAGCCTTAAAGTTTTGGATTAACTTTGTTATTTTAATTAAAAAGTTTTTCCTAAATAAAAATACAAAAATGCTAAAAAATCACTCTTTTTTAGATACTTCTTGTGAATGTGCCTGTCCTTCTTGTGCAATGGAATCGGAATTTGATAATACTTTAGCAGGAACTGTAGGAGATGCAGGAAGTACAACAAGTTCTTCTAATTCTGAACCCACATCTCCACCTATCAAGGCTGTTTTATCAGGTTATCAATGGAACGTTATTCCGGGTGGAATTATTACCTATAGTTTCTATGAAGATGACGATTTTTCTAACTCCTATTACGGCTCAGAATCAGGAGTAAAAGAAGTTAGTAACGCCGTTAAAAACAGTTATAGAGAGATTTTTACTTGGTTAGAAAATGTTATTGATGTTGATTTTGTTGAAATTGATGAAATTAATAAAAATACTTATGGCGACATCCGTATTCAAGATTCTAACAATCCCAGTTATGCCTATGCTTATTATCCCACCAGTCCCTATTCAAAAGTGGCAGGAGATGTTCATTTAAACTCCAATTATGATCGCTTGGGAGATACCAATGGTTTCCAACACGATCCTGGAAAACATGGTTACAAGGCTTTAGTACATGAACTAGGCCATGCACTAGGATTATCTCATACTCATAGTGGAACTATTTTAGCCAAGAAATTAGATAATACAGATAACTCAGTAATGACTTATAACTTTACTGGGAAGTCTGCAGCTACTTTTATGCCTCTCGATATTGCAGCCCTACAACACTTATATGGGGCTAAAAGTCACAATGTTGGAGATACCACCTATGTGTTTAGAAATTCTATCGATCAAGTTAGGGTTGATGGGGTTTCTCTTGTAGAAACTTCTAATCGCACCAAACAAACTTTGTGGGACTCTGGTGGGGTTGATACCTTAGACTTTCGCCGTTTAAATCCTCAAAGTAGTGGATTTCATTTCGATTTAAGAGGAGGTGGACTTCTCAGTAAGACCTTTAGCAATGTAACGAATTATTCTACTGCAATAGCTTACGATTTTGAGGTAGAAAATGTGATCAACTCTAGTAGTGATGACAAGATTTATCTCAATGGTGTTGTTAATGAGATTAGGGGTTATGATACTAATCGCGTCACTGGAAACGATAAAATCTATTATGGAAGCAATGAAGACACCCTCAAATTAGATTATACTTCAAATGAAGTAACCACCAGCCAAAATGGTCAAAACTTGATTATCAATTTAGGTAGTAATGGTTCTGTTGAGTTAATGGATTATTACGCTGATACGAGTAATCAAATCCAAATTCTTTACAGTGATATAGAACCAACTGCTGATCCCAATACCGACCCTGATAGTGATCCAGATCCCGTAACTAACAATCAGATCATTGCTCAAATGGGTCAAATTAAGGATTTAGATCATAACAATCAAACGATACGTCTTGATCACAACTTCATCAACCCTGTTATCTTTGCCGGGCCTTTATCTTACAATGGGACTGATCCCTCCACTGTCAGAATTACTGATATTCAAGATGATCGCTTCTCAGCCAACGTAACTGAAACTACTTTAATTAATCAAAATACCCACGGTGGTGGCCACACCACAGAAACCTTTAGTTTCTTAGTTCTTGAACAAGGGGTTTGGGAATTATCTGATGGCACTATTATCGAAGTGGGTACTGTCACCACCGATGCTACCACTCGCTCAGATTGGCACAATATTACTTTTAGTCATGATTTTACGGATACCCCCATTGTTTTAACACAAGTTCAAACGGATAATGATAGCACCTTCGTAAGAACTCGTCAAAATAAGACAACTAATCATGGATTTCAGGTTGCCTTAGAAGAGGAAGAAGCCTATCTTTATACTGGCCATGGTTCAGAAACCATTGCATGGTTAGCCATTTCTCCAGGAATTGGAAACTGGGACGGAAACAGTTTTATTGCAGGAAATACTGGTGATCAATTTACCCATGATTGGCGCACTCTTAATTTTGGAGCTAACTTCAATAGAATTCCTCAATTTTTAGGAAATATTGCTAGTTATGATGGGTCTGATTCTTCAGGATTAAGATATCAAAATCTTAGTAATGGAAAGGTGGACATTATGATTGAAGAAGACACCAGTAAAGATGATGAAACCAACCATACCACTGAAACTGTAAATTTCTTGGCTTTTGACCACTTAGGAACTTTAACCGGATCAGCTAAGGCTGATGCTTTACTAGGACTAATGAAGCAGCAAGTGGGAACGGCAGGAGAAGATAGCTTTGTGGTAGGAGATGCAACCGAATCCTTCTATGATTCCTACGGACAACAAGATTATCTCGAAATCTCTGGGTTTGATGCTTCAATTGATATTATTCAATTACACGGAACTGCTAATGATTACGCTATCGGTGCGTCTCCTGATAGAAGTAATGATCAAGGTATCTTCCTTAAAGTTGCTGGTATGCAAGACGAATTAGTGGCGATCGTCAAAGATAGTAATAATTTGGATTTGAATAGTAACAATTTTGTCTTTGCTTAACTATTTTTGAGATTTCGGATTTCACTTTCAAGTCTTTTCATCCGAGTTTCAATAGTCAATAAATAATTAGCTTTGTTAACAGATTCAACATTCAAAACCTCAATTAAGTTTTTGAGGTTTGAATTTTCTTTTTTATAAAACCAAGATGTAGAAATTCCTGATTTTTCTCCTATTGAATTTAGGGTAAGAGGTTTTTCTTCTTTTAATAGTTCTAAGATAGCCGTTAAAACTTTATCAAAAGTTTTTTCTTTTTTTTCAGTTGCTATTTTTTGGCAATGTTCTATTTGTTTCTTGCTTCTCATATTATTAATTTTTTAAATTATTAAGCTTTAGACTTTTTTAACAATTCTTACTTTTAAGATAGCATATTTAGTTTAGGTTGTAGAAAATTTTATAAACCATTTACTAGCTTAAAAAGGGATTTTCAAACTCGATTAATTAGTTTAAATTTAGTTGAGTTCTTAATTTTATAGAATAATGTTTGAAAATCATCCTGACTTGAAAATAACCGATGCTTCATCTTTCTTTGAGCTACAAGCTGGTACAGCACAAACGATACTCGTCGAAGTAACTAATTTTGGACTTGAGACTAGATTACCTTATTTGTTAGTAGAAGGAAAACAAATTAACAACACTACTGTAGATACTTTAATTGATATAGATCCTTTACCTAATTCAATTGATTTTTCTCTTGATACAGGAGAATCAGAATTGGTTCAGCTTGAAATTCAGCATTATAATGTTGTTTACGAAACTAATGGAGTTGCCTCTTTAAAACTTACTGTTGATCCCAGAAATAAAGTTAGAGAAGGACATGAAACATTACGGAAATCGAATCCTCTAAGCCATGATCCTTTGCAGGAAATTCAGAGAACAATATCGATAAAAGATAATTTTATCAATACTGATTACGAGATCAAAAACCTGATAGCATCGAACTATCATTATCTCAAAACTGAATTTGATATTAAAGTCGATAAAGCAGTCGATCCACTCACTGGTCAACTTGATGCAACCATCACGAATCAAGTCTTAGATTTACACAGAGAGAACCGACTTGGGGGTATCTCAGATAATTTCGACGAATATCGTTATATCGCTTCTTATGGTGATTTGATTCAAGCTTTTGGCTATGATGGTGAAGCTACTTTAGATCATTATCTTATGATGGGAGCAACCGAAGGCAGGGATCAACACCGATTTAACGCAGCCCAATATTTAGAAAATTACGGGGATATTCGAGATGCCTACGGCTTAAATCCTGATTTAGCAACAAAACATTATATTTCCAGTGGCTTTGCAGAAGGACGTAC
Source organism: unicellular cyanobacterium SU3 (assembly GCA_002172675.1). GTDB lineage: Bacteria > Cyanobacteriota > Cyanobacteriia > Cyanobacteriales > Microcystaceae > Crocosphaera. Next base: position 108,416 of record NETF01000203.1, read on the forward strand.
TTATCAAGATATTTCCTAACTTTTTCCACACCTTAATAGCTAAATTAGGGGGTGGAAAAAGTTATATCAATTATAATAAATATAGTGATTTTACTAACTAATAAAAGCGAAAATGATCTCAAATATTATCAAAGTCGATATAAAACTCTATGCTACTAAGCTTATTTATGCTAAAATAAAATTAAGTTTTTTTTAAAAAATATTGAAATAATGAATAAAAATTCTGCATTGACTACCTATGAAAATGTTTCCGAATTAACGGTTTATAAAGAAAAACCTCAAATAACTATTCAAAAACTAATAGAAATATTTGTTTACGAAGAACAAATACCAGAAAATCTCCAATCTTATTTGAGTCAATATTTTTATCATATGCAAGCAAGAAATGATCAGCTTTAGATTAATGTTAAATACCTATAAATTTCAAATTAAAATGATGACAATTACTCAACAAAATACTTCTTTAACTATTCAACAGATTTATCAAAATTTGCCTAATACTTCTTGGTCTTTGATAGAAAGTTTGAGGAATAATAATACTCGGTATTTAGAAAACAACTTCAGGTATAAAATTGGAAAAAAGAACTTAAGAAATTGTCTCTATTTTTTCAAGAATTTACCACTAATTAATGAAGCTTCTGATGAAGCAGTCGAGGATTATGAATTTCTCATCGATTTAGCAACTTTAAAAGCTCTTGATATTGTTACAGATATTTAGTTTTTACTAGAATGTGAGCGAGAAAGCCCTCCTCATTTATGGGAGGGATGAGAGCGAACGAAGCGTTCAGCTAAGACACTTAAAAGTGTCTCGAAACATGGTATAATTCTTTTATGTTTTTGAGGTCGATATGTATAGTTGCCAACAAATTTTAGTAGGTAAAAATAATGACTTAATCAATATATTAGAATTTTTGTGTGAGGAGTCTCACAAACTCACTAACATGGGAATATATTTAGCTCGTCAACTATACTTCAAAGTAAAAAAAATTATTGGTAAGTATGATTTAGAGAAAGAGTACAAAACTAACAACCACTACAAGGTATTGCACTCTCAAGCGGCTCAACAAATACTTAGAAGCGTTGCTGAATCTTTTGCTTCATACAAAAAATTAGTCAAAGCATACAAACAAGGGGAAATAACCGATAGACCAAGAGTGCCAAACTACAGAAAGAAAGGCGGTTTAGCAACAGTTAGTTATCCCAAGCAAGCACTTAAATTAAAAGGCAATCAGATAAGAGTCCCTTTGGGCAAGACTTGTAAGCGTTGGTTTGGAATAGATAGTTTTAAAATACCGATGCCATCAAATCTTGACTTTGCCGATATCAAAGAACTAAGAATACTTCCTAGAAATAAATGTTTCTATTTTGAGTTTGTCTATACCAAAAAAGTAGAAAAAGTAAAACTCAATTCAAATAACGTGCTAGGGATAGACCCTGGTTTAAATAATTGGCTAACTTGCGTTTCTAATGTTGATACCAGCTTTATTATTGATGGCAAACATATCAAGTCAATGAATCGCTGGTACAACAAACAAATATCGACTATTAAAGAGAATAAGCCACAAGGTTTTTGGAGTAATAGACTTGCTACCATCACTGAAAAACGTAATAGACAAATGCGTGATGGTATAAACAGAGCAGCAAGAATAGTAATTAATCATTGCCTCGAAAATAATATTGGCACTATCGTTTTCGGTTGGAATAAACGCAACAAGGATAGTATTAATATTGGCAAGAAAAATAATTCTGAGTTCGTACCCATCCCTACAGCACGACTCAAAAACAGAATTGCCGGGATGTGCGAGCAATATGGAATTCAGTTCATTGAGACTGAAGAAAGCTATACCAGTAAAGCTAGTTTCTTAGATGGTGACTATCTGCCAACAATAGGTGAAAAACCCCAGGATTGGAAACCATCAGGACGAAGAACCAAGCGAGGTTTGTATAGAACCGCAAATAACTGGTATATCAATGCAGACTGTAACGGAGCAGCTAACATCATCCGTAAAGTAGTCACAAACTTAAGCATTCTTGGCAATGTCAGTCTTGAGCGAGTGAGTAGGGGCATTTTGACTTGTCCCCAAAGGTATCGCCTTTGGTCAGTTAACGCAAACGTGAAGCAATGTGTCTTTAGACCTTTGCAAACACCTGCTTAGAATCCCCCAGCGAAGCGATGCTTTAGCAGGGGGAGTAGTCAAATTCTTTTGACAATTCTAAAACCAATATATTTAGCCAAAAAGTTACCATCTAATGAACTTGTGGTCGGATCAGCAGAAAATCCGTCAATCTCATTAAAATCCCATCTTGTGTAACTACTGTTCCAATCCCCACCGCGTAAGGGTGCAACCCAGTTATTTTGGGGTGGGTTGCCTTCCCATAAAGTTTTGCTGTAGTCGGTATCATCGAAGTGAAGTTTGCACCATTCAATGACGTTTCCCAACATATCGTAGAACCTCCAGGGATTAGCAGGATAGGAACCAACCTCGGTGGTACTTCCTATCCCACTTTCTCGAAAATTAGCGTATTCGGGAGAAAATTCATCCCCCCAGTAAAAACGGGTATTTGTATGAGCTTTGGCTGCATATTCCCATTCTTGCCAAGTAGGTAAATCGTACTTTTCTCCTATTAACTTGGAAAGGCGATCGCAAAATTCAACGGCTTCATAATAACTAATAGTATCAACGGGTAAATTTTCTCCTTTAAAATAACTTCGATTAGTTAAAGTAGTTTTTATTTGAGGTAGTTTGCTCACTTCTACTAACATTTTTTGAGTGATAGGAGTTGCAGACATTTCTATATCTAGTTCAAGAATCTGTATGAATTTGATGTTCAGACTATTTTCTAAACGTTTAGCTTTTCTAATTGTGTTCAAAAAAGCGGTTTGTTCTTCCATTTCACTTAATAAAGTTCGGTTTATTTTTATCATCGAAGTGGATAATCCTTCGGAGAAATCACCTTCTTCAAACTCAAAAAAATTACTGAATCTTTCTAATAAGTAGCAAATAGAAGCCCAACCATAAGCTTTATAACATAAAGATTTAAAATTATTCATAGTAAGTTTCCAAACAAACCACTTACAATGTTTTTTTAAAGGCATATTGTCAGCTAAAATAATGTCTATAAAACTTTTTCTTTTCCACTTTCTATAAGTTAGCTCCTCAGCTAAAGAAAAGTTAAGCCTAAGATTGAATTCATTTCGATAATATTTTAAATAGATAGGCTCAATTGTTTTGTTCTCTTGTATATTTTCACTTAATTTAGCTAGTTTTTTTGCTGTTTCTAGAGGTCTGTGGTCAAGTTCAAAAGACCATTGATTTTCAATGGTATTGGGTAAAGCTTCTAAATAATTTAAAAATAACGAAAAAGGAGTACATTGAAAAGAATTGCTGGCTAAACGTCTATCTGGAGAAGAAAAATCAAAATCGATTAAATTGATAGCCCCTTTTGAGCAACAAGCTCTTTCGTCCCCTTCCTTATTTAAACTGAGTATTAAATTCATCGCTTCTTCATCTATAAAATCATCAAAAGTTACTGCATTATAATCTATTTGTCCTTGGAGAGCATTAGCAACAGCTTCTGCTATTGCAGCATTTTTAAATAACAAAGTAATTGGAAATAAATTTTTCATTTTATATTTTGACTTGTCTAAGTTTATACATTATCCCGTTGGGATTCTCTGTATCATCTTCTATTATTGGAGTAACCTTCGGACGAGAGTTTTTCCAGTTTTTATATAATTGTTGTATTTCATTTAAAGACACAAAAGTTTCGCCTTGTGGATCTTTCCAAACCCACCATCCTTGACATAAATTACTTAATCGAATCAACTCATTTACTTCGTATTGTTTGAGTGTCTTCCAAGCAAAAGTAGGTAATTCTTCTTCATTTCCGAGCGTAGATTCCCATAAGAAAAACTCAATATCTGATAGCCAACCTGCATGACTAATTCTAAAAAGCTGGTAAAAAATATCGAGTAATTCTTTCGCTGCTTCTGAATTAACTGATTTTCGGAGTTGTTGATTAATCTTATTCATCTAATTTTTTAACCTCAGTAATGAAAATATTTTTAATTTTCATTATAGTGAATTTTTAAAAATAAGAAGTGAACTTTTATGAATTCAAATACAAATAAGATTATTTATGCTAAAATAAACCAGATTTTTAAAGGTTTAGGATGAATATTTCTATATCGCAAGCTACTTAGAATTGCTAAAGCATCTACAAATTAATTATGAAAAAGAGTTTTTCAGAACAACTAATCGAACCCTCTGATGCCCTAAAACTTGTGCGAGGCTTACGTTTAGACAAGAGAATAACCCCTGAGATGTTATCAAAAGACAATCTAATTAATGCTTCTGAGGTATTAATTGAGATTAATGAGTGTGATGGGCTTTTTTCTCAAACCAATTTGATATCAAGAGCTTTAGATTTTGGCTGGACTCCTCTGGAGTACCAAGAAAAAAAATATAAAGTTAATAAAGTTAATAAAGTTAATAAAGTTAATAAGTTACCAAAAGTTACGATAAAAAAATTTTTACTGGAAAGTATATTTTTATTAATATTTTTAATAATTAATTCAGCATATGTTTTTATTTGTCTAATAACTTTTGGACACTTACTAAGCTTCATGATTTGTGCCGGTTTGATACTACCATCTAGCTTATTCTTTAAATTTAATCAAGATTTTTTGTTAGAAATATGGCAATCTTTAGGGGTAATAAGA
>NETF01000204.1 GCA_002172675.1 unicellular cyanobacterium SU3
TGTGGATTAGTTCGGTTGAGAATTAGTTCCTTGATTTTGAAAATAATAGAATCCTCCCAATCTGGAGAGGTAATTGACGTTATAATGAGCCATAGTTTTATGTCCAAATTAGAGTTAATTCCTTCAACCCCTTATTAATTCGTTCTGAAGGCTAATTTTGACTTCAAGTTTAATCTGCCTGTTTTCATTGCTGTAACTGGGTTATGGATTCTTGGAGATGTCTAGTAAATCTTTAGACCGATTTCCTATTTATGCTCGTTTAGGAGTCCCTGAAATATGGTGCTATGATTCAGGAAACCTTAAAATTTACCAATTAAAAGCAGAAGCATATATCGAACAAGAAAAGAGTTTTATTTTTCCTACTCTTAATATTCAAGCCATTTCTTCATTAATTAAATCATATCGTCAATTAGGAAGACGTACTTTCCGAAAAGCTGTTAAAGAATGGATAAAAAAACAGATATAAACTGTTCCCAAACACCCTACACCCCACACCCTCAACAGCCAAGACGTTAAACTATTATTCAAAGAATTAGAATAACCGAATCTAAGGTATAGACTAAAAGGGACACAGACAAGAAATGGCGATCCACTGATCCCATCCATCCCAAACGGATGGCTACTGTAGTCAGAATAAATATAAACATGAAGGGAGAGAGTGTCAATCTCTCTTGATATGAGTTAAGGAGTTACATGGCAAACCTCAACCCAACCGCAAGTTATAGCCTTGCATTAACCATCGAATTACCCAATATTGCAGGAACCCTCGCCAACGTTACCCAAGCGATCGCAGGGGCTCAGGGAAGTTTTGGACAAATTTCTTTGATTGAGCATAACTTGAAAATTACGCAACGAGAAATTACAGTAGAAGCATCGAGCGAAGAACACGCTGAAAAAATTGTGGCCGCTGTCAGAGAAATTCCTAACGTTAAAATCCTTAAAGTTTCCGATCGCACCTTTGAACTTCATCGTAAAGGTAAAATTACCGTAGAAAGTCGTCTCCCCCTTACCTCTCAAAGTGACTTAGCGATGGCTTATACCCCTGGAGTGGGCCGTATTTGTAAAGCGATCGCTCGTGATCCGGCTGAAGTCTATAATCTCACCATTAAACATAATACTGTGGCCGTTGTTACCGATGGTAGTGCTGTGTTAGGGTTAGGCAACCTCGGACCCGAAGCCGCCTTACCAGTGATGGAAGGCAAAGCCATGTTATTTAAAGAATTTGCTGGAGTCGATGCTTTCCCCATCTGTTTAAATACCCAAGATACAGAAGAAATTATCGAAACCGTTAAACGGATTGCCCCCGTTTTCGGCGGGATTAACTTAGAAGATATTGCCGCCCCTCGTTGCTTTGAAATTGAAAAACGACTGCGCCAGGAGTTGGATATTCCCGTATTCCACGATGATCAACACGGGACAGCAATCGTCACCTTAGCTGCCCTATTTAATGCCCTGAAATTGGTTCAGAAGTCCCTAGAAAAGGTAAGAATTGTCATTAATGGAGCCGGGGCTGCCGGGGTAGCGATCGCCTCTTTATTACGGGCAGCAGGGGCTACCACCATTTGGTTATGTGACTCAAAAGGATTAATTTCTCACAGTCGCGAGGATCTTAACCCTCAAAAACAAGCCTATGCGGTGAGTGCCTCTGGTACTTTAGCCGATGCCATGCAAGGGGCCGATGTCTTTTTAGGGGTAAGTGTGCCGGGGGTGGTAACACAAGAGATGGTACAGTCAATGAATAAAGATCCCATCGTTTTCGCCATGGCTAACCCTATTCCTGAAATTCAACCGGAGTTAGTTATCAATGATGTAGCGGTAATGGCCACCGGACGCAGTGACTATCCTAACCAAATTAACAATGTTTTGGCGTTTCCTGGGGTATTTCGGGGGGCCATGGACTGTCGGGCTAGAAATATTACTGAACATATGTATTTAGAAGCGGCCAAAGCGATCGCTTCTTTGGTCAATTCGAGTCAGTTAAATGCCGAACATATTATTCCTTCTGTGTTTGATAAGCGAGTGTCCCATGCTGTTGCGAGTGCCGTAGAATTGGCAGCCCGTGCAGATGGAGTCGCTATGGAATAATCATTGTAGGGGCTTAATAGTATTAAGCCCTTATCCTATTTAAGCAGTGGTTTTAACGCGAGAAAATAAAGCGATCGCAGCATTAATGAAAGCAGGAATATCATTAGGGTTGCGACTGGTTAGTAAGTTACCATCGATGGCGGTTTCTTCATCTACCCAGTTAGCCCCTGCATTTTTGAGGTCTGTTTTTAAAGACGGCCAAGAGGTGATTTTTCGACCTTGTACTGCCTCGGCTTCGATTAATGGCCAAGGACCATGACAAATGGCTGCCACTGGTTTATCGGCACTAAAAAAGGCTTTAATAAACTCGATAACAGACTCATTGGTTCTCAGTTGATCCGGGTTGGCCACACCCCCAGGAAGCAGTAATGCGTCATAATCATCGGGGTTTGCTTGATTTAAGGCGACATCAACATTAAACTCGTCTGCTTTATCATAATGATTCCATCCGCGAACGGTTCCATCCTTGGGGGAAATAAGATCAGTGGTTGCCCCTGCATCATCAAATGCTTGACGCGGTTTTGTCATTTCCACTTGCTCAAACCCATCAGTAACTAAAATCGCAATTTTTCTATTTTGTAGTTCTTTTGCCATGATTATTTTCTCTGTATACAGTTAAGTTTATGACTGGACTAAATGGTATGTTTCCACTAAAAACAGCTTATCTAATTGGTTGAGACAGATCCGTCACACTTAAGGTAGAGATTTATTAATAACATTTTCTTGGATTTATTTTGTATTTTAAATAACCTCCTAATAAGGTAAAATTACCTCTTTTTGTCAGGAAACTTTGAATATCTATAAAAAGGAAGATACAAAGGAATCCGCTCATGATATATTATTATTCTTAACTAAGTGAAAATTATTCTCAGTCTAATTTTATTTTTATCTTATTAATTAAGAAGTTGTAACACAAAAAACAGAATAGTATTGTATTCTCTAAACATAGACAAGGAAAAGCAATGTACCAACCCATCGGCGCTATATATTTAGATAATAATTCCTGTCAATTTACTGTTTGGTCTCCCTTAAGAAAACAGGTTAATTTACAGATAGTTAGTCCTGAAAAAAGATTAATTCCCCTTAAAGAAAAAGAGCGAGGATACTGGCAGGCGACTGTTGATAATATTACCCCAGAAACTCGTTATTTATATGAACTAGATGGGGAGCTTTTACGTCCCGATCCCGCTTCTCATTTTCAGCCGAATGGGGTTCACGAAGCTTCTCAAGTTGTGGATCATAATCAATTTAGTTGGCAAGATCAAGAATGGAATAATATTAATTTAGAAGATTGGATTATTTATGAATTACATCCAGGAACGTTTACCCCAGAAGGAACTTTTGAAGCCATTATTAAGCGTTTACCTGATTTAAAAGAGTTAGGCATTAATATGATTGAATTAATGCCAGTAGGACAGTTTCCAGGGGAAAGAAATTGGGGTTACGATGGGGCGTATTGGTTTGCTGTCCAAAATTCTTATGGTGGTCCAAATGAGTTAAAAAAATTAGTTAATGCTTGTCATCAGCAGGGAATCGGGGTCATTCTTGATGTCATTTATAATCATTTTGGACCAGAAGGTAACTATATTCGAGACTTCGCTCCTTATTTTACAGATAAGTATAAAACTCCGTGGGGAAGTGCCATTAATTACGATGATGCTTATAGTTATGGCGTGCGTAATTTTGTTATTCAAAATGCCCTTTATTGGTTAGATAATTATCATATTGATGGACTACGATTAGATGCTATTCATGCTATTTATGATTTTGGTGCTAAGCATATTTTAAAAGAGTTAGCTGAAGCGGTTGAAACCTTTTCACAACAAGAAAATAGAAAGGTTTATCTAATAGCAGAAAGTGATCTTAACGATGCAAAAATTATAGATAAAAGTGGACGGGGAGGTTATGAAATTGATGCTCAATGGAGTGATGACTTTCATCATTGCTTACACAGTCTATTAACAAAAGAAAGTAAAGGCTATTATCAAGATTTTACTCGACTTGAATCATTAGCTAAAGTCTTAAAAGAAGGGTTTGCTTATAGTTGGGATTATTCCGAGTTTAGACAGCGATATCACGGTAATTCTGCCAGTCATTGTCCCCCTTATCAATTTGTTGTGTGTAATCAAAATCATGATCAAATTGGTAATCGAATGTTAGGAGAAAGACTATCTCAGTTAGTATCCTTTGAACAGCTAAAAATAGCAGCCGGATTAATGTTACTTTCTCCTTATATTCCCTTATTATTTATGGGTGAAGAATATGGAGAAGATGCACCCTTTTTATACTTTATTGATCATAATGATCCTGATTTAGTTGAAGCCGTCAGACAAGGCAGAAAACGAGAATTTAAAGCATTTCATGAAGTAGGTGAACCACCAGATGCAGCTAGTATAGAAACCTTTAAACAATCAACTCTTAACTGGCAAAAAAGAAAGGAAAGAAAATATAAAACGTTATATGAGTTTTACCAAAGTTTAATTAACTTACGTCGTCAAATTCCTGCCTTAAATCAAAGAAAAGAAAGAAACTTAGAAGTTGAGGTTAAACCCGAAGACAATCTGCTTATTTTTACTCGCTATCATGAAGATAACAAAATTATTTGTTTAGTCAACTTTGATTCAGAATCCCGATCTTATGACTTTAAGACATCTCAAAAAACCTGGAAAAAACAGTTAGATTCATCTGAGGAAAAATGGTTAGGAAAAGGCGCAACTATGCCCGATAATTTATCTCAATCATCAACTTTAGAGATTCCTGCTCATAGTTTAGTTCTCTATGAAACTAAATAAAACTAAGTTAAATTAATTATTGAATTCAGAGAAAAAAATGCGTATCCCATCAGCAACTTATCGCTTTCAATTTTGCCCCGATTTTAACTTTTCTGATGCTGAAAAAATTATCGATTATTTAGATCAATTAGGCATTTCTGATGTTTATGCCTCTCCTATTTTTAAGGCACGTTCCGGCAGTACACATGGTTATGATATTGTTGATGCGAATCAGCTTAATCCAGAATTAGGAAGCGATAAAGACTATGAACAACTAATAGAAACAGTTAAAAAACATAACATGGGATGGGTACAAGATATTGTGCCAAATCATCGCGCCTATGATAGTGAAAACTATATTTTAATGGATGTCTTAGAACATGGTCAGTCTTCAGACTATTATCAGTTTTTCGACATAGATTGGGACCATCCCTATGAACAGTTAAGGGGAAAAGTTTTAACCCCTATGTTAGGAGATTTCTATGGAAATTGTTTAGAAAATGGCGAAATTAAACTATCCTATGATCAAACAGGATTAAAAGTTAACTATTATGCTTTAAGTTTGCCGATCGCGATTCATTCCTATGTTCAGTTTTTAACCCATAATTTAGGCGCATTAACCCGACAATTAGGTAGTAGTCATCCTGACGTTATTAAAATTTTCGGTATTCTTTATTTAATTAAAAATATACCATTAGAAACATCAAATCAACAAAGAAGAAATCAAGTAGAATTTGTTAAAGGATTACTGTGGGAACTTTATCAACAAAATTCTGAATTTCAAGGATTTATTAAAGATAATCTTGATGTTTTTAACGGAGAAGCAGGTAATGTAGAAAGTTTTGAATTACTTGATAGCATTCTTTGTGAACAATTTTATCGTCTTTCTTTTTGGAAGGTTGGGGCTGAAGAATTAAATTATCGTCGCTTTTTTACAGTTAATGAATTAATCTGCTTAAGAGTTGAAAATTCTCATGTTTTTAATCGTTCTCATGAGTTATTAAAACAGTTAGTCAAAGAACAGAAAATTACGGGACTAAGAATTGATCACATTGACGGATTATATGATCCTAAACAATATTTAACTAGACTCAAAGAAACATTTGGGGATGTTTATATTGTTGTCGAAAAGATTTTAGAAAAAGACGAAAGCCTTCCCTCTGACTGGAAGATTCAAGGAACATCGGGTTATGATTTTTTGAATTTGGCTAACAACTTATTTTGTCAAAAAAGTAACCGTCAATATTTTAGTCAAATTTATACCAATTTAACAGGGGTTAGTAATGATTATCATGCCTTAGCATTAGATAAAAAACGCTTAATTGCTGAAACTAATCTAGTGGGTGATATTGATAACTTAGCCCATTTACTAAAGCGTCTAGCTGAACGTTATCGCTACGGTAGAGATTTTACCCTAACAGGACTAAGAAAAGCAATTTTTGAAGTTTTAGTCCATTTTCCTGTCTATTGTACTTATATTGATTCTGATGATATTAGTTCTAGCGATCGCCAATATATTCAAGAGGCATTAATTAACGCGAAAAAAGCAAATCCTCGACTCCTCAAAGAGTTACAATTAATTGAGAAATTTCTCTTACTTGATTATGATGAATCATTGTCTGATGAACAAAAAGAACAATGGCTATTTTTTGTGATGCGCTTCCAACAGTTTTCCGGTCCATTAATGGCAAAGGGAATAGAAGATACCTTATTTTATGTTTATAATCGCTTAGTTTCTTTAAATGAAGTTGGGGGTTATCCAGATAGTTTTGGTATTACAGTTAATCAATTTCATGATGCGTCTCAAAAACGATTTTTTAACTATCCTCATAGTATGAATGCCAGTTCTACCCACGATACAAAACGCAGCGAAGATGTGAGAGCAAGATTAAATGTATTGTCAGAAATTCCTGAAGAATGGGAACAGCAAGTGCAAATTTGGAGAGAATTAAATCAAGATAAAACGACGATTATTGAAGATCAACCAATTCCTGATCTTAACGATGAATATTTCTTTTATCAAAATCTCTTAGGGTTTTTCCCCTTTGACGAAACCCCAAACTCTGAACTCTTACAGAGAATGCAAGATTATATTATTAAAGCGGTTCGTGAAGCAAAAATTCATACCGCTTGGTTACAACATGACACCATTTATGAAGACGCATTTTCTAAGTTTGTGCAACAGGTGTTAAATCCAAGTGAAGATAATCAATTCTTATCTAAGTTTAAAATTTTTCAGGAGAAAGTTGCTTTTTACGGTATCACTAATTCCTTGGCACAAACCTTATTAAAAATAACGTCTCCTGGTATTCCTGATTTTTATCAAGGGACTGAATTATGGGATTTTAGTTTAGTGGACCCCGATAATCGTCGTCCTGTAAACTATCAACAAAGACAAGAGATACTCAAAGAAATAAAAGAACGTTCTCAGCAAGATTTATCGACCTTAATCAAAGAACTAAAAGACACTGCAAAAGATGGCAGAATTAAACTATTTTTAATAACTAAAGCATTAAAAGTACGGAACCAAAATATTAAACTGTTTCAAGAAGGAGATTATATTCCTTTAACCCTTCGTGGAAAATGCGCCGATCATGTGGTAGCCTTTGCTAGAGTTTATGATAATCAATGCTGTATTACTGTGGTTCCGCGATATCTTACCAGTTTAGTTTCACCCCCTCAATACGCTTTAACCGAAGAAGTTTGGCAAGACACTCATGTAGAAATTCCTCATCAATTACAAGCAAATTGGTTAAATAATTTAACAGGTGAAGTGTTATCTAATCAAGAAACTCTTTCGATTGGTGCCATTTTTCAATCTTTCCCTGTTGCATTACTGGTTAACAGTAATGAAGATTAATTTTTTAAATTTTTGGCATCAATTGTGTAACTTTCTAGCTAATTCTAACTGTGTCTATGATTTCTAACTCTGTTCAAAATCAACCCACTCCAGAACAAATTGAAAATGTAAAAACCTATATAAAAAAAACTTGGAAAACCCTGTCTCGATCATTATCTGATATTGTTAAAGCCGCCAAAGATCCCAAAGTTTGTCCTGACTTAGATAGAATTTGCCCTGTTTATATTTCTCCTAAAGAAAACATTGATTTAGTTCGAGAAAATATAAAAAAAGCCATCAGCAAAGAAGAATTTGAGCAAATCGATTTACGAATTTTACCTGGTGAACCTGAACAGATTACTGAACATGGATTACTTTATTTACCCCATGATTATGTAGTCCCCGGAGGTCGTTTTAATGAAATGTACGGATGGGATAGTTATTTTATTCTCTTAGGTTTATTACAAGATGGGGAACTTGAACTCGCCAAAAATCAAGTTGAACAATTATTATATGAAGTTGAGTATTATGGGACTATTTTAAATGCTAATCGGACTTACTTATTAAGTCGTTCTCAACCTCCTTTTTTAACTCAAACCATTTTAAAACTATACGAAAAAACCCAAGATAAAGAATGGTTACGCTCAATTTTGCCTACCATCGAAAAATATTATTATTATTGGACAGTTCCCCCTCATTTGAATCAAATTACGGGTTTATCTCATTACTATGATTTTTCAGAAGGTCCGGCACCAGAAGTGATTATTTCTGAACGAGACGAAGCAGGAAGAACCCATTATGATCGGGTAAGAGAGTATTACAGAAATGCAGATGTTTCTGATTACGATCTAGAGAATTTTTATGATGGTAAACATGATAGTTTGACTGATCTTTTCTATAAAGGCGATCGCTCCATGAGAGAGTCAGGATTGGATATTACCAATCGTTTCGGACCTTTTAGTGTTGATATTATCCATTATGCTCCTGTTTGTCTTAATTGTTTGCTGTATCAAATGGAGGAAAACATATCTGAAATCAATGAAGTTTTAGGTCATAAAGATGCTGTTGACTATTGGAAAGATAGGGCAATTAATCGAAAAAACCTCATTAATCAATTTTTTTGGGATGAAGAATCAGGGCTTTATTTAGATTATAATTTTGTTAAAAACCGTCGTCGTTATTATCCTTATCTTACCACTTTTTATCCCCTTTGGGTGGGAATTGCCTCTGAAACTCAAGCTCAAAAAGTGGTTGATAATCTTTCTTTATTTGAAGTTGAGGGGGGACTCAAAACCAGCAATCAAGTCACAGGTAATCAATGGGATGCACCTTTTGGTTGGGCCCCATTACATTTAATTGCCATTGAAGGATTGTCCCGTTATCAATTTGACGAAGATGCTAAAAGAATTGCGACAAAATTTGTTAATTTAATCATCCAAGAATTTGAGAAAAAGGGAACCCTTGTAGAAAAATACGACGTTGAAAACTGTACAGCTAATGTGTCTGAAGAAATTTTATTCGGGTATAGTAGTAATGAAATTGGTTTTGGCTGGACCAATGGTGTTTTTTTAGAGTTATTAAACTTTGTTCCCATGGATTAGTTTCTACTCATATCTTGCACCTTCGCTAAAACTAGCTAGTTTTTTAGCCTTCAGCTATCAGCCATCAGTATTACCATTCCACTTCTTCAATGGGAATGCAGTCTTCCCAATCTGTGTTTTTCCCTTCAAATGAACTACCTACGGACTGCGCTCTGCTACGTCCGAGGTTTCTGTCGCTTCAACTCCCAATCTTTAGAAAACCCTCCACACCGCTTGAATGTGTGAGCTTGCTCAGAGGATTGAGATCCACGATTAGTTAAACTAAGCCAGAGAGTCACCAATCTGTCACCCACGACAAATAATGTGTCACTGTACATTAAACTTATAAATTTAAAGCCACGTGCGAGACTTGAACTCGCGGCCCCATCATTACGAGTGATGTGCTCTACCAACTGAGCTAACGTGGCGCAGGATTAGGTTACGCTAATAATGTATCATATTCTAACAGTCTCAAGGGAATTTTTGCATGGAGAAACCACCTAAGAAGTCTCGCCCGTCTCGTCCACAACTTGATCCTGAAAAGTATGCGTCTTTAAAGGCAGAAGCTCAAGCACCCTATAAAGGCTTGAGAAAATTTTTCTATATTGCTTTTGGGGCATCTGGGTTGATTGGCGCTGTCGTCTTTTTAGCTAAGTTAGCTGCCGGTAAAGAGGTGGGTACTAATTTACCTAATTTTGCTTTACAGATAGGCGTTGTCGCACTGATGATCTTTTTGTTTCGCTTAGAAAGTAAGTAACATTTTCCCCATTTTAATCATCAATTAAAATCTCTCCTTCAAAGATTTTTTGTTGTAATTCTCGGTATAATTTCATGGCCTCTTGTGTTATTTTGCGATCACTACGAATCGCTGCCTTAATATCTTCATCTTCTTGTTGAGATAATCGGCCATCGGCTAAAGCTCGTTCAATTATTTTTTTAATTTTGTTAGTGTCAGCATCCATTTTACTGTCTCCTCATTATTCATGAACTGAATATAACTTCAGTATATAGTAACTCCCAAACTGGTGAATCAACTCAAGTATATTTTATAATTGAAAACTGCTGTTATAAGTCTAAGAAACTTTATGTATCAATTTCAGTCATATTCAACATAGGGATTCTAGATTTTTAGACCGATGCTGTGTTCAATCATTGGGATTATTTCTTTCAAATCAACCATTTTAAAACTCATTGGCAACATATTTATAGTTTATGCGTCTTGAGAAAACAAGCTTGCTCTTAATAACTTGTTCCTCACTCATTTTGCCAATCTCATGACTATTTTGAAATTCCTTTTTACTCCTTCAATCTTAGCTACTTTTTGTCTGTTAAGCTTACCCAGTGAAGCTGTAACTCGCTCTAGTTTACATCTTCCTAGCAACAATTTTTGTGCGGTTTACCAGGGTAGAATTAACAATGAACATCAATTTGTTCTTTGGGTTAATCAAGAAGATAAATTGACGATTCAAGCTAATGATTATTTAGCAGTTGCTGTCAGTCATCAAGGCACTGTCATTACTCCTTATCAGGTAGATTCAGTAAATAACCCGATGATTTCTCAATGGTTTTATCATCCAAAAGTTCAACGACAACATATCATTTCAGTCAAGGGCAATACTTCTAAAGCTAATATTCGTCTCTGTCTGTATCGAAAATAATTTTTTAAATACAATCTCTCAAAAATGATTGATATAGCTGGTCTAAATGTGTTGTGGAAATAATCATGTTCATGATTCAAATAGACTAGCTATATAATATTTGTACAGTTCAAAGAAAAATGTAATCACGTCTTTATAGAAAGATATCTACTAATTATTCAAATCGTTCATATTTTGATTATGTCGTAAGATTTTAGCAATTTCTGAATGAGATTTTCTGTCTAGTAAGAGTTAATATAAGCGATTCTTTTCTTGTAATTCTTCTAATAAAAATTGTTAGCATCTATAACTAAGATTGTTTCTTCTTAAATTTTTATGCTAAATATCAATAAACAATATGAAATTGAAAGTAAAAAACTACAAATGGATATATTAACAAAAATTAATCTTATTAAAGAATCAATATGACCTAACATTAATACTAATTGTAATCCACTAATAATTAAGCCAGTTATTATTCCACCAATTAAAGCAAATATACTAGATATTTGTAATAATTGAGTGCGTGATGAATAATTTCCAGAATCTCCTTCAAAAGCTCTAAACTGTAGAAAAATAAACAACCAAAAGCATAATAAAAATAATCCTAAAATACTACTTAATACATTAGTAACAAGCCACGGATTTGTAGTAGAAAACATTATCATTTCTCCCTTTTTAGTTTAATCTAACTCCCCCCTTTTTTAAGGGGGGTTTAGGAGTTAATGTATTTTAAACCGCAACTGGTTTGGCTAAATAACCCATTTCTTCGAGTTTTTGCCAAACCTTGTTAACACTTTCTTCTAAGGTTTCGAGATCGGTGCGACATTCCACTTCAGGATTTAAAGGCGGTTCATAGGGGTCATCAATGCCGGTGAAGGATTTAATTTCCCCTGCGCGAGCTTTTTTATATAATCCTTTAACATCACGATCTTCACACACATTCAAAGGTGCATTAACAAACACTTCTACAAAGTCGCCGATTTTGCCTTTAACTTCTTCACGAATCTCACGATAAGGAGAAATAGCAGAAACTAAGACAATTACACCGTTACGGGTGAGTAACTGACACACAAAACCAATACGGCGAATATTGGTGTCACGGTCTTCTTTAGAAAAACCTAACCCTTTGGTTAAATTAGTTCTAACAATATCTCCGTCTAAGATTTCTAGAGAATAACCTGCATCTCTTAATTTTTGTTCTAAAGCACGAGTGATGGTGGTTTTGCCAGCCCCACTTAATCCGGTAAACCAAACTGTTACGCCGCGTTTTTCCATGTTAGTTTTAAATTGTTCTAGGTAAGGGTTGTCAATAATTATCGATAGATTACCCCGAATGGGCAATAATGGCAATATCATCATTACTATAAATCTCTTTGAAAATTTGGAGAAGAATATGAAAAGCTTAAAATTCAAATCAATAAAGTCTATATTTATATCTCGTTTAGAAACGTTGGAGCATTTAATACAACAAGGGGCTAAACACTTTAGAAGCGAGCCAGATAATATTTTTGAACTCCAATTAATATCTGATATGCACGCTTTGGGAACTCAAGTGGTATTTACGTGCAATCAACCCCATAACTTTTCTCTGTGGTGTAAGGGGAAAAGAAATCAAAATATAGACATCAATATAAACACTGTTTCCCAAGCTAAAGAATTAATTTGTGAGGTTAAAACACATCTAGATAGCATTACGATTGAAGATTCAAAATTTAGTGAAATAACAACTGTGGAGCTTGGAGACTCTATGTATCTAGAGCTTTCCGGTCAAGAGTATTTGGAAGCGTTCCTAATTCCTAATTTTTATTTTCACTTAGTCACTGCGTATGACATTTTAAGAATGAGCGGTGTGCAGATTGGCAAGCGCGACTATATGTTACATTTGGTGCCAAAAGTTAAACAACGAGAAGCATAACAGAAAATGACATTCTATTTTTCATATCCTATCCAGGAACGATAAGTACAAAGACCACAGTTTTTACAGATAAGATTGTTTACACTATATTTGAAATAAAGAAATTTGTTTTAAGGAAATTACCCACTAGCAGAACTCATCAGGATATTTAATGCTAAGACTAGAAAGAATCAGTAAAATTTACCCAAATGCGGAAGTATTAAAAGACGTGACTTGGGAAGTTAACCCAGGAGAGCGTATCGGTTTAGTGGGGGCAAATGGTGCAGGAAAGTCCACCCAATTGAAAATTATTAAAGGGGAAATTGAACCCACATCCGGGGAGGTGATTCGTCCTAATAGTCTTAAAATTGGTTATTTAACCCAAGAGTTTGAAGTTGAACCGAGTCGTACGGTGAATCAAGAGTTTTGGACTGTGTTTTCTGAGGCTAATTTTGTTCAAGATGAATTAGCTAACGTGACTCATGCCATGGAAACGGCAGAGCCAGATGAATTAGATGAATTAATTCATAAATTAGATGATTTGCAACGGAAATTTGAAGCCTTAGATGGTTATGTTTTAGAAGCAGCGATCGCTAAAATTTTACCAGAAATGGGCTTTGAACTCGACGATAGTGAGCGGTTGGTTAGTGATTTTAGTTGTGGCTGGCAAATGCGAATGAGTTTAGGAAAAATTCTCCTTCAAGATCCCGATTTATTACTATTGGACGAACCGACAAACCACCTTGATCACGAAACGGTTGAATGGTTAGAAGATTATCTCAAAGGATTAAATATTCCGATGGTGGTTGTTTCCCATGAACGGGAATTCTTGAACAAAATCTGCACAAAAATTGTGGAAACCGAGCGAGGCATTTCTACGACTTACATCGGTAACTATTCTGATTATGTTGAGCAGAAAAACTTGAGTCGTGAAATTCAAGAAAATACTTATGAAAGGCAACAAAAAGAAATTGCTAAACAACAAGAATTTATTGACCGCTTCCGTGCCAGTGCCACTCGAAGTACCCAAGCAAAAAGTCGTGAAAAACAATTACAATCAATGGACCGGGTAGACGCTCCGGTTGCTAAGGTTAAAACGGTTACGTTTGAGTTTCCTCCGGCTCCAAAAAGCGGAAAAGACGTGGTTGTTATTAAAAATTTAGTCCATACCTATGATGAGCAAATTCTTTTCCTAGAGGCTAATTTAACCGTTGAAAGAGGCGATCTCATTGCGTTTCTTGGTCCTAATGGTGCTGGAAAATCGACGTTACTCCGTCTAATTATGGGATTAGAAAAACCCAGTGAAGGACTGGTTACTCTAGGCAAACATAATATTATCCCAGGCTATTTTGAACAAAACCAAGCAGAGGCTTTAGACTTAAATAAAACTGTCATGAACACCATCCATGATGAGGTTCCTGACTGGAAAAACGTAGAAGTGAGAAGTCTTTTAGGTCGTTTCTTATTTAGTGGGGATACGGTATTTAAAAAAGTTGAGGGGTTAAGTGGAGGAGAAAAAGCTCGTCTTGCTTTGGTTAAAATGCTCTTACAACCAGCCAACTTATTAATTCTAGATGAGCCGACCAACCACTTAGATATTCCAGCTAAAGAAATGCTAGAACAAGCTCTTTCTAAATATGATGGTACAGTTCTATTAGTGTCTCATGATCGCTTTTTTATCTCGCAAGTGGCTAATAAAATTGTCGAAATTCGTGACGGTGATTTAGTGGTGTATCCCGGAAATTACTATTACTATTTGGAGAAAAAAGAAGAAGAACGATTAAAAGCTGAACAAGCAAAGATTCAAGCAGAAAAAGAAGCCAAAGCAGAAGCCAAACGAGCTAAACAAAGAGAGAAACAAAAAGCTAAGAAGAAGAAAGCCGGATAATATTTAATATCTTCTTGATATCTCCTGTTTTTTTGAAGATAGGAGATATCAAATTTTTAAAGAAAGAGTAAGAACAATAGGTCTTCTGGTTTGAGTAAATTGAACAAGTAACAAAATAGAGAAAAAGAGAAGAGGCAAAACTTTATTGACCTAGAAATTTTGTGAAGTTTAGCTGTTAAAGTTAGAAAATATGAATCGCTTTCGTGGCTCTCCTTTTTCTCAAAGTTTGTTTATAGAATATCCATTCCCTGTTGCTTGCTAATTCGACATTTTACCCCATAGTCATAAAAGAGGGATGATAATAAATAGATTGAAGAGAAACCTTATGAGGTGATCATCAGTCATGAACAAAGAGTGTTCACCAGAAAACATTAGATGATGATGATTAACGGGTTTTGGCCTTGGAAGCGACTACGCCAACTAACAAAATTTATAGTGTTATTTAGCTTCTGTTTTCTTTTAACAGTGGCGTGTAACCAGCAACCAGACACTACACCTTCCCCCACAGCGACAACCACAGGCGATCGCATTACCATCGGAACCACAGCCCAACCCCGTACCATCGATCCGGCAGATAGTTATGAAATGTCCGGACTCACCATCATTTATAACCTCAGTGATACCCTTTACACCTATGAACTAGGAACCACCACGTTAACGCCTCAACTAGCGACAGAAATGCCCACCATCAGTGATGATGGCCTAACTTATACTATTCCCCTCAGAGAAGGGGTTACTTTCCACGACGATACTCCCTTTAATGCTGAGGCCATGGTGTTTTCTTTAGAACGGTTTATTAATAATGGGGGTAAACCCTCCTTTTTATTAGCTGACACCATTGACACTGTAGAAGCTACAGGAGAGTATGAATTAACTATTACCCTAAAACAACCTTTTTCCGCTTTTCCGGCACTTCTTGCCTTTCCTGGGGCTTGTGCCGTGTCTCCTCAAGCCTATCAAATAGGAGAAGGTAAGTTTATTCCCGATAATTTAGTAGGGACCGGTCCATATAAACTCAATAATTTTAGTAGTGACTCGGTACAATTAGACGTTTTTGAGAACTATTGGGGCGAACAACCCAATAATAAGGGCATTGATCTCCAAATTTATCCCACTAACCCGGCTAACCTCTTCAATGCCTTTCGGACTCAAGCCGTGGATGTGGCTTATCAGTCGTTGACCCCGGAACAAGTTCTACAATTACAACAAGAAGCAGACTCAGGAAACGGCCAAGTGATCGAAAACCCAGGGACGGCTATTGCTTTCATGGCTTTGAATGTGCAGACCGAATTTGTTCAACAAAAACCCGTCCGACAAGCGATCGCGTCTGTAATGGATCGTCAACTTCTCAATGAACGCATTCTCAAAGGTCAAGGGGAACCCCTTTATAGTATGATTCCTGTCGCTTTTGATGCGTCTCAACCAGTCTTTCAGGAACGTTATGGGGATAATGATAAACAAGCAGCTAAACAACTCCTACAAGAGGCTG
Organism: unicellular cyanobacterium SU3; assembly: GCA_002172675.1. Classification (GTDB taxonomy): domain Bacteria; phylum Cyanobacteriota; class Cyanobacteriia; order Cyanobacteriales; family Microcystaceae; genus Crocosphaera. The sequence continues at coordinate 16,187 of NETF01000204.1, forward strand.
GTTTTTCTCCTGATAACCCTGCTACCGTAGAAATTTGGCATTCTTCTGGTTCGGTTAATTCTAGCCAAGTGGCTGCTATTCTCAAAAGTTTAGCAGAACGAGACTTAGAAGGAATGTTAGAATTTGTACCCAATAGTATTGCTTCGGCTGCTTTCTTTAAAAATTTAAGTCAAGGATTATATCAGTCCACTTTGTCCAGTTGGTATCCTGACTTTTTAGATGCAGATAACTATATCTATCCTTTTCTTTATTGTGCTAAAGGATCACCAGAAGAAGGATGTATTGAAGGGGGTTCTCAAAGTCAAGGATCGTTTTATTATAATGAACAAGTTAATCAATTAATTGCCCAACAAAGAGAAGAATCCGATCCCCAACAAAGACAACAAATTTTTGCTCAAATTCAAGAAATTTTAGCAGAAGATGTGCCTTATATTCCCCTTTGGCAAACAAAAGAATATGCTTTTGCTCAAAATAATATTGATGGCGTAACCATCAATCCGAGTCAAACCTTTCCCTTCTGGACAATTAATCGTCAATCTAGCAACTAATCGTTATATTAAGTTTTCCAATAGTCGATAACGATTCGTTGCAGGGATATATTGTCGTCCGAGAATTTCGTCAGGACTTTCATCTTGTAAAACAAAACGCATATCTGTAACCACACGAGGCACATTGATATGATAGCTATGTTCAGAAGGGTCAGTAAAACGGGAAATAACCTTAGTACAATCAATGGGATAAACATTGCGAGGCAGTTGGCGCGGTTGCATCGGTCCATCGGTACCCAAACGAGGGGGATTGCCTTTCAAGCGATCGCTGGCCCATAACGCAAGATCCTCTCGGTTAAAATAAATACTGGTACGACGGGTAATCCGGGGCAGATCAAACAATTTGTCTTTAAGATCAAAAGCATCATCATCTTCGTCAGCAGCCATCATCAGAATTTGATCGAATAGTCTGGGTAAGCGATCGCTGACTTGGTTTTTTAATTCTTGTAAGGCAAAGCGTAAAACATAATTACCCATACTATGGGTAACAAGATGTAGTTTCCGTTGACATCGGGTATCTAACCCATTAATAAAGTCAGCAACTTTGAGAAATGATCGCGCAAACGCTGCCCCAGACGCAGCTGCATCTAGGCGATCGTTTCGGTAAGCAATGCGATTAGCTGCATTGCGATCGCCTAATAAAAATGAACCATCGGACGGCCAGGAAAATAAACAGATATTTAATTTTAAAGGGGGTTGAGAATTGCCAACTGCGTTACTGGTTAATACCTGATGTAGTTTCGCTGCTGCTGTTAAACCTCCTCGGAAACTGGTGTTATAACCGTGAATAAAGATAAGAGTGTCTTCTTGTTTTTCTCTCATTTCTTGACCCACTTGCCGCAAAATCGTCTGACTTCCTAAGACTGGAGGGTCAGCAAATAAATTTTCTGGGGCGATTGAAATTTGATATTGATCAAAATCGTTTCCTGTAACTTCAGCTTTTCCAAAGCGCAAGTTAGCCAGTCCATCGTCACTGAAGTTACTGCCAAAGTCAAACCCTTCTTCTACCTTATCTGAAGCAATCAGATTGCGGTTAGTTCCGAAGTAAATTGTAGTCATAATAGTTTCTTGTCAAGGTAACTATTTGAATCGTCCCAATATTTAGACAGAGAAAAACAATGTATACATAATTTGTATTATTTTTCTTTTTTTACCGTCGAGTTTGTTAGATTTCTAATGGTACTTAAGCAATTGTATTATCATAAATATTATTAGCTTGAATATTACTAGAAACAATTATTAATATCTCTTTGGAAAATTCGGTAAATAATTATGGAACATTTTTATCAAAGCGTTATAGTGTTAACAAAATGCTTACTACTTGATATATAGTATGATCGTTTATTTCGTAGAGGAAGTTGAGTAAAATAATTTAACAATATTAAGCACTAAATTACTAATTCTGCTAATCCTAAATAACGAATTCCTTGGGGACTAATATTAAAGCGACAAGGCAAAATTTCTACACCTTTTTTAATAGCTTCTCGAAACAATTTGCCATACCCTGGATCATAATCATCCCCTGGGGAAAATTGTTGACAATCAGACCGATTGATGAAATATAACATCATCGGTTGAGCATCAGGTAATATATCTATCAATTCTTGTAAATGTTTTTGACCGCGAGTGGTAACGGTATCAGGAAATAAAGCAATTTGATCTTTAGCTAAGGTCGTATTTTTTACTTCTAAATAAATCGGTTTTGATTCAGTTTCACTGGTTAAAACAAAATCAATTCTACTTTTTTTATCTTTTCCATAAGGAACTTCTGAACGAACTTTATTATATTTTCCTTTCAAGGGCGGTAACTTTTCTTCTTCTAAAATCTGTTTAATAACACGATTGGGTAAAGCAGTATTAATCCCCACCCAGGTATTATTGACTTCAATTAATTCCCAACTATAAGCCAATTTACGCTTAGGATTATTACTTTTAGAAACATAAACCCGACTCTCTGCATCGCACACCCCAATCATCGGCCCTGTATTAGCACAATGTGCCGTAATCATTTCCCCTGATTCTAACTCGATATCTGCTAAAAAACGTTTATACCGTCGTTTAAGAATACCAGGAATTAAGGGGGGATACGTATAAATAAAATCAGTGTCCATGATTCAGTTATCAGTTATTTGCCCAACTCTTGCGATCGCCGATAAGCAGTTTTAACCGCTTCAATCACCGCAGAACGAAAACCCTTTTCTTCTAACTTGGCCACTCCTGCAATGGTGGTTCCCCCTGGACTGGTGACATTATCTTTTAACTGGCCAGGGTGCAACCCTGTTTCTTTCATTAACGTAGCCGTGCCTAAAACCGTCTGTATGGCGAGTTGAATAGCAATCGCCCTTGGCAACCCAGAAGCCACTCCACCATCGGATAACGCCTCAATCATCAAGGCCACAAAGGCTGGTCCCGATCCGGATAATCCTGTGACTCCATCCATCAGAGATTCAGACACTTCTACCACTTCCCCCACCGCCTCAAAAATTGAGGTTGCTAGAGTTACATGAGATGGTTGAACTTGTGTCCCGGCTGCGATCGCCGTCATGGCTTCTCCGACTGTAGCAGGAGTATTCGGCATCACTCGAATGACAGGAAAGTTCGGAAAGGCATTTTCTAAACGGTTTAAAGGGATTCCGGCTAAAATCGACAAAATTAAAGGATAATTGTCCACTGAGTCTAAACTCAATTGAGCAGTCACCTTATCCAAAATTTGGGGTTTAACCGCTAATAATAGGGCTTCTGTGGCTTGTAGGGTATCCTGGTTATGGTCAGTCACACCAACGCCATAGGTTTGAGCTAAAAACTCCCTTCTTGAGCGTTGGGGTTCACTGATTAATACGGTATTAGCTTGATAAAGTTGCGATGCTAAAAGACGGGTGAGTATTGCTTCTGCCATCACTCCGCCTCCAATGATACCTAGTCTAATAGACACAAGCTTTCAATGGTAAAGTTGTCAACAAAAAGGACTAAGCTTCTAGCATAACTGTTATGGCAATTGAAGCAGAAAGCGCGGACATGACAAAAAGCTAAAACCTTTATGAATTTTACTGTTGCCTCTTGCCTCTTGCCTTGCGCTACGCGCTATAACGAGAAGCTTGACTCGAAATAATTACTGAACTAAACGATTCACCTCTGCGCCCCAGTTAGCTACAGGAGAGGGATTACGAGAAGGGTTTACAGGGATCTCAGGAACATCATGAACGGTACCAGAGAGATTACTCACCTTAACACAGTTAGGAGTGAAAAGAAAGATGCTTTCGCCGATGCGTTCTTGATGGCCATCAATAGCGTAGGTTCCGCCGGCTACAAAATCCACAGCCCGTTGTGCTTCTTCTGGTTCCATTGCATTAAGGTTAAGAACCACAGATTTACGCTCACGAAGGGTTTGAATGACTTGGGGCATTTCGTCAAAGGAATGGGGTTCTACCACAACCACTTCAGCAATATTATTAATTCCAGGCATAGGGACAACATTACCTTTATTGTTTCTCATGTTCAGTTCTGCGTTGATATTTGATCCCATAGGTTTCGCCCAGGGACGGGGTTCAACTTCTGGTGGAGCCACAGAGTTCATCTCTGGTTCTTCCATCTCATAGTCTGAGTTGCCATCAATTTCAACATAGTTAGGGTCATCATATTCCATATCGTCTTCGATTGGTTCGGTAATGGCCCAGCGTTTCAGTTTATCTAAAATCATCTTGACATCTCACTGATTTACAAAGCGTTTTTAAGGAGAGGGGGTCTGATACTAGATAGCTTTTTTAGCTTCTTATCTTAATAAAATTGTGGGAAAAATACATCCCATTTTGTGCTGTGTTTTGCCCAGATTACTATAAGTTATAGGGTTATGGCTACTTTATAAAAAAGTTAACCTTTTTTCTTTCTGGATTTTTGCAGCTTTCTCCTCTAGTCGTTACTCCGTTGCCAGATGTTCCCACCTAACCATCTTATTTTTTGATAACAATTTTTCTATGATTAACATTGTCATGCTCATAATTGGGTAATTTTTCCCCCTTCAACTTTCATAATTTGAGAGGAGTTTAACCATTGTGCATCAAATGAATGTAAATAGGTTGTGGTAATTAGGGTTTGAAACCGTCCTTGAATCACCTCTAATAGCTGGTTTTGGCGGTTGGGGTCAAGTTCGGCTAAAACGTCGTCTAATAGGAGTAAGGGGGGTTCTCCGATGACATCTTCGATCAATTGTAATTCTGCTAATTTAATGGCTAAAACCAGGGTTCTTTGTTGTCCTTGAGAACCGTAGGATTTAGCCGGGGTTTGATTAATGTTGAATTCTACTTCATCTCGATGAGGCCCGACGACAGTGGTGGCCAGTTGTTGCTCGGCTATGCGACGTTGCTCTATTTTATCTAAAAAGGCTTGTTGTACTTGTTGGGGTTGTTCGTTTTCAATTTGAATATTGGGTAAATAGTTAATTTCTAACCGTTCTGTTCCACTACTAATTTCTTGATGCCATTTTTGGGCAAGTGGGGTGATTCTTTCGATAACCCGATATCGCCGTCGCGTCACTCTAGTTCCTGCTTCGGCTAATTGTTGATCCCATACTTTTAATTGTGACATTTCTGCTGATAAATTAGATGGGTTTTCCTGTTCTTCTATGGTTTTCCGAATGACTTTTAATAAAGCATTACGTTGTCGTAAAATTTTATAATATTGATGAATAATACTGGCGTAAACGGGTTCTAATTGAATTAAAAGGGTATCTAACCAACTACGACGGGTTTCTGGCGATCCTCGCACTAAGTCTAAATCTAAACAAGAGAATTCGACGGCATTAATATGGCCTAAAAATTCTAAATGGCGGCGTAAGTTTTCGTGATTTAAGGTTAAAGTCCGTCTTCCTTGATAACGAAAGGTAATTCCTAGTTCTGATTCTCCATATTTTCTTGTTACTGTGCCTAAAATTTGTCCTGTTTTTTCTCCTTCTAAAATTAAATCGCGATCGCGGTTGGTGCGATGACTCTTTAAGGTGGCTAAGAGTTCTACGGCTTCGAGTAAATTAGACTTTCCTTGGGCATTATTTCCTAATAAAATGGTTTTTTGTGATTGTAAATTCAGACTTTGTTCTGAGTAATTACGAAAAGTATATAAATGAATATGTTTCAAATACATTTTTAAATTTCCTACAGGAAAAAATCGGTCAAAAGTACACAAAATATTTAGGGTTAGAATGACTTAGTTTTTATTCTCTCCTTTGTGACTCTTTATTTCCAATTTGTTAAAGTTTTAATGGGTAAAGACAACAATAAAAGTACAGGTATAATTTCTAAACGTCCAATCCACATTAGACAAATTAACGTCAGTTTACCCAACCAGGGAAGATCAGGATGAGTGATACCCGTCGATAGTCCCACACCACTGGTTGCTGAAGCAACTTCAAAAATTACATCAATTAAATCGTAGGTGGGTAATTTAAGATATTGCAAAATAAAGATACCACCAACAACAACGGTTAACCATAAAAAACCTAAAACCGCCGCAGCTTCTACACGACGATTCGCTTCAGATTCTTTTAAAATCTTCCCATCAAGCTCATAACACATCATTTCGTGGGGTAATAGTGCAGTGCGCCGAAAACGCCAAATAATCGCTTTTAAAACCGTTACAAAACGACTCAATTTAATGCCTCCTGCTGTCGAACCGGCTGCACCTCCAATCAACATCATTAGAGTCATCAATAATTTTGCACCCCCATCCCAGGATGTAATAGAGACTGTTCCAAAACCACAAGTCGTCAAAGCAGAAGACCATTGAAATAGGATATCGAGAAAAGGAACATTTCTAAAGGCCAAACGATTAAAACCCCAAAGTAATAAAGTTCCTCCAAATAATAAAATCCAGAGGGCTTGATGCTGATTATCTGACCAAAAAGCAAAAATTTGACGACGACGCAAAAACTGATAGTGAACAGAAAAGCTAATGGCACCCAAAATCATGACGATAATAACTGCCAATTTCACCGCAACTCCGTAATTAGCGATGCTATCTTCGGTAACACTAAACCCACCTGTTGCAATGCCTGTCATTCCATGATTGAGGGCTTCCCACCAACTCATTCCAACAATACGAAAGAGAAAAATACTGCCAATCGTATAAGTCAGATAAATCCACCAAATCCGTTTGACTGTTTGCGTTAGGGTTAACCCAATTCTTTGATTTCTGCCTTCAGCATTGTACAGTTGATAGGGTTCGGTAGCGGGTTCGAGTAGGGATATGACTAAAACAATGACCCCGACACCTCCTACCCACTCCATTAGCGATCGCCACCACTGGATCGTATGGGGTAATTCATTATAGTTCAATGCCATCGATAAGCCGGTACTGGTAAAACCAGAAAAAGCTTCAAACATACAATTCCAAGGATTTTCAAACATTAAAATGGTTGTTGAGAAATCAGGAGAAAGATCCGGAGCATTGGCTGTCATTAATATAGGAATTGCACAAAACAGAGGTAACAAAAACCAGCCCAAGGCAGCCGTTATCATCGCATGGGGAATGCGACTACTGGTTTTGATTTTGATGTTGGTACAATGATAGAGTAATTGACCAATGGTTAAAGAAGCAACAGCACAGGTGAGTAAAGGTATTAAAGCATATATTTCTCTTGATAATAAACAGACAGGGATAGAAAGCAATGCCATAATTCCAGGGACGTGAAGAAATAAACCAATATCTCGCAAGATGGTTTTCATAAGATTGCTACGTCTGACTTTATTTATCTACGTCTAAAAAACCAAAAAGTTTCTCAGCAATCAGTTTTTCAGGATTGCTTAATACCTGTACTCCCAATTTTTCAAACATGGCGCGATGTTCTTTATCATGTAACATGGTAATTAAATTTTCAATTTCATACTGTTTGCCCAACATCATTGCCATCAAGTTAACCGAATCATCATTAGTTGTAGCAATAATTGTATCGGCGTGTTTAACCCCTGCTTCTTCTAAAATTTTTCCTTGAGAAATATCAGCATGAAATACTTGTACATCAAATTCTCCCATGATGTCTCTGGCATCTTCTTCTTGCTTTTCGATCACTGAAACTCGGTGTCCTTGTTCTTGGGCGATCGCAATTAACTGCTTGGTGACAGCCCCTGCCCCGACAATAATTACATACATTATTATTCAAGTAAAGCTAGTAGAATAGTTTGTCAATGCTCAATTATTCTACTATTTTTTGAGTTTTAACTCTCTCTATCTATTTGCTGATACTTGTTGCTTCTAGACTTTCTTATGATTTAGGTTTTGTTTGACAAGGTAAACATTGTGAGTTAACGTAATTCCCAATTAAAGGGAAGAAGAGAATAGACTCCTCTAGGATCATTAAAGTTTTGAATCACTTTTAACTCTTCTTGAAATTTGATAAATTCTTGAGTCAAGGGATCAAGTGTATTTTGAGTCAGTTGCGTATCTTCATCTAATGTTCTCTTAATAAATAATTCAGCAAATCCTCGTGAGATAGGATATTCTTGAACTTGCCAATCTTCTCCTAATTCTGTTTGTTTAGCTGCGTATTCAATCGCTGCATTTAAACCACCAAAGCTATCCACTAAACCTATTTTTTTTGCCATCTCCCCTGACCAAACTCTCCCTTGTGCAATATTAGCCACTTTTGCTTTGGATAAGTTACGGGATCGAGCAACTTTTTCTAAAAATAAGTCATAAACTTGATTAACTGAACTTTGATAAATGGCTAATTCTTGCTCAGTTTTTGGTCGGGTTGCTGTTCCTAAATCTGCAAATTTTGCTGTTTTAACACTATCCCAAGTAATGCCGTTATTATTAGCAATTTCTTGGATGTTTAAGAGAACACCAAACACCCCAATCGATCCAGTAATAGTATTGGGTTGGGCAAAAATATGTTCTCCTCCTGTTGCTATCCAATACCCTCCAGATGCTGCTACGTTACCCATAGAAATAATAACGGGTTTTGTCTCTTGAATCAATTGAATTTCTCGTAAAATAATATCTGAACCCGTGGCACTTCCTCCCGGACTATTGATACGCATAACCACTGCTTTTATTTGTTCATCATCTCGAATTTTACGTAGTATATTAGCAAAACGAGTTCCCCCTATTTGTTCTCTGGTTCCGACTCCATCAACAATAGAACCCTCTAGATAAACAACAGCAATTTTATTGCTAGAACTATTATCAGTGACTCCTGTCACTGCTATATTTGTATAATTATTAAAGGACACTTGACTTAAAGATTCTTCTTCTTTATTGTTGGTAATGTCTTTTAAAAGTGAAATGGCTTGATCTCGATAATTGACTTGATCAATTAAGTTGAAATTTTGCGCTTCTTTAGGATCTAAAATTCCTTTACTATCAGCAATTTCTTGAAGATTATTGGCTTTTATTTGACGAGATTCTCCTATTTCTTGTAGATAATTATTCCAAATATTGCCGAGTAAACTTTCTAATTGTTGACGATTTTCTTCACTTAGATCAGTTCTTATAAAAGGTTCGACGGCTGCTTTATAATCCCCGACTCTAATTACTTGCACTCCAATCCCATATTTATCTAATGCTCCTGTTAAAAATAAGGGTTCTGTTCCTATTCCGTTTAGTTCCATTACCCCCATAGGATTGACAATTAAAGTATCAGCTAATGAGGTTAAATAATATTCTTGTTCACTGACCGTAACATCATAAGCAATGATTTTTTTACCGCTTTCTTTAAATTCTATTAATGCTTGTCGAATCTCTGCAAAACTAGCATAGCCACTACCACTATTTGCGTTACTTCCGTCTAGAAAAATGGCTTTGATACGATCGTCTTTGCTGGCTTTTTCGATATTTTTAATGACTTGATTTAATGTCAAAACTGAGCGATCCCTATCTGATAATAGATCACCAACATTAACTAAAGGTTCTTTATCTTGAATTTCTGTAGAAAGATCGAAGACTAAAACTGATTTATCTTTAATAGTTGGTTCACTCTCTACACTGGCTAAGGTAATTAATAATATTACGATACTACTAACGCCTGCTGTGGCAAATAAAAATAATCCTGCTAACGTTCCAATAATACTAGCTAGGGTTTGTTTAATAAAATTCATCATTGAATCAAGCAAAAATTCACTATTTCTTTGTAACTTTATGTTTCCAAAGACTAGGGTAACAGTAACTATTATAGAACACTTTGAAAAAAGAGTGTAAAATTTCTCAACCTAGTTACTTATTAACCAACCATAGATGAATGTTGTAAATAGTTCACCAATTTATTTTTATTAACGGCATTAAAATATCATATTCGAGTTTTAATTTTCGATTTAACAAAGGAATTCTATATGATTATGAATCACAACTACAGAAAATTGTTCAAATAATAAATATTTATTTTAAAATTTACTTCAAGACGATTTTAACCTAACCCTAATTTTTTTTTATCCATTACCTTAATATCTCTTAATATCTCAGCGGTAGAGTCTTGATTAGATAACATCACTTTGCAGTAACAATCTAGCTTATCAGCCCAAAAAAGCGGGTTGATGGGGATGTAACCGCTAATTAGTGAGAATTATTAGCAATCTAATCATCATGGCCAACCATAATAACAGTGTAATTTTCATTCATCCGGATGGAACCAGTCCATCTCACTTTGCTGCAGGACGCTTTGCATCCGTCGGGCCCGATGGTCGCCTGAATTGGGACAATATGACCAATGCCGGGGTTTATCTCGGTCACATGGACGATACCATTGTAGGGACTTCTAACGCAGGTGCAGTAACCCATGCTTTTGGTATTAAAGCCTTTTCTGGTAGCTACGGTTTAGACGAAAATGGCGATCCTTACACCTCCCTTTCTGGTGAAGAAGGAATGACCATTATGGAAGAAGCGATCGCAGCAGATAAAGTCACCGCTGTAATCAACTCTGGATTTATTGCCGAACCCGGAACCGGTGTATTCCTCGCAGATGCCGAAAATCGCGGTAATGTAGAAGAAATTACCTTAGAAATCGTTGAATCTGGTGTCGATGTCATCATGGGGGGTGGAGAAATTCACTATCTCCCCGAAGGCGTGACCGGACGTTTTGGAGAAGAAGGGATTCGTGAAGATGGCCGCAATCTGATTGAAGAAGCTCAAGAAGACGGTTATACCGTTGTTTACACCCTCGAAGACCTAGCTAATTTACCCGCTAATACTGAAAAAGTTTTAGGGATTTTTGCTGCTGAAGATACCTACAACGACGAACCCGAAGATACTCTGAGAGAACGAGGGTTTGTTAACCCCGATGGTAGCTTAATCTACTACGGTCAGCCAGGGAACGAAAATCCCCCTACTACTTCGCAAATGTTAGAAGCAACCCTAGGGTTAGATATCTTTGCTAACCCTGAGAATGGGATGTTTATCGTTATGGAGGAAGAAGCCACCGACAACTTCGGTAACGATAATAACGCAGGGGGAACCATCGAAGCTGTTTTAAGGGCTGATGAAGCCATCGGTGTTGCTCAAAACTATATCGATAATATTAACCCCAATACCCTGTTAATTACCGCAGCCGATAGTGATGGCGGTGGTTTAGAAGTAGACGACGTATCTGGAGATACCGTCGGCACCACCGGAGTACAACCTCCTTTTGACACCAGAATTCCTCGTGATGGTCAAACTGGTAGCGACACCGCCCCCTTTGTGAGCGCGCCCGATGCCAACGAAGACACTTTTGAATTTGGGGTAATCTGGTCAGGAGGCCCTGACGTAGCAGGGAGTATTGTTTCTAAAACCTACGGTTTAAACGCCGAGAAACTTCCCGCCACAGTGGACAACACAGACATTTATCGCTTGATGTACGAAACCCTGTTTGATGTTGCTTTAGACGCACCAGAAGGGATTCCTGATGAAATTCCTGAACCCCCTGAACCCACTAAAAACACAGGAAACGTCATCTTTATCCATCCCGATGGTACCAGTCCCTCCCATTACGCTGCCGCTCGCTTTTCCTCAGTAGGTCCTGATGGTCGTTTGAACTGGGATAATATGACCGATGCCGGAGTTTATCTCGGTCACATGGAAGATCGCCTTGTTGGTACATCCAATGGGGGTGCAGTGGTTCACGCCTACGGAATTAAACCCTTTGCTGGTAGTTACGGTTTAGATCCAGACGGTAATCCTTATACTTCCCTTTCTGGGTTAGAAGGAACCACCATCATGCAAGAAGCGATCGCAGAAGGTAAACCCACTGCTGTCATTAACTCTGGCTTTATCGCTGAACCCGGCACCGGTGTCTTCCTCTCTGCGGCAGAAAATCGTAGCAACGTTCAAGAAATCACCCTAGAAATCGTTGAATCTGGGGTTGATGTGATCATGGGTGCTGGTGAAATTCACTACTTACCCGAAGGGGTGACCGGACGCTTTGGAGAAGAAGGGATTCGTGAAGATGGCCGTAACCTGATCGAAGAAGCTCAAGAAGACGGTTACACTGTGGTTTACACCCTCGACGAATTACTAAACTTACCCACAAGTACCGAGAAAGTTCTAGGAATTTTTGCAGCCGAAGATACTTATAACGACACAACCGAAGCGAATTTAATCGAGCGAGGGTTTGTAGACGAAAATGGTGAATTAATTCTTTATGGTCAACCGGGTAACGAAAATCCTCCCACTGTTGCCCAAATGCTAGAGGTGACTTTAGGATTCGATAAATTTGCCAACGCTGAAGATGGCTTTATGGTTGTCCTAGAAGAAGAAGGAGCTGACAACTTCCCCAATAATAACAATGGGGCAGGTGCTGTTGAAGCAACCCTACGAGGAGACGCTGCTATTGGCGTAGCCCAAAACTTTGTTAACAATGTTAACCCGAACACTTTAGTGTTAACCGCTGCTGATAGTGATGCTGGTGGTTTGGAAGTGGATGACGTATCTGGGGACACCGTTGGTACTGTTGATGTTCAAGATCCTTTCCCCATCGAAGTTCCTCGGGACGGAACCACAGGTAATAATACCGCTCCGTTTGTTACTGGTGCGCCTGATGCCAATGGAGACATCTTTGAATTTGGTATTGCATACGCTACCACCTCAGATGTGGCCGGTAGTATTGTTGCTAAGTCATACGGTTTAAATTCTGATCTTTTAGAAGCCACAGCCGACAATACGGATATGTACCGTATTATGTATGAAACTCTGTTTGGGGTTGCTCCTGAAAACGTAGAAAGAATTGAACCGGTTAACTTTGGCTCGGCTGAAGATGACTTTTTTGATACGGTTATCTCTGATGGTGACTTCGTAGGTGCAACCAATCAACTTCTCTTTGCTGGTAGTGGCAATGACTATGTTGATGTGTCTCAGACTCCTGATGAATTTAACCGTATTGACTTAGGCAGTGGGGATGATTTGTTCTTTGCTGGAAGTGGCGATCGCATTTTGGCTGGTTCTGGGGATGATATTCTCTTCTTAGGGTCTGGCGGTGATAACGTGGTTACTGGCGGTTCTGGAAGCGATCAATTCTGGCTGGTTACTGACTCAGAAGATTTACCTGTTGCCAATACTATTACTGATTTTGCCATTGATGAAGATGTTATGGGCTTTGGTGCAACTGACCTCGATTTTGATCAGTTAACCTTAACTCAAGACGGCAACAGCACGGTAATCAACGCTTTAGGACAGGATTTAGCCGTCTTACTAAATACTCAAGCAAGTGATTTAAGTGCTTCCGATTTTGTATTTGCTTAATATCCTTCCTAGCAACCATTAAACAGTACGGATCTTTTGGAGAGTTCGATAATCGGGAAGAATTGAGTAAAATCTCCCGATTCTGCTCTCCTTTTTCTTTAGTTAATATCCCATAATTAGTAGTTACCAGTTAGTAATTATCAGTCACTGTTCACTGCTCACGGTTTGCTGTTCCCCATTTCCTTGAACTTTTTTAAGCTCTGTAGTTATGTCTGAGTTTGTCGCCAGAAAATTGCTTATCTTGTTGATGATGCCAAACAAAGACAATTAAAGTTTCAATAATCTGAAAATATCGCTAAATTATAATATAAGTAGTTAAATTATATTTATAAGAATCGTGCGAGATTTTCAATCCATTCAACAAACAACCTACGACCTCATCGTAATTGGTGGCGGAGTCAATGGAGCGGGAGTCGCACGGGATGCGGCTTTACGAGGCTTAAAAACCATTCTCATTGAAAAAGGAGACTTTGCTGGAGGCACCTCAAGCTGGTCTACCCGTCTCATTCATGGCGGTTTACGGTATTTAGAATACTTTGAAGTTCCCCTAGTTAGAGAATCTCTGCGAGAACGGGAAATTCTTTTGCATACCGCTCCCCATTTGGTTAGACCCTTGCTATTAACCATCCCTATCTACAAAAATCGTTCTCGGCCTTATTGGAAAATTTGGGCAGGAATGTTTCTCTACGATATTTTAAGCGCAGATAAGACGGTTCCCTCCCATAGAATGCTCTCCGAAGCAAAATTTAAACAACTTTTCCCCTCTATGGACCCGGATGGTTTAGTGGGTGGGGCCCAGTATTATGATGGTCAAGTCACTTATGCAGAACGACTCTGTTTAGAAAATATCATCGCTGCCGACGAAGCCGGAGCAACGGTGCTAAACTACGTCAAAGTGACTCAATTACACCGTGAAGGGGATAAAATCACCCATCTCACCTGTAAAGATGTTCTCACAGGGGAAGAATTTACGGTTAAGGGCAAAGATAAATGTATGGTGATTAATACCTCTGGTCCTTGGGTGGATAATGTGTGTCAGTTAGGGGTTAAAGATGGCAATGACGCACCCATCGGCAAAACGCAAAAAATTGGCGGGACGAAAGGCAGTCATATTGTGGTAGAACCCTTTGCCGGTGCGCCCGATACCAGTTTATACGTAGAAGCAAAATCCGATGGCCGTCCCTTCTTTATTGTGCCTTGGTTAGGAATGTATTTGATCGGAACAACGGATTATCGTTTTGATGGTACACCAGATCAATTAAAAGCCGATAACGACGAAATCGACTACTTACTGCAAGAAACGAATAATATTATACCTAATGCTCGTTTATCCCGTGAAGACGTGAAATTTACCTATTCTGGGGTGCGTCCGTTACCCAATGCAGAAGGGAAAAAAGCAGGAAGTATTACCCGTCGTCATATTCTCTTTGACCATAGCAAAGAAGGCGTTAAAAATCTTATTTCTCTCATTGGTGGAAAATTAACCACCTATCGTCAAGTGGGAGAAGAAATGGTTGATAAAGTCTATAAAAAATTAGGGAAGTCTGCTCCTAAGTGTCCTACAGAAGATCAACCTTTACCGGGTGCTATTCTACCGAATGATTCTTTGATTCAACAAACCATATTAAATTACGAGGATAAAGTGCCTCGTCAGTCTATTAATCATCTTTTTAAGGTGTATGGAGCAAGAGCGGTGAATGTTTTAGGGTTAGTGGACTCAGAACCCAAGTTAGGGGAATTAATTACTCCTGAGTTGCCCGATATTAAAGCACAGGTAGTTTATGCAGTGCGTCATGAATATGCCCATACTTTAGTGGATATTGCCCGTCGTCGTACTGCGATCGCTATGGAAGATCATTATGGGTTAGATGTGTTATCAACCCTCATTGATACCTTAAAAACCTATTGTGGTTGGGATGACTATAAATGTGCAACTGCGAAAGAAAACTATCTCAGTTATATGAAACATAATTGTATCCCTGACTTTGATGAAGTTAATGACGAAGTTGAACCCAGAAACTGGGATAAAGAAGAAGTTCCTCTTTTTTAACTCGTTGTTATATGTCAAACCTTGTAGGGTGGGCAATGCCCACCTTACTCCTATTGATGAAAGAAATGTCTTTTTTATCTGACTATCATTTGAAACCAGGGAAAATTCAAGACAAGACTAAATTATTACAATTTATGCAACTCACCTATGAAGAGTTGTTTCCTGAAAAGTCTAATTTTGATCATTTAAGCACTACCATCGAACAATATTTATCCTCAAAAACGCCCCTTTGGTGGATCAATTATCAACCCGAAAATTCGACAACATCAGAAGCAGTCGGTTGTCTGTGGATGGGAACCGGTGTTGATCAAGTTAGTGGCGATCGCTACGGACACATCTTTTTAATCTATGTTAAACCGAATCATCGTCGTCAAGGGTTAGCGACAACCCTAATTGAACAAGGACAACAATGGGTTCATGAACAAGGCTATCATCAAATCGGACTGCAGGTATTTGAACGAAACCAAGCTGCCAGAAACCTTTATAATAAATTAGGATTTTCTCCTCAATCTTATTTGATGCTTAAATCTTGGAATATTAGCGAATAAAGACATTTTTTAACCCTTACCTAACCTTACCATTATTAATTAACTCCCTGATTTATTCTAAAATTCGTTATGATGCTTTAACAAGTCGCCTACTGTGAGAAGTGAGACGGAAATGAATAAAAATCATACTTTAAAATCAAAACCCCTTTTAAGAAAAACGCTGCTCAAACAAGGCATCAGTTTGGTGAGTGGACTGAGCATTTTAACTGGTGGTATAGGATTCAATGGTGCGATCGCATCAACAGAAACCTTAGTGATTCCTGAAAATCCTACCCCCACCGTTAAACCAGAACCTGCTTCCCCACCGCCAACAAAGGTGCCGAAAGCGTCTCCCTCTGTTTCCCCAACTGCTTCTAGTAATCCGAAACCTTTACAAAGAAGTACCTCCAATAAACCCAATCAACCGAAAGTTTCCCCCAAACCTTCAGTTTCTGAGACTCGTGAAGCTTCTAAACCGAAAGTTAAATTATCGGCTCCTAAAATTTTAGATCCGCAAACCTCTAAAAACGAACCTCCTCAAACCTTAAAACAAGCCATAACTCAACCTCAAAACATCCAATTATCCCCTTCTGTAACAACCGCAGGGGGTCAAAATAGTTATATTGATACGAAAAGCTACGGTAATTCTAATCCTACCGTTACCCGACCCGATAGAGTGGTCTTAACAGAACGGTCTACCGGCTGTCAAACCATTGCCCAAAACGGTCAGTTATCTGGTGGCAACTGTGGCAGTATCGCACCTCAAAAACCAGTAGCTCAAAAGCCCAAGGTTCAAGTACCCCGACAGTTAGCGTCCCGTCGTGTTACCTTAGCGTCTCGTCCAACTCAAGGAACGACTCAGGTAGCTCAAACGGTCAGTTCTCCCCCACAAGTGGAGCCTCTGCGCTTAAAACGTCGTCCCATTAGCTCTGAACAAGTGGTTAATTTACAACCGATCAAACGTCAGGGTTTATCCATCGCCTTAGAACCCTTGCCTCGTTATAATCGGGCTGCTTCTATGTATGGGTCTAATGTTCCCCAACAGAGTAAAACTGACTTAATCTTTCCCTTACCCGTAGTAGCCACCATGACCTCGGCTTTTGGTTGGCGGACTCATCCTATTTCTGGAACTCAAAGAATGCACAACGGGACTGATTTTGGCGCACCATTAGGAACACCTGTCTTAGCAGCCTATGGTGGGGAAGTATCTCATGCTGACTGGGCTGGTGGTTATGGGTTAATGGTGGTATTACGTCACCTCGAAGGAACCCAAGAATCTCGTTATGCTCACCTTTCTGATATCTACGTCCAACCTGGAGAATGGGTCGAACAAGGGACAGTTATCGGACGACTGGGTAGTACCGGTTATTCTACTGGTCCTCATCTCCATTTTGAGTGGCGACACCTCACAGAACAAGGATGGGTGGCAGTAGATGCTGGCCTTCATCTAGAGTATGCTATGGATAATTTAATGCGGGCAATGCAGTTGGCTCAAGTGAGTGAAACCCCAGAGAGTTAAAAGAAGGCAGGAGTGTGCGATTCGTTCCTGGTAGGAGCTTCTAGAGAATAGAAGGGTATGACCAGGGTTAGGTAAGACAAATATAACCTTGAAAACCTAATAACTATCCAATTGATGGAGGTGAAAGTCCTCCCCATCA
>NETF01000205.1 GCA_002172675.1 unicellular cyanobacterium SU3
GTTTCGGAACGATTAGACGTTGGATAGGAGAAATCATTGCTTACTTTGATGAAGGAACTACTAGCGGTGTCGTGGAGGGAATTAATAATAAATTAAAGTTGATTAAAAGAAGAGGTTATGGTTTCAGAAATTTTGATAATTTTAAACTAAGAAGTTTTTTAACTTGGCATTTTACTATTTGATTTTACATACTAAGTTCGGTAGAACCTTACCTTTTATCCAACAAAGTTTAAAAGAGGGAGAAACAAGAACACTAAAACAATTTCGTCAGTGGATTAAACAACAAACTAGCTAATTAATCCCAAACGGTATTTTTATCCGTTTCAATCCCTTTTAAATGAGTTTCTTCTAAATTGACACCCGTTAGAATAGCACCTTTGAGATTAGCATTTTCTAAGTTTGCACCTTTGAGATTAGCATTTTCTAAATTGGCTCCTTGTAAATTTGCATCGATTAAAATGGCGTTTTCTAAATCAGTTTCACTAAGATTTGTCTCTACTAAAATAGCATTTTCTAAAATAATGCTTGATAGATCAGATTGATATAAATTAGCGTTAGATAAATTAGCTCTAGTGAGATCAACGGGTTCTGCTTCATCAATCCCAAAAGGCGTAACAGATAACGGGGAACTACTGCGAGGAATACGATATTTAAGACCGAAATTTTCTCTCGGTAAATTAACGCCTTCTAAGTTGCAACCGACACATTCTCTATCTAATTCTAGGCGATATAAATTATTAGTCGTTTCCGTGCAACCTATCAATATTAAAGGAGTGGATAATAAACAAATAACAAAAGGAATATATTTCATAATGCTCAAAAATCGGGCATACATTAACAAATCTCTAATAAAAAGTAATCAAAGGCTAAAACTCTTCGTTTTTATTTTTTCTTTGGGTTCATCACTAAGTTCATCACTAAATTTAATTATATCGAACCACAGATTAAGTCAAGACAGACTTGCAATAATTTGTAGTACATGATATGATACAGTTAATCAAAGCTAAAAATAGTTGTTAAATTTAGGAGGAATCAAGTAGTTTGGGACGACCCAGAAGAAGAAATAAACCCTTTAAACCTTTCAATCAATCTAATAAACATCGAGTTAATAATCGAATTCGAGCAGAAGAAGTTAGAGTTGTGGCTGAAAATGGGGATCAAATAGGCATTAAACCCGTAGCAGAAGCAATAGACATAGCACAAGAAGTTGGCTTAGACTTAGTAGAAGTTGCCCCCAACGCCTCACCTCCAGTGTGCAAAATCATTGATTACGGTAAGTTTAAGTACGAACTACAGAAAAAAGAATCCTTAGCTAAGAAAAACCGTACAGAAAATACCCTAAAAGAAGTTAAGCTAAGATACTGCACCGATACAGGTGACTTAAATACGAAACTTAGACAAGCAAGAAAGTTTCTTGAGAATGGCTCAAAAGTTAAGTTCTCTATGAGATTTAGAGGTCGAGAAAGAGCATTTATGAAGCTTGGCCGCGAAAAATTAGATAATATCGTAGATAGACTATCTGATGTTGCTAATCAAGACGGAAATAGCAACTATAACGGTCATCAACTGTCTATTATACTTGAACCAAGTTAATTGATTAGAAACAGTATGATTTATCGTAGGGGTTAACACTGAGGGTCATCGAAGTGTTGACCCCTATAATTGTTATAAAATAGCCGAGGGAAAACAGCAATGCGAAGAGGGACTACAATCAAATAAGGATTACATGAGTTAGAAGAAATAGAATGCAGTTTATTGATCGCGCAGAAATCGAAGTTGAAGGGGGAAAGGGAGGGGATGGTATTGTGGCCTTCCGACGAGAAAAATATGTTCCGGCAGGAGGACCAGCAGGAGGAAATGGGGGTAAAGGGGGATCAGTTATCTTAAAAGCAGAAGAAAATCTACAAACCTTATTAGACTTCCGTTATGCTCGTCGTTTCAAAGCAGATGACGGTAAACGAGGGGGTCCCAATAACTGCACTGGGGCCATGGGTAAAGATATTATTATCGAGGTTCCCTGCGGTACCGTAGTCTATGACCTGGAAACAGAAGAAATATTAGGGGATTTAGTAGAAAATGGTCAAACCCTCTGCGTTGCACAAGGGGGAAAAGGAGGGTTAGGAAATAAACACTTTCTCAGTAACCAAAACCGAGCCCCAGAATACGCTTTACCTGGGTTAGAAGGGGAACACCGTAACCTTAGATTAGAATTAAAGTTATTAGCAGAGGTGGGGATTATTGGCTTACCAAATGCAGGAAAATCAACGCTAATCGCTTCATTATCCGCTGCTCGTCCTAAAATTGCTGATTATCCCTTTACTACTTTAGTGCCTAACCTGGGAGTGGTACGAAAACCCACCGGAGACGGAACCGTATTTGCTGATATTCCCGGATTGATTGCAGGGGCCCACGAAGGAATAGGGTTAGGCCATGAATTTTTACGACACATTGAACGCACCCGTCTCCTATTGCATCTGGTAGATGTCACTTCTGCTGATCCCATCGCTGACTACGAAGTGATTCAACAAGAGTTAACCGCTTATGGAAGAGGATTAAGCGATCGCCCACAAATTATTGCTCTTAATAAAGTTGATGCTTGCGATCGAGATACCCTAGACTTGATAACCGAGGAATTACAACAGTTAAGCAAGTCTCCCATTTTTGCTATCTCTGCTGTGACTAAAACTGGTGTTGAGGACTTGTTACAAGTCATTTGGAAGAGGTTATAGATTGGTTGTTCAAAAAAGGTGGGCATTGCCCACCCTACATATTAGCTTAATAACTCGTTGGCACGCTTACTTAGAGCCTCTGCCGTTAAACCATTAAATTCCATAATTTGTCCGGCACTAGAGGCGGTTTCTCCACGCTTCCAAGCAAAGGTATCTCGCTTACAATTACTCCGTAACATAACAGGTTCCAACATAGCAGACGTACCACCAGTTACCCCAATTAAAGCGTCACCACCGAACAGTTTTTCAAACCCTTCATCATCTAAGAAATGACTATCTTTTTCACTGCAAGTTTGCCAAGCAACATCATGGGGACGGTATAAGCGACGGGGACTAAGAACCGAAACAATTTTAACGCCGATGCCTTCATTTTCTAAGTGTAAAGCGGCATCAAACACAGGAATTAAAGTCATATCACCAATGACAGCAAAAACAACTTTTTTCTTGCCTTCACTCTCGTGTAAAATAATGCCTCCATCTTGCAAACCTTGACGAGTTTGTTCTAGAGTTGTTCTGATAGGTAAAGGTGATTTACTAGCAGTAATGGTTATGCCTTTATTCTTAGTTTGTACTGCCCATTCATAACATACTTGAATACTATTGGCATCACAAGGAAACAGAGGGAAAATGTTACCATTTCTCATCATGCCAGCAAAATAATTTTCAATTTCAGGTCGTTGATGGGTCCAACCATTACGACCTTGTTCTAAAGCGCCGGCAGTAAATAAAGTAATCGTAGAAGGGGTAGGACGACGTAACTCGGCCATCGCTTGGGTAACAGTTTGCCAGATGGGTAAACCATTGATAGCAAAAGACTCATAAGAACACCATAGGGTTCTTGAACCAAACAAAGCCAAACCCGCAGCTAAACCAGCGCAAGCATCTTCACTTAAAGGTTCATACACTTGTCCTCCTGGTCCTTGAAAATAAAGGTCATCAACAGTAGGGTGAACAATTTTTAAACCAATATTGATATTATTAATCCCAGAAGCCGCATTACCATCAGCATTAGCCACCACAAAGTTGGGGTCTTTTTGTCCCACATGAACCACTAATTCCCCCATAGCAGTGGTGGCGACTTTTTTCTCCCCGTGTACCTCGTATTCGGTTAAGGGTAAGTCTCCCAACTCTGGCAAAGGTAACACCTTCTCTGTTACCACGTTATGGGATGCAGGACCGCCAGCAGAGCGTTCAAAGTTAGTACGAACCAGTTGCCAAGCTTCAGGAGATAAAGCCCGTTGTTTCAACGCACTGACAATATAGTCTTTGTCTACAGTATCCCCAGGATATAGATTATGAGATTTTGCACCCCGTTTGTGAACCCCGGCCCCTTTGAGTTGTTTGACGATGAGAACGGTTAAGGTCCCGTTTAATGCAGACTTAGCCGCTTTATCGGTCGCTTCTAAAATAGCTTGGGTAAAGGCCATCCGTTTGGCCAGAGAAAACTGGGTACTATCGACATATTCTCCTTCTTGGTTGCTGTCGTCATAGTCTTTAGCGTTAACTAAAATCACTTCAGCAAAACCATTTCCTTGCCAATAAGCAATCATTTCTTCGTTGGTTTTAGTAGACACCATACTATGATGTTCTTGGGAATAGCCATTCCACACCAGGATAGGTAGAAAGTTAGTAACATCAGGATAAGAAGTATTAAAGTGAGCAAAACTACTCATAATATAGGGTTCCCCTAACCCACCATCCCCAATGGTGACAGGAAACAGTGTACCAGGATGTAATTTAGCGCCGGCCATAGCAAAATGTTGTCCTTGTCCCAAAGGACCAGCCGGGTTGAGCAGTCCTGGTATTTGTCCTGAAAGGTGGCCCAGGAGTCCGTGCATTTCCCTAAACCGTTCACCCATTTGTTGTACCGTGGTGATGCCCATATCTTCGAGGGAACGGTCTAAAAACATATTACTGTAAAAACCTGGAGCATGATGACCCACTTCAGTAATAATGTTCTTATGACCTAACATCACTAAGGCTGCAATGGTGTCGGCGATACTTGCAAACCCTCCAGGATGCCCTGATTGTTTGGTAGCAGCAGTTTGTAGGGTTAAGTACCGTAATGCGTCGGCTGCTAAGAGAGTTTGAAAAACGGCATTAGGGTCATTAGCTGAGGAAATGGCTTTATTATCAGACTGTATGGCGGCTTCTGTCGTATATTGTTCGTAGTTGGGTAAGTTTTCGCCAAAATGTTGAATTCCTTGACAAAATGCTGGTATTGCGCTGGCAACTGTCATGTGTGAGTTCTTCCTATATTTATATAACGGCAAGTATTAAGACAATCTTACAGGTTTGTGGGTATTAATTTATACAATATTAATTATTTTTAGTAATGGAAATTATTCTATCGTTGTTATAGAGATGATAGGTTATTGTTAAATTAAACAGTCAGTTATTCTTGCGTCCAATTTTCTAAATTTAATCTTTCTATTCTTAAAAAATAACTATCATCAGAAACAACAATTAATCCTTTAATTATCGCAGTGGCAGCAATTAAAATATCTTCAGTTTGGATGGGTAGTCCTCTTAATCTTAAGTTAGTATGAATTTCTGCTGCTTTTTCTAAGATAGCTATATCAT
Source organism: unicellular cyanobacterium SU3 (assembly GCA_002172675.1). Lineage (GTDB taxonomy): Bacteria > Cyanobacteriota > Cyanobacteriia > Cyanobacteriales > Microcystaceae > Crocosphaera. The sequence goes on from NETF01000205.1 coordinate 5,313, forward strand.
CTAATAAAATAATTTGATAATCCTGACAAAATTCATTAAATCTTTTGATTTTTTAGTTGCTTTTACAGCTAATAAACCTCTTTTGATTTCAAAATAACTGATACAACTCATATAGATAGATGGTTCTTTAGTTTTAACCAGTTCAAGTTGTTGAAGAATTTGAAGATTTTGCTTAAACGCTAAAGACAGAATATTAGTATCTAATAAATAACTCATAATCACTTATTTACGTTTGACCGCTTCATCAAAAATTGCCATTTCTTCTGGGGTTAAATCATTTAACATTCCAGCGATCAGTTCTGTTGACATTATGCCACTACAACGCTTTTTTAAGCTTTCATCTGAAATAGAAGTAAATTCTTCAAAGGATAGATTTTCCGCAAACAGTTTAGATAGATGTTGAACCATTTCTGAATAATTCAGTTCCTCTTTAAATAAAGGACGTTCTTTCATTAAACTAGAAACAACTGGTTCAATCCGTTTAATTATTGATTCTCGTTGTAGATCGGTTGATAACATATTGATCTCTCCTCTAAAAAATTGTCAAACATATTGCCCATTTTCCTATCTTATCAAAATTTTCTAGTCAAAATATAATTATCACACTACATTTGACAAAAGTTTCTTACATATTCTTTAAAGACTGGAGACAAATTAAATACAATTTTATCTTCATTTAGACTTTTAGTAACTAAGTAGCGTTTTTGTAAAGATTGCAAACTATTTATAAAATCGGTTGATGATAATTCTATATCTTGTCTTAGTTGTTCTTTAGTAACAGCATGACCAAACTTACTAAATTTTAAAATAAGTTCTTTTTCTGGAGAAGATAATCGATTAATTATTTGTCTAAAATGATATTTTATATTTGTAGTAATTAGTAAGTTATCCTCAGCTAAAAATTCAGAAACGTGACCATTATAAACATCTTTAATCAAACCAGCAATATCTTTTAAATAAATGGTATTACCTTCATATAAGGTAACTAATTTTAACCAAGTATCCTCATCTTTCAAATTTTTGTTTCTTAGAAGGTCAAGATTTTCTATTCCTGAGAGTTCTAAGCATTTGACGGGATATCGTTCTTCATCTAAACAATGCATCTCTGAACATTGTTCCTGACTAATTAAAATAAAATGACTTTGATGTTGAATTTCTGTGATAAGTTTGAAAAAATTTTTATAATCTTGATACTCACTTTTATATTGACCAGAAAATTCACCAGGAATAAAAATATTTTGAACATCATCTAGAATAATTAAGCATTTTTGAGTAATTAAAGTGTCTAGCAATTGTCTAATTTTATCGTCTGTACTTTCTTTAGGTTCTTGTTGACATACTTTTAATAAATTATCAAGTAATAAATCCAGAGATTTAGGGAATTTTAGTGTTTTCCAAATAATAACTTCAAATGGTTGTAAGTTGAGATCAACAAAACGTTTAACTAAGGTTGTTTTTCCAATACCAAATAATCCTAATACTGAAATTAAAGGAGTGTTTTGATTAAATATCCAATTAGATAAGGTTGTTAGTTCAGTTTCTCTATTATAAAAGTCAGTAATTTTAGGAGCTAAAGTTAAATTATGAAACAGTAAACTATTTTGATGGGGTTTATTATTACTTTGATTATTTTTATTTATTTCATTAAATGTTTGAGAACAAAAATTAAAGTTTTGATTAATTTCAACAATTTGAGATGATTTAGTATACACTCTTTCAAGATTGGAACGAAAATTAGACTTTTTTATATCTTCTCCTAAAGCTTCTGATAAAAGTTTCCATAACTGATAACCTACACCTCTTACATGAGTCTCACTACGATGACATTTTTGACCTATTTCTTCATAGGTTTGTCCGTGTAAAGTTCCTTCAATTACAGCTTTTTGAACATCATCTAAATGCTTACCAGTATGTTCAAAAATTAAGGTGTCTATTAATTGTGAAATTTCTGTGACATTCATAGAAACTAGACAGAATAAGAGTTTTGAGTATTATAGTCTAATTCAATCAATTAATTAATCCTCAGCTTGATGAAGATTTAGTGACAGAAAAACAAGAACAATTAGAAAAAATTAAAGCAGGAGTTCAAAAGATGAGGGATACGCTGTCTTATGCTCTCTCTGATGATCCTTCTAATAATGATTTTGATAACTACATAGAAAGACTTATTAGATTACGAATTAAAATTGAGCTTTTGAGTAATAACCTGTCGGAAAAAGATGTCAAAAAATATCTAAGATCTATAATCAATGACGATGATGGCAACAAATAGCTATATTATAATTGCTACTTTTGACTGATGAAATATACTCTCGATACTCATGCCTTAATCTGGTTTTTAGAAGGAAATTCTTGTTTGGGGTGGGTTGTCACACTGATTTCTACATTGTAATTAAGCCGGCTTAAGATAAGGATAAGTCGGTCAATGGTAAAAGGTTTCAGGTTTGCGCCACAAATGCGGATAAACTCGCTGTGATCTATCCCTGTTTTGTCTTGCGCTTCACTGGTTGATAAGCCTTCTTCGTCTAAAATTTTGATAATTTCTGCTGCAAGCAAGGCTTTGGCTTGACGCACATCAGATTCATTATCTCCCATGTCTCTATACACATTGCCACTTCCATGAACTAATTCCAAGGGTTCGTCTGTCATGAGAGTGCCTCCTGTAATCGCTTGAGTCGTTTTTTAATCAGTTCTACATCTTGTTGAGGTGTTTTTATGCCTGTTTTTGATTTTTTTTGAAAGGCATGAATTCCCCAAATAGGTTATTAATAAAATCAAAATAGCTCAACATCAATAAACTTTAATTAACCTCTATTTCAGTTCGTTTTAGATGACCATCTTCTAATTCTACAATGCGATCGGCTACATCTAAAATACGATTATCATGGGTAACGATTAGAATAGTACAACCTTGTTCTTTAGCTAATTTTTGCATAATATTAACCACATCATGACCTGATTTACTATCAAGAGATGCAGTAGGTTCATCAGCTAAAACCATCTTCGGATGACTTACCAATGCACGAGCGATCGCCACTCTTTGTTTTTGTCCTCCAGAGAGGTTTTCAGGATAATAATTAATTCTTTCTCCTAACCCCACTGCTTCTAATATTTCTTGGCTTTTTTGTTCAATTTCTCTTTTATAATATTGAGAATGTAACTCTAAAGACATGGCTACATTTTGTCTTGCTGTTAAACATTCTAAAAGGTTATGAGATTGGAAAATATAACCAATATTACGTCTAATTTTAACTAATTGATGTTTTTTGGCACCGACTAACTCTTGTTCTAAAACTTTAAGACTTCCTGTTTGTGGTGATCTTAAACCTCCCATTAAAGTTAATAAGGTGGTTTTTCCCGAACCCGATGGACCTTTTAAAATAACGACTTCTCCTGCTTTCAAAGTCAAATTAATATCAAAAAGGATCTGTTTTCTTAACTCCCCTTTTCCAAAATAATGATTAAGTCCTTTAATATCAATTACAGCATTACTATTCATAATATACGTAACTAAACAATAACTGGTCACTGTTCACTGTTCACTGTTAAAAAATATCCGCCGGATCAGCAGCGCGTAATTTACCCACAGCAATCACCCCAGAAATACAGCACATCAAAATGGTTAAAATTAAAACACTAATTGCTCTTGATGTTACCATCATAATCGGTAAACCCGTTGCTTTAGCTGCATTATAATATAACAAAATTGAAAAAGAAAAACCAGGAATAAATCCAATACAACCTAAAATTATCGCTTCTTGAAAAACTACTGTTAATAAATAAAAATCGGTATATCCCATGGCTTTTAAAGTAGCATATTCAGGTAAATGATCGGCTACATCTGTATATAAAATCTGATAAACAATTACCGTTCCTACGATAAATCCCATGATGGTTCCTAATGTAAAGATAAACCCGATCGCTGTTCTATTTTGCCAAAAGTTTTTCTCATGTTTTATCAGGTTTTCTTTTGAATAAAAACTAATATCTTCGTAGTCAAAGGTTTTCCTTAAAAAGTCAAGATTTTTTTCTAAATTAGCTCCTGATTTTAATTTTATGACTCCAATATCAATTAATCCTTCCTTTCGGTCAGGAAATAGACGAAAAAAATTAACATCACTGGTAATAATTGTCCCATCTATACCAAAAGAAGTCCCTAAAGAAAAGAGTCCCTTTACTTTGATTTGGCGATTACCTACTTCTGTTGTAATTATCTGTCCTGGCTCAAATAATTGAGAAATAGGACCAAACTCTTTTCGAGAAAGACGGTCTAATAAAACAACATCTTGCTGCTTAGTTACTGATATATTTTCTTGAACATCAGGTAATATAATAACGTTTTTATCAGGGTTAAATCCCACGTTTAAAATATTATGGGTTTTTTTCTCTATGGGATTTTTCCAAGTAGAAACACCAATATATATGGGGGTTACACTTTCAACTTGATCAACTCCTAAGATTTGGTATAATCTACGTTGAGAGAAACTTCTAATTTCTATTAAGGTATCTGTTTTAGAATTAATCACAAAAATATCACCGTCTAAACTTCGATGGAGTCCTACAGCACTATCAAATAAACCATCTCTAAAACCTAACTGCATAAACATTAAAACATCAGCAAACGTAATCCCTGCTAACGCCACGAGTAAACGAGTTTTTTCATGGGTCAATTGTAACCAAGCTAAAGGAGTTTTCATAATATTTAAAATTGAATTTCTGTAATAACTTTTGCATAAGTGAGTTCTGAAACTTTAGCGGATGCTTCTGGAGTTAATAAGATGTCTACTTCAACCACTCTGACATCAATATCTGCTGCGGGATCGGTATCTAAAACATCTTTTTTGCCAATTTGTAAACCAATTTTCTGCACAGTTCCCTCTAAGGTTCCTACAAAGCTATTATTCTCACTTCTTATCATAGCTTTTTGTCCTATTCTTACTTTATTAATTTCACTCTCGTAAACCTCTGCAATTACCATCATTTTTTCGGTTTCTCCCAGTTCTAAAACACCATTATTATCGTTAACTTTCTCCCCTGGATAAGTATGAATTTTTAACACTTGTCCATCTCTAGGAGACTTAATATAAGCTAAGTCTAAATCTGTTTCTTTTTCTTCTAGTTGAGCTATCGCTTTATCGACTTCTGCTTGTGCTTTTTGAATATCAACAGGACGAATTTCTGCAATGCGATTTAAGTTAGCTCTCGCCGCTATAATTTGTTGGTTTAAACTATTAACTTCTTTTCTAGATTGTGATTGCTCTGCTGTAATTTTTTCTTGTAATGTATTAATGGTTTTGCTCAATCTTTCTTGAGCTTCTCTTAAACTTTCTCTTGCTTGCTCTAATTCTAATTGACGTTGATCTAACTCTGACTGAGAAATCACTCCATTCCCTGCTAAATTTTCATATCTTTGATACTCTCTTTGAGCATCTTTTAATTCAGCTTTCAACCGTTCAATGGTAGCGGTTTGTTGTCGTTTTTCTCCTGCTAATTCCATTTCTAACTGTGCAAGAGTTGCTTGGTTGGTAGACAGTTCTCCCTTTAACTCTGCTTCTAATTGTTGAATGGTTGCTTCTTGTGCTTCAATTTCACCTTGTTTGGCCCCTGCTTTAACAATTTCTAAGTTAGCTTGGGCTACTTTCACCTCTTGTTGTGCTGCCTTAAAAGCAGCTTGTTTACTGTCTATATCATTTAAAATAGCTAAGGTTTGTCCTGCTTTAACTTTGTCCCCTTCTTTAACTAATAATTGTTCAATCTTAGCTCCTCCTTGGGTGGGTGGTGGGGCTAAATTGATGACTTCTCCTAAAGGTTCGAGTCGTCCTAGGGCTGAAATTGTTTCTATTTTGGGCGATTTAATCGATGTGCTAACCCTAGACTGTTGCGACTCAGTACGACTTAGGTTTAGTGCGTAAAAGGTTGTTACCCCCATCAAAGCAACCCCTAGTATAGAGACCCCAATAACCGAGGATTTCCCTTTCTTAGATAATAGGGTCTTTTTGAACTTTAGTGGTTGTGTCATCACGTTTCACCATACTTACCGAAAAATTAGACTAGACTGTACAGTTCGATTATAATGCTTTTGATCAAATTAAACTAGGGGTTAACGACGGTTGACCCCTATCTAAATACTATCTAAACAGGATTTTTCGTTATCGACCTGGCATCCCCACATACCAGAAATAAGTAGCCATGGGAATAACCGTCGCTAAAACCATTAATACCACCACCCAGATAGTTGCGCTGGTATCGTCCGTATCTTCAGCACTGGTAAATGTGCTTTCGATGTTCATTCCTTGAACTTCGGGTGGGCCTGGATCGGGGTTTCCTGCTAAAACAGCCACAAGGCGATCGCCAGCTTCTAGGAAAGCTTCATTATACTTTGCACTCCGTAAAGGCACAGCCACTGTTTCTTTAAGCACACTCGTAGCAATATCATCCGTTAATAAAGACTCGGTATCCTCTCCTTGACGCAAGGCAGTTTTATTAGTCAAGGTATCCACCACCAAAATGACTTGGTTAGCCTGTTCTTCAGGACTAGGATACCATTTATCGAAAATCCCATCAGCCAACTCTTCCATCGTTAAGCCATAATCTAAACGACGGATAGCAATGAGTCTGACTTCGTTGCCAGTATTTTTCGCTAGTTTGCTTAATTGACCATTTAAGCGATTTTCATTAGCAAAGCTAATGGCATCGGCTTGATCCACCACCCAAGTGTCTGATCCGACACTTAAGGCAGGAAGATCATAGACTCCAGTAGCAATTGCTGGAGCGATCGCGGTACTAAAAGCGATCGCCAGACATAGTATTAGTCCTATGACGTATTTTATAGGTTTCATAGCAAATAGTTGAATGAAGATAATAGCTCAATTTTCAACTATTTTGACATACTCAAGCCTCTGTGCAAACCTGAGTTCGATACTAAGAAAAATTCTAGTTTTGATATTGATCTTTATCTCCCTGACAACCGACACCCCACAACCGACACCCCACACCCCAAAATAATCTTCTTATTTCCCTATTCCCTGACTGACCATTTACCGATAATATGAATAATGCCCAATAAACCTTAACTGTAAAATCAATTCTAGGAAATGGTAAATTCCGCCCCATTTCCTCCCCATCATGGTTAAACTGACGGGGTAGTTAGCGGTAAATTTAAAGATTAATGAACCAAGAAATATTTGATAAAGTAAAAAGCATCGTCGTTGAACAACTCGAAGTTGAAGAGGATAAAGTGACCCCAGAGGCCAACTTTGCCAACGACTTGGGGGCTGACTCTTTAGATACAGTAGAATTAGTAATGGCCTTAGAAGAGGAGTTTGACATCGAAATTCCTGACGAAGCTGCTGAAAACATTGCCACAGTTAAAGCGGCTGTGGACTACATCGAAAAAGAACAAGCTAACGCCTAATTAATAACAAAAGTAAGTTATTTATCCCCCCATCTCCCCTCATTCGTGCATTGCTGGGTAGATCAATCTTTTTATAAGGGAAAATCATGACGAATTCACAATTAAAGCGAGTAGTAGTAACCGGGTTAGGTGCGATCACCCCCATTGGCAATACCCTAACGGACTATTGGCAAGGTTTAATGAGTGGAAAAAGCGGGATCGCCGAGATTACCCATTTTGATCCGTCTCAACACACTTGTCGTATTGCTGGTGAAGTGAAAGGATTTGATCCCCATGACTACTTAGATCGCAAAGAAGCAAAGCGAATGGATCGTTTTTCTCAATTTGGCGTATCAGCCAGCTTACAGGCATTGGCTGACTCTAAATTAGTGATTAATGACCTCAATGCAGAGCAAATTGGGGTCATTATTGGGACTGGAGTGGGGGGAATCAAAGTTCTTGAAGATCAACAAGAAATTTATTTAAACCGAGGTCCAAGTCGTTGTAGTCCTTTTATGATTCCCATGATGATTGGTAACATGGCCTCGGGGTTAACAGCGATCCATACCGGGGCTAAAGGACCTAATACTTGTACAGTAACCGCTTGTGCCGCCGGCTCTAATGCCATCGGCGATGCCTTTCGTTTGGTACAAAGAGGTTACGCTAAAGCCATGATTTGTGGGGGAAGCGAAGCGGCCGTTACCCCCTTATCCTTAGCCGGTTTTGCTTCGGCCAGAGCCTTATCAACCCGTAATGATGAACCTCAAAGAGCGAGTCGCCCCTTTGATAAGGATCGAGATGGTTTTGTGATGGGAGAAGGCTCAGGCATTTTAATTCTTGAAGAATTAGAACACGCTTTAGAACGGGGGGCAAAAATCTATGGAGAAATCGTGGGTTATGCCATGACTTGTGATGCTTATCACATGACGGCCCCGGTCCCTGATGGTGCTGGTGCTACCCGTGCCATCGAATTAGCCCTAAAAGATGGAGGGATTTCTCCAGAAAAAGTCAGTTATATTAATGCTCACGGCACCAGTACCGCGGCCAATGATGTCACCGAAACTAAAGCGATTAAAAAGGCGTTAGGAGATCATGCTCATCGCATTGCTGTTAGTTCCACTAAATCTATGACGGGTCATTTATTGGGAGGGTCTGGCGGTATTGAAGCAGTGGCTACAGTAATGGCGATCGCTAATGATCGCATTCCCCCAACCCTTAATTTAGATAACCCTGATCCTGAATGTGATCTTGATTATGTTCCTTATGATAGTCGTCCTTTAGAGATTGATGTGGCTTTATCTAATTCCTTTGGTTTTGGTGGCCATAACGTTACTTTAGCCTTTAAAAAATATCGTTAACTCGGTGTTTTTACTCAGTCAATCATCGATAACAAATTAAGTTTCTTTCTCCTACATCTACAAAATTGTAGGAGTAATAGTATTGAGAATAACTAAAATAATCTCATTATGATAGGCAATCATAAAAATCCAGTGTTATTGATTCATGGAATTTACAACACATCGGCTAAATTTAATACAATGGCAAACTATTTGACTCATTTAGGTTGGTCGGTTCATCGTTTGTCTCTTAAACCTAATAATGGAGATGGTCATCTTGAACATTTAGCCCAACAAGTTCATAATTATATTGACAATAATTTTGACTCTGAACAACCTATTGATTTGATTGGTTTTAGTATGGGAGGATTAGTCACTCGCTACTATTTACAGCGTTTAGAAGGAGTCAAAAAAGTTCAACGTTATATTAATATTTCTACCCCTAATAATGGAACTATTACTGCTTATGCGTTACCCAATCCAGGAATTAAGCAAATGCGTCCTAATAGTCAATTTTTACAAGACTTAAATAAAGATATAGAAACCACTTTAAATAAGATTGATGTCACCGTGATCTGGACTCCTTATGATTTGATGATTTTCCCTGCATCGAGTTCTAAAATAGCTATAGGAGAAGAGATTAAATTACCTGTTTTGACCCATGAACAAATGGTAACCCATCAGAAACTTCTAACAACCATTGCTGACTCCCTTTCTAAACCTCTTAAAATTAACCAAATATCCGCTAAACTGTAATAAAAGAAAGTTATTGTAACGATGGATTCTAAGTTAGAACAAGTCAAACTAAAATATCAACAAGGACAAGCATTATTAGACCGGGGACAATATCGTAGTAGTGTCAAAACTCTCGAAGACGCAAAATCATTAGTTAACCCGTCTTCAAAGTTAGGAGGAGAGGTTCAACTGTCTTTAGTTACCGCTTATCAAGGAGTGGATAAATTAGACGATGCGATCGCCCTTTGTGAAGAATTAACCCGTCATCCAAACTTAGCGATTCGTCAACAAAGTCAACGTATATTATACATTCTTAAAGCACCTCAATTAAAGCGTCCTGAAGCATGGATGACGAAAATTCCCACAACTAACTCAGAAGAGAACCCAACTCCTCGCTATGTACAGGCAAAACCAGCAACTCAACCCATCAAAAAAACATCCCTAGATTTAGAAGATATTACCCAAATTGATACCAAGGATAATGGGTTTATTGGGTTAGCATTGGGATTATTTATTGTGATCATTGGCACGTTAATTTGGTTAAGTTAAGGATGATTGATTTTTAAGTTTTGTCTGTTTCTAATGATTTGATAATCCCCAATAATTCCCGTTCAAAAGTAACTTGAGATCGGTTTGTTTTTCCCCCAATATAACAATGCTGGTCTTCTTGTAAAACCCAAATCTGAGAATGAGATACATAACTCATGATCACACCAATCATTAATAAACCAAACCCAGTATAAACAAAAGGAATCCCCGGATCAGCTTTAATTTGTAACCCTGTACTACCAATTAATTGATAAATTTTTAGTCTAACTCCATTAATTTCTAAGATCATTCCAGGTCTTACCGCACTGTAAAGATCCCCTTTTTGATCATAAACCATCATCGTGCCTTGTAAGTCCCTTGCTAATAAAGAAACCCCTTCACTTAAATCGGGTTTTGTGGGTATCCAGGTTCCCCAAATTCGACCGTTTCCATTGGTATCTAAAGGGGCCATAGGAAGCTGGAAAATGGGACTATTATTAACTTGTGCTTGAACCCCTGCAATTCCCCAATTCGTCTGATAAAAAGTCACTCCATCATAACGCAAAGGTTCATTCACATAAATTGTTTTATTTTTTAATTCTTCCCCATCATTATTAATAACAGAAAGGTCAGAATAAAACTGATCAATGGTTCCGTCTGGGGTATAATCAATCCAAAATCGATTCACCCGAATTCCCCAATCTGTAGGGATTTGCGGTTGAGATAAGGGACCTGCTTCGATAATATTATTAACCTTAAAATCAGTGCCACTAGGTACCATTGCTTGGGCTAAAAATCCTGTTAATGCACCCCAAATAGCACCTCCTAATATGATTAACATGGCAGCATGAACCACAATCGGCCCAATTTTTCCGATGATTCCTTTTCTTGCATAAATTGCCTTATTTTCTTGAAAAGTTTTATAACCTTTTTCTTGTAAAACGTCTTTAACCGAAGTTAGATTCTTAATGTCTAATTCGGTACTCAATGCTAACTTTTGAAACTGTCGAGGTTTTTGGTAAAAGTTCCATTTTCTTGCTGCTTTTAAAGCAGGAAATTGACGGGTAAAGGTACAAGCAGTTAAGCTAGTTCCAAACAGAACTAATAGAGATAAAAACCACCATGTTGTATAAACATGATTCAGTCCTAAAATTAAGATAACTTTCCAGGTTAAAAAGCCAAATAAAGCCGGATCTTCAGGATAGTTTTGTTGATAAAATGGAATACTTTCACCCTGTTCGATGATAGTTCCACTAATACTAAATAAAGCGATCGCTAATAAGAGAACAATGGCTAAACGAAGATCAGCAACAATTTTAATCAGTTGCTTAAATCCTTGTTTCGGTAAAGATAGATTTTCGTTGGTTTGAGGAGAATCAGATAGGGTCATATTTCACACTTATTCTTACTTTTATTATAAAGCGATTGTTTACTTTCTTGGCATCTATCTCTGTAGCAAAATTGAGTTCAGCTTAATATTTTTTTAAGATCAAATTGTAACGAAATATTGGTTATTTTTGACTTGACATGATATTATATACATAATGAAAAAGATATGCGCTTGTTATCTCTCTTTTCAAGAATAAAAAGCAGGGTTTAAAGCCAATGATTTGCTAAACCAACTATCTTCTTTCTATTATTTAATCTGCTAATGTTAGGACAAGTTATTGAGTGGTAAACGAGATAATAAAGAAAACATCCCGAATACAATTAAGAAAACCCCACTAACGGGATTAATCCAACTAGACCAACGCCGTAATTCTAACAACTTTTTCAAAGTAGCGGTAAAGGTTCCTGCTAAAATTAAAGGAAGAACATAACCCACCGTATAAGCTAATAATAATATACCCCCTAAAATTAAGTCTTGTTTAGTAGCAACCCACCCTAATAATGTTGCTAAAACTGGGGTACTGCAAGGAGAAGCAACTAAACCAAAAGTTAATCCCAAAGCATAAGAACGAATTCCGGGGGAAAGATCATTAGAAATCCAATTTGTTTCTCCTAAAGAGGGAAATTGAAAAGAAATAACTTCTAGAAGATTTAACCCCATCAAAATAGCAATAACGCTAACAATAATCGGTAATCCTACACCAATTTGTCCATAAACTTTTCCTAACGATGCTGCTAAAATACCCAACCCTGCCAAAGTCGTTGCTAATCCCAAAGAAAACCAAACAGATTGACGTATTCCTTGTAATTTACCTTGAGATTCATAACCCCCAATATAAGCGATGGTAATGGGTAACATTGAAAGCATACAAGGAGTTAAACTGGTTAATAATCCTGCTAAAAAAATAATAGCAACACTAATTAAACTAAGATGACCAAGTTCTAGAGAAACTAATTTATTAGCAAATTGTTGAAGATGATAAAGTTGAGTTTGCACAGAATCAAGCATAGTCATATCATATGAAAGTAAAGTAAACTACATTTTATTATAACTTAGTTATTTTGAGATTGGAGTGTATTGGCTTGGATATTACCTAAAAAATGACCAATCAAATATAAAGATCCAGCGATAACAATTATCTGGTCATAATCTTTGTTTTTGACAGCTTCTTCTAGAGCAGAAAAAATAGTTTCTTTTGTTTTAATTTGTATGAGGTTGGGACAAAGTTTATCAGCTAATTTTGCTAAGTAATCAGGATTTGCTGTACTGTGATCAGGTACAGAAACTAAATATAAACTATCATCTTCCCTCAGTAATTCTTTAAACACTTTATCATGTTCTTTTGTTGATAACATTCCCATAATCCAAATAACAGACTTGTCCAAAGTATCAACATAATGACGTAACATTTTAGCCGCAGCAGGGTTATGCGCTCCATCAATTAAAATAGAACTATTTTTCCATTTTATCCATTGTATTCTCCCAAACCATTGAGTGTTTTTGATGCCTTGTTTAATATGCTCATCTGTAATATCCCAGCCCTTTTCTTGTAATATTTTTATAGTTTCTATAGCCAAAGTAGAATTATTTAACTGAATTTTCCCTAATAATGGTAAAGAATATTTGATGTTTTTATAAACAACCTGATTACCATCTATAGAATTAGCAGGTTCAACCCAAATATGAGGACAATTTAAGTTTTTAATTTTAGACTCAAAAATAGGTTTAACTTCCGCAGGAACTTGACCCATAATAACAGGACATTCTGACTTAAAAATCCCTGCTTTTTCACCAGCAATATCTTTAATCGTTGGCCCTAAACGTTGCCAATGTTCTCGACTCAGAGAAGTAATAACCGTAACTAAGGGGCGATCGCAAACATTAGTCGCATCTAAACGTCCCCCTAAACCCACTTCTATAATAGCAATATCGGCATTTTTTTGAGCAAAATAAAAAAAAGCTGCTGCTGTAATAATTTCAAATTGTGTTGGACTCTCTTGAGTGATATCCAGAGAATTTTTTATTTTAATTAAAATAGTTTCTAGTTCAGCTTCTGGAATGGGTTGATTATTAAGACAAATTCTTTCCGTCCAATCAATTAAATGGGGAGAAGTATAACGTCCGACTTGATAACCTGCTTCAGTTAAAATTGAAGATAGATAAGCGCAAACAGAACCTTTGCCATTAGTTCCACCAACATGAACAATAGGGATATTTTCATGAGGATTATTCAATTGATTTAATAAAGTTTTGATACGTTCTAACCCTAGATGAACACCAAAATGCTGAAAACTTTGTAAAATATAATTAATACTCATTAATAGTAACTAAAAGAATAAAATGTTTTTCTCTAATTAAAACATCCGACACTGACTGAAGTGAGTTAATTAGATACATTAGAACTGTATTTTAACAAAATGTTGAAAAAAATAATTAATTATAAATTCTGTAAAACCTTAACCAAAAATCAAAGTAGATCCTAATCTAAGTAATACATTTGCTTTATTTTGCTGTAGTGTTGAGAACTTTTACCTGTAAGTCAAACAGATAAATTGGGAATTGACCGCAACAATGACCTATTACCTATTCCCTATGTAGGAATTTTATAACAGAGACTGGTCAACTTGCAAAAATTAACGCTAGACTAATACGTAAGTCATGCTCACAATGCCAGCGTAAAGGATAGAAAATATAGATAGTAACGTTAAGAGTCCAATTTAGGGTTCAATCGTTAGAAAAACTGATAACAAACCTTTTTAGACAAAAGTTAAAGTTATCTATCCGCCAATCCAAAAAAGCTGTGTATAATAGGATGATGAGTGAGGCTATAAACTCTGTAGTCAATACTAATGGTGTGAGGAAAGCTGAAAATGCTGAAATTATTATGGAAAACCTTGCTGGTTAGCCCAGCATTCGTGGGAATTGTACTAGCCTCTGGCAATGCTGCCGCTGAAGGTACTGCTCAATCTGAATATAATCAAAGTGCAACCGAAGGGCTAGAAATTGCTCAAGCACAAGACGAATTATTACAAAAGCTCGAAAATTACAGTCAAGAAGGTAACTCCAACGATGCTAATGATCAGGTTACCAGTGTTAGTGAATTACGGGATGTTTCCCCCACTGACTGGGCCTATGAAGCCTTAAGAAGCTTAGTTGAGCGTTATGGTTGTATCGTTGGTTATCCTGATCGTACTTTCCGAGGCAACCGCGCTACCTCCCGTTGGGAATTCGCTGCAGGTTTAAACGCTTGTTTAAACACCATGGAACGTTTAATTCAAGAAAACGTTGCGGTACTCAGAGAAGACATCGAAAAGCTTAAGCGTTTAATGCAGGAATTTGAAGCAGAACTCGCTGCATTGGGCGCACGGGTAGACAACTTAGAAGGTCGGGTTGCGTTCTTAGAAGATCACCAATTCTCCACCACCACCAAGTTAGTTGGGGAAGTGATCATGGCTGCAACCGCTGCTGGTGGTAGTCGTTCTTCTGAAGATAACCAAGCCGTTCTACAAGATCGGATTCGTTTAAGCTTCAACACCAGTTTCAGTGGGGAAGACCTCTTAGTTACCCGCTTATCCGCCAGTACAGGTACAGGGGACGACCGTTTTACCTTAAATGAACCGAACCTTAGAGTCATTAACCCTGCTACCGGTCAACCTATCGGTATTGCGTTTGAAGAAAATACCTTAATTAACCCCACCGCAACCCAAACCTTTAACATCGGGCCCCGTCGGAACGAAGAAGACAACGACGTAACCGTCGACTGGGTTGGTTACTATGCTCCTATTGAGCCATTAAATAACTTCAAGATCGACACCTACGTTACCGCTTGGGGTGGACGTTGGCACCACTTCGTACCTACCTTAAACCCCTTCTTCGAGGACTTCGATGGTGGTAAAGGTTCTTTAAGTACCTTTGCTCAACGTAACCCCATCTACCGTATCGGTGGTGGTGCTGGTGCAGGTATGAGCTTCCAAATTGGGTTCTTAGAAAGCTTACTCGGTCCTACCTCTGTTAGCTTTGGTTACTTAGCAGGTACTGCTAACGATCCTTCTTTAAACGGTGGTGGAGATGGATTTTTGGGCGACTGCGATGCTGACCCAACCTTAGTGAATGGTATTAACCCGGCAACCTGTAATGAATATGCAGAAAGTCCTGGTGGTAACGGTTTATTCAACGGTAACTACGGTGGATTAGCACAAATCAATGCTAACCTCTTCGATGTGGTTAACGTCGCCTTCACCTATGTTCACGCTTACCACAAACCTGATTCCCCTATCTTCGGTTCTGGTATTCCTACCGGTCCTGGGGAAGTCGGTACCTCCTTTGCTAACTTCTCTCGTTCTGAGTTGAATAACGCCTTTGCACTGGGTTCTGTGGGTGCGCCTGGAACAACTACCCCAGATTATAATCGTGAAGCGATGGATCAAGGATTACTTCCTGTTAACCCCTTCGACATCGGTGGTAAAGTTACCAACAGTTATGGTGGGGAGATGACCTGGCGTGTGGCTGAATGGATGAACTTCAGCGCCTTCGGCTCTTTCACTAGCGTTCGCTTCATCGGTCGTGGTGTTAGTGCTGAGGTTTGGACTGGTGGTGGCGGTTTTGCCTTCCCCGATCTCTTCAAAGAAGGAAACCTCTTAGGTATCTTTGCAGGGGTTCAACCCTATCATGGTGGTCGTAACCTTCCTACCACAGCGGAGTTTTTCCAACTACCTAGCCGTAACCCTGTAACGGCTGAAGTCTTCTACCGTTATCAAGTAACTGATAACATTTCTATCACTCCTGGTGTCATCTGGATCGCTAACCCCGACCAATTTGTTAACATCCAAGGTGCTGATGACGAAGTAATTGGAACCGTTCGCGGAACCTTCTCCTTCTAAACCTTGATAATCCCAATTTTGATCTAAGCTCAAGTATTAGTTAACCCTGTTATATGCAGGGTTTTTTCTTTTGTATAACATTATGTGCTAGGGAACGCCAGAATACAGGAATTAGGGAACAGGCAACAGTATGCTGTAACTACGTTTGAGGAATTAGAAATGTCTTAACTGTAATGCTATATCTATTCATCCCACCAGGTGATAGTTATTTTATTACCTTTAACCTGATTAACGTCAATTTTTGCACTATCCATATAAGTGTGAGCTCCAAAAGTTTTAGCCTTCCAAAATTCTATTTTTCCACCGGCTAAACGAGAATTTGGAATATCTGACGTACAACTCAGACGAGACTCATCTTGTGTGACAATTAAATTAATTAGTTTTCCTTGACTATCTAAGATTTTTAGACCTTTCCACCAAGAAACATGGGAAGATGCTTTTAAACAAAATTGTGTAACATCTGAATTCTGTAAGGGTTGTACCCAAGAAGAAAGGAGATTGCCATCAACCCGAAAATCATTATTCAAGAGTAAATACTCTGCTTCTATAGCCTTAACTATCATAGTTGTCCCTAAAAGAGATGCTAAACTAAAACCAAGACTAAATACGGCATTACTTACTTTGAAATTTCGTTTCATGATGCGTTAACCACCTAATATATTGATTACACTGTTAACTATATTGAGTTATTTTGTCCATGTCAGTTCCACAAATAGTCCCATCAACACGATAATCTCAACAACTAAATAGTATAAAATTAGGGAAATAAAACGAAAGTGTTGTTGATTATGTTATTAAGTCCTCATCAAAGAGAAAAACTCGATCCCGGTAACGATCAAGATTTTTATGCGTTGCCCCGTTTTGTCACCCATGTTGATGAGGGGTTTATCGATCAATTAACTAATCTTTATCGAGAACGATTACAACCCAAAACACGCATTTTAGATTTAATGAGTAGTTGGGTGTCTCATCTTCCTAATGATATGGAATTTGACCATGTAGAAGGTCATGGAATGAACCAAGAAGAATTGGCGAAAAATCCTCGCCTTGATCATTATTTTTTACAAAATCTTAATTATAATCCTAAATTACCTTTGAAAGATAATGATTTTGATGCCGTTTTAATTGCTGTTTCTGTTCAATATTTACAGTATCCTGAAGCTATTTTTTCAGAAATTCATCGTATTCTTAAACCAGAGGGTATCGTCATCGTTAGTTTTTCTAATCGGATGTTTTATCAAAAAGCCATCTCTGCTTGGCGTGATGGCACCGATGCGATGAGAATTCAGTTATTAAAAAATTATTTTAAGTCAGTGGCAGGGTTTAGTAAACCTGAAGTCATGATGAATGTATCTCCTCTGCCTAGTTTTTTACAAATGTTGGGGATGATAGGGTCTGATCCATTTTATGCTGTGATTTCCCAGAAAATGACTTCTTAATTGGTTGTTGGTGCAATGTAATTATCAATTATCAATTAATAATTAGTAAATCCACCTATTTTAAGGTAACATCGCCACCCATTGATGTTGAGCAAATCTCAGGGAAAAAGTAACCAATAGGATAGTAAAAAATGCTAGGGTACAATAACCCCAACGAGGCGATCGCGATAGGGCAACGCCTAAGGCAATTGATAAAGAAACAATGCCATAAGCTAAACGATTTAAGGAAATGGTTCCCCCAGAGGATAATAAAAGTCCCAAGGCACATAATCCATAGACATATACCACTAAACTTAAGCGTTGACGAGAAAACCATAATAATACCAGTCCCCCTAGCACAGACAAGGTGTTTAAGAGAGCATCACCGCTTAAAAGCCATAAAAATAAGCCTAAACTACATAAACCATAGTCAAACGAGGCTGGAGGAATAGAAGCGCGATAATGCCATAATCCGTAAGCAATAGCTATAATGACGAGAAATAAGAGGGGATGCCAAGGATCGGCGATGGTTCCGGAAGCCCAATTTTTGCCCCCGATCGTAATTTCTGCTAACATTTGCCCCCATCCTTCCCAATCAATGCCTTGTTTCCGTTCCCACTCCGTATGCTGTACCGTAATAAAGGCAATGGGATCATTAAAATGAATCCAACAGTATAAACTGTATAAAAAAGTTCCCCCACCACTAACGAAACCTGCAATATAAGCTATCAAAGGTAACTTTTTACGCCAAGCAATAAACAAAAAAGTAGGAATTAAAGCTAATCCCGTAATACGAGTGGCTGTAGCTAATATTCCCCAAATCATTGTTTGAGTATATTGTTTACTTTCAAAGGTAAATAAAGCTAAACTACTAAACAGTAAAAAAAGTCCTTCTGTATAGATAACTGTGCCAAAAATAGATAAGGGACACCAAGCTAAAACAGCGATTACCCAACGAGCAACGAATGCCCCATTCGTTCTTTTAATCCAGACATAAACAACAAATAAAGTCAGAAAGAATGCAACATTATTAATGACAACACCTACAAGATTAGAAGAAAATCCTAGAGCCATTCCTAATCTCATTAACAAGGGAAATAAAGGAAAAAAAGCAACATTAGAGCCTGGTTTTGGCTCTGACGTATCATAACTATTAGTTGCAATTTGTTCATATAAAGGACTATCCCACGCTGAAAAAACTTCCCACCCAAAAGCAATACCATTATTCTCCGATGACATCGAAAGTAAAGGGGCAATGCTTACCATTGTAAAAATAATAATTCCCCTACTTAGTAAACCCATCAGGAAAACAAAATACCATTCATTTTTGAAAATCCTACTAAAAAAATATAGCATTATTCTGTTATTGTATAAATCCACAACTATAATATGTCATATTTTTACCTAGTTTTTACTTAAAACAGATCAACCACTGTTTCCTGTTCCACTTCGACTAAGCACAGTATAAACCTGTTCACTTTCATCATTAGCTAATTTTATCCAAAATGTAAGATGTGAGTCTACAAAACCTTAGTAAGTCTCTTCCTATTTTAAACCGATCAAAAAAACGTTGAATTTTGTAAAATTTTACAGTATATTTAGTGAATTGGATAAATTAAATATTATTATGTCTATTGTTTTCTTAAATGATCTTAATCTTATTAGTTGGATAAAAAAGAATCTTTTTAGTAGTTGGTTGAATAGTATCTTAACTATTATTAGTCTTTTGTTTATTTATTGGCTTGGCTATCGGTTAATTTCTTGGATATTATTTCAGGCACAATGGCAAGTGATAACCGCTAACTTACGCTTATTTTTTGTTGGTCAATATCCTGCTAACTTATTATGGAGAGCTTGGACAAGTTTAGCTATTATTATTAGTCTCTTGGGGTTTTCCTGGGGAACTTTATCCAATAAAAATAATTTATTTAATTTTGTTAATTTAACTATTTTAGCCTTAACTGCATTAATAATAGTCTTATTAGCTATCCCTATTAGCCTAATTTCTAGCGCAAAATTATTAGGAATGTTATTATTATTCGTTATTTTTTCTCTAATTGGTAAGCAAATCAATCAAAAATTTTCTAATTTTAAAAGTTGGTTATCCTTAATCTGGATACTTAGTTTCTTTTTATTATTAGGTTTATTACAAGGGGCTTTATTTTTACGAAACGTAAGATTAGATGACTTTAGTGGTTTAATTTTAACGGTTTTTGTTGCTATTTTTAGCATTATTTTGTCTTTTCCTTTCGGAGTATTATTAGCATTGGGAAGACAGAGTAATTTACCCATTATTCGTTGGTTATCCATCGCCTATATCGAATTAATTCGGGGTTTACCTTTAATTGGTATTCTCTTTATGGCACAGGTCATGTTACCCTTAATTTTACCTCAAGAAGTGCGGATTCAAAGAGTCATTCGAGCCATTGCCGGATTTACTTTATTTAGTGCTGCTTACTTAGCAGAAAATGTCAGAGGGGGTTTACAATCTGTACCCAAAGGACAAACTGAAGCAGCAAAAGCATTAGGATTGAATACATTTTTTGTCTTGATTTTAGTTGTATTACCTCAAGCATTAAGAGTAGTTATTCCTACTATTGTTGGTCAATTTATTAGTTTATTTAAGGATACTTCTTTATTAGCGATCGTGGGTTTAGTCGATTTATTGGGAATCTCTCAATCTATTTTAGCAAATCCTAAATTTATAGGTAGGTATGGAGAAGTTTATATTTTTGTTGCTACTATTTATTGGATCTTTTGTTATTCGATGTCTTTAATAAGTCGTCAATTAGAAAATAAGTAAATTTAAGAGGATATTAAATGGATATTTCTGTTTTTGTAGGAAAATGGGTACTAATAGGTAGTTTTTCTATCAAGAGTGAACTTCAATTTATTGGAAGAAAACCAGATTCTAATGGGGTAAAAAACTGGTTAAATAATCCAATGTCTCAAGTTTTAAAGAGAGTGAAGTCCACAGAAGGTTTAACTTTAATAATTAATCCTGATGGAACTTTTCAAGAACAAAAAACTGGTAATCCTAAAGTTGAATGGTTTGATTGTGAAGGGGTCTTATGTGCTGAAGTAAAACCCTTTAATGGTTATATAAATGTATTGGAGTCTAAGCCATATTTAATGACAGATCAATGTCCTTCATGGGCTAAGGATAAGAAACTCAGATACAATGATGGAGATACAAAAATCTGCGATACTGTCCACCTAGATAATGAACAACTAATTCGTGTAGTGTCTATTGTAACTGACGATATGTATTTTGATAAAGTTGTTCTTGTCTATGCAAAAAAAATAACTAAGTAGTTAATCATTTCTAACAATTGAATCCAATTATCTTACTGTGATCGCTGTGAAATACTGAGATGGTAATGTTGTTGCTTTTGAACGTTTCTTTTTCTAACTTTATGAAACTTTCAGCAATAATTGATCAACACTCGCATTATGATCGATAAAGGAAAATAAATGTTTATATTGTATTTTTCCCGTTTTATCTAACACAAACTGTGCTGGTAAGGGTGCGCCCAAAGCTTGTCCCGTATGATACCTACGAAATACCTGACAATCAGGATTGGTCAATAAAGGTATTTTTAACCCTAAATCTTGAACCACGATTTGACTTTGTTGAGTATCGGTACTGGTAATCATTAAAATCTCTACCCCCCGTTCAACAAATCGTTCATAATACTTATTCAGACTGATAATATGGGGATAACAAAAAGGACAATATTGCTTTTCTGTAAAGATACGAGTAAAAGCTAAAATAACAGGCTGTTTCTCAAAATAATTCCCTAATCTAACCGTTCGATTATGGGTAATATCAGGTAAAATGAAATCAGGGGCTTTACTCCCTAATAAAATTTGATTAGTAGCAGGAATTGGTAAAAAGTTATTAAAAAAACGTTGATTAAATAAACCTGTAAAATCTGTAGATGTCAACATGATTTGATTTGATTTTTTTCCATGATAACCCGATAACGTCCATCAAGCAGTAACTCAGAGCCACAGCTTTGGCAAAAAAGGGATAGGGTGAATGCAAAGGCTCATCTATACTTGCCATGGGTCAACCTTTTTCTAGCTTAGACTGCCAGATTCAGTTATACCCTAAATTTGTATCACGTTTCGCTTAACAAAGATAATTAATAGGGCTAAGGGTAGTTAGATCAAAAAATAAATGGTATTATAAAAGGCTGCAGCATTTATTGAATAACTTCTATGAGTTTAACCGCTAGCGAAAAGCAAAGCTTAATTAGTGAATACCAAGTTCACGAAACTGACACTGGTTCAGCCGATTTACAAGTGGCTATCCTGACCAAACGCATTACCCAATTAACCGATCATTTAAAGCAAAACCCTAAAGACCATGCTTCGCGTAGAGGACTCCTCAAAATGATTGGTCGTCGCCGACGTTTATTAGCCTATATTAACGGCAAAGATTCCAATCGTTATCAAACCCTCATTAAACGCCTTGGTATTCGTCGTTAGAAAACGCAGGAGGAATTGAGTTCTCAGTAGGGTCGAGGTAGATGTTTCCATCGTACCCCTCCCATCCGAAACCGTGCGTGGGTAGAGTAGAGGGAAGCTATGATGCTTTCACCCCTCTCTGTAAAATCCGAGCGTGCGGGTTTCCCTGCACTCGGCTTCCGAAAACCTTGGTCTTTCCGTCCTTTGCTCATGTGAGTATAATGATGACAACTGCTATGGATTGCTAAGAGATTCTTAGGTTTCCAGTTGTTATGGTTGCCGTCGATGTGGTGAAGTTCTACTTTTTCATCATCGATGAATTTTAAACCACAGTAACCGCATGAATGGTTTTGTCGGCGGAGTGTTTTTGTTGTACTTCCATCGTAGAGGACACTGTTTCTCTTTGACCAGTAGTTTATATCCCCGTCGTAGGGTGATTTAGTTCCTTTGACGTTGGCAAAACTGTTCTCAGAGTAGCTGATGTTTGGAAAGGCTCTTTTAACCAATTCTATTGCTTGGTATCGGTTGATGGTTTTTTGTTTTTTGAACTTTTTAAAGGTTCTTTGACTTAAGTGCCATAGGCTAAACCTTGAACCGTCCATTTTGCAGTATTTATGTCGGAAAAAGCTCATCGTCAGGGGTTTCAAGATCAGCGATCTCAAAAAAAAATAGATTGAACCCGACCTCTAAAAAGTACAAATAGTCTATCCAGAGCAGAAAGAGGCTAATTGTTAGAAATGAACAGAATTAATTCATAAAGAAATGATAAGAAGACTTTGCAAGTATCATTATCTTTTCATCATAATTTATGGATTTTTTGCCTTTCTATCAGGACTATTTAGAGAACACATTATCAAAAAGCAAGTTTTTACTTTTACGTATATTAGTATGGCTTCTGCAAGTTCATAAACAAGTTAGAATAGAAAGATTAGCAGCCTATCTTCCCATACCCATTTTATACCAAAGTCGCAGAAAAAAGATTCAAAGATTTCTAGTAAAACCGTGCTTAAGTCTTGTCTTATTTTGGTTTCCTCTGATAAAATTAATAACAGCTAACTGTAAATTAGCTGGGTACTGAGATAATTTTTGCCTGCTTATATTTTGATGATACTGACAGATTCCCTTGGCAATTCTTTGTATTGTCTCTTCATTCACTAAATATTTCTCTTGAGAATTTTGACCATTTTGTTTGTCTACTGAGTTCATGTCATATCTTCTATGTCCTGCTGGCGTTCTAATAGCTGTAATTTTTCCAGCCTCTTCCCAACGTCGCAAAGTATCGACGCTAACCCTAAGATTGTGTGTTGCTTCTTTTGGACTAACAAACTCAGAAATGACTTTTCCTCAGTGCTGTTTCCAGCATAACTACATTTGCCTAGATTGGTCTAGATATTTTTTAATTTTCTGAAAAAATTTTAAGTATGGCGATCGCTAATTTCTTAGATTTTGTTTTTTCTTAGTTTTAAAAACCACAATATACAATAAAATTAAATGTAATATTATCTAATGACTCAGATTTCCAAGAAATCATGTCAGAAATAAGAGCAGAACAAGATAATAATTGACTAATAAACTTCATCATGATTGCCAATATCGACAAAAACAACATTTCCCTCATCTGTAAAGTAAAATATAACTCATTGGTCATACTCTATGCTAAAGCTCCATAAGTCTTTCAGTTTTCCCGATAACTTATGAGTTCTCAGACTTGGATCAAAAGGATTCTTAGTAAATACCTCTGACATAAACCCAGATATCGAAGCAGACTTATCGAATGGGGAACTGACTCATGTACTGTCAAGCTGTGTATAATTGCGGCAATGTTTCCTGGATTGAACAAAACTAACTTCACGACAACACTTTCTTCTTGTTGTTGTGATTCGACAAAAATGAGTTCTACTTCTTCGCTTCTAGCTCCATCTCGGCTTAATCTATATGCCGACACCATAAAGCCACAATTAAAAACCCAAACAACTGAACCAAAACAATACTCGGACCACTCGGCAGATCGATCGCACCAGAAATAACCATTCCCATGACTCCACTGGTAGCACCTATAGAAGCAGCAGTGGCTAAAAAAGGGATAAACTGCTGACAAATTAATCTAGCAGTTGCAGCAGGAATAACTAAAAAAGCATTGGCCAATAAAATACCAACAGCACGAATAGTTAAGGCGATAGTAGTGGCTAAAAGCACAATAAAAAAATAGCGATAGCTACGAACAGGTACACGTTTTACTAGGGCTAAATCACTGTTAAGAGTGAGTAAAATTTGCTCTGGTAAACTAATCATAATCCAGGCTATAGTTACAGCCAAAAGTAATAACAATAAAATCAAATCAGTATTACTAATGGCTAAAATATCCCCAAATAAAATCGATAATAAATTACCCCGATATCCCTTTAAATAACTAAAACCAATTGTACCTAAAGCGATCGATGCCGATAGAGAAATACACAATACAGTATCGCTACCTAAATCAGTTTTATCAATTAAATAAATTACACCTAAACCAAAAGCAACGGTAAAACCAATCAACGTCCAAGTGGCAGGAAGGTTTAATAAAGCAGCTAAAACAACTCCTAGCATGGCCGAATGTCCCACGGTATCCCCAAATAGAGAGAGACGACGTAGGATTAAAAAGCTGCCTAAAATGCCCCCTAAAATACCAAGCAGTACACCACCCAGTATCGCCCGTTGCATAAAAGGTAAACTAAAAAGACTCAGGAAATTTGCTAGGTTCATGATGATGACAAGTGGGACTAACTAAAGCACCGTATATGTGCAAGAGATTTTCGGGGGTGAGAGTGGTTTGAGGGGAACCTTGATAGAGTAAGCGACGGTTTAAACAAATTACCGAGTCACAATAGCGACTAACTAAATCTAAATCGTGGGAAACTTCCAAAATTGTCCAGTTTTGTTCTTGTTTGAGAGTGTGGAGTAAAGCAGCAAATTCCATTTCTCCCGTAGCATCTACCCCGGCTAAAGCTTCATCAAGAATTAAAAGACGACGGGGAACCACTAAACAATAAGCTAATAAAACTCGCTTTAATTCTCCTCCGCTAAGAGTACCGATTTTTTGGTTTGCTTGTTTGGTTAGATGAACTTGTTCTAAAGCTTGGTGGATAATCTCTCGTTGACCTTTGCGATCGCACCACCAATATCTGCTATTTAAGCCCAAACCCACTAACTCCGATACCGTCAATGGAAAAGTGCGCTCAAAAGGAAACTTTTGGGGAATATAGCCAATTTCGGTTTTTAATCGCTTTGACCATTTACCAGTCCCATCAAACAAACTAATTTCACCTGACTGCGCCTCAACCAACCCTAAAATGGATTTAATCAAGGTACTTTTCCCTGCACCATTTGGCCCAATAATGGCTGTATGAGTCCCTGGCAATAATTCAAAAGAAACATTATCGACTGCTAGATATTCCCCACGCATTACCGATAAATCTTTTACTTTAACGATGGTATCATTCATCATTTATCATTGAGCATTTATCATTTATGTTTAATTTTCACTGTTTTTTGATTCTGGAGGTTTTCAGAATAGAAAATAGTATTTTGGCAACTCGCGCATTCCCTTGCGTCTGTCTTGGTCGGCGTTCCCTTGCGCCGTGAGACGACGCGGGTTCCGACCGCTTTCGCCGACGCGGGGTCGCTCGTCTATTTCGTCGGCATCTTGATGTATGCTGGTGAATGATTTTTCGTCGATGTAGCCTGTATCTTTGAGTAAGGAAAGCCAGTATTTTGTTTCTAGGGTTTCTTTATAAGCGATAGATATTTTTGCTGAGAAATCTGCTGGAGAAATTCCGCCATTCGCTTCTGCAATATTCGCTCCGATAAATGTACCGCTTCTTAATAATTGTTTGGACAAAACAAACTCCTTCTTATTTTCTTGTAAATATTTGTAGGCATTAACAATTCTGATGGCGAATTTATAAGCCTTATCGTAGGTAACATTTTTTTCATTTAACATTTAGCGCGTGGGGAATGCTGAGGTTTCCTCAGCTTATTCAACAACGTAAGACATATTTTCCATTTATCAGTATTTATTGCTCAATGATAAATGTTTACTGGCACGCTCTTGACAACGCCTCCAAATTACTCCGCATTACTTGAAAATAATATTGCGGATCGGTTTCTCCTGCCTCAAGCGGGTTGATCGCTTCAAGAGGTAGATTTAAGTCACTCGATATTTGCTCAATACGTTTGTCTTCAATTCCTGGTTCAGTGAGTAAAGCTTTAACTTGATGTTTCTTAGTTAGTTGTTGTACCCGTTGGATATCTTGGGGAGTAATGCTATCTTCAGGAATGTGAACGATCGCTTCTTGTTCCAGTCCGTAGCGTTGTGCTAAATAAGCGAACGCATCGTGAAAAGTGATAAAATTGCAACCTTGAACCGGTGCTAATTTTTCTTGAAATTCATTATCTAACTGTTGTAGTTGTTGAATATAAGCTTCGGCATTAATACGATAACTATCTGCATTATCGGGGTCGATCTCGATTAATCTATCTCTAATATTAGCTACCTGTTGTTGCGCCAAAACAGGATCTAACCAGACGTGAGGATCTTTCCCTCCATGATGGTGATGTCCGTGTTTTTCATCTTCATGTTTGTGTTGATCATGTCCGTGTTCATCATGTCCATGTTCTCCCTCTTCGTGTTCCCCTTCTATTACTTCTATTCCTTCACTAGCATCAATTTGCTGAAGTTCAGAATTACCTGCATTGGCAACTAAACCTGATAAAAACGCTTCCATCCCCAAACCATTTTCTACTAAAATATCTGCTTGTGCTAATAGTTTGGCATCGTCTGGGGTAGCTTGATAGTCGTGAACTTCTGCACCAGGAGAAATCAAAATATCGACTTGTCCTGTATCTCCTACGACAGCTTTAGTAAACAAATGAACGGGTAAGAAAGTAGTGACAATTTTGGGGCCAGAACTGGTTGAGGATGTGGCATCAGAACTTTTTGGGGGCGTGGGTTCTGGACTACAAGCGATCGCCATCAAACCAGTGGCAGCAGTCAGGAAAAAGCGTTGTAAAGATGCTTTGGGACGAAGACAATGGAGTACGGAGAGATATTGATTAGTAGAACTCATAACGTTTACTGGATAATTGGTTAATCAAAATGATAATCATTATTATACAATGAGAATGATTATCATTTTTTTTACTAATCCACAGTGGCACTACCTAATTATATAGACCTAGCAATTGTTGGGGCAGGAGTTCAGGCTCTAACGTTAACCACCCATCTCTTACAAAAACGTGCAAAGTATTCTCATAAATTTTTAGTTTTCGATCCCAGTGAAACTTGGCTGAGTCAATGGCAGCAACAATTTGCAGCACAACAAATTCCTTCTTTGCGATCGCCGGCTGTTCATCACCCAGATCCTAATCCCCATCAATTAAGAACGTTTGCCGAATATAGAAAAAATGAGTTATTTCCTCCTTATGATAGACCAGGAACAACACTATTCAATGATTTCTGTAATGAAGTTATTCGTCGCTGGAAGTTGGCAGATAAGGTTTATCGGGCTAAAGTTATGCAGATTCTACCCATTAAACCTGCTTTACGTTCCCGATTTCAATTGGTTTTAGATACGGGAGAAACTATTATCGCCCGTAGAGTGGTATTGGCTACGGGAAGTGGGAAAATACAGGTTCCTGATTGGGTAGAGAAGATTCCAATCAATTACCCCTCAGATAGATTCAGTAGATCACAAAGTCAGCTTGAGACAAGCGATCGCCACCAAAATTCATAAGTTTAAATTATGTAGCAGGAGAAGGGAGAGGTAAAATATCATTGATGGGAATATAAACATCTTTTACTGTGCC
>NETF01000206.1 GCA_002172675.1 unicellular cyanobacterium SU3
TTAAGTCCAATCTTCTATTATATAAAACAAACTTATGTTTAAGGAGGTTTTTTGGGCTGTTTCAACGTAAATTGGCGATCGCAGATTAACGTTTCGCCTCTCTGAAACTGAGTTTGTGATCTACTGAGATTGTATCTTCTGCTGTAAACTTATCTCCTATTCATAAAGATCCTTTTGATAGAATTATTATTGCAACAGCGTTAGTTTATCAAGCCAAACTAGCAAGTATTGATGGTTTATTTTCTCAATATATAGAACTCAATGATGTAATTTTACCTAAGTAAAAAAATAAAACGATGAATTATCAAGATATTATCACCATTGAACCTGGAAAACGTAGCGGTAAACCTTGTATTAGAGGAATGCGTATTACTGTATATGATATTTTAGAATATTTAGCAGGTGGAATGACAGAAACAGAAATTTTAGAAGATTTTTCAGAACTTACTTCTGAAGACATTAAAGCTTGTTTAGCCTTTGCAGCATATAGAGACAAAAAAAATATTAATTAAATAAATTAGAATCATGACATCTTCGGTAAAACAAAATTATTACACATCCCAAGAATATTTCAACCAAGAAGAAACCTCATTAATTAAACATGAATATATTAATGGAGAAATCATTGAAATGACGGGAGGTACACCGAATCATAATGAAATTTGTCTCAATTTAGCAACAACGTTAAAACTAAAACTTCGAGGTCAAAATGCTAAAATTTATATGACAGATTTACGTTTATGGATTCCTAGTTATCAAGTTTATACTTACCCTGATATCATGGTTATAAAAGATAAACCTATTTTAGTAGAAAATCGACACGATACGATTACTAATCCTACTTTAATTATTGAAGTTTTATCTAAAAGTACAAAAAATTATGATCAAGGGGATAAATTTGATTATTATTGTTCTTTACCAACCTTTCAAGAATATATCTTAGTCGATCAATATCAATATAATATAAAACACTACACCAAACAAACTGATCAACAATGGTTAATTACAACTTATAATTCTCAAGATGATACTTTTAAGTTAATTTTCTTTGATTGTAAAGTTAATCTAAGTGAAATTTATGAAGATATAACTTTTGATGTTATTTAATTAGGAAACCAACTTTTATCTAGAAGTTGTTCTAAGGAATAACAACACTTTTCTGTAAATACAGACTTATTTAATCCTGTTTTTTCAGTGACAATAAAAACAGCTTCTTGATAAATACTTGCTAATTCTTCAGACAGATAGTTTTTTAGATTCGTTGTTAAATATTTATTGAGTTGTACCCTAAACGTTGCTATCTCTCCTCGCCAATGTCTATGATTGTAGTCATATTGCTCTGTCCAATACTGCAATAATAAAAGATGGATTATAATTTGTCTTAATAAACTCTCTACTCTATGTTTATCTCGTCTCCCCAAACTTTCTAATTCCTCAATTAAATTCTCTAAATCTAAATCCTCTAAACAGTTGTCTTTTAATAACCTAATAGTTTCTTCTAACCAAAGATTTTCATCGGTTTCATATAACTGTTTTAGTTGGGTTTTTGTCTTTATATTAACCATCTTCAAAAAAAGAAAATTTTGGGGTTGACAAACTGGCTTTATTTATTTTATTCTAAATAATGAAATATGTTTCATAATGGGAATATAGACTCAAATTTTAAAATTGCAAAGATTTCCATTATAAACTTTATTTTTTAGATTTTATTTTTATAAGGCAGGATTTGTCAATCCTTATTTATTAATCTTATTGAATCGCTTGTTTGAGACTGTGGCAAAAGGCTGCAACAGCTTTTAAGCCTTCTTCTGGTGTTCCTTCTGCCAAGCGTTTAACACAAGCACTACCAACAATTACCGCATCAGACCCCCAATTTTTAACCTTTAAGGCTTGTTCAGGGTCAGAAATACCAAATCCAACCCCAATGGGCTTATCAGTGGTACTACGAAGATTTTTCAGTAACTCTTCTACTCTAGTCCCTACTTGGGTTCTCATTCCTGTTACCCCTGTAACACTGACGAGATAGATAAACCCTTGAGACTGATGAGCGATCGCCTTTATCCGTTCAATGGGACTGGTTGGTGCAACCAAGAGAGTAACTTCGATCCCGATCTCCGCAGCCGGTTTGAGTAACGTTTCGGCTTCTTCGAGGGGTAAGTCGGGAACCACCAAACCTTGTACACCAGCCGACTTAATTTGTTGCAAAAAAGATTCTACCCCACGATAGAAAATAGGGTTATAGTAAGTAAATAAGATGATCGGAGCTTTAATATCCGATTGAGCCTCTTTAACAATGGTTAAGACATCTTCTAACTTGACCCCTCGACGTAACGCACGAGTGGCGGCAGCTTGAATGACCGGGCCATCAGCCAAGGGATCAGAATAAGGGACTCCTAACTCAATGATGTCGGCCCCAGACGCATCAAGAACCCGTAACGCCTTAGCCGTGGTGTCTAGATCCGGATCACCTGCAGTAATGAAGGGAATAAGGGCGCATTGGTTGCGATCGCGTAGGGATTGAAAACACTGAGAAACCGATGTCATTATTGAAAGACTCAAGCTAGATTACCATTTCTCAATTTACCCTGAGTTGGTTGTGATTGGCTGATCTTTAAGATTTATCCCCATTTTGTGATCATTGTTCTTCTTTAATCTCTTGTTGTAATTTTTCAAGTTCTTCGGGGGTCATTTCTTCGAGGCGTTTTTGTAAAACTGCATCTTCGTAGTCTTTGAGTTGTTGGTTGTAAGTCATATCTTTGTTGGCCACTCGAAACAGATAAGTTAACGTCCAACCTAAGACAACTACCACTAATAAAGCTTGACTCCAAACCCCTGCAGATAGGCCATCAAACCCAATGGCTTGAAATAGGAGGTAAATAATGCCCCCGGTTGCAAATATGCCTAAGCTAATGGTGATAACATCAATTCGTCTCATGATGGCCTACTGGGTGTTGGTATGCTTATTTTAAACTGATTTAAGAGTTAACGGGACGGCGTTTAGGGCGAAAGTTCAAAAAGGGACTGAGGAGAAGAACCCCAGGAAAGAAGAAGAACATCAGAAAATACATAAAGGCGCGTTCAAACGAACTAGCGACATACCAACGACTATTAAGGTAGAAATAGACAAATCCAGGGATAACTAAGAGATAGAGAAGACTTAACCCCAAATATAATACAGCGACAATCAGGGTATCTTGAGGGAGAGAAGCGATCGCGTCAGTAATTGTATCCATAATGACAGTGATAAGTAACGATGTAACCTTTCTGCTTTCTATGGTAGAGGGTTTCCTTAAAATAAGAAACCTTTGAATTTCATGAGATCATCATCTTGAGATTCCCACTAACGTAAATTTTTTGTTAATATTATGAAATGTTTGCCTTAAAAATGTTAACAATCTATGATCACTCTTAAGAACAATGTCTTCTTCTATTACACCCTTATTACTCGTCGACGGCTATAATATTATTGGTTCCTGGTCTACCCTAAAAAGCACCCGCGATCGCCACGGTCTAGAACAGGCGCGGTATGAATTAGTAGAGACATTAATCAACTACACGGTTCATAAAGGTTACAAGACGCAGGTTGTCTTTGACTCTCAATACCAAAAGACTCCCTCTTCGATCGAACATCATTCAAATCATCTTTCTATTTGTTTTACGGCTTGGACACAGACGGCGGATACCTACATAGAAAAGGTTTGCGCTACTTTTTTTCGTCGTCAACAAATGAATCACAATCGTATTATTGTGGCGACATCAGACCGAGATCAATATTTAACGGCCATGGGTTATGGTGCAGAATGGATGTCAGTAGAAGTATTAGCCAAAGATATCGAATCTTCTCGTTCTCAAGTGAAACGCAAACAACGCAGTAATAAACGGAGTCGAGGCCGTTTATTATTCAACTGTCTTGATGCTCAATCACAAGAAAAATTAGCCCGTTGGTTATGATTTTTATCTATAAGTATCAATATTAACCCATAAGATAAAATTCCTATGGATTATTGATAAACAATATTTATTGTCGCTAAAGAGCCTTGATTTATATAATTTCTAACGATTCAAAAGGACAAGAACCCCTTGAATGACCAAAATTTTAATCAAGGTACTGGTAGGAAAAATGATCGCATAACCTAATTCGGGCTTATTAGTTGGCACAACATCAGAAGCATAGGCCAAAATCGCCGGATTTCCCGTTACTCCTGCTATAATTCCTAAGACTTCATCAAAAGAAAGATTGAAAAGCCAATAACCAAGTATTAAAGAGACGATCACCACAGAAAGGGTAATCACTATTCCCATCCCAATTAACAAAAATCCTGTGGTTTGTATCGTTGTTATAAATTGTTCAGCAGAGCGCATACCAACAACAGCTAAAAACAGTGTTAAACCAAAATTTCGTAAAGTCAGATTAGCTGACGGGGGAATTGTCCAGCGTACTTGACCTGAACGCCCGATTTTGCCCAAAATTAACGAGACAATCATTGCGCCACCCCCCGCTCCAACAGTAAATCTTCCCAACCCCGGCAAGGAAAAAGGAATTAAGCCTAATAATACACCTAGAGTTAAGCCAATTCCTAGACCTAGATAGCTAACTTCGGCGGTACTGCGAGCAGAATTGCCAAAAAATGCCTGTACCTCCTCAAATCGCCCCGGTTCTGTCACTACCCGAATTCTATCTCCTGCTTCGAGAATCAGGCCAGGGTGAGGATATAGTTGAGCGTCTCCCCGTTGAATAGATAAGACAGTGCAACCAAGGGTGTCTCCTAAATTTAATTCCCCTAATTTTCGTCCAATTACCGATGGCTTAGAAACATAAACCTCTATATCATCCAAATCCTGATGATCTGCCTCTATACTTCCCCCCTCTTCTGCCCTATGCGCCAGAGGGTTTTCCTCAGATAACAAATGATGGACTTCTTCACGGGATAACTCTTCACCAATCACCAATAAGGAATCCCCTGCTTGGAGTTGTAAATTATTTCTGGGCATTCGGTTTTGTCCTTCTTGTCTGACGGCGACAATTTGCAGGCCGGGGGGCATTTGTTTTTTGATTGCACCAAGACCTTTTCTTACCATCTGGGAACTCACTACCACTTCATATTCTCGGATAGTGTCGGAAGGACGAGGCTGAATTTGCGGTTTTAAAAGCTTGGAAGCCAAATAAATAGACAAGATTGGACCAAATACCCCAAACGGATAAGTGACACTATACCCCACAGAGGGCAAGTCTTCCCCCACTTTTTCCATAACGGATTCCAAGGCGGCGGTGTTGACTAATGCTCCTGTAAAAACCCCTGCCCCAATGTTGGCAGAAATCGGCAATTGATTAACAACAATAAATGTAATGAACCCTGCAATGATTAAACTTATCACTGCAATAAAATTCTGTTTTCGTCCCGTAGAACTGACTAAGCCTTCAAAAAACGGTTTACCATACTGAATCCCAATGCCATAGAAAAAGATAATGATCCCAATGGTACCGAGAATCCCAGGAGGGACTGATTCTGGTACCATTGCTCCCATCAATAAACCGACGAATAAAACAGCCCCCGCACCAAGGCTAAAGCCCACTATGGAGATTTCGCCAACGGCATAACCTAACCCGATCACCAAAAATAAAGTTAAAATGGGTTCTTCTGCTAAAAATGACCCGATCAAGTCCATGCCATACTCCTGATTTCTCTTGATTGCTTCCTAAAGATATTTGAAACACCTCTCCGCAAACTTCTACCAAAAGAAAGAAGGCTGGTTCATAGAGTGGGAGAATATGCCAGAGACGAAGAATTTTTAACCATAAATTGTCTGTTTATTGTGGCTACATCAGACCGAGGTCAATATTTAACAGCCCATAGGATCAAATTTCTATGGGTTATTAATAAGCAATATCTATTGTGTTACAGGGACTTTCACTTCATTCTTTAACTCATTCCCTTGTTCCCAATTGCTAATATTAGTAATAGTAGTTTGAGCAATGGCTGTCAAAGCTTCTTGGGTAAAAAATGCTTGATGGGCTGTAATGACCACGTTTTGAAAAGATTGCAGGAGTTGAAAGGTATCGTCTTGAATAATATTGTCAGAATAGTCTTGAAAAAATAGATCATCTTCTTCTTCATAGACATCTAAACCGACATAACCAATCTTACCGGTTTTGATCTCATCAATAACAGCACGAGTATCCACCAATTGTCCCCGACTTGTATTAATTAACATCACACCGGGTTTCATTTGTTCAATGGTGTCTCGATTAATTAAATGATAAGTTGAGGGTACTAAGGGACAGTGAAGAGAAAGGATGTCAGACTTCGCTAATAATTCGGGTAAATCGACATATTTAGCCCCTGGTATCTCTGCAAACTCATTATTAGGATAAACATCGTACCCTAAAAGATGACAGCCAAAACCGTGCATAATTTGAGAAAAAATGGTGCCAATTTTTCCCGTACCAATGACACCTATGGTACGCTCATGTAAGTCGAATCCTAATAAACCATCTAGGGTAAAATTATCGTCTCTAACTCGATTATAAGCTTTATTTAATTTGCGATTTAACATCAAGATTAAACCCACTGCGTGTTCTGCGACTGCGTAGGGAGAATAAGCAGGAACTCTAACAACTTTTAAGCCTAACTCATTGGCTGTTTCCATATCAATCATATTATAGCCAGCGCAACGTAGGGCGATTAATTTAGTTCCTTGTTCAGCTAAAATTTTTAAAGTAGCTGCATTAGCTCTGTCGTTAACAAAGATACAAACACAAGGAAATCCATCAGCTAAAGGGGCTGTTTTTTCATTTAATTTGGTTTCAAAGTATTCTAAATCATGGGGAGAATCAGCAGCTATATTCGCACGATCTAGGAATTTACGATCATAGGAACGGGTACTAAAGACAGCAACTTTCATAATAGATAAAGTTAAGATTTAGTTAATAGATAAATTTTCTATAATAATACTAACAAACTTGTTGTAAAATTCAACTTTATTCCGTTAATTAATTAAATGTTATTAGCTATAGAATTTGTTTAATAACACGACAAGGATTTCCCACTGCTACAACATTGTTAGGAATATTTTTAGTAACAACACTGCCTGCACCAATAACACTATTATTACCAATAGTTATCCCAGGAAGAATAATACAACTTCCCCCAATCCAAACATTATCACCAATTGTAATAGGATAAGCCATTTCTTTGCCTGACATTCTTTCTTTTATATTAATGGGATGAGTGGCTGTATAAATTTGTACATTGGGACCCAACTGA
Source organism: unicellular cyanobacterium SU3 (assembly GCA_002172675.1). Taxonomy (GTDB): domain Bacteria; phylum Cyanobacteriota; class Cyanobacteriia; order Cyanobacteriales; family Microcystaceae; genus Crocosphaera. The sequence continues at coordinate 7,266 of NETF01000206.1, forward strand.
ACATTATTACCAACTTTTACAAGATTACAGTCAAGAATAACACAGCCGAAGTTAGCATAAAAATTATCACCAATGAGAATGTTATAATCGTAATCACATCGAAAAGGGGATTCTATCCAAACCTCTTTAGTTGTTTGTAATAATTCTTTGAGGATTTTTAATCTTTTTTTTTGACTACCATCAGGGATATCATTTAATTGTTTACATAATTTTTGAGCTTTTTTCCTATCTTTAAGTAAGTTTTTTTCAAAAGCATTATAATACTCTCCTCGGAGCATTTTCTCCTTTTCTGTGATGACAGTAAGATGAGTATTGTTCATATAGCAATAAATCATCAGTTGTGAGAATTAAATCTGAGTCTAAGGCAAGAGGCAAGAGGCAAAAGCGAGTGTGTAATATAGAAAAAAATATTTCATGAATCATTCCTGATTGCTATAGTATAGAAAATAAAGATCCTAGTAGAATTATAGGGGCATCCTCTGCCCCTAGGGATTTCTGTTAGTAATTAACCTAACTTAAAATGGCCATTTCCAATTAGATATTTCTGGTTTATCCAAACCATGTTCATAAGCATAGGTTTGATGCTCAATGATAGCATTTTTCATTTTTTGCTGAACATACGCTGCTGCTGAACCTAACTTATCCACCCGATCAATTACATCTATCACTAAGTTAAAACGATCAATTTGGTTATTAATAGCTAACTCTAAAGGTGTATTAATATTACCCTTTTCTTTGTAACCCCGGACATGAAGATTATGATGATTAGTCCGACGATAAGTTAACTTATGAATTAACCAGGGATAGCCGTGAAAATTGAACATAATGGGCTTATTGATAGTAAACAAGGTATCAAAATCTTTATCCGACAAACCGTGAGGATGTTCTGATTCAGGTTGCAATTTAAACAAGTCTACTACATTAATAAAACGGACTTTTAAGTGAGGAATTTCCTCCCGTAAGATTGCCGTTGCTGCTAATGCTTCCCTGGTGGGAATATCGCCACAAGAAGCCATAATGACATCGGGTTCATCGGGTTCTTTTCCACAGTCATCGTTACTAGCAAACTCCCATATACCAATACCTTTGGTGCAGTGTTTAACAGCTTCATCCATGCTTAAATATTGCAGATGTTTCTGTTTATCGGCAACGATAACGTTAACGTAGTTTTTACTCTTTAAACAGTGGTCAGCAACAGATAATAAACAGTTGGCATCTGGGGGAAAATAAACTCGAACAACCTCAGGACTTTTATTGGTCACTAAGTCCACATAGCCTGGATCTTGGTGAGAAAATCCGTTATGGTCTTGTCGCCAAACTGTCGAAGACAAGAGAATATTTAAAGAAGGAATAGGGACACGCCAAGGCACTTCATGTTTACAAATATCGAGCCATTTTGCGTGTTGATTAAACATTGAATCAACCACGTGGGCAAAGGCTTCATAAGTGTGGAAAAAGCCATGCCGACCGGTTAATAAGTAGCCTTCTAACCACCCTTGTAAGGTATGTTCGCTTAACATTTCCATCACTCGCCCATCGGTAGTGATTTCTGTTCCGTCTGCGTCTGCGTCGATGATCTCACCCATCCAGACTTTTTTACTGGCTTCGTAAATAGCACTGAGGCGGTTAGAAGCGGTTTCATCGGGACCAAATACCCGAAAGCTCGTCATGTTATTGGCCATGACATCCCGTAAAAAGACCCCTAAGCGTTGGGTGTTTCCTGCTTCGACTGTGCCGGGTTGGTCAACTTCTACAGCATAGTCACGAAAATTAGGCAGTTTGAGGTCTTTTCTCAATAACCCCCCGTTAGCGTTGGGGTTGGCACTCATGCGACGGTGGCCGATGGGGGCTAAGTCTTTTAACTCAGGGATGAGTTTTCCAGTCTCATCAAAGATTTCTTGAGGTTTATAACTTTTTAACCACTGTTCTAGAAGTTTTAGGTGTTCAGGGTTGTTGTGCATTCCTGATAAGGGGACTTGGTGCGATCGCCAGAAGTCTTCGGTCTTTTTGCCATCCACTTCAGTCGGACCTGTCCATCCTTTGGGAGAGCGTAACACAATCATGGGCCACATGGGACGTTTGGCCACCCCACTATCACGGGCTTCTTTTTGAATGGCTTTGATCTCTGAGATCACAGTTTCGAGGGTAGAAGCCATTTTTTGGTGCATTTGTTCAGGATCAGATCCTTCGACAAAATAGGGTTTATAACCATACCCTTTAAAGAGACATTCTAATTCTTCGTGAGAGACACGGGCTAAAATACTAGGATTAGCAATTTTATAACCGTTTAGGTGCAAAATGGGTAAAACTGCACCATCTCTGATGGGGTTGAGAAATTTGTTGGAATGCCAAGCAGTGGCCAACGGACCGGTTTCCGATTCTCCGTCGCCGACGACAGCAACGCTAATGAGATCCGGGTTGTCAAAAACAGAACCGTAAGCATGGGATAAACTATAGCCTAATTCTCCTCCTTCGTGGATCGATCCGGGGGTTTCTGGGGTGCAATGACTACCAATACCACCAGGGAACGAAAATTGTTTAAAAAAGGCTTTCATTCCTTCTTCATCTTCGCTTTTGTCTGGATAGATTTCTGAGTAGGTTCCTTCTAAATAAACAGGTCCTAATACCCCTGGCGCACCATGACCCGGACCCGCAATATAAATAGTGTTTAAATCGTGTTTTTTGATGAGTCGATTAATATGAACGTAGATGAAACTTAATCCAGGACTTGATCCCCAATGACCTAATAAACGGTTTTTTATGTGTTCTTCTTTTAAGGGTTCTTTGAGTAACGGATTATCTTGTAGATAGATCATGCCCACGGCTAGATAATTACAAGCAGACCAATAAGCATGAATTTTTCTCAATTCTTCGGGAGATAAGGGAGTTTTTTCGACTTGTGGTTTATTGGGAGTAGCAACCATTAATTATATCTCCAATTTTGTCTTATTTTCACTAAAAACAGGTTTGATCATGATGCTTTTTCCTGTTTGATAAAGTCAGATTTAAGACTTTGTAAATTATTATAGTAGTTAAAATTAGTAACTGCAAATTAATGTTTATATTTTTCTACATTTTCATACTATTTACTGAAATATTCATGGTTTCTTTACTTAAATTTAAACTTTTAGATTATCTACTACTTATTACATATTTCTTTAGAATTAGACTTAATTCTCATCACTGATTACTATAGATTATCAACTATTCATAATTAATTCTCTAAATTCTTTCATAGCTAAACGAGGGTTAGGATGATTGATAAACTGACAGAGTAAATTAAGGTCAAGTTTAGGTAAAAGTTGGCTGTTTTCCTGGGGGGAATATTGGTCATTTTCCAGACAATAAATCTTAAGTTGCTCATCTTGCCATAACCAAACTTCTTTAACCCCTAAACAATGTCAGTTAGAATTAAACGTTGTTCACTGTCATGATGGGATGTTTGAAAATTAGCGAGTTGAGGCAATGAAATTAAAGACATAATGATTAACAATCAATTTAATTAATATAATACCTATTTTTATTGTACTAATAAGCAAATGAGTATTTCTCTCAAAGAAGCTAGAGAAACAAACTATTGGTTAAAAATCTTAATTGCCACTGAAAAAAACCTAGAACCCAGATTACTTTCTTTACTCAAGGAATCTAATGAATTAATTTCCATTCTTCATGCGATTATCAAAAACACCAAAACAAAAAATTAATTCTAAATTCTAAATTCTTCATTCTAAATTCATTAAGTGTTCTTGTAACAAGCGATGAATAAACCGATAACCGCCACCCACACGCTGTAATAATAATTGTTCGGTACAATAATCTAAAAAACGGGCATAATTCCAAGGGGTATAATTATTAAAGGTTAAAACTAAACGTAAACTAAAATGTTTTGAGACAATTTGACAACTCAAAACTATAATCTTCAAAAGTAAAAAACTTATAATTGATGAACATATAAGTATGAATAAACTAATAAAAATTATCACTAGCAATAATAACAATCCTGTATTGAATTTATTAAGTGTCTCTAACCATATAAAAAAGTTTAAAGGTAATTGAGATAAAATATTAACGAATACTATTGCAAATAACATAATCTGACTTGAATAAATGATTCCTTGATTAGAGAGGGTTTTAATTGATAACTCTTTTTTTGCTATTTTCAACCCTTTCAAGAACAAAATACTTTGTAAAATTAAGGGTATAAGTATCACAAAAATCAAATTACCGACAGAACTTCCAAATGCCAAAATCAGTGATCCTATGATTGTAATAATTGGCTTATTCTTATATTTGATATTTATTAAAGATACAGACAATGATAATTTTTCGATAGGTACAATACTATTATTTCTTTCACAAAAAATCAAGCCAATAGTTAGTGTAATAATTCCACCAATAACATAAAAATTTATTTTTGGTACGATACTTATGCTACCTATACTGAAAAGTAGCTGGCAGAAAATTAACCAATAAATTAGCTCATAAATACTTCTTTGCTTATTATTTGCTAAGTCTGTAGGTTGCAATTTCTCAATAAGGAAAATAGTTTGATTATTCCTATCTAACTGCTTCGCTAACCACTGTAAATAATGACGACTTTGCTGTGGTTTTTGTACATATTGCAGATAACTTTTTAAACTTTGCTGTCTTCTTTCAGGAGAATTTTTAATCTTATTTTGATAAATACTTTGCCAATATCCTACATCTTCTAATCTATCTTGTAGATATATTTCCATCAGATAAAATATCTTTTGTTTTTTGTCTACTTGACTTATAAGGTTCAGTGAAATTTTATCATTAGCTAAAACCATAATATCTAAAAATAAAGGGGTTTGTGCCAATTCTTGCCAATCTTGATCATTTTGTATCAATTGCTGAATGGTTAATGCGTTTGTTTGCTGTAAATACTGATTAATTTGTTCATCACTCAACGATTCTAAAATAACTGACCCATTTAAACAAATACGAGTATTTAATAATTCAAATTCTTCTAAACGACTACAAACAACTAACGGATTTTTCCAAGTACGAGGCAATAAAAAATCATTAATTGCTTCCACATAAGCTACTTGTCGATCGCTTCTTAATTCATCTAATCCATCTAATAAGGGAATAATTAACTCTTTTTCTAAATACTCTATTGCCAGTTTTTTACTAAAACCATGTTGCACATTTAATTCATCAATTAACCAATCTTTGATAGTTGTATAATTGCTCGTCCAAGAAGACAAGTTAAACAACAAAGGAATAGGATGATTTATATCTTTTTCTGCTCGTTTTGCTAAGGTTTCTGCTAACTTATATAAAGCGGTAGATTTCCCGGCCCCTGGATTACCTAAAATCAGTAACCGTCCCTGAATATCTTCTGTTCTATCATAGACATTAATGATAGAAGTTCCTGACGGTAATGATTCTATTTGTTGATTAACCCGCTTTAACTGAATTGCAGGAATAACTTTAGTTTCATCTACCTGTTTATTAAGGGTAATATAAACTTGATTACGTAGAGATTGAGATAATAATCGTGTGGCGGTATCTTTACTATATTTAATTAACAGACGTTGATTTTCGTCTCGTTTTTCTTGAGGTTGATTGTAATAAAAATTTTGAGTATTATGATTAGTATTATTAACATCCCCATAATTATCTCTTCCTGCAAACCCTCCTCCTAAGTTAGCCCCAGAAAAATCATTAGTGGTTTGTTCATTTTTATCTCTACCAACATTATCACCACTTCCTGAATGATTTTGTGACATGACCTCAATTAAGGGAATATTTCGACTTAATTATAGAACATTTTGAAAGATAGAGGATAGAGAGATTAAATTAAAGAAGGAGTCAGAATACAGGAGTCTCCGAGTCAGGAGAAAAGACACACTCAAGACAGGCAAAGGATAAAAATAAAGTAAGCTATACAGACTTAATTATGTTAGATTGCTTCGGGGCGTTTTGATTAACAATTAAAATTTACTGTTCATATTACCCCTCGCAATGACAAGTTAAGTCTCTAATAAATTTTGAGAATTAGCATAACCTCAATCAAACCTCTATCGGTTTAGCAACAGTAAAATTAATTACCTTACCCTCAGCAGAAACCATTGAGAATACCCGTCAACTTATACAAAGAGTAAAAGGAGAATTAAACCCCGACCAAAAACCCCAAGAACTCTTACAATTAATAGAGACAATCCTAGTGTATAAATTACCCCGTTTAAGTTGTCAGGAGGTAGAAGCAATGTTTAGTTTGGATGAATTAAAGCAAACTCAATATTTTCAAGATGTCCGTGAAGAAGCAAAACTTGAAAATAAACTAGAAACTGTACCTCGTTTATTAGCGTTAGGATTAACCGTTGAACAAGTAGCAGAAGCGTTAAAGTTAGATATTGAACAAGTTAGACAAATAAAAAATAATAACGAATAAGGGGCGAATCAGTAGGAAAGGGTATTGTTTCCCACTATCGCCCCAAGTTTTATTAATTTCATGACACTATTTCATTCAACTATGGTGTTTCGCCACCGACACCGATACCAGTGTTAAAAATTTGCGCGTTGGTAATGTCTAGATTTTCCATAGATGCGCCGGTTACGTCTGCATCATAGATTTTGGCATTGGCTAGGTTAACATTATCTAAATTGGAGTCATTTAAGGTAGCATTAGTTAACATAGCTCCCATGAGGTTTGCTCCTTCTAGGTTAGCCCCTGCAAGATCAGCCCCTTCTAGGTTAGCTTCGATGAGAATCGCCCCTTCTAGGTTAGCGTCTCTGAGATCAGATCCAATTAAATGAGCATATCTTAAGTCTTCGTTACTAAGATCGCACCCTTGACACATTCCGGTTTCTAATAATTGTTGAACGTGGGCCGGGTTTCCTGCCATGACAGGACTAGCTAATAGAATAGGGGTAGCTAATAAGACAGCGTTTAATATATTCCTTTTCATATTTAATACTCCTCGCGTTTCTTTTATACTTCTAATGTAATAAATCTTCATAACAATTCCATCCCCCAATCGGGTTATTTTTTTGTTCCCATGTTCTTACACTTTAATTCTACAATTGGAGTCAAAAGGGGTATCAAAAGAAATTATTATGTTTAGTTTTAGTAGTGTTTTTGCAGAAATCGCCTGTATTATGGCGATCGCAACGGCTGTAGGAGGATTAGCGTTGTGGTTGCGTCAACCTTTAATTATGGCGTTTATTATTGTTGGTATTCTTATTGGTCCTGCGGGGTTACGTATCGTTTCAGCTAATGAAGAAGTGGAATTATTGGCTGAATTGGGGATTGCTTTATTATTGTTTGTGGTGGGTTTAAAACTTGATCCCCACGAAATTCAATCCGTTGGTCCGGTGGCTATTGTTGCAGGAATGGGACAAATTATAATAACGGGAATGTTAGGTGATGTGATTGCTAGTTTTTTAGGTTTTGATCTTATTTCTGCTTTTTATATTGGCTTATGTTTAACCTTTTCTAGTACCATTATTGTCGTTAAATTATTATCAGACAGACAAGAAATTGATGCGTTACATGGTCGCATTGCGTTGGGGGTTCTCATCGTTCAAGATTTAGTCGTGGTGGTAGCTATGATTTTGTTAACAGCCTTTAGTGAGAATTCTCAACAATCTTTAGGACGAGAAATTATTTCAGTTATATTAAAAGGAGGAATCTTTTTATTATTTATTGCTTTTTTGACTCGTTATATTTTACCTAAATTACTTCATGTTTTAGCTAATTCGACAGAATTATTATTAATTTTTGCTATTTCTTGGGCGATCGCTTTAGCCGCAGTTGGAGATGGTTTAGGATTTAGTAAAGAAGTAGGTGCATTTGTGGCCGGGGTGTCTTTAGCATCGACCACTTATCGAGCAACAATTGGAGCAAGATTAGTCAGTTTACGAGACTTTTTACTGCTATTTTTCTTCATTGATTTAGGAATTCATATTAATGTTAGTTCTTTAGGTTCTGAATTTCTTTCTGCCCTTATTCTGTCGGCCTTTGTTTTATTAGGAAAACCTTTAATGATTATGGTGTTAATGAGTATTATGGGTTATCAAAAATATACTAGCACCATCACCAGTTTATCCTTGAGCCAAATTAGTGAGTTTTCCTTAATTATTGCTACATTGGGTCTTAGCTTAGGTCATATCGATGAGAATATTTTAGGGTTAATTACCTTAGTGGGATTAATTACGATGGGGGTGTCTACGTATATGATTATAAATTCTCATGCTATTTACGAAAAATTATTACCGATTGTTTCTCATTTGAATAGATTGATACCCCGTCATCATCAAAAACTAGGGGATTTAGAGGCAGATAAGGTTGATCGTGTTGATATTATTTTGTTTGGTTTAGGACGATATGGCGGTAGTTTAATCAAAGCTTTAAAAGGTTCGGGTTTACAGGTTTTAGGAGTGGATTTTAATCCCGAATTAGTAAGAGCATGGCGCAATCAAGGAGTATTAGCTTTTTATGGGGATGCAGAAGATCCAGAATTTGCGGCAACCCTTCCTTTAAATAAGGCAAAATGGGTCATTAGTACCTTACCGGGGCAACGAATTGGATTAACTTTATTACATACATTAGAAGATCAAAAATTTCAAGGCAAAATTGCGGTAACTAGTCACACAGAAAGGGAGATGGAAATTTTGAAAGATGCAGGATCTGACCTCGTATTATTACCTTTTAGAGATGCAGCCCATGAAGCAGCTAGACTGTTAGTTTCTGATCTGAATTAGAAATTTTAAACAGGGAACAGTCTATCAATTATGAATTATTCACTATTAATTATCTTAAGTTCTTCAGGGGTATTACAATTAAAAAGAACCGAGCGATCGCTCACAAACAATTCCTGGACAGATTGAGAGTGTAACCATGGCTGAAACGATCGTCCTCCTGCTTGTATAAAGCTCTCAAGGAACGTTAAACAAGAAGAACGATAAAAGCCACATAAAGGGTCCCACCCTTTCTGATGACGAGGTAAACAAGCAATGGCTTCATCAGAAACTTGATGTAACTGTTGTAACCATTCTTTGACCGCCTCATTTGTTAAGTTAGGTAAATCACAGGCTAACAATAACACCCATTCTGTCTTAACATAGGATAAAGCTTGAGCGAACCCCACCAAAGGACCTTGGGTTTCTCCAGGTAGACACACTTCTTGCAACAAATGACAGCTTGAAGGAACTATCTTTTGATAGCGTTCTATCCAAGGGGTAATAATATAAATAGGGTTAGCATACTCTTGGATTAAAGTTGCACTACGTTGTAACAAGGGAACCCCTCTAATTTCGATCAGTGCTTTATCTTTACCCATACGAGAACTTTTACCCCCTGCAAGGATAATGGCACTCAGATCGGCTTTGAAAGGTGTTTCCATCTCAGATTATGGGTTAGAGTAATGAAAAATCTCCATCATGATCCGTTTCAAGAACGAAAACTAGAAAAGTTACAACAAATAACCCGTCTAATCCCTGTTGTTGGTTGGATTCCTGCACTTTGGACAGTTTACCATCATCAGGGTAGTCGTCAACTTGTATCGGTCAGTCGTTTTTCCCTGCGACTAACCGTTATCTGGGCAATTGCTTATAGCTTATTGTGGTTAAGCTCTTTACAAACATCTGAAACACTTACGTTGCGGTTATTGTATCTCAACGGCTTGCTCACATCGGGTTACATTGTAGTTTGTTTAGGATTAATGTTTCGGGTTTGGCAGAGAAAAAACTAAATAGTGGTTACACTTAACGCTGGTGAAGCGTATTGGCGTAAATATATGGGTCAAAACAGTCTCAAAAACCAATAGCTTGGTTTGTCTATTGCATGGACTTTTCCCTTTTGTGCTGTATCATAGATTGACCTCCCGACACCCCTTGTCCCTCTTCGTCATTTTCCTAGGATTTTTAGAGAAGCTTGACACGAGATGGAGAGCGTCTATCTTAAGACACTAGAATAAGTCGTTTTTCATTAAATCTCGGATGAGATTGTCTCTAGCCATGATTTGCTGCATGGTATCGAGTAAGTAATCAATGACTTGTTCTCTTTCTAAGTCTTGGAACTCCTGCTGTAAGCATTGAAGTTGAAACTGTTGCTCTAAGGATAATTCAAAGGTGTTTGCGTCCATATTGACCTCCGTAGGTTAATTGATAGTTAGTGATATTGTTATGGCTAAATAGAGGACTATTTGCCTAAGTTACGAACAACATTTGTTTTAATCATTAATAGTCGTGATGCTTGGACTAATAATTCTAAAGCTTGATCTCTGCTCATTTGAGTCGCTGCATCGCGAATCCGTTTCATTTCAAATTGTTGTTCTAAGGTGAGATTGCAAGATGTGTTTTCCATAATGACTCCTTGGTTAAATAGAAGTAGGGTACTGAGATCCTTAAGTCGAAAGTTAGGGTGACAACTTAATTTTTATTATAAAGCAATGTAACAAACATTTGACAGAATGTCTACCCTATGTATGAATCAGAGCGACTAATCCCTAGAGTGGTATACACTGCGGAATAGGTAATAAGGAATAGGGAATAGTGGGTTATTACAAGATTGCAAAGCAAGAATCTGTTTCTAACCTTTTTTGAGACTGTTATATTGCGGCAAGTTCCCTGTTGTTCTTTAGATTACCCAGACGAGTTCAAGAACTATGCACATAACATCATTTTTAGCAAGTCTTTTGTAAAAAAGTTGCTCAAAGTGAACAAAAGTGGTAATAATATACTGAAAAGATAACAACCATTAAAAAATTAGAACCTGGTTTCCAAGGTGAAAAAAGTAGATAATAGGTAGTAGTCGCCCAAGCTCTCTTATAAAATCACTGAAGAAATATCATTATTTTTTAGGAAATTATTTGACGAATCGTCTATACATTCTGTAATAATTTAAGAGGGCATTATCCGTTCAATCCATTTCTATCAGTCGGACACGAATAAGCCAGGTCTCAATGATTCAATTGCCTAATCTTAGCATCGTTAAAGAAAAATTGATTTTAATGGCACAAGCCCATCAAAGACAAGTACGTTATGGTTATGGCTTAGGGAGTCATGGTAAAGTTATTTCTTGTTTCCTATGCACTTACAACCAAACACAATCCCACTATGGGAAATTGATCAAGTTTTTTATCAACTCAATCACTGGAGGTATCTCTTATAATGCCTATTCGCTTATACGTGGGTAATTTACCTAAAGAAAATCTAGAACGTCAAACCTTAGAGGAACTATTTGCCGACGGAGGCGAAATCGTATCCATTAAGGTGATCAAAGAACGCAAAACCGGCAAATGTCGTGGCTTTGCCTTTGTCACCGTTCCTAATGATGAATTAGCTGACGCATTTATCGAAAAATACAATGGACAGTCCTTTATGGACAATGATCTTAAAATTGAGAAAGCATTGCCCAGGAGTAAAGGAAAAGAGAATGAGGGAAGTGCAGACAATAAACCTGCCACTAAGTCCAAAAAAGGTGGCCAGAAAAAACGCAATAATCGTTCTTCCTCATCCAGTGGCGGTTCCTCTAACGAAAGCTTTCAACCCGATCCCCGTTGGGCTGATCAATTAGCACAACTCAAAGAAATGCTGGCAGCGTCTTCTAATAACTAAGGGACAGAAAAGAGATAAGGGATGGATGGTGTGGCCCGAGATAATTGATTGAAGGCTAGCTCATCCCCTATTCTTAATTCCATAAACTGTATAAAATGACACCATTAATTATTTTAGGAGATCGTCCATGTCAGATCCGGTTGTGATGATGAAACAAGAGGTGGGTAAAGCAGCCGCAGCCCGCGTTAAATCAGATTCTATTGTTGGTTTAGGAACAGGATCAACAACTGCCTACGCCATACAATACATTGGCGAACGGTTACAATCGGGAGACTTAAAGAATATTGTCGGTGTTACCACATCGTTTCAAGCAGAAGTCTTGGCAAGAAAGTATAATATCCCTTTAAGCAGTTTAGACGTGGTTGATCGCATCGACATCGCCATTGATGGGGCTGATGAGGTTGATCCTCAAAAGAACTTAATTAAGGGCGGTGGCGCGGCACATACTCAAGAAAAAATTGTCGATAGTTTAGCCGAACAGTTTATTGTGGTGGTTGATGGCGGTAAACTGGTAGATAAATTGGGTTCAACTTTTTTATTGCCAGTTGAGGTGATTCCTAAAGCCGTTGTTCCTGTGATGCGTAAATTAGAACAATTGGGCGGAAAACCAGAATTACGTATGGGAGTCAAAAAAGCCGGTCCCGTGGTGACAGACCAAGGTAATTTAGTCATTGATGTAAAGTTTGACAGTATTGATGATCCTGCCACCCTAGAAAAGACCATCAATAACATTCCTGGTGTCCTAGAAAATGGCTTATTTGTCGGGGTCACTGATGTGGTATTAGTAGGGGAAGTAATTGATAATAAGCCTGTTGTTCGAGAACTTTAACAAACTCTTATTACATATCTAATGGGGACAATGGTGATTGTCCTCTTTTTTTGTTCTACTGACATCTTGCACCAGTACATGGGAACTTAGTCACAAACTAGAGAAAATAAATTCTCAAGCAGTTACAGTTAAAAATGAACACCATTGCCGATTGCCGATTGCCTATTCCCTCTCTAAACTAGCTAATTTAATCGAAGGTGCAAAATGTGAGTTCTCTGAACTACTGACCATGAATATCTTGATACAAATAAAAATTAAACACATCAAATAAACCCCCAACCATGGCACAAGTTCCTCCAATAGTCAACATTCCTTGTAAGGGATACCCTTCCCCAAAGGTCGAAAGAAAGGATAAAACAAGTTCTTGCCCAATTTGACCCAGTACAGCAATCCCTGGAATATAACTAACAGTTAACAATGTGCCTAGCATTCCCCCTAGGAACAATAGAGGGGTCACAAAGCTCAATAACACACTTAAGAGTAGGGAACGAAATAAATTAGACACAGTGGTCATCTCCCAATTAGTACGGCCGAACAAATCAAAAGTCTGATTGATTGTATTTGCTCTTCTTTTACAATAAGTTGTTTTCGTTTGTCTAGGGGCTAATGTCACAAAATCTTAAAAATTTATTAAAAAACTTGGTAAATAGCAATTAAATGATAAGCCGAAATGGCAATATTGCTACATTTCATCGCGTTACTTCACTTTTATGTTAAATTATATTAACTTTAGTTTCTGAATGTAACGAGACATTCAACACCAAAAACAAATAACAGTTATTGGCTGGTCACTAGCTACAGATCAAATAGCCTTGTGATTCACTCTACAACAGTAACGCTACAAATAATTTGATAAAAATCTTAAATTTTTAATAAATTCATAACAGTTTTGTCTTAATCAAAGAACTTTACACTAAAATTTTATCAATCCTTATCTTACTTATTTCAAAAAATATTTATGTTTTCTACTCCATCACAATGGTTTTCTTTTAAACTGGCTTTATGCTGTAGTAGTGGCTTAATTATGGCTATTTATAGTCTAATTTTGGTTAATTTATTTTATCAAGATAGTTCAACACAAAATAATAGATTAACAGCGACACAACTTAAGCAAGAAAGAAATTGTCAATTTTCTGGTTTCGAGTCTTCTAATCATATATCAAAGTTAGGACTCAATCTTAATCATTCTCCTGAAGTAATAGGAACTATTTTCTCTAATAATGCTTTAAACTTACAAGACTGTTTGCAGGGCATCATTTCTCATCATAAACAGCAATTAATTATTTCGCCAAGGACATTTCCTGAGTTATGGAAAGTAGCACAAAATGCTAATCAAGCTGTTTCTAAGCCGTTTCCTTATATCCACGAAAGTGCGAGAGCAGCAAAAGTTCCCATCTTTATGTATCACGATATTCTGCCCAGGAAAGAAGTCTTTTTTGATGTTACTCCTGAAGAATTAGAAAACCATTTTAAGTATATTCAAGAACAAGGGTTAACCCCTATCAGTCTGGATTTATTGTTAGAGCATTTACAAAAAGGAATTCCCTTACCCGATAAACCCATTTTACTGAGTTTTGACGATGGTTATGGAGGTCATTATGATTATGTTTATCCTTTACTGAAAAAGTATAATTATCCTGCTGTTTTCTCAGTTTATGTGACGAAAATGGACGGAAAAACAGCCCGTTCTAGCTTAACCTGGGAACAATTACAACAACTAGCTAATGACCCTTTAATTACCATTGCTTCTCATACGATTAGTCATCCCAGAGATTTAAGAGAATTATCCGATGATGAACTATTTCAAGAAGTAATGATGTCCAAAGAAATTCTAGAAGAAAAATTAGACATTCCTATTAAATATTTTACTTATCCTGAAGGAAAACACGATGCTAGGGTCAAACAATGGGCGATGGCTACTGGTTATAAAATGGCGTTATCGATGTCTAATGAAGAAGAAATATTTGTCGGAGAATCCCCTGATTTATTAAGTATTGGTCGTTTTGGTCAATCACAATTACAAGTGGTTTCCCCTGAAGCATGGGGCGGTTATCCAGGAGAACATTTAGAGGGTGGCTTTGATTTTACGGCCAATATTACGAAACGGGAACATAAAATTGATGGCGTAGAACTCATTATTATTAATGGTGGTAAACCTAGTACCATTCATGCCGATAGTCGTTATCAAGTGCCAGAAATTATGGCAACAAGCGAGGCAGTTGCTGCAGTCGATGGGGCGTTTTTCTCCTTAAAATATTTAGATTCTAATGTGATGATAGGACCGGTGATGAGTCAAGGAGGAGAATTTGTTCCAGGAAATGCCAGTGAAAATCCGAGATTGAATGGTCGTCCGTTAGTTTTAATGAGCGATAAATGGGTCAAGTTTGTCCCCTTTGATGCCGATATTCATAACAGTTGGCAAGGAGTTGTTGCTGAATCTGATGACGGTGAATTTATTACCGATGCTTTTGTTGGGGCTGCTTGGTTAGTAAAAGATTCTATGGCACAACCTTATGAGAGTTTTGGTAATTTATTTGATTTTCATGTGCCTCGACATCGTGCCTTTTGGGGAATTCATCGCTCAGGACAACCCATGATAGGGGTATCCAAAGACCCAGTCGATTCTATGCAATTAGGCAAAATTTTGCAGCAATTAGGGTTTAGGGATGCAGTAATGTTAGATTCTGGTGCGAGTACCTCTTTAGCTTATGAAGGGGAGTCTTTAGTGGGTTATATTCCTCGTCCCGTTCCTCATGTGGTGGTATTATTACCGTCTGTGTCTTCTTTATTGGAAACAACAGATTAAAGGGAATATTTAATAGTGTTTGGTACTAAGTGCGCTTATTGTCGTGGTCAAGAGATTAGCTACGAATATAATGATAATTATCAAGTTCAGTTACCAAGGAAACTCATAGCGATCGCTCAATTATTGAATATGAATATAGAGCAACTAATGGGTTGCTTACTTATCTTAGCAATAATAATAGAGAAAATAATACCCAATTCAACTACAATTAAGCCTAAAATAAGCTTTTTTATCACAATTTTAACGGGATTGTACATATTTATAGTTTTGAGGAACTATAGCACTACGCATTTTGGTTAGGATATTTTTACAATAGAAAAGAAGTCATCAAGTGATCAAGGGATCTTCACCAGTTATTCCAGCACCTTATAGCTATGATTTACGCTCCTCAGCGATTGAAGCAGTAAAAAGAGGACATAAAAAAGTGAATGTCTGTCGTTTATTTAAAATTAAATGAAATAGATTTCATATCGGATCTAATTACGGAAAAGTATAACTTAACTCGTAAAATTTTAAGGTAATTTTTAAACAATTCTAAGAATATCAACCGACAATTAAAATGAAAACAAACAAATCTGATTTTCAACAAATTCTTGATATCTTAACAAGCTACCTAGAGAATTTAAAACTCAAATACCAAGTCAAAAGTTTAGGCGTGTTTGGTTCTTTTGTTAGAGGAGAAGCAACCGATAATAGTGATTTAGATTTATTGGTAGAATTTCAAGGGGATGTAACTTTTGATAATTATATGGATTTAAAATTTTTACTTGAGGATTTATTTAAGCGCAAAATTGATTTAGTGATCAAAGAAGATATAAAACCTCAGATTCGAGAACGTATTTTAGAGGAGACAGTTTATGTCTCGTGATCTTAAAGTTTATCTTACCGATATTTTAAATAGTATTGAAAAAATTCAAAATCATACGAGAGATATGAAGTATGATGACTTACTGGAAGATAATAAAACTTTTGATGTAGTCGTTCATAATTGGCAAATTATTGGCGAAGCAACTAAGGAAATTCCTGATGAGATTAGACAAAAGTATCCTGAGACTGATTGGCGAAAAATTGCTGGTTTAAGAGATATTATTGCTCATGCTTACTTTACAGTTAACCCTAAAATTGTTTGGGATATCATAACAACAAAAATTAAACCACTTTATAAGAATATTGAATAATGTAACTTTTTGAATAAAATTAAATCTCAAAAAAATGCTGCCGACTATCACTCCAGATAAAATCGATCTTCCAGCAGGAACAATCTTAAAGTTTCCTGGTACTTTAGCCGATTATGAACAACTTTTAGACCAATTAGGCGATCGCTCGATTCCTCGTGTTCGTTTTCGAGATAATCACATTGTACTCATGAGTCCTTTACCTGAACATGGCAAAGAAATTGATGTTATCGTCGATTTAGTAAAAGCACTACTACACCATCAACAGCGAGATTGGGATAGCTTTCATCCCATAACACTAAGGTACGGACAAGAAGCAGGATTAGAACCCGATGCTTGTTTTTATATCGACAACTATCAAGCAATACTGGGAAAACGTAAGCTAGATATGAGTATCGATCCGCCGCCAGATTTAGCGATAGAAATTGATGTGACTTCTTTTACTGACATTGAAGATTATATTGCTTTGGCAATTCCTGAAGTCTGGATTTACACAAAGAATGAATTACACATTTATCATTTTACCGATAACCACTATATAGAAACTAATACCAGTCTTCTTTTCCCCAATTTTTCTATTAGAGAGATTGTTCCTCAATATGTTAATCGTGCTTGGCAAGTGGGTTCATCGGTTGCTTTGAAAGAATTTAATCAAACGCTACAATAATTTATTTTTTCTTCTCTGTTTTTCTACTATTTAAGATAAGATTACTTTAGCACTTTAAACGCCCCGTTCCCTGCTTACAATACAGAGGCTTTCAATATCGCTTTTTGGTAACTGTTGAGATGCTTTGTTTAGGTAGGTTATTCTTGGTCTTGCTTAAATAAATCGAGACATTCTTCGGCGAGAATTCCTCCTGTTATTTCAATATCATGAAAGCCTTGACTAACCACTTGTTGACAAGTTAAATCAATTTGCTGTGTTCCTATTAAAATAAGCTGTTTTGTCGAAGCCCCAAAAACAATATGAGAAACTCCAGCCCAGACACAAGCCCCAGCGCACATGGGACAAGGTTCACAGGTGGTGTACAGTGTATAGTTTTTGAGTGAATCAAGAGAATAGCCAATTTTCTGCGTCATAGCCCGTAAAACATTGATCTCCCCATGAGCAGAAACATCATTATCTCGTTGGGCTGTATTATAGCCTCTCATGACGATTTCATCGTCTTTTACTAAAATAGCCCCGTAGGGTAAATCGCCTTGTTTGGCTTCTACTAGAGCCTCGCGCATAAATTTTTCATGATTCATATTAGAAATACCTTCTATAAATAACCTTTTAACATCGTATTACAATTACTTGGATCTTACCTATGTCAAAAAGACTATTCCGAAAGATATCAATAATTTAATATGTTTTTTGTACTCCTGGAAAATGTCGATGTTTGGCGTAAAATCCTACTAGGATAAAAAAGACAATAATGACGGTTCCAATCCCTAAATAACTAGGAACCCAAAATGATGTTTCAATGTGATTAATTTGACCAGGTTCTAGTTGCCAACTGGTTTGAGTATAGTTAGGATTAGATTCGCTAGTTAAGTTACTATTTTTATCAAGATTTTTCACTCGTAACGGGGCATTTAAAACAAATTCTAAATTCACTAAAGAACCAGGACTAATAATAACATTTCCTTGGTTAGAAAGTACCCCTAAAGCTCTTAAATCAACATCGATATTTAGTTTATTTCGCTCAAAAAATATCCAATTATTCTGTTTAATGGACATCTCCGCTTTCAGTTGAACTAACTCAGGATTTTCTACTTTTAAACCAGAGGAAATTTTAGAATAGTTTGGGTTAAAAAAGTGATTGAATTTATCGGTTAATTCTTGACCATTACTGAAAGGAATTCTTACTATAATTTCTTCGTCAGATATTTTTTTTGCTTTTCCTTGTAATGATTTTGCACGATTTTCTAAACTATTTAACCATTGATTGGCTTCGGTTTTACTTAAACTGGTTAATTGTTGGGCTAAGCGAATATGTTGTACAATTTCCCCATGATGTTGTTCATCAAAATTAATACCAACGTCATAACGAACACATCCTGTTAATAAAACTAATAAACTGAGAATTACAGGTAGGAATAAACGGTTTAAAATGCCTCTTTGATTGTAGTTTTTGGTTGCTTTTTTTTCCTTATTTACCATTAGTTTACCTTTTAAGAATTAACAATTAACTAAGCTCTTGAAATATAAATAGATGTGGGTTTAGCATTGCTAAACCCCTACGTGATTTTGTTTAATTCTTATTCCTCATTCCAGTCACCATTATCACTTGAACTGCCGCCACCAACGGTTACTAAGTCAATCTGTTGCCGATAATAGTCAACACTTTTAACCTCGACTTCCACTTCATCCCCTAAACGATAAGCAATATGATTTTTACGTCCCACTAAACAACCATGACGAGAACGGTATTCATACCAGTCGTCTTTTAGGGAACTAACATGGACTAATCCTTCTACTAATAAATCTTCAATTTCTACAAAGAAACCATAAGATTGAACCCCTGTAATCAGTCCTTTGAAAACTTTGCCGGTTCGTTCCTTCATTTTTTCAGCTTTTTGTAGTCCTTCTAGGTCTTTTTCTGCTTCTTCAGCCGTTTTTTCGCGATCATTAAGATAAGTGACTAAGAAGTGAAATTTCTCTTCTAATTCTTCTTGCATGGCCGGGGGTAAAACATTCCAATTAATGTTACCATGACAGCTACTACTAAAGAGATTAACCCCTGTTTTGGTTTGTCGGGTACGGCGATCGCGTCCATCACTAAACACTAATTTTAAGACCCGTTGAATTAGTAGATCCACATAGCGTTTACCAGGAGCAATACAATGTGTGTAACAATCATCGTAAGCGAGGCCAAAATGAGAACCAGGATGACTGTTATATTTAGATGATTTTAGGGTTTCATGGAGTAAATAACTGAGAACATGAACATGGGACGATTTTCCTAATATTTGAGTTAAATTATAATAATCTTGGGGGGTAATTTCTTCTTCTGATTCGAGGGAAGCCTCTAACCCTAAATTTTGGGCTAATTTCAGTAAGTCCTCTAACTCTTCCCAGTCGGGTTCCGGTTGAGTACAATAGATTCCTGGGATGCCTAACGCCTGAATGTGATTAGCAACTGCTTTATTGGCTAAAACCACTAACTCCGTTAATAAAGAACGAATGGGAGTCCGAGAAGAAGCAATTAACGTTCCGACTCTCCCCTCATCTTGATAAGGCGATCGCGGTTCTAATTGTAATTCAAACCCACCCCGTTGTAACCGTTGGGCTTTAACTAAAGGACTAAGAGTAAAGAAGAGGTGTTTGAGTTTGTCGGCCAAAAGTTGTTGATCGTCGGGAACTTTCTCTAAGTCGGCTAAAATAGATTGAACCTCTGGATAGGTAAGTTGATGATCCACCCGAATAACCGTCGGTTCAATACTGTATTCTTGGAGTTGACCATTTTTATCAAAGGTCATGATCACAGAAATGGTCAAAAAGTCTTGATCGGGTTTTAATGAATAACGTTCGGTTACACCTTCGGGTAACATGGGTAAGACTTTTGTTCCCAAATACACCGTCGTTCCCCGTTTTTTAGCAACTTTATCTAATAAAGAGTTCGGTTGAATATAGTGGGCGATATCGCTAATATGAACAGCAAATTGCCAGTGGTTGTCTTCTGTTTTTTCTAGGGTAAAGGCGGTTTCGATAAAGGGTAGACAGTCTCGTTCTACATCTTCGGTGAAGCTAAAGGTGAGAACCTCGCGCCAGTCAGCCCGTTTTTCCAAGGTTTCGGGATCGAACGTAGTAGGAAGTTCTGAGACTGCTTGTTCTAAGTCTTCCCTGAAGGTTTGGGAGAGATCATGTTTACAACAGACGATATCTGTATCGGCGGCCGCTTCAGCATCGCTACCTAATATGCGGGTCACTCGTCCAACGGGAGGATGTTCACCAATAGGATAACGAACCACAGAAACATGAACCAGATGATCCACCGCTTGTTCTAAGTTACCCCCATTTTGTTCAAGCATTAATTCAAAGAGTAAGCGATCATCGAGGGGGATAGCTTGATATTTTTCCTCTTCTTTTTTAACTTGAGCTAATAAGGAAGGGTTGGCCCGTTCTAAAATGAGTTTAACTTCTCCTTCAGGGGAACGGCGACGGGTTCCTTCTTTGATGACTTTGACTAAGACGCGATCGCCATTCCAAGCATTACTAAGATGGAGTTCTCTAACATAGATGTCTTCTGCATCTTCTTCGTCTTGGATAGCGAAGCAAAACCCCTTACTCGAACAGCGTAACTTAGCTTCTACGAGATCGTCTTCTTTAACACGACGATATTTACCTCGTTCTTTTTCTAAGATTCCCACTAATTCTAATGCGTCTAGGATGATTTGTAATTTTTCGACGCTTTCTTCGTCTTCACATCCCAATTTTTTCTCTAGAAGTTTGGCCGCCACCAATTTGTTATCACTGAAATGGGATAATAATGTAGCGATTGAAAATTCCATCTATAAATAGTCCTTGCTAAATGTGAGTGAGTCTGATTGATCTGAAGATAGGAAGATAAACATCGGATCAGTTGATGAGTAATGCTTTGGTTTAAACTTCACACCCCAGTCTTATCGGTTAATTATCTAGGGTTCAGCCGATACACTCCTAATGGAGTTTTCCCTAGAAACCTTTATGTCATGGTTGAGAAGTACGCTTGAAGGGCAAAGAGAGAGTTGTATCTTTGGAAAGGACGACTCTCGTTGAAGACTCGCTTTGCACCAGAATAGACCAATCTAATGAAGCGTGAACTTCTCTCGATAAACTCATCTGATTTACCATTTTACCAAGATAAGGGACATTTTGAATTGAGTTCGGTGTTGGGGATTCGCATTATTAACAATAGAGATTATTAGTTGAGATAAGCAGAGAGAGCAGGGGAAGCAGAGGGAGTAGGGGAGATAGAGAAAAAAGAATATTAATCAAGTCTCTCGATGTGGATGTTATACGTTGACCCTTACGAAAATGTGTCGCTAGACTTTATAAAATTAGTCTGACAAGTTATGAACCAGTTAAAACGATTAAAAATTATCATTCAAGGGGCTGTTCAAGGGGTTGGATTTCGTCCTTTTATTTATCGCTTAGCCACCGAATTAAATTTGACAGGATGGGTTAATAATTCTGCATCAGGAGTGTTTATTGAAGTGGAAGGAAATGAAAGAATTTTAGAGCAGTTCTTAGCAAGAATCCCTCAAGAAAAGCCGACTCTCTCCTCTATTAATGCTTTAGAAACCACTTGGTTAGACCCTGTTCACTATAGTAATTTTGAAATTCGTCATAGTAGTAGTGGGGAAAAGACAGCGATCGTTTTACCTGATTTATCCACTTGTTCTGATTGTTTACAAGAGATTTTTGATCCTAATAATCGACGCTATTTATATCCGTTTACTAACTGTACCAATTGTGGACCCCGTTATACCATTATTGAGGAACTACCTTACGATCGCTCTCACACAACTATGAAACATTTTATCATGTGTAAATGTTGTCAAACCGAATATGAAAATCCCCTGGATCGACGGTTTCATGCCCAACCCAATGCTTGTCCTGTTTGTGGTCCAAAGTTACAATTATGGAATCAAAAAGGTGAAATATTAGCTCACGAAAATGATGCTTTAACTTTAACTATTGATGCTTTAAAAGAGGGTAAAATTTTAGCCTTGAAAGGATTAGGAGGTTTTCAATTAATTGTTGATTCGAGAAATACAAACGCAATTAAACAATTAAGACAGCGTAAACATCGACCTCATAAACCATTTGCTGTGATGTATGCTTCATTAGAAGCCATTAAAATTGATTGTCAAGTTAATGATCTAGAAGAAAGTTTATTAACATCTCCTCAAGCTCCTATTGTTCTCTTAAAACGTCAAAATAATCAAAGCTTAAGTCCGAATATTGCTCCTGATAATCCCTATTTAGGAGTTATGTTACCTTCTACGCCATTACATCATTTATTACTTCATAAAATTAATTTTCCTATAGTAGCAACCAGTGGTAACATTGCTAGTGAACCTCTCTGTATTGATGAACAAGAAGCTTTATATAGATTAGAAAACATTGCCGACTTATTTTTAGTCCATAATCGTCCTATTATTCGTCCTGTTGATGATTCTGTAGTTAGGGTAATGGCAGAAAGAGAAATGATTATTCGTCGTGCGAGAGGTTATGCACCTTTTCCTGTACAAATTAATAACAATATAAATTCTAATTCTGTTCCTAATATTTTAGCTGTCGGTGGACACTTAAAAAATACGGTTGCTATTCTCAAAAACAATCAAGTCTTTATTAGTCAACATATTGGAGATTTAAGTACAGTAGAAGCTTTAAAATCATTTCATCAAATCATGGACAGTTTAAAAGATTTATATAATTTTGAACCAGAAAAAATTGTTTGTGATGCTCATCCTGACTATGTATCAAGTCAATATGCAAAATCTCAAAATCTCCCCTTAATAACTGTTCAACATCATCATGCTCATGTTCTTTCTTGTTTAGCCAATAATAACTTAAATCCTCCTGTTTTAGGAGTTGCTTGGGACGGGACAGGATACGGTAAGGATCAGACAATTTGGGGGGGAGAATTTCTCTTAGTTACAGGTAATAAATACGAAAGAATCGCCCATTTCCGTCCCTTCAAATTACCAGGAGGGGAACAAGCTGTTAAAGATCCGAGAAGAATTGCATTATCTCTATTATCTGAAGTTTTCCAAGAAGATTATCATAAAAAATTGCCTTTTTTAGAAACAATTTCAGCCAAAGAATTAAACCTAGTTAAACAAATGTTATCTCGTAAGCTGAATACACCGTTAACCTCTAGTGTAGGAAGATTATTTGATGGTGTAGCAGCTATGATCGGAATTTGTCAAAATGTAACCTTTGAAGGACATGGCGCAATGGCCTTAGAATATGCAATTAATAACTTAGAAACAGACGAAAGTTATCCTTATAATATTAAAGATTCAGTCTATCCATTAGTCATTGATTGGGAGTTAATGATCCACAGTGTTATAGAAGATACTTTCAATCAAATATCCCATCAAAAAATTGCTGCTAAATTTCATAATACCTTAGTTGAAATTATTATTAATATTGCTCAAAAAAGTCAAAAGAAAAATATTGTTTTAACAGGAGGATGCTTTCAGAATAAATACTTAACAGAAAAAACAATTTTACGCTTAAAACAAGAGAAATTTACCCCTTTTTGGCATCATAATGTACCCCCCAATGATGGAGGAATTGCTTTAGGACAAATTTTAGCCGGCATTCTTAAAATAAAATAGCTTTTTGCTGTCAATTTGGTATAATCAAAAGATAAAAACGTAACCTTAGCAAGCGTGGATATTTTTGGAAGTTCCGAACCTGCAAAAATCTTAGTGGTAGATGATCACCCTTTCAGTCGCGTAATGGCCGTGGATCTGTTAAGTGTCAATGGTTATTATGTTATAGAACATGATGGAGTTTCCGATATCTTTGCTACAGTAAAAACAGTATCTCCTGATCTTATTTTGATGGATATTAAAATGCCTAATTATAATGGCTTTGAGGTCTGTCGAACATTAAAAGCAAGCCAAGATACTCGCTCTATTCCTATTATTTTAATGAGTGTTGCTGATGATAATCAATCCCGTATCAAAAGCCAAGGGGTGATGGCAGATGCTTTCATGAGTAAACCTTTAGAAAGTATTGTATTATTACCTGAAGTAGAACTTTTAGTACAAAGAAAACGGCTTTATGAATGGCTAGATCAGATACAACAAGTCTTATTTTTGATTTCTCAAGCGATAGAAAAACGATATTCTCCCGAAGAAAAGTCAGGAATTAGATTTGATCAATTAGCCCAAGGATTTGGACAATACTTAAACTTAAATACTGTAGAAATTAGTGATCTAATTTTAGCCTCTCATCTTCATGATATTGGTACCGTGGCTATCCCTGATGCTGTGATGATGAAGCAAGGAAAATTAAACGAAGAAGAAAGAGAATTAATCAAAAATCATGTTTTAATTGGGGAAGAAATTTGTAAACCCATGCAAAATCGTCGCGGTATTGCTCAAATAATACGTCATCATCATGAACGGTGGGATGGTAGTGGTTATCCTGATGGTTTAATTGGCGAAAGTATCCCCAAATTAGCACAAATTTTTCAAATTTTAGATATCTACGAAGCATTAACCAGTCAAAGACCTTATAAACAAGCTTATAGTTCCCAAGAAGCTTTAAAAATTATCACCGAAGAAGCCGAAAAAGGTTGGCGAAATGTCAAGTTAGTGAAACAATTTGTTGCATTTATGGAAGAAAAAGAACTAGCTTAAAAAATTATTGCGACAGTTCTCAAAAAAGTCTGATTCTGAGCCAGTCGGGTAGGTCGGGGGTTTCACAACCCCTTTCCCCCCTAAGAACCGGACGTGCAGGTTTCCAAGCATCCGGCTCAAGCCATGTTACCCGTAGTGAACTTGGTAATGACAGTTCTTATGAAGCCATCTTAAGTTTCTGATGTCATCTGTACCGCCATCTTTTCTGGGTTTAATATGATGTAAGTGAAGTTCCTCATCGTTAAAT
>NETF01000207.1 GCA_002172675.1 unicellular cyanobacterium SU3
ACCTATTTAAGCATCAAATCTCCTTAAAAGCAACCTACATAAAGCTTTTACTTATTATTCTCTTGTCTTTATACTTTTAAAAATACGTTTTTATTTTTGTAATTTACATGACAAGTTCGGTAGAACCAAAGGTAAAAGATCAGCTATTTTCAACCAGGAAAAAGTTAAACTAGAATCAGATTGAATATAATTATAATTATTTAAAATAAAAACAATTAACTGATTACCATCATATCGCCAAATTTCAGGAACCCCTAAAGCAGCATAAATCGGTAACTTATTTAGAGAACTATTACTCATATCAATTTCTAACACTAAATCAGGGGGTGGATCAATATCCAGTCTGATATCTTGTTTATGTCTAACTAAAGGTTCATTGTTTAAATAATAACAAGAGTCAGGTTCAACTCCTTTTTTAACCATTTCTTTTTTTAAGGTCAATGATCCCATTGTTTTAATATCCAAATCAAGTTCTAGAGCAATTACTAAAATTAAATTGTCAATAAAACGATTACTATATTCATGTTGTCCAAAAGGAGTCATAATTTCAACAATTCCTTTATCATAAGCTAAACGAATTATTCTTTTATCTCCTATTTCTTTAAGAATCTGATTAAACGTTTCCCAAGTAATATGATTTAAGATAACTCTATTTTCAGTAATATTCGGTTGAATAGTTGGCATTATCTTTTGATCGGTGATGCTTAATAGCTTTATAACTTCACTTAATTGATATTATAGACTGTTTCCCAAAATTTCCTATTATCGTCTGTTTGCAACGAAAGTTTACATTGTAACTATTCTTTATAAAATTCTTTCTGATACCATTTTTAGTCCCTTAACTCAGGGAAAATCACCCTTTTTTGTTACATCACTTAATTTTTTACTGCTTTTTACTATAACACTATCCCAATAGTAAATCCTTGTAAGCCTTATATAATGATAGTTTTTGGGGTTTCAACCTTACCATGAGCGATCGCTTACATCGCAAATTTTTTATATTGTTCCTATTTATCTAAATGCGGAACACAAAAAATAATTAAGTGACTTTTTTTAGGTTTAAAAAATCTTCTGACAGGTTTTAAATAAATTTTTCTTTTATATTCGTAGCTTTACTTAAAATTTATACCTAGTTTATCTTTAACACCCCTTGGAATTCTTGGCCACTTGTTTCATAATGCGAGTAATGAGATTGACAACCTTGCTGTCGTCACAACGCAGTAATAACAAGCTTTATATTTGATCACAAAGGAGACAAAACCCTTGACTTTAACACTCGCAGTTTACGGAAAAGGTGGAATCGGAAAATCAACCACCAGTTGCAATATCTCTACCGCATTAGCTAAACGGGGTAAAAAGGTACTACAGATTGGTTGTGATCCTAAACATGATAGTACATTTACTCTAACTGGGTTTCTCATTCCTACCATCATCGACACCCTACAAGAAAAAGACTTTCACTACGAAGATATTTGGCCCGAAGACGTTATCTACAAAGGATATGCAGGGGTTGACTGTGTAGAAGCAGGGGGACCTCCTGCCGGTGCTGGTTGTGGTGGTTATGTTGTCGGAGAAACTGTTAAACTCCTTAAAGAACTCAATGCGTTTGATGAGTACGATGTCATCCTATTTGACGTATTAGGGGACGTTGTTTGTGGTGGGTTTGCTGCACCCCTAAACTATGCTGACTATTGTTTAATTGTCACGGATAACGGGTTTGATGCGTTGTTTGCGGCTAACCGCATTGCTGCTTCAGTGAGAGAGAAAGCAAGAACCCATCCGTTACGGTTAGCCGGGTTAATTGGTAATCGGACTTCTAAGCGTGATTTAATTGATAAATATGTAGAAGCAGTTCCCATGCCGGTGTTAGAAATTTTACCGTTAATTGAGGATATTCGGGTATCACGGGTTAAGGGTAAAACCTTGTTTGAAATGACAGAAAATGACGCTTCTCTTGACTATGTTTGCAATTATTATTTAAACATTGCTGACCAATTATTAGCGATGCCGGAGGGTGTTGTTCCTAATGATGCTCAAGATAGAGAATTATTCACTTTATTATCTGATTTCTATCTTAATCCTCAAGCTCCTAAACAAACAGAAGAAGATGAATTAGACCTAATGATGGTGTAAAAAGTAGGTTGGGTTAGCGACAGCGTAACCCAACAAAATAATACCAAATCTTGAAAGTTGTTAGAGACTTAAGTCGTCATTGCGAGGGATAGTATAAACAGTAAGCTTTGACTTTTATTGAAAATACCCCGAAGCAATCTCTCTAGTTCGTTGGTGTTGGGTTGAGGAACGAAACCCAACCTACGGGTTAGAATTTTATCTAACAAGGGAACACTAATTATAGTAACTTTTGTGATTAGGATAAAATTCATGATGACGTTTGAACAAATTAAAGCAAGTTTACCTGATAAATGGTTAGATTATTATCAAGTTAACCGTTGTTGGATTAAACCTTTAATGGACTCTAGAAATTTGTGGAAACAAATTCCTAATAATGGTCAACGACCTTCCGCTAGTATCATTTTAGGTGTTATTACAGCTTTAGAACCAGAGTTAGCTTATTGGATGCCACCTTTTTGTGAGCTTAACCCTGATTTTGACAAATTTGTAGACGTTTTAGGATTAAATTTTGACCCTGAAACTGAACTAAACAACCGTGAAGAAGAAAAAGCAAAATCAACCCAGTTAAATTCTTCGGATACGGATGAACTTGAAAGCATTAGAAAACAATTACAAACAGGATAACTTAAAAATATGAAAGGAGGTAAATAAATGACATGAATTTCATTTAACAAGGGAATACTAAAAAATAGTGACTCTTGTTAATTAAGGAGACTTCTGATGATAATGAGTGAGTTTGAGAAATTAAAGGCAACTCTTAATGATAAATGGCTGGACTATTATGAAGTTAACTGTTCTTGGATTATAAGAATACTTCCAAAGCATACTAATGGATATAATCAATATGTAGATTCTGAAACATTAGCTTATGTAGTCTTGGGTGTAATAACCGCAATAAAACCAAAAGTTAAAGAGTTTTTAGAGCTTTTTTCTGAACTTAATCAAGATCCTCGTAGTATACTTCGAGTCTTAAGTATAGATTATCTAGCTTTAGATGAAAAACTCAAAGAAAGGCCAGAAGAAAGAGCCAAAAATCCAAAATTTAACTCATCAGAAATAGACGAAATTGAACGAATTAGACAACAATTAAGTAAAGGAGAACTCTAAATTATGACACTGGCACAAGAATCAACATCCCTACAATTTGAATGCGAAACCGGCAATTATCACACTTTTTGTCCTATTAGTTGTGTTGCTTGGTTATACCAAAAAATTGAAGATAGTTTCTTCTTAGTGATTGGTACAAAAACCTGTGGTTACTTCCTACAAAATGCTATGGGAGTGATGATTTTTGCTGAACCCCGTTATGCAATGGCAGAATTAGAAGAAGGCGACATTTCTGCTCAATTAAAAGATTATGAAGAACTAAAAAGATTGTGTTTACAAATAAAACGCGATCGCAACCCTAGTGTAATTGTTTGGATTGGTACTTGTACCACCGAAATTATTAAAATGGACTTAGAAGGATTAGCCCCTAAGTTAGAGTCTGAAATCGGTATTCCTATCGTTACAGCAAGAGCAAATGGCTTAGATTATGCCTTTACTCAAGGGGAAGATACTGTCTTAGCTGCTATGGCGCATAAATGTCCTAAAAGTGTCAAAGAAGAGGAAGAAAAAGAAGAAAGAAATGCCATTCATAAACTATTGAACTTCGGCAGAAAGAAAGAAGATATTAGTCAAGAAGAATCCGAATATAAAGACCATCCTCCTTTAGTTTTATTTGGTTCTTTACCTGACCCCGTTGTTACCAATTTAACCCTAGAATTGAAGAAACAAGGGGTAAAAATTTCGGGATGGTTGCCTTCAAAGCGTTATACAGAATTACCTGTAATTGATGAAGGTTATTATGTGAGTGGGGTTAATCCATTTTTATCACGAACTGCTACGACTTTAATGCGTCGTCGTAAGTGTAAATTAATTGGCGCACCTTTTCCTATTGGTCCTGATGGTACACGCGCATGGATAGAAAAAATATGCTCTGTTTTCAATATTGAACCCCAGGGATTAGAAGAAAGAGAAGGAAAAATTTGGGAGAGTTTAGAAGAGTATATTAAACTCATTCGCGGTAAGTCTGTTTTCTTCATGGGTGATAATTTATTAGAGATTTCTTTAGCCCGTTTCCTCATTCGTTGTGGGATGACTTGTCCTGAAATTGGGATTCCTTACATGGATAAAAGATACCAAAAAGCGGAATTAGATTTCCTCGAAAAAACCTGTAATGAAATGGGTGTCCCTGTTCCTAAAATTGTTGAGAAACCTGACAATTATAATCAAATTCAACGTATTTATGAGTTAAAACCTGACCTCGTTATCACAGGAATGGCCCACGCTAACCCCCTAGAAGCAAGAGGAATCAATACTAAATGGTCTGTTGAATTTACCTTTGCACAAATTCACGGATTTACCAATGCAAGGGATATATTAGAGTTAGCAACTCGTCCCCTGCGTCGTAATAATAACCTCAAGGAATTAGGGTGGGAGAAATTAGTTAAAGAAGAGGCTAAAGTATAAGATCATCTAGGGTAGACGTTGTCTACCCTACTGTTGAAAAAATATGAGTGTCGTCCAATTTACTTTAAATATTATTTGTCAAGAGCAGTTATTGAAATGTTTTTCCATAGTGTTTCTATGGATTTTTTTATTCAATTTCTTTTAAGTTTAAATAATGTTGTCTATAATGGTATCTTAAAGTATGTTGTACCTACATAAAAATACCTAATCAAATCCATATGGCTCGTATTGCAAGCGTTTTGACTACTGTCGCGTTCACCTCGATTATCCCATTCTCTTTGGGTAACGTTGCCCAGGCTCAGCAAGTTGCTGGAAGTATTGGTTTTACTGGTGTTGGAAGTGTCTCTTTTACCGGACCTAACTTAGGTTCAGCTATTACTCTGGACTTTCCTGATATCAATATCGTCAATATCGTTGACCCTACATATAATATGGGTGGCCCAGCTATCCCTAATGATTTTTTTGTTTCACCTCTGTTGGTCAGTCTTAGTTCTCCAGTCACTATCACGCCTAATCTTCTTGATACAACAATTCCTGTCCCCTTCTCTGTTGACTTCACCACGGCTGTGGGACTTGCTACTTTTACCGGTACTAGCTTCTTCCGTGCATCTGCTGTGTCCAATGCTCTCGATATCTCATACGAAGGAATACTCACTGGAACAGGTTTTCAGCCTACCAATGCACAACTGAGTCTTGCTTTTACCAATACGGGTAACGTTAACTACTCTGGAACTCTGGCTACTATTCCTAATATTCCTAATCCTCAAGGGCTAGAGTCAGTTCCTGAACCAGGGATGATGATTAGTTTATTATTTGTAGGTGCTCTTGGTCTAGCGAGTCGTCGTCGCCAGTTCTAGTACAGCTTGGCAAAAAATTGCTCAAGTTAAAATAGAGGTAGTAATAAAAGCGGTCAATCTATCATATTCATTAACCGCTTTTTTTGTTGAATAGAGGTTTTGTTGTCGATTCACTGTTCATCCTTTCTTTTCATACACATTCAAATCAAAATTATCTAATTCCCAAGTTCCTACTAATCTTTGAGAACTTTGTAAATTATAACTATTATCTAAAACAGTTTTAACCTCTTCTTTTTGTTTTTCTGTACTGGGTTTTCCCCAAACTGGACGTTGACTATCTAGCCATAAAATACGTTGGTATTGTTCAGAATTCTTACTTAAATTTTGGTCTAAAATAGAAGGTAAATTATTAGATTTTTGCGCTAGTAAACTAATAGGTGAACTCGTAGGAAGATAATAAGCTAATCTCAATACATGACCCCAAGCTTGAGAATTCATGATAATTAGAGTAGGTGTATTGGGTTGTTGATTGATAATATCTGCTACCTGATGAAACATCTGACGGGAACGTAAACTAAAATCAGCAATATTAATCCCTAAATATAATAATAAAATGCTTATAATAGCAAAGTTTTTAAACTTTATACCTGCTTTTTCTATCCAAATAACTAAGAATAATAAACAACCAGGTAAAACAAAAATTACAGAACGTCCAAATCCAAAGGCTAAGGTAAATTTTCCTGTAATAATATCAACTATTAACATTAAAAATAAAGGAAATAGACCCAATAATAAAGCAATGTTTAATAATTTAATTTGCTCATTTTTATATAAACTCCAGCTACAATAAATTAAACCAATAAAAAATAAAAAGCCCACAATAGTTATGATAAAATTAGGTAAAATACTTGACCAATCACCTACTAATAAATGAATTCCTAAAACATCAAAAAATTCTTGTAAATGTCTAACGATTGCAGTTAAAAACCCACCTTTATTTGAGAATCTTCCTAAGTCAGCATTTCTCAATTGTTGTCTTGTTCCCCACCAAAGCCAAGGAATGGTAATAATAATACTACTCATTAAATAAAGTGCATATTGCCACCATCTTCGTCGATCTAAATATAAAACTAAAGCAGCAAATACCAAGAAAAATACAGCAAAATAGTAAAATGTCATAAACCCCGATGCTGCAGAAAAAATCAATAATATTGTCCAAAATAATTTAGATAGTTTAGAATTACTTTGATTGATTTCTGAAGTATTTAAGCTAATTAATTCTAGCAAAGACCAACTACTTAATAAAACCCAAAAAACCAATGAACCATACATCCTTACGTTTAATGAATGAAAAAGGTAATAAGGATTTAACCCTAATAAAGCAGCGAATAATAAACCGCCTTGAAATCCTAATAATTTTCTACCTAAACCATAAGCACAGCCTAAAGATGCCAAACTAAATAAAACAGTAATACTTCTTACTGATGCTTGAGAATTTCCCCATAATCTTAACCAAAAATGCTGTTCTAAAAAGAAAAGAAACGGATGGGGTTCAGCCATTAATCCTTTAAGAAACTTCTCAAAGGTAACAAGAACATCAGAGAAACTATTTTCAACAGGAAGGCTTAATAAACGGGTATAATTAGCTAAAGTAACAGGCACATCTTGAGGGGTTTGATATCGTGCTTTTTGTCCAGTGGAAAGTAATAAAGATAAGACCTCATCATACCAAAACTCTCGACTGCTTAAATTAATAATTCTGAGAATGACAGCACAGGCGATCGCAACTAAAAGAATGATATTAATGGTTTTCCTTGAAATTTTCATCGATTAATTAACCTTTTAAAAATAACCAAATATTTGATATAATAATCTAAGAATACTTATTTATATTTTGAGTTTTTATCCTCCGATGGTTAATCAAATAAAAACAATAAAAACGATTTTAGAATACGTAGAAAATGACAGGGAATTATCAGAAAGCGATGGGATCGTGCTTCTGTCCCAAACTGATGAAAGCACAATTGAGGAAATTCGTCAAACTGCCGATAAACTCCGTCAAAAACAAGTAGGAAACACCGTCACTTATATTATTAATCGTAATATAAACTTTACCAACATTTGTGAGCAACATTGTAATTTTTGTGCCTTTCGACGAGATGCAAGGGATGAGGGGGCATTTTGGCTAAATACAGAGCAAATTATTGAAAAAGCAACGGATGCAGTAAAAAAAGGGGCGACAGAAATTTGTATGCAGGGTGGTTTAAACCCCGAAGCCAAAATACAAGGCAGTTCTTTGCAATATTATCAACAATTAATTATTAGTCTAAAACAAGCCTTTACTCACCTCCATCTACACGCTTTTTCTCCCCAAGAAATCCAATTTATTGCCAGGGAAGATAATCTCAGTTATGCTGAGGTAATTATAGGCTTGAAAAATGCTGGTTTAGGGTCAATGCCAGGAACAGCAGCAGAAGTTTTAGACGATAAAGTCAGACGGATTATTTGTCCTGAAAAAATCAACACTCAAACCTGGTTAGAGATTATTGGCTTAGCCCATTCCCTAGGATTATATACTACCAGTACCCTATTATCTGGACATATAGAAACCCGCGAACAACAAATACACCATTTAAGTCATTTAAGAAACTTACAAAAAACAGCCATTGAAAACAATTATCCAGCCAGAATAACAGAATTTATCATCTTACCTTTTGTGGGAAAAGATGCCCCTCTAGCCCTACGAAACCGCGTCAAACGAGATCAACCCAGTCTTAAAAATACTTTATTACTAACCGCAGTGTCGCGAATTTTCCTAGGAAAATGGATACCTAATCATCAACCCAGTTGGGTAAAATTGGGCTTAAACGGTGCAACGGAAGCCTTGCGATGGGGGTGTAACGATATTGGCGGAACCCTCATGGAAGAACATATTACCACCATGGCAGGGGCGATGGGAGGAACTTGTATGGAAGTCGAAACCCTACAACAAGCGATCGCATCTTTAAACCGTCCCTATCAACAAAGGACTACCTTATATGACAACGTTTAACTATTAAAGAAAGTTCTTTTTGCAAAGAATACCAACAACTTAGTCAACTTGTCCGAACAAATTGATAATCAAAATTTATTCCAAAATTAAAAGAGGTTTAAATTTCCCTCCTTAAGCTATGGATAATCTATCCAAAAACTGAGCATTATCTTTTATTCAAGTTTAATCTGGGAAAATCTATGTTACGTCGTCAATTATTGTTAGGGGCATTACTAATATTGCCTTTATTCGGGGGATGTGCTAACAACTCGCAAACTTCAGACAATTCTTCATCAGCTAAGTCTGAAATTATTATGGGTTTAATTCCCGCAGAAGACAACGAAGAAATGCTGGCTAAATTTGAGCCAATGCGCGCTCATTTAGAAGAAAAAATCGGAATGCCAGTTAAAGTCTTTCAAGCCACTGACTATGCAGGTGTCATTGAAGCAATGAAACGCGATCGAGTGGATATTGCTTGGTTTGGTCCGCTTTCCTACGTTTTAGCTGAACAAGAAGCAGAAGCGGAGGCGTTTGCCGTAGGAGTCAAAGAAAGTGGCACTTCTACCTATCAAAGTATGATTTTTGTGCCTGGAGATTCTCCTGCTAAATCCATCGCTGATTTAAAAGGGGCCGATGTGGCATTTGTTGATCCGGCTTCTACCTCAGGATCGTTAGTACCGAGTTATATGGTAAAGAAAACCACAGGAGAAATGCCTGAAGAATTTTTTGGCAAAGTTACCTATGCTGGTTCTCACGATGCTGCACAGTTAGCCGTGAAAAATAAGACAGTGGCAGCCGCCGGCAGTAATGATATTACTCATGACAAGATGTTAGAAAAGGGTTTAATTAAAGGAAATGATTTACGTATTTTAGAAACCTCTGATCCCATTCCGGGTTCCCCGTTAACCTACCGTAGTGATTTAGATCCCGAAATTAAAGCCCAGATAAAAGAAGTTATTTTAAATGCTCATAATGAGATTAAAGTGACAGGTTATGGTACCTTAGCCCGTTATGAAGAAGTCACGGCCCAAGACTATCAAGTGATTCGGGATATTGTGCAAGAGTTAGGTCTGCAAAAAGAGGAAATTCTTAAATAAGTATTGTTTTCATGACTACCATTAACTTTAAAGGCGTGACGAAAACTTTTAACAACGGTTTTCAAGCAATTCAGAGAACAGATTTAACCATTCATCCAGGGGAGTTTACGGTTATTCTGGGGTCTTCAGGTGCCGGAAAATCAACGCTGTTACGTATGGTAAATGGCTTAGAAACCCCCTCCCAAGGGGAGATTTTCATTGATAAACGGAAGTTAACCCCACAAAATCAGCGTCATATTCGCGCTAAAGTAGGGATGATTTTCCAACAGTTTAACCTAGTTAATCGTCTCAATGTCATGACCAATGTGTTAATTGGACGTTCTTATTATCGTCGTTGGTGGGAAAGTCTTTTTTATCTTTTTACCAAACAAGATTATGAGTTAGCCCAATGGGCCCTAGAAAGGGTTGAATTGACAGATAAAGCTTGGCAGAGGGCCAATGATTTATCGGGAGGACAACAACAACGGGTCGCTATTGCTCGTGTTTTGGTACAAAAACCCCAGATTATTATTGCTGATGAACCAGTGGCTAGTTTAGATCCTGCCACGAGTATAGAGATTCTAGAACTGCTTTTCAACATCTGTAAAAATGATGGGGTAACAGTATTAGCCAGTTTGCACCAAGTTAATTTAGCCATGCAGTTTGCCGATCGCATTATTGGCATTAAACAAGGCAAAGTCATCTTTGATGCTCAACCTGCTAATTTGCTCCAGAATAGTCTTCTAGAGACAATTTATCACAAACAAGACCATGAAAATATCCCTGTGGCCTAGACATTGGCCCACCAAAAATGGATTACCGACTCATGGGAGCATTGTCTTTGTTGTCATCGTTATCATCATTTTGTTAGTAACGGCTCCCCTGGTAGAATTTAATCCCATTACTATCATTAAATCTATCGATAATTTCTTTGCTTTTGTATCTAATTTACTGACAATTCCTGAATGGAGTTATGTGCCTACCCTTACCAATAAAATGCTCGAAACGATTGCTATGGGTTTTTTAAGTACAGTGTTTTCTTTTTGTTTGAGTTTACCACTAGGAATATTAGCAGCCAGAAATAGTAGTCCTTTACCGATTGTTTTTCATGGTGTCAGAAACTTACTTAGTTTGATGAGAGCGTTACCTGAAATTGTTTGGGCGTTACTGTTTGTTTCTGCTTTGGGTTTAGGTCCATTTCCTGGTATTTTAGCCCTTACGTTTGTGACAACGGGATTTATGGGTAAATTCTTTGCTGAAAGTATTGAAGTGGTTGATGTGGGGATGATTGAAGGGGTAGAAGCAACGGGAGCAAATTGGTTACAAACGGTTCATTTTTCGATGTTGCCTCAAGCAATGCCGGATTTTATTGGGACAACTCTTTATATTCTTGATAATAATATTCGTTCAGCGACGGTACTAGGTTTTGTCGGTGCCGGTGGAATTGGTTATGAGTTAATTTCTTCTATTCGTTTATTTAATTATGGTCGTTTAATTTTAATTGTTTTGGCAATTTATTTGATGGTGACTATTTTAGATCATTTATCAACTCAATTGCGTTCTTATATTATTTAATCGAAAATATGATCATGTCTAAGTTACCCTCGAAACCGTTTAACTGGGTCTTTGTCATCTTTGGCATCGTTTTATTTTTAATGATTATTTGTTTAGTTTATTTACAGTTACCCTTCGGGAAATTTTTCCGTAGCGGTGAAGATATGGCAGAATATTTAAGTCGTTATACTCGTCCAGATTTTAGTGAGTTAACTAAATATATTTGGTTAATGATCACTACAGTGATTATTGCTCTTTGGGGGACGGTTTTAGCGCTTAGTTTAAGTTTTTTTTTGGCACCCATAGCCGCTAAAAATCTCTCACCTAACCCCTTAATTTATCGAATCGTCAGAGAAATTCTTAACTTTTTTCGTGCCATGCCGGATTTAGTTTTAGCCTTGATTTTTGTAGTCGCATTAGGGTTAGGACCTCTCCCTGGTTTTTTGGCTTTAGGAATTCATACGACGGGTTTTTTAGGCAAATTTTTAGCCGAAAGTATGGAACGAGTTGATAAAGGAGTTTATGAGGGCGTAAGTGCCACTGGAACTAATACTTTACAGTTAATTATGTATGCTGCTTGGCCATCTATTTTACGAGAGGCGATCGGTTATACTCTGTATATTTTTGATCGGAATGTTCGTATGGCAACGGTATTAGGTTTAGTGGGGGCTGGCGGTATTGGTGTAGAATTAAATACAACGTTGCGATTTTTTGATTATGATAAATCTGCTACTTTAATTCTGATTATTCTGATGACAATTATTGCTATTGACTATTTATCGACTTGGCTAAGGAAACAAGTTTTATGATGACTGATGAACGTTCTTTATGGGTTAAAGCTTTAACGGCTCATTCTTTAGAAACTATCTCTAATTTAGCTCAAGAAATTAGCAAAAATTGGCAGATCAAATATAAGGTTTTACCGCAGAATGGCTTAAGTCTTTTAACCTTACAAGATGGGGTATTTCATGAACCTTATTATCTTGGAGAAATTCCTATTTCTCATGCTTACTTAAGTCTTATTAATCAACAAGGAGATAGTTATGATGGGGCAGCCCAAGTGATGGGTGATTCTGACAATTTAGCGGTTGCTTTAGCAGTTTGTGATGCTGTCATGGCTCATCAACTTCAAGGGTGGGAAAAAGTCGCCCATTATATTGAATTGGGTATGAAAAAAAGAGCAGAAGAAAATCAGATTAGGGGGGCAATGTTAGCTAAAACAAAAGTAAACTTTTCTTTGTTAAGTCAGGAGGAGAACGATGCTGAAAATTAATTCTATTTGGCAACCCCAAACCCAACAAAAGATTTTTCGTCAACTCCTCCATTGTTTTAGTTATCCTGGTGAAGTTGTCAGTTTAAAAGAACAGATAGGAACCGATTCAATTATAGTAGCAATTCTATCTACGATTTTGGATCAAACTGTTACTTGGAACGATGAAGATAATCTAATTTCACAGAGCGATCGCCTTTTATTACAAAGTCTTTTAAACAGTACAGAAAAGGCTCAATATGTGGTAAAAAATGCTAGTTCTACTCCTGTAGATGACTTTAAGATTAATATAGGGGATTTATGCAATCCAGAAAAGGGAACAACCCTTATTTTACAAGGAAAATCTCTAGGAAAAGGAGACATAAACTTACACTTAAGTGGGCCAGGTATTCCTCATAGTAAAAACATCTTATTACAAGGATTTGACACCCATTGGTTTACCCTGAGAAATCAATGGAATGGCAATTTTCCTTTAGGGGTGGATTTAATTTTAGTAGATGCTGAGCAATTGTTAGCTTTACCACGCACGATTATAATTTCTTTAAATCATTAATGTTCATAATTTGGAGAATTCGTCAATGGGTTATGTAGCCATACAAGGAGGAGAAGAGGCGATCGCAGAAGCAATTAATCTCTTAGATATGTTGCGTACAAAGGACAAAAAAAATGCCCCTTTATCTTCC
Organism: unicellular cyanobacterium SU3; assembly: GCA_002172675.1. Classification (GTDB taxonomy): domain Bacteria; phylum Cyanobacteriota; class Cyanobacteriia; order Cyanobacteriales; family Microcystaceae; genus Crocosphaera. Next base: position 13,056 of record NETF01000207.1, read on the forward strand.
GATACTATCGAAAATCAATTACATTTCTTACACAGTCGAGTCTTATCAGAAGGGGGTTTATATCATCCCGAATTAGCCTCTCTAGCCATTAAACAAAGTGCAGGAGACATCCTCGAAGCAGCGTTTTATCTTCGCGCTTATCGTTCTACTAAACCCCGTTTAGGAGAAACCCCTGTCCATCATGGAGAAAACTTAAGATTAATTCGTCGTATTTCTGCTGCCTTTAAAGAAATTCCAGGGGGACAAATGTTAGGGCCAACTTCTGATTATTTACAGCGATTATTCCGTTTTAATTTATTAAATGAATCCCCCGATGAATTTCGTAATTTTGCACAGCATTGGCTGAAAAATATCCCCGATGAAAACTTACCCACTACGTTTCCCAAAGTATTAGATAGTTTAAGAACAGAAGGTTTATTAACCCCTGTTACTAATAAACCGACATTACCCTTTGATATTACCCGTGAACCCTTAATTTTCCCGGTTTCTCGCTCAGCAGCATTAGCAACCATGGCCAGAGCAGAAACCGGTTCGATTTTAGCGATCGCCTATTCTAATATGAGGGGTTATGGTGACGTACACCCCACCGTAGCAGAGTTGAGAGTGGGTTATTTACCCGTTATGTTACCCCATCCCATCACCGGAGACTTACAAGAAGTGGGAGAGGTATTAATGACCGAATGCGAAATTGTAGCGATGTATAACAGTAAAGATAAGGAGAGTGTACCCACCTTTGGCTTAGGGTATGGTGCCTGTTTTGGTCATAACGAAGTCAAAGCGATCGCTATGGCTATCTTAGATCGCGCTTTACAGAAAGGACAAACCCACGGCATCGAAAACCCCTCAGAAGATCCCGAATTTGTCCTATTACACATCGATGGTGTGCAATCTATGGGTTTTGCGTCTCACTACAAAATGCCTCATTATGTCACGTTTCAATCCGATCTCGATCGCCTTCGTACAACTCAACAGAAAGGTGTATCAAAGTTGTAGCTTTGTAGGGTGGGCAAAGTTCTCTAGTTTACGGGTAGTCGAAATAACTCTCTGATTTGCCCACCTACCGTCTTACGATTTTGTTTATCAACAGCCCTTTAGTCAAACCATGACAACAGAAACCTTAAACAGCACAAAAAACTACGGTTATCAATTCGGGTTTATTGACGAATATGCTAAAAAAGAAATTCGTCGCAGTCTTCTCAAAGCGGTGTCTATTCCAGGGTATCAAGTGCCTTATGCTTCGAGGGAAATGCCGATGGCCAGGGGGTTTGGTACAGGGGGGCTACAAATAACCCTATCGTTGGTAGGTGTAGGAGATACTCTAAAAGTGATTGATCAAGGTAGCGATGACTCAGTTAACGCTGTCAATATTCGTAAATTTGTCGCTCAAACTTGTCCAGGAGTCAATCTCACCAAAAAAACCGTCGAAGCAGATATTATTCAAACCCGTCATCGTATCCCTGAAATACCGATGAAAAAAGGACAAATTTTGGTGTTACAAGTACCTTATCCCGATCCTTTAATTGTCGTTGAAGCGAACGAGGAAAAACGGAAAATTATGCACGGGGAAAAAGATTACGCGCGTTTATGGGTCAAACTCTACGAAGACATCGTTAAATTCAAGGAAATCACCATTTCTCATCGTTATCCTACCAGTGTTAACCATCATTATGTCATTGATCCGTCCCCTATTCCTCGGTTTGATGTGCCTAAATTAAACAATTCCCCTGTTTTACATTTGTTTGGAGCCGGTAGAGAAAAGAAAATTTATGCTATTCCTCCTTATACTCAAACTGCACCGTTAACCTTTAAAGATATGGGGTTTCGAGTTGAAGATTTTACCGATAAAAAAGGAGAAAGACGCGCTTGTAGTCGTTGTGGTTCAACAGACAGTTATTTAGATGAATTACAACACAAAACTGGGGAAAAAATCTATCAATGTTCTGATAGTGACTATTGCAACTCTCAATTAAATCTAAACTAATTAAAAACTTATGGAAAAAATACTAGAAGTTAGGGAATTAACTAAAATTTATGGTAAGGGTTGCTCTCATTGTATTAAATCTACAGGAGCAGAATATAACAGAAATATTTGTCCCCATTGTGGCAGTATTGTCGCCACTTATAACCTTAATTTTGATCTCTATCCAGGGGAAATTTTAGGCATTATGGGAGAGTCTGGGAGTGGTAAATCAACCCTGGTTAAAATGCTTTATTTTGATGAAAAACCTACCTCTGGAAAAGGGATTTTTTCGGCTCAAGGGGAAACTTATGACCTATTTCAACTCAATGCTGCTCAAGGAAGATGGTTACGTAATAATAAACTAGGCATGGTTTATCAAAATCCCCATTTAGGCTTAAATTTTCGGGTATCTGCTGGTGGGAATATTGCTGAAAGATTATTGATGAATGACTGTTTTGAGTACGCAAAAATTCGTCAGAAAGCGAAGGAATTACTTGATCGCACAGAATTTCCGATGGCAAGAATGGATCAATTACCGGGGCAATTTTCTGGGGGAATGCAGCAACGGGTACAAATTGCTTGCGCTTTAGCAACCGAACCCCCCTTACTACTTTTAGACGAGGTAACAACAGGATTAGATTTATCGGTACAAGCGCGTATTCTTGATTTAATTCTACAATTACAACAACAATTAAATGTTTCAATGATTGTGGTTTCTCACGATTTAGGAGTTATTAAATTGTTAGCAGATCGAACTTTAATTATGAAACAAGGTCGAATTGTAGAATCGGGTTTAACGGATCAAGTGTTAGAAGATCCTCAACATCGATACACTCAACAATTAGTTTCGTCTGCTCTTTATTAAATTTATTTCTTTAGTTATCATAAATTATGAGAAATAACCTTATTTTAAAAATAGAGAATTTAAGTAAACGCTTTTTTCTCCATGAACAACAAAAATTTATTCCTTCGGCTCACAATATTTTTCTTGAAGCTTTTTCTGGAAAAATCACCGCAATAACAGGAGAGTCTGGTGTGGGAAAATCGAGCATTTTAAAATGTGTTTATGGGACTTATTTAACTAGCGAAGGGTCTATTTTTTACTATACTAAAGACAAAAAATGCCTAGATTTAACAAAAGTAAGTGAACAAGAAATGCTTAGTTTACGTAAAACTGATATTAGTTTTGTTACTCAATTTCTGAACTGTTTACCCAGAAAATCTACCATAGATGTCGTAGCAAAACCTCTTTTTGATTTAGGAATGGATCAAAAAGAAGCTAGAGAAAAAACAAAAAATCTTTTAGCAGAAATTAAACTACCTGAAAGATTATGGAATTTGTCTCCGAGTACCTTTTCAGGGGGAGAAAAACAACGGGTAAATATTGCCAGAGGGATGATTTTTTCTCCCCGTCTTTTACTTTTAGACGAACCCACAGCTAGTTTAGATAAGACTTCAGCAGAAAGAGTTGTTAAAATTATTGAACGAATTAAAGCATCTGGGGCAGCAATTTTAATCATTCTTCATGATCCTGATTTAGTTGAAAGATTGGCTGATTTTCAGGTTTATTTATCCTCTGAAAATAGTCAGATTACAAGCAAAGTATTAACTTAGTTTATCCTAATTTATCGACTTAATTATTAGAAATTAAAAACAATGAAAACTTATTTTACAAATGCTCAAATTATTCTCAAAGATCAAATATTAGAATCAGCTTCTCTTTTAATCGAAGATGGAGTTATTCAAGCAATTAATCCTCATACACCAATTAATGTAGAAGAAATTAATTTACAGGGACAATATTTAATGCCGGGGATGATTGATGCTCATTGTGATGCCATAGAAAAAGAAATAGAACCCAGGACAAATACATTTTTTCCCTTAGATTTTGCCATCGCTCAAATTGATAGAAAAAATGCGATCGCTGGCATTACCACACCGTTTCATAGTATTTCTTTTGCTCATGAAGAGTTAGGGGTAAGAAACAATAAAATGGCAGCAGAAATTGTTCGAGGAATTCATCAATATCAACCGTTTGCCTTAGTTGATAATCGGGTTCATTGCCGTTATGAAATTACCGATCCTACCAGTTTACCTATCCTCTTAGACTTATTAGGAGAAGATTCTGTTCATTTATTCTCTTTAATGGATCATACTCCAGGACAAGGACAATTTAAAGACTTACAAGCGTATCGGGATTATTTAAAAAATACCTATAAAAAATCAGAGACTGAAACTGATGTCATGGTGGCGAAAAAATTAGATAATGCACAAGGGTCTCAAGACCGAATAAAAACTCTAGTAACTAAAGCTCATCTCCATAATGTAGCGATTGCTTCTCATGATGATGATACACAAGAGAGAATAGAAACTATGGCAAATTTAGGCATTACTATAAGTGAATTCCCGATTAATTTACCCACTGCCAAAAAAGCAATTGAAATGGATTTACATACTATTTTTGGCGCACCGAATATTTTAAGAGGGAAAAGCCAAAGTGGTTCGATGAAAGCTATTGAAGCTATTACTAATAATGTTGCGAGTTGTTTATGTTCTGATTATTCTCCTGCTACCTTATTAATGGCAACTTTTCGTCTGCCAACTCTCTCTCATTTAACGTTACCAGAAGCGATCGCTCTTGTGACTGCTAATCCGGCAAAAGCACTTTTATTAAGCGATCGCGGTGACATTTCTCTGGGAAAAAGAGCCGATTTAATTGTAGTACAAACGATTAATAATTTACCCCAAGTGACGCAAACCTGGGTCAATGGTGTTAAGATTTATGGTTGTTCTTATAATAATCACAATAACTGACGAAACATAAAACTAAATATTTCTTATATCAAAAAATAGCCGATATCTTAATTAGTAATATTAATCAAAAAAAGTATATACCCAATGAAGTATTACCTTCTGAAAAAAAATTAGCCGAAAAATATAAAGTTAATCGTTCCACGATTCGTCAAGCGATAAATATTTTAATTGAAGAAGATTTGGTTTATCGTCGCCAAGGTAGTGGTACTTTTGTTAAAGATAATAAACTGAACTATTCTCTTAACGATCAATCTAATTTTACACAAAATCTTATAGAAATAGGCTACTTACCTTGTTTAAAAATTCTTAGTTCTAAATTAATTTCAGCCCCTTTAAGTGTTGCGAATAATCTTAAAATTGATAAAGATGATCATGTTTTTAAAATAAAAACTATTCGTTCTGCTTTTTTTTCTACGGAAGAAATTAATGATAATGAAATTAAGCCTTTATGCTTAAGCACTTCCTATTTTGTGGAAAGGAAATGTCCTAAATTATCAAGTTTAATCTATCAAACGAATTCCATTTATAAATTATTGAAGAATCAATATAATATTAGTCCTTATCGAACTAAGAATATCGTTGAAGTAAGTCTATCAAACCGAGAAGATAGTCAATATCTTAATATTAAAAAAAACAGCCCTATCTTGATATCTATTAGTTTAGTAAAAGATTCTGATGAAAGTTTTTTTGAATATACTGTTAGTCGTTTTTCTGGAGAGATGGTCTCCTTTGAAATTTCTTTCCCTCCTATTCTTTAGCAATGGTGGAGCAATCGGTTCCGTTGCAAGAATTTTCAAAAAGTACAATTACTCTCAGGGAACTCTTAACGATGCTTTTACATCCTATAGGAGTAGACTATTAACCTCACTAGGCTACGGAGTCATCTTAAATCTGAGAGTCAAAAACGATTAATGCTAAGGTACTTTATCCCCATTCTCGATCCGACGGTAGAAGACTGGTCTAGAGAAGCCCGCTTTTTACGCTGGTTAACCTTCCTTTGGCTATCTCTAGGGTTAATTGCCCTATTTTCTGCTTCTTATCCCGTTGCTTTAGCAGAAACTGGGAACGGTTGGTATTATGTTATGCGTCAAATCATTTGGATCTGGATTGGATTACAAGGGTTTAACTTAATTGTGCGATCGCCTCTACAATACCTAATTAAACTCGCCCCTTGGTGTATTTTTCTTCTCTTAGGATTAATTTTATCAACTTTAGTGCCAGGGTTAGGCCACGAAGTTTATGGGGCTACCCGTTGGATTAAATTAGGACCTGTTTTGATCCAACCCTCAGAACTCATGAAACCCTTTTTAGTGTTGCAAAGTGCCTATATTTTTGGCTTTTGGGACCGTCACCCTTGGCGAGTGAGACTGCAATGGGTGGGTATTTTTGGGGTTATATTAGCTTGTATTTTATTACAACCGAATTTAAGTACCACTGCCTTATGTGGTATGAGTTTATGGTTAATTGCCCTAGCATCAGGTATTCCTACCCTGTATTTAACCACCACTGCATTAGGGGGTTTATTAACGGCTTTTGTCAGCATTAGTTTACGGGAATATCAGCGTAAACGGATCACAGCTTTTCTCGATCCTTGGGACGATCCTTTGGGTAATGGTTATCAGTTAGTACAAAGTTTAATGGCGGTAGGATCTGGGGGAACCTTTGGCGTGGGTTATGGCCAGTCTGTACAAAAACTATTTTATCTTCCTATTCAATACACCGATTTTATTTTTTCAGTCTACGCCGAAGAATTTGGCTTTATTGGTAGCATTCTTTTACTATTATTATTATTTACCTATACAACCTTTGCTTTAAGAGTTGCTCTTAACTGTCTTCATCGGGTAAAACGTTTAATTGCTATGGGTGTGATGGTGATGATGGTAGGCCAAGCTTTATTAAACATTGGCGTTGCTACGGGGGCTTTACCGACGACGGGTTTACCCTTTCCTTTGTGGAGTTATGGGGGAAGTTCTACCCTAGCTAGTTTAACCTTAGCAGCCTTATTAATTCGCGTGGCTAGGGAAAGCAAAGAAGCAGACATTCTCCCCTTGAAAAAACAGTTACCTGATAATTAATAATTAACAATTAATAATTCAGTAAACTAGAGACTACGGTGCATTTTCCGCTTGTTTTAGGATTAAACTATTTGTTTGATCCATATTGGTTTTTATGCCACTATTTTGTTTATCGTTGATAATGTAGGTGAGACTAAAACTAAGTAATCCTACTATAATCAAATAGAATAAATAATGACATAAAATTGTCAGATAATTATTAGAATGGTCTAACATTGTCAATTCCCTCCTCAAAGAAGTTAGGAAGATACGATTGCTTAATACTATTATAAGTTTTTCTCTTCTACAATTTCAGGGATAGTTTACGATTTTTAATCAATTTCTATGATGCTCAAATCTGTTAGACCATTTTAGACTTCAGTTTTTTGCTTAAATAACATAATCAATTACCTCTTGATTAGATAATTTAACTAAGCGATCGCCTTGACCATCTTTCCCCCAAATTTTTACATCTTTGGCTACTATATTCAGAGTTTTCTTTTGGTTAGTTAGCAAGGTAATATCCTTAGAATCTGCAACCTTAATCATTCCTAATAAACTATCCTGTTTATGGACAAATTGTAAGGATTGTGTGCCAATATCTCCTAATTTTGTCATGCGTAACCCTGTTATATTTAATCGCTTACCATAGCCCAATTTTGAGACTAATAAAACAATTTTATTATCATCAAGGGTCACACAACCGACTATGCTTTCTCCGTAGCGTAATTTTAACCCTTGATTTCCTTGAGCATTACGACCCATAATAGGAATCACTTCATCAACAACAGGGAACCGTAAAACTCGACCACTGGACATGGCGATCGCAACTTCTTCTCCTTCTTTTGTGATGGAAACCGACTCTAAACCATCTTGCTCTTTGAGTTTAATTAATACTAACCCGCGATTAGTTAATCCTTCTAATTCTGATAATTGAATACGTTTAATTTTTCCTTGATTTGTCAATAATAATAAATCCTTATTGTCCGTATTATCTGACAAGAAGAAAAGAGAAACAACTTTTTTACTATCCCGTTGTGCGGCTTTGGATAATAAACTCAGTAAAGGAATGGGTTGAATATCAATGGGAGGAACATCGGCAACATTGACAGGATAAGCTTTACCAATGTCGGTAATAACCACAAATTGCTCCCTTTCTTGAATCGGTTCGCTATAAATTGGCAGATGATTATCAGGAATTTTAGTATCAGGTGATCGCCAGCAAATTGTTCCTTGATACGTCATTTCTAGAATGGCATTTTTTGGAGGCGTTTGGGGAGTAAACAGACTAAAAGGTTGAGCAATTGTTTCTGTTCCTTTGCTTTGAGAATTGCTTTGTTTTTTAGCAGTTTGTGCTGTTTTCGATGAACTCTTTTGAGGAGTCGGCTGCACGATACGAGTGCGTCTTTCATCGCCGTATTTACGTTTAAGCGATCGCAGTTCTTTTTTTAAGACTTTTAAGAATTCAGGACGATTATTTAAAAGGTTTTCTAACTCATTAATTCTCCCTGCTAACTCATCATATTCTGCCTGTAATTTTTGTCGTTCCAACCCCGTTAAACGACGCATCGGCATCGCTAAAATACCATTCGCTTGTGCCTCACTCAAATTCAATTCTTGTTGAAACTGTATTTTAGCGGTGGTTCCATCGGCAGCATGACGTAAAATATCAATCATGCGGTCTAAATCTTCGAGAGCAATTAATAATCCTTCTAAAAGATGTAACCGATTACGACATTCTTCTAACTCATAAGTGTATTGACGGGTTAAGGTATGTTCTCGAAATTTCAGGAATTCTTCTAATAATTGACGCAGGGATAATTGACGGGGTTGGTTATCGACTAAAGCCAACATAATTGCCCCAAAATTCTGTTGTAGGGCGGTTTTTTTATACAATTCCCTAAGAACCGTTTTCGCTACAGCATCCCGTTTTAACTCGATCACCACCCGCATTCCACTGCGATCGCTTTCATCCCTAATATCGGCAATGCCGTCTAATCTACCACCGTTGACCAAATCGGCAATTTTTTCTATCCAAGTAGACTTTGTTACCTGATAGGGCAATTCTGTGACAATAATAGCCGTTCTTTCCTTACGTCGTTTTTTGCCCACATCCATACGTTCAATACGAACCACCCCACGCACCGGAATAATGCCTTTTCCGTGGCGATAAGCGTCGTCTATGCCCTGAGTTTGGATAATTTCCCCTCCTGTCGGGAAATCAGGGCCAGGGATAATCTTCCATAACTTTTCGTCGGATACCTCAGGATTATCAATTAAAGCGATTAACCCATCGACTAATTCCCCTAAGTTGTGGGGGGGAATATTAGTGGCCATTCCTACGGCAATTCCGGTACAACCATTGAGAAGTAAATTAGGGAGTTGCGCTGGTAAAACAACCGGTTCTTGTTGAGAATTATCAAAATTACTACTGAAATCAACGATCGCTTCGCTGATCTCGGTCAACATGGCTTGATCAGCAATAGGAGAGAGTCTGGTCTCGGTGTAACGCATGGCCGCAGGGGGATCGTTATCCACCGATCCAAAGTTACCGTGTCCAGCTAACAGGGGATAACGACTTGAAAAATCCTGAACCATCCGAACTAAGGCATCATACACCGCCTGATCGCCGTGGGGGTGATATTTACCCAACACATCCCCTACCACACGGGCGCATTTCCGAAACGGGCGATCGGGGGTTAACCCTAATTCGTGCATGGCGTAGAGAATACGACGATGAACCGGTTTGAGTCCATCTCTAACATCCGGCAGAGCCCGTCCCACAATCACACTCATGGCATACTCAAGATAGGAACGTTGCATCTCTGTGTGTAACGCTGTGGGAGTAATTTCACCTGTTCCTACGAGTTTTAACTGTTTTGCCATAAGTTTCCTTTCCTATTGAATCAATCACATTAGGGGATGTCCCTTTATTTACCATACATCCCTTGCGTTTTTTGACAACTATTTTTAGGGTACATCCTCAATAGTATATTTGTAGCAGAAGTTTGGCAGAGAGTGGGGAGTGTACTTCGGCAAGCTCAGCAATAGGGGAGTGTGGGGAGATTAATATCTAGCGTTTTTTTTATTGCATCTAAAAGGGTGATATTTATCAATTCTTACTGGTAATCTTACTCACAGAAACGACCTTTGATTAAAGTTAAGATTAAAATGATAACATTATGTAAAGAAACGACAAAATATCAGTATAAATACAGAAGTTTTTATTACTTAAAGAGAGTAAAATTAAGTCAGATCCTAAATTAGTATATTTGATGTTTTTTTATAAACTCATTTCCTATACTAACTTTAATACCTCGGCTTTGCTCGGTATTAAAACTGAACTTCGATAAGCTCAGTTTCCGCAGACCCGAAGTGTTAAAAATCACTAAACTAAAAGCAAATTAACCTAATTATTTAAAACCCAAAGTATTTCTTAAAGCTTTTTGAATTGTTAATTACGAATAAATTTTAAAGTTATTTGCAATTTCATCAACAGTCTACTCATTGATTTATGGAGTCGCAACTTTTATTATGAATATTATGAATGTCAAAAACCACCGAAAAGAATCCTCAGTTTTAGTTAAAGAGTTACCTAAATTTTCTCCCATGAATATATTAGTGAAACTTTGCCATGCTCAAAAAACTGGATGTTTAGTGGTATCTTATAAGTCAGTAAAGTGGCGAATTTATGTTGCTCAAGGACGATTAGTTTATGCTAACCATTCCCTAGATTCTTTTGAACGATTAGAAAGACATTTACGACGTTTAAGTTATACAGTATCTTCTTTAACAGCAGGAGTACGAAATCAGACAAGATTAAATTTTGAAAATGAAAAAGAAGATAAAGATAATGCACCCCTTGAATATCAAGCAATTCATTGGTTAGTTCGGGAAAATTATTTAGAAGATCATCAAGCAGCTAACCTAGTTAAATCTCTAAATAAAGAAGTCATTGAATTATTTTTATTATTAACTGATGCTGATTATACCTTTATCAAGAATGCCGAACTTTCGCATCAGTTAGTTAGGATGGATCTTAAAAATGTGATAATTGAATGTCAACAAAGATTAAACTGTTGGCAAACCTTAGCACCTTTGATTACTTCCCCTGAACAAAGACCTTATTTTTTTAGTAATAATCAAAAAACAAGTGGATTATCTTCTGAAGAAACTCAAAAATTTAGTAAACTTTTAAGAGGATTTAATTTTAGACAATTAGCGGTTTTGACTAATAAAGATGAGATCAAAATTGCTCAATATATTTACAAATTTATCCAAAGTAAAAACATTATTATTCATGATCCTCAAGCCCCTTTTGATCAACTTCCCCAGATCGTAGCTCAGACAAAATCTGATCAGATAATCCCTAATAAGACTATAAAAAAAGATCACTTTGCTGATCTTCACAATCATAGTAATGAAACCAAACAATATAAATTAGTCTGTGTGGATGATAGCCCAACCATTTTGAGTGAAATTAATCGTTTTCTTGACAAGCAAGATTTAGTAATCCACGCCATTGATGATTCTAAAAAAGCCTTATTAGAAATAATTAGATTTAAACCTGACATTATTTTATTAGATGTAGGAATGCCAGGAATTGATGGGTACCATCTTTGCCAACTCATTAGAAATCATCCCCTATTTAAAACTACCCCGATTATCATGGTAACTGGAAACAGAGGTTTAGTTGATCGTGCCAAAGCCAGAGTCGCAGGGGCTTCAGATTACTTAACTAAACCTTTTACTCAGTCAGACTTATTAAAAATGGTATTTCGTTATTTAAGTTAAATTAAAATAACTACTTTTCAAAGATAACTGTGTCAATTTTCATAATAATTATGGGAACTCTAAGATTAAGAAGATTTTTCACCCCATAAATTTACACGATTTTTTTGAGGATATTTACCAATGTCTAAAGTTTTAATCATAGAAGATACAGTATCTGAAATGGAGTTAATCAGTGATTATCTGCGAGATAGTGGGTACACTGTCATAGCAACAAGTGATCCTAAAGATGCCCTAGAAAAAATTAATCAATATAAACCCAATGTGATTATTACTGACTTAGTGATGCCTGGTATGAATGGCTTAGAATTATGTCGAAGTATTCGCAAAAATCCTGAGACTCAAAATTTACCCATTGTGGTTTGTACCTCAAAAAATCAAGACTTAGATCGAATGTGGGCTATGAAACAAGGGGCTGATGTTTATGTTACAAAACCCTTTAGTAAAGAAGAATTAGTGAAGGCGATTAGATCCGTTGAATAATTAATCATCAATAATGAATAATGAATAATTAATAATTATTTAACTTTTAAAATTGTTAATTATTCATTTTAGTCTTTTGTATTATTCATAAATAGAGTCTCAAAGTATTTCTATGATAGAAACTCAAGCATTATCTAATCAAAGAGCAGTAAATGATCCTTATCTTCATCTGCAAATTGATAGTCAAACTCAAATTTTATTACCTATGGCAATGACAAAAGAAGTATTGATTATTGCTTCTAGTCGTTTAACTATTATGCCCAATATGCCTCCATTTTTTTTAGGATTATTAAATCAACGTAGTCGAATTTTTTGGGTGGTGGATCTCGGAAAATTCCTAAACTTATCTTCACTTAAATTAGATAATCAGGAATATTCTATCGCTATTATTTACTCAAGGAAAAAAGCATTAGCATTAGCAGTAGAAAAGGTGATGGGAGTGACGCGTTTTTCTAAAGAAAAAATAGAATCTCCTTTTAATACCGTCAAACCAGATTTAATTCCATACTTACAAGGCTGTATCCCTCAAGAAAAACAACTTTTTTTTATTTTAGACCCTGAAGCCATTTTGAATTCACCGATTCTCAGTGTATAAACCTTGCTAATTACCCCTAAAGAGGGGAAGAACTTCTCGAAAATTGACTAACACTCAGAGATTACTTCGCGATACAACAACGGAGTAATCTTGAAGTGTTTTTTTATGATTATTGAGTTTATTTATAAGATACACAAGAAGTCGGTACAACTAATTTTGCTGACGACTCAGTATATTCCTCATGACTGCAGTTGATTTAATCACCAAACAATAAAAATTTGTTAACTTTTTCTTAATATAGTTTTTTTGTTCTCTACGCACATTTCTGTATTATTACGGAACTCACAAATTTTATGTGTAGTAAGAATTAGTTATTAATTGAAAAATAAGCACAATGACTTAGTAAAAATACTGATTTTTTTTTATTTACTCAAGTTTTAAAAAAAGTCAGTGAATATACGATGGCTCTTTAGAATTTTCATATTTACAATTAAGAAGAATCTAGGAATTACAACTTTTTTACAAAAATTTCACATCATGTTATTGTCTTCTTTACAAAACAAGGAAAATCCCACCGTTTGGGTTTTTCCAGGACAGGGTTCTCAAAAGTTAGCAATGGGACGAGAACTATTAGAGTTTCCCTTAACGCAATGGAGATTGCAACAAGCCGAATCTATTCTGGGTTGGTCTATTGCAAAGTTATGGCAAAGTGATGACAAGCAATTATCTCATACTCAGTACACTCAACCGTGTCTTTATGTTTTTATGACACTTTTGGTTGATTTTTTGAAGCGTTCAGGCTACCAACCTAACTTAGTATCTGGTTATAGTTTTGGGGAATATGTCGCTTTATACGCTGCAGGAGCTTACGATTTTGAAACAGGTTTAAAATTGATTAAAAAACGGGCAGAAATCATGTCTCGTTTACCCCAAGGTTCTATGATGACTTTAATAGGGTTCGATCCTGAAAAACTTAGACAACTGGTGATTGATACTCCTAATGTTTGGTTAGCGAATGATAACTCAACTTATGCCCTTCTTTCGGGTACATCTGAAGCGATCGCCTCTGTTTTATCTCAAGTTTCAGTTGATCGTGTGATTCCTTTATCCGTTAGTGCAGCCTTTCATACACCATTAGTAGAAACGGCAGCCCAAGAATTCAAAGAGATTTTATACTCCGTTGATTTTCAACCTTTTTGGGTTCCTGTTTTTTGTAGTGTAGACTGTACTTTGAGTTTAAATATTAATCAGGTCAAACGTAATTTGATTGAGCAAATTAGTCAACCAGTTCGATGGGAAATGATTTCTAGAACCCTAATACACCAAGGAATTAAACAAGCTTGGCAAATTGGTTGTGGTCAAGGTTTAGTTAAACCGATGAAGCAGATTGATCCCAATTTAGAAATTAATAATATTGCTTCGACTGCTGATATCGATAGTATCGTGATTCGAGAGCAACTCCAAAAATTGTTCATTGCTAATCGAGAAATTGTAGAAAGATAATTAACTTCTTGTCATACAATTAATTATTCATATATAGCGTTTCTCGGACTCATTAGGCACACAGGCACATTTTCCACCCGCTTCCTGCCTTCTGCTTCAAAGTACAACTTTTATACCTCACAAGTATGAGAACTGCTATAATTAATAAGAAAATTGATTGTTAATATTTTATCAGTTTACAATCGATTGCCTGAAAAACTATTTTGTAGAATAACTAAATTGTTTCAAGTTCATAGATTTGTTTTTCAATCCAATGATTAAGGCTAGAAGGTTGAGTGTCTTTTGATGTTGATGGACTCCCGAAAATATGATCGATATCATCAATTAAAGTAGAATATTCATATTCACTAATCTCTCCTGTTGCTAAACGGAGTCTTATCGAAGCATATCTCAAAGCAGCTTTTTCATCAATTCCCTCAATTATGGCTTGAAGTCGAAGTTTGACAATAAATTGCTCAATTGCTGTATCTGAAAACATATTTGGACTAAAGATTAAGGACTGTTACATCTAATTATGCCCAGTTGTTACGATAAAGTCTGTGATAGTTACAAAAATAAATATTGACCAAGATCACTCCTAATCACTACTATGGGACAAATAATAAAAATAATTGTTTCAATTACAGCCAACAGCCAACCCCATAGGATTGAGCTTTCCTTTTAATGATAGAATGCGATCGATCATCTGTAGGAAAAATCGGACAAAGGCAACGGCTATGACAAGCGATCGCCTCATTTTTCGTCAAGACGTAATTGGTTCGCGTCGTTTCAGTAATTACTGGTGGGCAACCGTTTCAACCATTGGCGGTATTGGTTTTCTTTTAGCAGGACTTTCGAGTTATTTACACACGAATATACTCCTGGTTAGCGATACCTCTTCCCTTCAATTTATCCCTCAAGGAGTCGCTTTACTATTCTATGGGATAGCGGGGTCTCTTTTGGCATCCTATCAATGGTTAATGATTATCTTGAATGTGGGTGGAGGTTATAACGAATTCAATAAACAAACCAATCAAGTTAAGATTTTTCGTTGGGGGTTTCCTGGGAAAAATCGCCAAGTTGAATTCACCTGTCCCCTCGAAGATGTCCAAGCCGTTAAGGCTGAGATTCAAGAAGGATTAAACACCAAACGGAAACTCTACTTAAAGGTTAAACAAAAACGCGATGTTCCCCTAACCCGTATCGGCCAACCTCTGTCCCTCTCAGAATTAGAAAATGAAGGGGCAGAATTAGCCAGTTTCATAGGGGTTCCCTTAGAAGGGTTGTAAACACACTGGGGGACTTGGGAGACAATTAAGAAATCTCGGAATTCTATATTCTCAATTCTGTATTCGCCTCCCTAACCCCATCAACTAATATTAGGGAGTACAAAGAAGCCTCAAACACATATTAACCTTGAAGATATCTATGAGAAACCTAAAAAAACGTTGGTTAACAACTTTAGCCTGTCTTATCTTAGTCTCTGGTTTCATGATAAGTGGGTGTTCTAATGCCGATAGTAACTCTGAGACTGTAGTCAATCCTAATGAAAATCAACAAGTGAGTCAATTAAATATGGATAATTATCCCAGATTAGAGGGTAACGCTGTGGTTGAAATGACCATTAATGGTTCTCCTGTTACCATCGAAGTTAAAGGAGAAAATGCCCCAATTACAGCCGGAAATTTTGTGGATTTAGTTCAGAGGGGTTTTTATGATGGGTTAACCTTCCATCGTGTGGTCAAAGATCCTCAACCGTTTGTGGCCCAAGGGGGTGATCCTCAAGGAACTGGAATGGGTGGCTTTGTTGACCCCCAAACGAAACAAGAAAGACGTATTCCCCTAGAAATTAAGCTAGAAGGAGACGAAAATCCCACCTATAGTAAAGCCCTCGGACAACAAGGAAACCGTACCGCTATGTCTCAACCAGTGGTTCTGAAACATGAACGGGGAGCCGTGGCCATGGCTCGTTCTGGAATGCCGGATTCTGCTTCGTCTCAATTTTATTTCGCCCTATCAGATTTAGAATTTCTCAATGGAGACTATGCTGTTTTTGGGGAAGTCACCGACGGAATGGATGTAGTCGATGGCATTAAACAAGGCGATCGCATTGACTCGGCTAAAGTGGTTTCTGGTTTGGAAAATTTGAAAAAATAGTTAAACTCTACCGTTAACGACGGGGTCTGATTTTCTTAATCCAATAATAACGCTCTCGATAATAACTTAAGCTAAAATCGAGAGCAATTACTATTATTATAAACTTAATACCTTAAACCCGCTTTAAAGAAATCTAAATCTTAAGAGTGTATGAGTTAGGAGAACACTAAAATTATGGCACAGACAAAAGCTAAAGAAACCAACATTGATATTAAAGATCCTCAGTATTATATTAATCGAGAATTGAGTTGGTTAGAATTTAATTATCGTGTTTTAAATGAAGCCCTAGACTCTCGAACTCCTTTATTAGAAAGACTTAAATTTGTTGCTATTTTTAGCTCAAATCTAGACGAATTTTTTATGGTTAGGGTAGCAGGATTAAAACAACAAGTAGAAGCAGGAGTAACTAAGTTAACCGCCGATGGACGGACTCCTTTAGAACAATTAATTGCGATTAGCGATCGTCTGCGACCTTTAGTCAAAGAACAAGATCATCTTTTTGAATATACCTTAAGAAATTTATTAATTAATCAGGGAATTTATTTAATTAATTATGTAGACCTTGATCAAGAACAACGGACTTATTTACATCAATATTTTGATGATAATATTTTTCCGGTTTTAACCCCGTTAGCGGTTGATCCGTCTCACCCTTTTCCTTACATTTCTAATCTTAGTTTAAACTTAGGAGTGGTAGTCCGTGATCCTGAAACCAACGAAGAACATTTTGCACGGGTAAAAGTTCCTGGGGTATTACCCCGTTTTGTGGCACTTCCTCCAGAATTAAGACATCAAGAAGACGATCAAACCGCTATTTGGACTGGGGTTCCTTTAGAACAAGTCATTGCCCATAATCTTGAGGCTTTATTTCCTGGTATGATTGTTCAAGAATGTCATCCGTTTCGAGTGACAAGAAATGCCGATTTATCCGTAGAAGAAGACGAAGCCGATGACTTATTATTAGCTATCGAACAAGAATTAAGAAAGCGACATATTGGTAAGTCTGCGGTACGGTTAGAAATTCATGTCAGTACCCCCGAACCGATTAGAAATCAACTCATAGAAGACTTAAACTTAGAAGAGATTGATGTCTATGACATAGAGGGATTATTAGGATTAAAAGACCTATTTTATTTTATGTCCCTTCCTTGTCCAGACTTGAAAGATGAACCTTGGAGTGCAGTGATTCCTCCAGCATTACAATCAGTAAAAAAGATAGTTGATGATAACGATGAAGGAAAAGTTCAAAGGGAAGGGGAGGATATTTTTTCGATTATTCGTCAAGGGGATATTTTAGTTCATCATCCTTATCATACCTTTAGTTCTTCTGTTCAACAATTTATTACTCAAGCAGCTTATGATCCCGATGTTTTAACCATCAAAATGACCTTATATAGAACGTCAGGAGATTCTCCTATTGTTAATGCTTTAATTGCTGCTGCTGCTAATGGTAAACAAGTGGCCGCTCTGGTCGAATTAAAAGCCAGATTTGATGAAGAAAATAATATTATTTGGGCCCGTCGTTTAGAACAATCAGGGGTTCATGTGGTCTATGGTTTGGTAGGATTAAAGACCCATACAAAAATTATTTTAATTGTTCGCCGAGAAGGTCAAAAAATTCGTCGTTATGTACATATTGGAACAGGAAATTATAACCCAAAAACAGCTAAGTTATACACTGATTTAGGACTGTTTAGTTGTCGAGAAGAATTAGGAGAAGATTTAACAGATTTATTCAACTTTTTAACAGGATATTCCCGTCAAAAGTCTTACCGTAAACTATTAGTTGCCCCTGTAAATATGCGCGATCGCATGGTATCGATGATTAATAGAGAAGCAGAACATTGTCGCAATGGAGGCAGTGGTCGTATTGTCGCTAAAATGAATTCTTTAGTTGATCCTCAAATCATTGAAACCCTTTATCAAGCTTCCCAAGCAGGGGTAAAAATCGATTTAATTATACGGGGAATTTGTTGTTTAAAACCTGGGGTTGAGGGGGTTAGTGAAAATATTCATGTAATTAGTATTGTCGGACGTTTCTTGGAACATTCACGAATTTTTTACTTCCATAATGGAGGGGAAGAAGAAGTTTATATTGGTAGTGCAGACTGGATGACGCGCAATCTTTCTCGTCGTGTTGAAGCGGTTACGCCGGTAGAAGATGCTAATATTGCTCAAGAATTACAAGAAATTTTAGGGGTGATGTTATCTGATAATCGTCAAGCTTGGGAATTACAAACCGATGGTCGTTATATTCAACGTCAACCGAAAAGCAAAGCTCATCAACAAAGTTCTCAGAAAACGTTTAGGGAGATGGCGTTACAAGCTGCAAAAGACTCCGTTTAATAGCGGTTTTTAATTGGGTGTATCAATATTCTAGTTAAGGTGAGGGTGGGGAGTGTACTTCGGCAAGCTCAGCAACAGGGAAGTGTGGGAAGATAGGGAGAATTTTTAGTTTAATCGTTATCGATATGAAAACTGCTCTAAACCTGATTCAGGCTTATTATTTACTCTTGCCGTTGCTCGAAGCACGCAGTAAGAGCATAATAGATCATGGCTTTTACTATTTGCCAAAAGGGTAAAATAATAAGATTGAGTAACGAAAAGAAGAGTATTGATCCCAAAAATCCCAAAGCAATTATCCCATAAATAGTAAAGTCAGTGTTTTCATTAATAGTGAAGAATGGGATCACTGACAAGATGGGAATAACTGAGATTAAATAGGGTTTGCTGAATAAAAGCTAAACCCTCATTATTAAAAGGTTACACTTATACTCGATGAGGAAAAAAGATCAGCTAGTGCAGCTAAAAACCGCTAAAATTGGTAGAAAGACCTCGCAGTTGTTAGAC
>NETF01000208.1 GCA_002172675.1 unicellular cyanobacterium SU3
TGGCACAGTAAAAGATGTTTATATTCCCATCAATGATATTTTACCTCTCCCTTCTCCTGCTACATAATTTAAACTTATGAATTTTGGTGGCGATCGCTTGTCTCAAGCTGACTTTGTGATCTACTGAGTCTGTCTTGGTGCGCGTTCCCTAGGCGATTACTAATCGCCGGGGTCGCACCGCATTGCGAGGGGTATTATAAATAGTAAGCTTTGATTGTAACTAAAAATCCCCCAAAACCGAAGCCGCGAGGAGCAATAGCGACGTGGCGGACTCTTTAGCTATTTTTGAGAACTGGTATAAAATGGTGGGTTACGACAGATTATTATATTCCTGCGATAACCGAAATTTTAGCCATCTAACCCATCCTACTGTAATATTAATGGTAAAATAATAATGCTCCTGTGAAACAAAATAAAGCGTGATTATGTTACAAATTCTCACAGGTTTCGGTTTTCTTTCAGGAATGAGTTACCCTTTTCGTTTATTAGGATTGTTTAAATCTAATCCTGGCCTGTTATCTTATATTATTGTTCCTATTTTAGTTAATATTGTTATCGGAATTTTTCTTTATGCTGGTTTATTTTTCTTTGGTTGGCAAGCTACCCAACTGTTAACCGATAGTATCATTAACCGTCTTGATTTACTATTAGCTGATCTTCCGACTTGGTTGAATAGTTTAGATTATGTTGTTATTTTTTTAGGCTGGTTGATTAGAATTCTTTTAAGCTTATTATTATTGATTTTAACAGGGTTTCTTTTAGTTCAATTTGGGGTTTTATTAGCTGCGCCTTGGTACGGTAACTTATCGGAAAAAATAGAGAAAATCAGAACCAATAAAGTAGAAATTATAGAAGTGGGAATAGTTCGAGATATTTGGCGAGCCATTTTATTTGAACTTAAAAAAATAGTCTTAATTTTAGCTTGTGCTATCTCAATCTTTTTATTGAGTTTTCTTCCTGTTATTGGTGCAATTATTTCTACAGTAGGGGGTTTAACAGTCACAGGAACGATTATTTGTTTAGACTTTTTTGATGGTGCATTAGAAAGAAGACGACTTAAGTTTAGAAAAAAAGTTAACCTCGTTTGGAAATGTTTTCCAGCAAGTGCAGGGTTTGCTTTAATATGTTTATTATTAATTGGTATCCCTTTTATTAACTTAATTACCATTCCTTTTTGTGTGGGAAGTGGAACTTTATTTGTTTGCGATCGCATTCTGCCAAAGTATTTATAATATGAGTTAAATTATGATTAAATTCAATACAAAAATTCGTGAAAAAATTGTCTCTGATCTTCTTGATTCTTTGGTAAGCTTTGAAGAAATAACAGAATTTTTACACCATAAAAGTACAAAAACTTTAATGTGGAATCCTATTAATAAAGATAGTCATCATTTATACGATCATTATTTAGATGCTATTTTAACAGTCTATTTTAATAAATATTATATGTTATGTAAATCCCTAATTCAATCGTTAAACGAAGAAAATTATCTATTATATGGACTTATTGGCAGATCCTTAATTGAACATACTGCTATTTTAAGATACTATGTCACCAGCAAAATGTTTCCTTTAGTAAAAATAGCTTTAAAAGATGGCAAAGTCACCACAGAAGAAGTAGAGACGATTATTCCTTGGTTAGAAAAACATTTGAGCGGAAATCGATTTGACTGGGGTGATTTTTTAGTGGATTATTTTGACGAATTAGATAATCTAAAACCAGGAAATATTCTCAAAAATTCTCAGGTTAATGTACTAACTTGTTTACAAAAATGGATGAAAGAAGATCAATCAATTCATGATTTATATGCGTTATTTTGTGACTTAGTTCATCCTAACTTGGGTAGTACCCTTCTTATTAGTAATGTTGTTGATAATCAAATTTGTATTGGTGGACATTCTGGAGAAGCGATCGCTTTAGAAATTGTTAATCGAACTTTTAAACAATTATTATCAATTTTTAGAGAAGTTGCTGAACAATTAAAACAACTTCAAACCTTTAATTTTTCTGATTATATTAGAGTTACTTAAGAAAAAATTATGGATATTTCAACCCTCATTAAAAAACTCCAAAATCCGAATAGTTATCCTCATACTGTACAAGATTCAATTAAAGTTGTTCAAACCCATGCGTCAGCTATTTTTTTAACAGGAAAGTATGCTTATAAAATCAAAAAACCTGTTGATTTTGGCTTTTTGGACTATTCAACACTTGAAAAACGTCAACATTTTTTAAACCAAGAGTTGAGCATGAATCAAGCGATCGCTCCTGATATTTATTTAGAAGTTTTACCGATTACGTTAGAAAATAATCAAGTAAAAATAGGAGGACAAGGAAAAATTGTAGATTATATTCTCAAGATGAATCAGTTTCCTCAAAATTGTTTATTTATCAATCTATTTCAAAGAAGAAAACTAGAAAAACATCATTTAGAAGACTTAGGAAAAGTAGTGGCAAATTTTCACAAAAATACACAAGCGAATGATTATATTCGTAGTTTTGGTGAGATTGAAGTCATCAAAAAATCTATTGATGAAAATTATGAAAGAACTAAAAAATATATCAGTATTGCTCAAACAGAAAAACAATATCAGGAAACAAAAAACTTTACTGATCGCTATTTTGAACAAAAACAAGACTATTTTAAAAAACGACAAAAAAAAGATAAAATCAGAGAATGTCACGGAGACTTACACTTAAAAAATGTTTGTTTATGGAATAATAAAATACAACTATTTGATCGCATTGAATTTAATGAAGAATTTCGCTACGTTGACGTGATGTTTGATGTAGCATTTACTGTCATGGACTTAGATGCCAGAAACCGTCAAGATTTTAGTAATATTTTCCTCAATACTTATTTAGAATATACGGGAGATTGGCAAGGATTACAAGTATTACCCGTCTATCTTTCCCGTCAAGCTTATGTTAGAGCAAAAGTTAATTCGATGGTACTTGATGATCCTAATATTTCCGATGAAGAACATAAAAAAGCCCAAGAAGATGCCAAAAATTATTATCATTTAGCTTGGCAATATACCCAACAACATCAAGGAAAAATTATCATGATGTCAGGGTTATCAGGATCAGGAAAAACTACAATAGCAAAATATCTTGCTCAAGAAATTAATGCTATTCTAATTCGCTCTGATGCTGTACGCAAACACCTAGGAAATATTTCCTTAGACGAAACAGGAGACAGTCAACTTTATAGTGAAGAAATGAACCAAAAAACTTATGACAATTTAATACAACTAGGTGAAATGATTGCAAAAGAAGGATTTAACGTAATTTTAGACGCTAAATTTGATCGACATCAATGGCGAGAACCCGTGATAGAAATAGCAAAAAAAGATAACATTCCCTTGACAATTTTATATTGTTATGCACCGTTAGAGATTTTAAGCGATCGCCTCTCCAAACGCCAAGGAGACATTTCTGATGCAACCGCCAATTTATTGGAACAACAACAAAATAATGCTCAAGATTTTAATCAACACGAAATGAGTTATGTTCAGACAATTGATACTACTAGCAACTGGAAAGAAATTGTATGAGTTCATCAAATCTATTTCCTTGACGACTTAAATTAATTGATATGTATATAAATACTTAATTTACCCTCAAACCCATTCCTGTAGGGATCAACAGCCATTGATCCCTACCCGTAGGTAATCAAACGTAACTAAAATGCAAAAAATAAATCATAAAAATGCAAAAAACGAATTATATCTAACGTTTTGTTACATTAGCTACAAAATATCTCAAAGGGTAGAGGTTAAATAGGTACAACTCGACCAGATGGAGGGTTTTCCCTGTGGTGCAAAGTACCCAATCAAAAAACAAAGAAAAGTTAAACAAATTTGAAAAGATCAAGGCCGAAAAAGATGGACTCGCTATAAAAGATGAATTAGAACACTTTGCCCGTATCGGTTGGGAAGCAATGGACAAAACCGATCTCGAACATCGCCTCAAATGGGTGGGCATTTTCTACCGTCCTGTCACCCCTGGCAAGTTCATGTTAAGGATGCGGATGCCGAATGGTATCCTAACCAGTGACCAAATGCGGGTTCTTGGTCATATTGTACAACGATATGGAGACGATGGAAACGCCGACATCACCACCCGACAAAACCTGCAACTGAGGGGTATTCGTCTCGAAGATATCCCCGACATCTTTAACCGTCTCGACGCAGCTAAGATGACATCTGTGCAGTCAGGGATGGATAACGTCCGTAATATTACGGGTTCACCCATGGCCGGTTTAGATGCAGATGAACTCATCGACACCCGTGAGTTAGTCCAAAAAGTACAGAACATGATTACTAACCACGGTGAAGGTAATTATGACTTTACTAACTTACCCCGAAAGTTCAATATTGCTATTGAAGGGGGACGAGATAACTCAGTTCACGCCGAAATTAATGATATTGCCTTCGTTCCTGCTTATAAAGACGATGAATTAGGGTTTAATGTGGTCGTTGGTGGCTTTTTCTCTGCCAAACGCTGCGATGCGGCCATTTCTCTGAATGCTTGGGTTCCTCCCACAGAAGACGCTGTTGTGGGGTTATGCCGTGCCATTTTAAGCGTATTTCGAGATCATGGTTCAAGGGCAAACCGTCAAAAGTCCCGCCTGATGTGGTTAATTGACGAATGGGGCATAGATAAGTTCCGTGAAGCAGTAGAAGCAGAATTGAGCTATAAATTAACTCCAGAAGCTGAAAAAGACGAAATTGACTGGGAAAAACGGGATCATATCGGTGTCTTCCCCCAAAAACAAGCAGGTTTAAACTATGTCGGGATGCACATTCCCATTGGGCGTTTATACGCTGAGGATATGCTAGACTTAGCCAGAATAGCTGAAGTTTATGGAAATAGCCAAATTCGCCTTACCGTTGAGCAAAATGTCATTATTCCCAATATTCCCGACGACAACTTAGAGACATTTCTAGAAGAACCCATTTTAGAAAAGTTTAGTATTAGCCCAAAACCCTTACAAAGAGCCTTAGTTTCTTGTACCGGGTCGCAATTTTGCAACTTTGCCCTGGTGGAGACGAAAAACCGCGCGTTAGCTTTGGCTAAGGAACTCGATGAAGCCTTAGAACTCCCCCAAACCGTGCGTATTCATTGGACAGGTTGCCCCAACTCCTGTGGACAACCTCAAGTGGCCGATATTGGCTTAATGGGGACGAAAGTTCGCAAAGATGGCAAAACCGTCGAAGGGGTTGACCTGTATATGGGTGGAAAAGTGGGTAAGGATGCTCATTTAGGTACTTGTGTGCAGAAAGGTATTGCTTGCGACGATTTACTCCCTGTTTTGTCGGAACTCTTAATTGAGAATTTCGGGGCAAAACGGCGGTAATAACAGGGACTTAACACTATTAAGCCCCTACAAAAACCTTCAAAAATAACTATATCGAGAGGAAAAAAACAAAAATGCTTGCAGAAATGTGGTCTTTTCGTGGAAGATATAAAATTCTCCATCTGACTTGGTTTGCCTTCTTTTTATCCTTTGTGGTCTGGTTTAACCTTGCACCCTTGGCAACCCAGGTAAAAGCTGATTTTGGGCTAGAAGTTAGTCAAATTAGAACCTTAGCTATCTGTAACGTAGCTTTAACGGTTCCTGCGCGGATTATCATTGGAATGTTATTGGACCGCTATGGGCCGAGAATTACCTATACATTGCTGTTGATATATGCAGCGATTCCCTGTTTAATCTTTGCAACAGCACAAAGCTTTACCCAGTTAGTGATTGGACGGTTAATGTTAGGTATCGTCGGTGCCGGCTTTGTCATTGGTATTCGCATGGTTGCAGAATGGTTCCCCCCCAAAGAAATAGGACTCGCTGAAGGTATTTATGGCGGTTGGGGGAACTTTGGGTCGGCGGCCGCTGCTTTTACCCTGCCTACCATCGGCGGATGGTTCGCTTTTGGCGCAGTTTCCCCCGCAGGTGATCCCCTCCTCAATTGGCGACTTTGTATCGCTGGAACAGGCATTATTGCTGCGCTGTATGGACTTTTATACTACAATAACGTTCAGGATCATCCCCCAGGAAAAGTCTACCGTAAGCCTAAAAGTGCCAGAGGGATTGAAGTCACTACGAAAAAAGATTTTTGGTTCTTAATGGTGATGAATGCACCGTTATCCGGCATTCTCATGGTATTAGCTTGGCGGTTAAACCGTATTGGTTTCTACGGTAATAATGCGATGTATATTGTTTGGGCTTGTTTATTGGGCTTATATCTTTTCCAAGCTTATAACTGTTGGGTGGTGAATAAAGACTTAATGACCGGTAAGAAGCATTATCCAGCAAAAGATCGCTATCGTTTCTCTCAGGTTGCTATCTTAGAATTAACTTATGTGGTGAACTTTGGATCAGAGTTAGCGGTCGTTTCTATGCTTCCTGCGTTCTTTGAAGGGACATTTGCTTTAACACCAGCACAAGCAGGAATGATCGCCTCTAGTTACGCATTTATGAACTTAGCCTCTCGTCCAGGTGGGGGTTTAATCTCTGATAAGTTGGGTAGTCGCAAGAATACAATGGCTGTGTTAACCCTGTGTATGGGTATTGGTTATCTAATGTTGGGTAATGTAACGAGCAGTTGGTGGCTACCGGGGGCTATTTTATTAACGATGGCTTGTTCATTCTTTGTGCAAGCAGGAGAAGGATCTACTTTTGCGATCGTTCCTCTGGTAAAACGCCGTATTACGGGGCAAGTTGCCGGTAATGTGGGGGCTTACGGGAATGTGGGTGCAGTGGCTTATTTGACCATTTTTAGCCTCCTGCCGGAATGGTTAGGAGGCGGTAATAACCCTAGTGAGGCGATTATTTCCCAAGCTAATAGTATGTTTTTCCAGATAATGGGGACGATGGCTATTATTGTTGCCTTTTTATGCTGGTTTATCCTCAGAGAACCGGAAGGATCATTTGCTGAACATCATCAAGGAGAAGAAGAGGATCGTGACTTATCCCATGTTCATGCGATAGAAAGCGATGCTTCTGTTGATTCTATTACTAGGGGTTAACCTACATTATTCATGGAGAAAAAATAAAACCAAAAAGATAAGAAATTGGCATCAAAAGCGATTTTTTATCTTATGTCACCATTCATCCCTAACTTTTTCATAAGATGGGTATGAATGGCGACCAAAATATAAACCACGAAGTGTCCATATTATCGTCTTAATTCCACTATTGCTGCATTTAGCATGACATTTTTGATAAAAAAACAGTTAGTAGTGCCTTTAAGTTCAATCCTTAACAATCAAGTCATTTTCCTTTGGGGTAATGTGACTCAATTCCTTGATTTGTCCGAAATATAGGTGACAAATCAAATAAGGATTTTCCTTTTGGCTACTAAACTAACTGCTCCACTGTTGTTCCCTAACCACCTACAATAATGAGGCTTATTACTAGAAGATACAACCTTAGTTTAGGAACTTAAGGCAGAAGTTAAGCATTTCTCTACAAAAATAGCTGAAGCTCAGTCATAGAGAGTGTTTTGACGCTTTGGACTTTTGAGACTATTGTTGCTTAAGTTCGGATCAAGGTTGCTTAAGTTAGGATCTCAGTTAGAACGACGAGCTACAGCGTGTAACGCAAAGCAAAAGTATAAATCATATGGATTTTACCAATTAATAATTATTAATTAATTAAATGGCTTCTCCTGTTAAGCTAAATGCACGCACTTCAGTAATTTTTACTTTAATTAATTGTCCTTTTAATTGGTCAATATGACCCTTAAAAAAGGTCAATCGATTCCCTCTAGTTCTTCCCATAACTTGACTGTTATCTTTAGGGTTTTGATCTTCAACTAATACTTCTTCTATTCGGTTTAAATACCGTTGCGATCGCTGGGCTGCTTTTTGGGCAACTAAGTGGTTTAATCGTTGTAAGCGATCGCTTTTTATTTCTTCGCTTAATTGATTGTCCCAAAGGGCTGCAGGGGTTCCAGGACGGGGGGAATAAGCGGCCGTGTTGAGTTGATCAAACCCAATATCATCCACTAATTTTAAAGTATTTTCAAACTGTTCTTCTGTTTCTCCAGGAAACCCAACAATGGCATCTGCACTAATAGAAGCATCGGGCATATATTGACGAATTTTATCAATAATTTTGCGATATTTTTCGTGAGTGTAACCCCGTTTCATGGCTTTTAAAAGGTCATTATCTCCTGATTGAAAGGGAATATGAAAATGTTCACAAACTTTAGGTAATTCGTGACAGGCTTTAATTAATCGTTCGGTAAAATAACGGGGATGACTGGTGGCAAATCTTAGTCTTTCAATACCAGGAATATCGTGAACTTGATAAAGTAAATCTGTTAAAGTATGTTCATGTCTTCCGGTTTCGGTGACTCCAGGTAAATCTCGGCCATAAGCATCAATATTCTGCCCTAACAAAGTAATTTCTTTATACCCTTGTTTGCCTAATAATTCCATTTCAGCATAAATTGCTTCGGGAGTTCGAGATTGTTCGACTCCTCTGACGTTAGGAACCACACAATAACTACAGCGTTCATTACAACCATAAATAATATTGACCCAAGCAGTCACGGTACTATCTCGACGGGGTTTGGTAATATCTTCTACGATATGGATAGGTTCAGTGGCAACCACTTGATTTCCGTCAAAAACCTGGGTTAATAAGTCTTGTAAACGGTTAGCGTGTTGGGGCCCCATGACTAAATCTAACTCTGGAACTCGTCTTAAGATTTGTTCTCCTTCTTGCTGGGCCACACATCCAGCTACCACTAAAGTTAAATCAGGGTGTTCGTGTTTCCGTTTGGCCTGTCTCCCTAGATAAGAATAAACTTTTTGTTCGGCATTATCCCGAATGGTACAGGTATTATAGAGGATGACATCAGCACCATTCGGGTCCTCAGACCATTGAAACCCCATGTCTTCTAAAATACCGGCCATGCGTTCTGAATCAGCTTTATTCATCTGACAGCCAAAAGTCGTGATGTGGTAGTGGCGTGGAGTAGAGGTCATGGTTCTGAGATTACTTTAAACATCCAACTCTTTATTATAATGGCAATATTCGTTTATTGCTTGATCTTTGAACTATGACAAAGATGTGAAATAATATCCCGTAGGTTTAAAGAACAATTAACTAAGGTTAAACACTCTTATTGATAGTCAGAGAGATATTTGTGGGGTTAACATTCCTGTCTATGATTTTTGATTGTTTTATTAATTGGTTATTAATGATCAAATCAGTATCTTAAGAATTTTATTGATGAATATCTCATATTCTCCTTTTAACAATCGTTTACTAGCTGCCTTACCAGAACGAGAATATCAGCGTATTTCTCCTCATTTAGAATTTGTCCATCTTGGTCTGGGACAAGTTCTTTATGAACCTAATACTTTGATTGAATGGGTCTATTTTCCTCATTATTCACTGATTTCTATCGTTGCAAAATTAACAGATAATGTTACTACTGAAATTGGTTTAATTAGTCGTGAAGGAATGGTAGGACTTCCTGTTATTTTAGGGGGAGGATATGCTATTAATCAAGCAGTTGTCCAAGTAGCTGATGGAGCGTTTAAACTCAATGCAAATATTTTAAAACAAGAATTTAAACGGGGAGAAACGTTACAAAAAATCCTCTTATTATATACAGAAACACGATTACACCAAGTCTCTCAAGTTGCTGTTTGTAAATCCCATCACTCTATTGAAAAACGGTTTTGTCGTTGGTTATTATTAGTTCATGATGGAGTCGAAAATGATAACTTATTTTTAACACAAAAATTTATGGCTAAGATGTTAGGAGTTCGTCGAGCTAGTGTCACAGAAACGGCTCAAAAATTACAAGCATTAAATCTTATTCGTTATAGAAGGGGACAAATAACTATCTTGAATAGAAAAGCTTTACAGGAAAGAGCTTGTGAATGTTATCATATTATTCATGAGCAATTTAATCGTTTGATGACTTTATCAAGACTTGAGTAATTATTTATTATTCATCTTCCCAAATTAATGAAAGATTAGTTTTGCTTCTTTCTTTAACTAAAATTTATCCTACTTGATAACAGTTTTCTATCAAAATTTTATGTATATTCATCGAGATCAAAATTTTGGTTTTTTCTTTGTTTTCTAAAGAATACTTGATATCATCATTATGATGAACTAAGGTTTTCTGGGTTTCAATCATTAAATAATGGTTAGGAGTTTGAGACAAAATTTTATTAAGGAGTTTTTGCTTAAAATTAGGAAAAGAAAAAATAATTTTAAGAGGATTCTCATTAGAATATTTCGCCAAAAAATTATTAATTTCTTGCTGAACTAAAATTACTGTAACATTAATACTTTGTTCTGACATAATAATAGAAATAATCAATAATTTAAAAATGTCTAGATACAAAACAACGAAAAATATTTAATATAATCATAAATTTACTAATTTTAAAAGTTGTTGAAAATTTATATATCAAAGGGATAAATTTCATCTTTATTACTCCAACAAAAAAAAGAAAATTAACCTCTTTTGGTATCTAGTAAACGGATAAATTCATCTTGTATGAGACGATAGCATTCACAAGCAGTCTCTTCTAATTCTTTGTGATTAAGAATCGTAATTTTTCCCCGACTATAACGAATTAACTCAGCTTCTTGTAGTATATTGGCTGCAATAGTAACGCCAGAACGCCTAGTTCCTAACATATTAGCGATAAATTCTTGGGTTAAAGGAATTTCAGGGGACAATGTACAGTCATAAACTGATAGTAACCAACGAGCAAGACGTTGTTGTATCTTATGCTGAGCGTTACAGGCTGCAGTTTGAGAAACTTGGGTTAATCGGGCTTGAATATATAATAATAATAATCTTGATAGGCTATGACTTCTGTGAAACTCCTGCTCAAGAATAGAACCTTCTAGCCTTAAAGCGGTTCCCGAAATTTGTACAATAACTTGATTAATATAATGCTGACCTCCTAAGATAATTGGTAAGCCAATCATTCCTTCTCTACCAATTAAACCAATTTCAGTAGTCGCACCATTTTCCAGAATAGAAACGATGGAAATCATGGCTGAACAGGGAAAATAAGCCGAATTAATTTTTTGTCTAGGTTCATAGAGAATTGTTCCGGCACTTAAGTCTAAAGACGTTAAATGAGGGGCTAAGTTTTTATAGTCTGAACTAGGTAAAGCACGAAGTAACCGATTTTCAACTAAATTTTGATGTAACACGAATAAGGAATTCTTCCAAAATGAATTGAGGGTAATGAAATGTTGGGAAGCAGACGGAAAAAATATGTTTTTTTACAGTGGCAAAGAATTATTTTTTAGGATTTATCTTTAATATGTTAGAAAATTTCAAAAATTGAGTTTTTTCCCAATTAACTATAGTGATATATGTATATAAGCTTTGTCGGTACGTTATCGTACATAGATTTACCTACGTTATTTTACGGGGAACTATTACAGGGAAAAATAGGACACAATCAAAGAAGAGAAAAATCTTAACATCATGCCCCTCACCTAAAGGTTATGGGGTTTATAATGCGAAAAAACGATGTATTAATATGCCAATGACTAAGACGACTCGACCCATTAGGGGTAAACACTTATTTCTAACCCTGTTTTCCCTTCCGCTTTTGTGGGGAGGAATCTTAGGTTTACCCGGTACGGCCAGAGATATTGATATAGAAGTGGGTATCGTACAACGGTTTGGGGAAACAGAAGCAGAAAAGTTGTCCATTAGTGCAACCAATGGGGACGCTTTAACGGTTAAGTTTCAAGATAGCCAAGGAGAAACCCAAACCTTAACCACCAGCCAACTCACCCTTGATATTGTTGAAGAATCCTTACCCCAATCTTTGCTAAAAGAGTACATTGTTTTGAGCGACCATGCTACCTTTGAAACGGCAGAAGATAGTGCCAACAAATGGCAAGATAAAGGGATAAAAACAGAAGTCACTCAACCAGGGAGATGGCAAGTCTGGGCTAAACGTGATGTTTATGAAACTCCTTTATTACGCCGTTTATTGTTAAAAAATCTCCAAGAAAAAGGTTATAATGACCCTTACTTAGAATCAGCGATTTTAAGCTCTAAGTCTCAAGCAACTTTTACTATTGCAGGGAAACAATATAAGAGTGATTATTTAGAGATTATTCCCGGAAAAAATCCTATTCAAGTCAGTCATTCTCAACAAAAAACTCGACGTTATGGAGGGAGTTTAAAGTTACAACCGAATTCCTATGGAACCTATACCTTAGTTAATGATGTTCCTTTAGAAACTTATTTAAGAGGGGTTGTTCCCCACGAAATAGGACCTAATGCACCGCAAAATGCAGCTAAGGCACAGACTATTATTGCTAGAACCTATGCGTTGCGTAATTTACGCCGATTTAAAGCGGATGATTACGAATTGTGTGCGAATACTCATTGTCAGGTGTATTATGGGTTAAGTGAAACCAGTCCCAAAGCCGATCAAGCGATCGCAGCGACGAAAGGATTAGTCTTAACATACAATAATGAGTTAGTGGATGCCCTTTATTCTTCGACGACAGGGGGGGTCACAGCTAGTTTTAGTGATGCTTGGAATGGGGAAGAAAGACCTTATTTAAAAGCGGTTATTGACTCACCTCAAAATGTTTGGGACCTCACTCAAAAGTCTTTAGCTAATGAACAAGCGTTTCGTAATTTTATTAGTTTAAAACAAGGGTTTAATGAAAGTGGTCGTAATGTTTTTCGTTGGAACCGTCAAGCTAGTTTAGATAGTTTAACAAAAGATTTAAAGAAATATTTAGAAAGACGAAAACATCCTTTAGCTAATTTCAAAACCATTAAATCTATGGCAGTCACAGAACGCTCTGATTCTGGACGTATTTTAACCATGAATGTTCAAACGGATCAAGGGGTGATTGAGTTACAAAAAAATGAGGTTCGTAGTGCTTTTGGTCCGCCGAGAAGTACCCTCTTTTATCTTGATCCTATCTATAATAGCCAAAATCAATTAAGCGGTTATGCGTTTGTTGGGGGTGGTTTTGGTCATGGGGTTGGCCTCAGTCAATTTGGGTCTTATAATTTAGCTAATTTAGGCTGGAGTGCCGAAAAAATCCTCTCATTCTATTATCCTGGGACGGAGATAATTCCGTTAGATAATTCCATTGTTTTTTGGAGAGAAGCAGAATAAAATATTGTAAGTGGGCAAATTTTTGCCCACCATTACTGTATCTGTCATTCCTAGAAACGAGGAATCTCTATAATGTCCTAATGATAATGCGTAGTGCTATAGTGGGTTGTTTGAAGATTGCTTCGGGGTATTTTCAGTGAGATTCAAAGGTTAATATTGATTTTCCCCCTCGCAATGCGGTGCGACCCCGCGCCTTCGTAAGGCGCTCTGGGTAGCGCAACAAGACGACCATTTAAGTCTCTAATAACTTTTTAATGATTTAGTTGTCGTCATTACTTATTTCGACCTTTCACTACGCAACGTTTAGGTAAGTTTTGTTTGCTTCTTTAGCTAACTTCAAAATTTTCCCTACCACCTGATCCCAGGTATAATGATCGAGGATGGTTTGACGGGCAGATGTACCTAACTGGTGACGAAGTTCAGGCGATCGCATTAAACGGACAAAGGCTTTTGATAAGGCGTTAATATCTCCAGGGGGACACAATAAACCGTTGTTTTCATGGTTAATAACGTTGCTTATTTGCCCAATATCACTAGCGACAACCGGCAACCCTGCGGCCATATATTCATAGACTTTTAGAGGGGAAAAATAAAACTTATCTAGATGTGGATAAGGGGCAACCGCTACATCCATTTGTTCTAATAAAAACGGAGTAGCATAGGGAGGGACGGCCTCGGTTAATTGTACTGCTGAGTTGAGATTTTTGTGATTAATTTCGGTTTGTAGGCGATCGCTTTCAGGCTCTTTTCCGATAATTAATAGTCTACTTTGGGGATAATGATGATGAAATTGCTCAAAGGCTTCTAATAAAATAGGTAAGCCATGCCAAGGTTTTAATGATCCCACAAAACCAACGGTAAAATAAGCATGAGAGGTGATCTTTTTAGGATGAAACCGATCAGCATTCACTCCGTCGGGAATAACTTTTATTTTGTCAGGGTTGTTAACATATTGACTGACATAATCTTTAACTGTATCAGATACAGCAATAATAGTTGTCGCTGCATTAAATACTTTGATGGCAACGGTTTCGGCTTCTTGAAAATGCACTAAACTACGGCGTTTTTGTTGTTCTAAAATTAAAGGTGCATTGACTTTTAAAATCCCAGGAATACCTTTTTTTCTAGCATATTCCATTGCACCATAACTCCATAAAGAATAGCGTTCATACACCAGATCAAAGGGTTCTGCATAGTCTAACGCTGCGTCTATTTCTGAATTCATGGATAAAGCAATTTTTTCTCTTAACCCTTGGGCAACGTTAGGAATGGGTAATAGTTCATGTAATTTTACAGTTTGTAAATCATCGGGTTTATCATAACCAAACCGAGGACTAAATAAATGGACTTGATGATCTTGTTTTAAAAACCCTCTAATAATTTCTTGAATATGAATAGAACATCTTTTTTGTCCAAAAATAGGAACACCAGAATCAGCACAAACATATGCAATACGCATCATTAATTACCTCTTAATTCTTTCTGTAGGGTGGGCATTAAAAACTAAATATACAAATTGCCATCTAGACAAGATTTTTAAGAATGGCCACCTAATCTTTATTATTGGAAGTTGACTGAAATAACTTCCTTAAAGTTGCAGCGTTTTGCTCAATATCAAACTCAGTTTCCATTAAATTTCTTACATTTTCTGCTAACTGGACTCTATAACTTGGTCTTAGTATAAGTTCATAAAACTTGATATGTCAGTCCCAAAAATCAGGAAAAAAAACCCCCTTAAACAGAGGGAAGTGGTTAAATAGTTCTACTTATGTCCTATTATTTCTACTTATTTCTATGTTTAGCGATCCTCCTTCCCAACAAGAAACAACACCTGATCTAATAACTAATTAAAGGAATCCATTCATAACCATCAACAATTCCTTGAAAATAGTCATTAATTGCTTCTCTTGAATAAGGAGTTACTCCTGTTTCTTCTCCAAACCATTTTTCATACATTTGAACTTGTTGCGGTTGATCACTAATAATCCCTTCCATAAACTTAACCAAACTATAATTTACCATTCCTCGCCAAGCTGACTCATCTTCAGGAATCATACAAGCGTACGATTCATACATATAAGGAAACTCTGGAACGACTTCAAACTTATCCGCATTACCATTTTCTAATCTTAATCCCTGTAAAACAATTCCATCTCCTGCGATCGCTTCAATTTCCCCATTGTTCAGTTTTTCTAATCCTTCATTTCTATCTTTAATAGGAACAAGAATAGCCGCCGGTTGTTGTAATTTAATGGCTTGTTCATTAGTCGTATTCGGAATAACTCCAATTCTGCGCCCAGCTAAAGAATCAATTGTGCCTAGATCACTGCCTTTTTTTCTAAAAATTTTCGTACCACTGGCAAAATAACTGACTGAAAAATCAACAATTTCATCCCGTTCCCAGGTAAAGGTAGACGAGGCACATTCGATATCAATTTCTCTATTTTTAACTTTATCAAAACGATTTTGTGGAGTGACTTCTACTAATTTCAATTTAATAGGTTTGCCTAATTTTTTTTCGATATCTTGACGAATAATCTCTAAAACATCAATAGAATAGCCGACCCATTCTCCCTCGTCATTGATGTATGCAAAAGGAATGGCATCTGTACGAGTTCCTGCAGTAATGATCCCTGTTTCTTTAATTTTTTCTAGGATTTCTCCAGCCCAACTTGCATTTTGAGAAGTAGCAGCTAATAATAATGTTAACACTAATAAGACAAATTTTTTTCTCATCACTTTTTTCCTCAGACTATCTGAAAGTTAAAGACTGCAAAAAAGTCAACTAAGTTTCAACTAAATTCTTTTCTATAAAAGAATTTATCTTTAATCATTTATGACCGATAATTTTATTTTTGTTGAGAAAACCATTCACCTTTTATTATTGCCTATTGTCCCTTCCTTAAGTTAGATTGTCTTAATATTCATAGGTTGTGCTAAGACTGACAAAATAAAAGAGATTTGCTATGGTAAAACTCTACAGACATAAAGGATTGACATCACTGTGAGTTCTAATAATCTACCGAAAACCACCGCTTATGTCCGTATTACTCAGCAATCTTGGCAACAAGGGCAAATGGAAGGAGAAGTCAGGGCCGCAGAATATCAATGGCGGTTTAAATGGCATTTTCGTCAGGGACAATTATCAGTACAACCGTCCTTAGGCCGCGCCTTGATTTATGAACCTTTAGGACGGTTTTTGGAACGATCGGACTATCAATTAGAACCTGGGGGAGATTATGAATTTACTTTGCGATCGCAGCTTTAACTAATATAATTGGGTACTTTAACATCAATTTAATTGACAATTGCTTAGGGTATGATCAGGAATCTCACTAAAGCTGTGATTTCCCTTACAGTCAAAAAAAACAATCAAATTTATTCTGGATAATACATAGATGTTTGTCGTATTCTTATGTGAAAGAGATGTCTAAGTCTACTATCTTGTCCAGTATCTGCACTAAAAGTCTCACTCACGTCTTACCTTCTTGCAGCATTTCTATGTTAGTCTTGTCTGGATATTTTTCGATTCTGTTTGGTGGCTTAATGATTAGCTTTGGTGGTGCAATGTTTTACCAAGCGTTAAGATCGAGTCAGGAACAAAAATTAGAAAAAACCTTTGTCGCTACATCCACTCATATTCATCCCCATTAGTCTTCATCAACTTCTGGCCATAATAAGCGTAAAGCCATCATGGCAAAGCCTATGGCTGCCATTGCTTTTAATACTTTAGTGGGTAAAAATTGGGCAATGGTTCCTCCTGCGATCACCCCTAAGAAACTGGCTAAAATTAAAGCAGTAATTGATCCAAAAAATACCGCACGAGGTGACTTAGAACTTCCCCCTAAAGCGATCGCTGCTAGTTGACTTTTATCGCCGATTTCTGCTAAAAAAACGGTAAGAAAACTTAAGCCTAATAATTGCCAATCCATAATTAATTTACCTTAACTATTTAATATATCC
Organism: unicellular cyanobacterium SU3; assembly: GCA_002172675.1. Classification (GTDB taxonomy): domain Bacteria; phylum Cyanobacteriota; class Cyanobacteriia; order Cyanobacteriales; family Microcystaceae; genus Crocosphaera. The sequence continues at coordinate 17,114 of NETF01000208.1, forward strand.
CCTACCAGTAAACCTGTAATCATTAATAATAACAAAGCGACCGCTATATCTAACGTTTTCGGAGATAAACGACGGGCTAACCAATAACCAATTAATACCCCTAATAAGCTAGTTACAATTAAGGCCAATGCTGCCCCGGCAAACACCACCCAAGGGGACTGGGATTCTGCTGTAATTAATAGGGTTGCTAATTGGGTTTTATCCCCCATTTCTGCTAAAAATATTGTGATAAAAGTTGAACTAAAAACAGTCCAAAAACTCCAAGATTTTTCATCTCTAAATTTATCGTCAGAAGACAAATTTTGCCTATTTTCAGGTTTACTTGTTTTAGAAGCATTCATAATTTAAAGTTATTTAACTATTAACTATTAATTATTCACTATCTTGATAAACCATACCATTTGCTTCTGCGTAACGTTCCATAAAACGCATAAACCGATCCCAATGATCGTCTTTTTCAATTTCAAATCCACATCTAACTTCTTTTAACTCATCCCCTTCATCCCCTCCCCAAATAATTTTTAAAGAGGATGGTGTAACACTAATTTCTCCCTCAGAATCAATTAAACGTAAATCTCCATAGGTTTGTGTTGTATAACTTCTAAATCGTTCTAAAGATTTTAAATTCTCAAAAATCATCAAGACATTACGAACTCCTGTTTGTTTACCACGTCGTAACCTAACATTACTTAATTCTTCAGAAATGCCCACAAAAAATTCAATGGAAGGGGTAACATCACTCATAGTAAAGCAGTTTTATCATTGATTAACAACATCAATTAAAATAGAGGAGGAAACCGAAAAACTAAACTGAATTTTGTCTCCTCCTGATCGTTATCTCTTACTCAGCTTCTCCTCCTTGAATTCTGAGCATGAGAAAGCCCCAAGCTAAACCAAAAAGAACTAAAACTATTAAGATAACAGCCCCGTTAAACATCATGCTTTCAGCAGTCATTGTTGTTCTCCTAATTAAATGGATAAATATTAATAATTGCCTGACAGTTTTAGCTTATCATTGAAGTTACCCTTACAGTAAAGGCTTATCAATTCTAGCTAAATTTAACCTATCATCCATAAGTATTGTAAAACACCAAGGTAAAATCACAAGATGCAATCTTCTGACTCTGTACAGCGTCAACGTCCTCATCTAGCTTTAACCATGGGAGATCCCGCCAGTATTGGACCAGAAATTATTCTCAAAGCATTAGTTGATCCTACTCTGACCCAAACTTGTGATCTCACCGTCATCGGAACGCGATCGCTATTTGATAAAACCTATCAGCAATTATACTCAACGGGACAACCCTTAGCTGATCCGGATACTTTATCGATGATAGACATTCCCCTCGACTCCAACACCATCAGCCAGATTATCCCAGGTTGTGGTAATGCTGCCAGTGGAAAAGCCAGTTTTCTGTATCTAGAGACTGCTATCAACCATACCCTAGAAGGCAAGTTTCAGGGTATCGTCACAGCCCCCATTGCTAAGTCTTGTTGGAAAGCTGCCGGTTATCATTATCCTGGACAAACCGAAGTATTAGCTCAAAAAGCCCAAGTTGATCGCTTTGGAATGTTATTTGTCGGGCGATCGCCTTATACGGGTTGGACTTTAAGAACGTTATTAGCGACCACCCACATTCCTTTAAATCAAGTGTCTCAAACATTAACCCCTCAATTAATGTCTCTCAAGTTGGACTTATTAATTAACTGTTTGCAGCAAGATTTTGCTATTAAAAATCCTAAAATTGTTATCTCAGGATTAAACCCCCATAGTGGCGAAAACGGACAATTAGGAACAGAAGAAAAAGACTGGTTATTGCCTTGGCTAGAAAACGCAAAAACCCAATATCCCAACGTAGAATTACTAGGTTTAGTTCCTCCTGATACTATGTGGGTAAAACCCGCAAAAGCTTGGTATGGCAACCCTTTGAAAGTAGGACAAACCGGCGATCCTTCTAGGGATCAACCCACATTAACCCTGAAGAATCCAGCCGATGCTTATTTAGCTTTATATCACGATCAAGGGCTAATTCCTGTGAAATTAATGGCCTTTGACCAAGCGATTAATACCACCATTGGTTTACCCTTTATTCGCACTTCTCCTGATCACGGAACTGCCTTTGATATTGCTGGACAAGGCATTGCCAGGGATGCCAGTCTTAAAGCGGCCATCAATTTAGCGGCTGAGTTAACTCAGCAAAGATTAAAGTAATTTTACTGAAATTATGACTTAAAATAACACATCTGAGGTGATCAAGATCACCTTTTCAGTAGGGTTGCGATCAGTGGAAAGTACACATTCATCATTCATAATTGATATCAACTTTATTAGTGATTTAAGTAATTAGCCCATTTCCACCCCTTTCTTGCTGTTACTATGCTCCATTTAACAAAAAAACAACAAAATATACAACATATCTTAGTCTTTAATTTGACTTATGGTGAGCGAGTTTTTTACCTTAATGAACCTCAATATTTGATCGGACGATATCCTCAAAATTCTATCGTTATCAACGCTGAAGGAATTTCTAGGGAACACGCTACTCTCCTCAAGAAAACTACACATGATCATCATTTTTCTTACCTTATCATGGATGGAACAATCGAGGGAGGGAAAAGTAGAAATGGAATTCGGGTTAATGGTAATAAAATCAATCAATGCGAATTAAGACATGGAGATATTATTCACTTTACTAAAGAGATAAAAGCCCACTATTATATTATCGATCAAAAGAGTCAAGAATTCATTGAAAATTTGACTCCTAATGTTTTTTCGACTTCTCAATTGTGTGATCATAGGAATGGTGCTACTGAGACACAAATTATCGAACATACTATCAAAAAACCGACTTTCTCTGAGATCACAAATCTCGCTTCTGTAGTAGAACTGAGTCCCATTCCTATTATTGAAATCAATAATCAGGGAATTATTACATACCTTAATCCTTCGGCCAATTTAAAATTTTCTGACTTACAAAAAGCTCAACTTCGGCATCCTTTATTACAAGGACTAACTAAAAAGAAAAATTATAATAATGGTAGTTTAGTTATTCGAGAAGTTGATATAAAAGATCAGAGTTTTGAACAGCATATTCATTATTTAACCAAAGAAAAACTCATCAGAAGTTATATTTTTGATATAACTCAACGCAAAAAAGCAGAAACCGAGTTGAAATATCATGCGTTTCATGATGGTTTAACAGAATTACCTAATCGTACTTTTTTTGATCAACATATTTCATTACTGATCAAAAATTGTGAACGCTATAATAAATCATTCGCGGTTTTATTTATTGATGTTGATAGTTTCAAAAATATTAACGATACCTTGGGACATACCATTGGTGATCGCATTTTGAAATGTTTTGCTCAACGTTTAACCTCCCAAGTACGAAATAGTGATTTAGTTTGCCGGTGGGGAGGCGATGAATTTGTAGTGCTTTTTTCGGAGATAGAAAATCCTGATGAAGTCGCTAAATTTTCCCAAAGATTACTGAAGACTTTTGAACATCCATTAACCATAGAAGAACATCAAATCTATTTAAAATTTAGTATAGGAATTGCTTTTTATCCTGAAGATGGAGAAAATGCAGAGATACTTCTCAAAAACGCCGATGCGGCTTTATACCGTACCAAAGAATCAGGACGAAATCATTATCAATTTTATAATTCAGAAATGAGTTTAGAAATTGCTGAGAATTTTGCTCTAGAAACTGAACTTCATCAAGCTATCAAGAATAAAGAACTGATTCTACATTATCAACCACAAATTAATATTAAAACTGGTAAAGTTTACGGTTTAGAAGCTTTAGTTCGCTGGAAAAGTCCCAAATTAGGATTAGTTGGACCAAGTAAATTTATTCCGATTGCAGAAAAAACAGGCTTAATTCTTCCTGTAGGAGAATGGGTATTAAAAACCGCTTGCCAACAGAATAAAAAATGGCAACAAATGGGATTACCTCCTGTGAGAGTTGCTGTTAATTTATCAGCACAACAATTGCAGCAACCGAATCTGATTGAAACTGTAGAAAAGACCTTAGAATCAGTTGGATTAGACCCCCAGTGGTTAGAATTAGAAGTAACAGAATCGATATTAATGAAAAATACAGCTTTAGCCAGTAAAACTTTACATGAATTAAGAAATATGGGAGTTTATATTTCTATGGACGACTTTGGTACAGGATACTCATCTTTAGGCTACTTAAAAAAATTTACCTTTGATACCCTCAAAATTGATCAAAGTTTTGTTAGGGAACTTAAACAAAGTCCTGAAGATATATCCATTATTTCTGCAATTATGACTCTTAGTCGTGGATTTAATATGAGAGTAATTGCTGAAGGAGTAGAAACGCAAGAACAGCTAAACTTGCTTAAGCAATTGCAATGTGAAGAAATGCAAGGATATTTCTTTAGTCATCCATTAAGCCAAGAAGAAGTATTAAACTACTTACTCAGTTTTAATCAACAAAAGCATTTAATTATTCCCTAACTTTAAATTTTTTCAAAATCTTGATTTTTTTTGTATCCAATTTCTTACTAAACTATTATGAATACTCATGTCAATTATTCTCAGCAAAACCGTAATCTGATCGTTATTGAAGATCAAAAGTATCGGCAAACTCTTTCTTTAGAAGAAGAAACCTATTCTATTGGAAGACATCCGAATAATTCCATTGTCATTCATTCTCAACAAGCTTCCCGTCGTCATGGTACATTGATGAAACGAAAAAATCGGCGTAATAATACCTATTCTTACTGGATTATTGATGGAGATTTAGATGGTAATAAAAGTCGTAATGGAATTTATATTAATGGAGAAAAATGCTTGATCAAAGAGTTAAAAAACGGAGACTTAATTAACTTTGGTTGTGAAGTCAATGCAACTTATTATGCCAGTCATGAATGGTCAAATACAGTCACTAACATTGCTAAAAATAAACCTCAACAATTAGCTAATCATTCCCCAGGAGTTGATAGTAAGTATGTCTTATCTCAACCTCATATTGATGTCAACTGTGAGTCTAAACCTTTGAATAATAAGGATACACTTCAAACTCAAGAATATCAAGATACATTAACCCAATTACCAAACAGAATTTTATTTAAAGAATACCTATTAAATTCCCTGAAAAATGCCAAGCAATATCATACATCAGTGGTCATACTGTTATTAGACATTAACCACTTCAAAGCCATTAATAAAAATTGGGGTTATCTTGTGGGTGATAAAATATTAGTAGAAGTAGCTCAAAGACTTAAATCTAGTTTAAGAGGTAGTGATATTGTTGCCCGTTGGGGAGATGATGAATTTATTCTTTTATTACCAAAAATTAGTTATGGAGATGATCTTGAAAAAATTACGCAAAGAATTGTCAAAAGTGTTAGTAAACCCCTAGAATTATCTGAAACACCATTATACTTAGAATATAGTTTGGGTTGTGGTGTTTATCCTCAAGAGGGGGAAGATAGTCAGACTCTTTTACAAAAAGTAGAAATTGCTTTATTAAATCATAAAAAAGAGGCTACTTTATCAGAAAAAAAAATAAAGTTAACCATCGATCCTAAAGCTTCTAAATTATTGAAAGCTAAAACTGCACTACAACAAGCATTAAACCAGCAAGAATTAGAACTGCATTATCAACCACAAATCAAAATAAAGACAGGAGAAATCTCAGGATTTGAGGCATTGGTACGCTGGAATCATCCAGAGTTAGGTCAAATTAATCCACAAAAATTTATACCTGTGGCTGAACAAACTGATTCAATTTTAATGATAGGAGAATGGATTTTAAAAGAAGCTTGCCGTCAGAATAAAGCTTGGCAAGATATGGGTTTACCGAATTTTATTATGTCGGTTAATCTTTCACCATTACAGTTAAAAGATCCGAATTTTGTTACCGTTGTTAAACAAATATTACAAGAAACAAAACTAGATTCCCATTGGTTAGAATTAGAAATAACAGAAAAAGCCCTTCTTGCTAATTCAGAACTCGCTCATCAAGTTTTACAAGAGTTAAGACAATTAGGGGTTCATTTATCGATGGATGATTTCGGAACTGGTTATTCTTGTATGAATCATCTGCCTAAATTTCCCTTTGGCACCTTAAAAATTTCCCAATCTTGTATTCAAGAACTCACAGAAAAGCCAGAAACCATCGCTATTATTTCAGCCGCCATTGCTTTAGGAAATAATTTAGATTTACGAGTTATCGCAGAAGGCGTTGAAACCCATAAACAACTCGATTTATTGCAAAATTTAGATTGTCGAGAAGCTCAGGGTTATTTATTAAGTCAACCCTTAACTAATATCGAAGCGACTCAATTTTTAAACCTTTATCAAAATTCAAAAGTTTCTTGTTGATTTAGATTGAAATAAGGATTTTTTGAGGAAAAAGTCAATTTTTGCTTTTTTTTGATAATGAAAGTGGCTTTGTAGTATGATTATAAGGATTGCCTCAGTCTACTAATCATTAACAAAAAATGTCTGAAGCGAGTTACGATAACCCCTTAAACTTTCACGACTTAGACGAAGCCTTACTTAATTTTGATGAAATTCAAGAACAATTAAACTATCAACAAGCACAAGAGAGTCTGAGAAATTTAGTTAATCATTTAGATTTAACTGCTCAGGAACAAACAGGGTTAGAAAAAGAGTTAAATAATCTTACAGAAATGCTCGAAAAATTAGAGCATTCTGTAGTACAAATTGCTGCCTTTGGTATGGTAGGGCGGGGAAAATCCTCTGTTTTAAATGCTCTGTTAGGGGAAGAAATTTTTAAAACAGGGCCTCTTCATGGGGTGACTCAAGCCATCGATACAGCTTCATGGACATTAAAACCAGATGATAAGATAACAGGTTTGCAAACAGTAGCGTTATCAGGATGGGGACAATCTCAAATAGAATTAATTGATACCCCTGGTATTGATGAAGTTGATGGGGAAACCAGGGAAATATTAGCCCATCAAATGGCTAAACAAGTGGATTTAATTCTCTTTATTATTTCAGGGGATATGACCCAAGTAGAATTTAAGGCTCTATCCCAGTTACGAGAAGCAGGAAAACCGATTATTTTAGCCTTTAATAAAATTGATCAATATCCAGAAACCGATCGCTTAGCCATTTACCAAAAAATACGAGACGATCGCGTTAAAGAATTACTCTCTCCTGATGAAATTGTCATGATTGCTGCTTCTCCATTGGTGACAGAAATTAGCCAGGATAGTCAAGGAAATTTAAAACAACAAAGAAGAAGAGGAAAGGCTCAAATTGAGGCATTAAAGTTAAAAATATTAGAAATCTTACATCGGGAAGGTAAATCCTTAGTGGCTCTCAATACTATGTTATACGCCGATGAAGTCAATGAGCAGATTGTCGCCCGTAAATTAGAAATTCGAGAAAAAGCAGCCAATGAATTAATACATAAAGCTACCCTAACCAAAGCCATGGCCATTGCTTTAAATCCTGTGACAGTGGTTGATTTATTAACCGGGGCCGTGGTAGACGTGGCCATGATTTTAGCTTTATCCCGTCTTTATGGTATTCCTATGACCCAACAAGGGGCGATCGCACTCTTACAAAAAATTGGGGTCAGTATGGGGGGTATTAGTGCCACTGAATTTCTTACCTCTTTGGGTTTAAGTTCTCTCAAAGGAATATTAGGGTTAGTCATTCCGACAACAGCGGGACTATCTTTACTTCCCTATCTCTCTATTGCCATTACTCAAGGGAGTGTCGCAGGAGTATCTTGTTATGCCATTGGACAAGTGACTAAACGTTATTTAGCCAATGGAGCAGCATGGGGACCAGAAGGACCGAAAACAGTGGTTAAACGGATTTTATTATCTTTAGATAAAACGTCAATCTTAAATCGAATTAAGTGGGAATTGGGATCAAAGTTAAAGCGAGATAAAGCAGTAAACGGTTAACACGGAACAGTGACCAATAATTAATAACTGATAACTGAGTATAAGACAGACTTTTTCTAATCGTTAACAAAATTTAAAACTAGGGTCTTGACGAATCCTTAAAGTTTGTTGTAATCTTCTATAGTAATTAGGCTATGATTTATTTATAAAAAATAGAATCAAGTCTATAAACAAGTCAGCAACAGACTTTTAGACCTATGGGGAGTTAAAGCGTAGGATTCAGAAGAGTTTTCACCCTTTTCTCCCTTACTATGTTGCCTGTAAATTTACGCAAATGTATCGCTAACAGACATTAGTCACATACAATCAAAACATGAAAAACCTTAATTAAGATTTAATAATTGTTCATGCAAATAACGAATCGAATTCATTTTAGAAATATCAGGGGTGATATATTTGGCGGGGTAACTGCAGCCGTGATCGCCCTTCCCATGGCTTTGGCCTTCGGGGTTGCCTCTGGTGCAGGTCCTGCGGCAGGTTTATGGGGTGCCGTATTAATCGGTTTTTTCGCTGCTTTATTTGGGGGAACACCCACCCTAATCTCCGAACCGACTGGGCCAATGACAGTGGTAATGACAGCGGTGGTCACAAAATTAACCGCAGATAACCCTGAAACTGGACTAGCAATGGCGTTTACCGTTGTCATGATAGCAGGGATATTTCAAATTATTCTCGGTTCTCTAAAACTGGGTAAATATATTACTTTAATGCCCTATACAGTCATTTCTGGCTTTATGTCAGGGATTGGGTTAATTCTGATTATTTTACAATTTGGTCCATTATTAGGAACAGAAAACCCCAAAGGTGGCGTTATTGCTGCACTTAAAAATGCACCGATGGTATTGAGTAATCTCAATATTAATATGGGTGAAGCAATTTTAGGCGTGTTAGCCGTCGCCGTTTTATTCTTAATGCCCTCAAAACTGAAGAAAGTTGTACCGCCTCAGTTAGTGGCTTTAATTGGTTGTACCCTAATCTCAGTTTTCTTCTTCTCTAATGCAGGGATTAAAACCATTCCTGAATTTAATGCAGGATTGCCTTCTTTAGTGATGCCCACTTTTACCCTAGATCAAGTCCAAGTCATGATCGTCGATGGTTTAGTGTTAGGGATGTTAGGGTGTATCGACGCGCTGTTAACCTCTGTTATCGCTGATAGTTTAACTCAGACACAACATAATTCTGATAAAGAATTAATCGGTCAAGGAATCGGTAACTTAGTCTCTGGTTTGTGCGGTGGTTTGCCCGGTGCCGGTGCAACCATGGGAACCGTAGTTAATATTCAAGCGGGGGGACGCACTGCCCTATCTGGTTTATCCCGTGCCTTGATCTTATTAGTTGTGGTTCTTTGGGCTGCCCCTTTAACTCAAAATATTCCCTTAGCAGTATTAGCAGGGATTGCCTTTAAGGTAGGGATCGATATTATTGACTGGAAGTTTCTCAGACGCGCTCATAGTCTTTCTTGGAAAGCAGCCGCCATCATGTATGGGGTCATGTTACTGACTGTATTCTATGATTTAATTACCGCCGTTGGTTTAGGGGTATTCGTTGCTAACATTTTAACCATTCAAAAATTAGCCAATGTTCAAGCCGATCTCGTTAAAGCCATTGATCACCCTGAAGACGATCGCTTAGCAACCCAGGAAGCTCAACACTTGATGAAGGAAGCTAAAGGCCGCATTATGTTACTAGACTTAGCCGGTCCAATGAGTTTTGGTGCTGCTAAAGCTATTACCCAACGTCAAGCAATTTTAGATAACTATGAGATGTTGGTGATCGACTTAACCAATGTTCCTTTATTGGGTGTAACTGCAACCTTAGCCTTAGAAAAGACCATTGATGATGCTTACGCTAAAGGGTTAGAAGTATTCATCGTCGGTGGGGAAGGCAAACTTAAAGAAAGACTGCAAAAATTCAATATCTTGGATCGGGTTCCTCATCAAAACCGTTTTAAAACCCGTGTTGCTGCTTTACAGTTAGCCGTTGCCAGTCTCAACGGAGATACCATCGATCAAATTCAAAACCATATGGGAATCAATAGCTCCCATTTTCCTGAAGATGATACCAATCCATCTAATGGCGTTGCTAAAGAGCGATCGCATTTCTAAGTAGAAAAAGAATTCTAAATTCTGCATTCTCAATTCTACATTTTCTGACCTCTTTCCTAAATAGTTTGTCCACTTAGTTAAGAAACCATGTTCATTTATCCACCTATTCCACTCTTAGCCACAGAAAGCACTGCCAATCTCGGTCCGATGATTCTAGCCGGTGTGTTAGTCAGTTTGATCATTATTTATTTAGCCAGTAAATTAGGGGGAGAAATCTCAAGAGCCCTGAATTTACCCCCCGTATTAGGAGAATTAGTCGGGGGTGTGGTTGTTGGTGCCTCTGCCCTACATTTATTAGTGTTCCCCGAAAGTGGTGCCACTGCTACAGACTCAGTATTGATGAGTTTCTTGCAATTAGTGGCTGGTTTAAGTCCAGAAGCGGTTCCAGAAGTATTTAACACCCAAAGCGAGGTCATTTCGGTTTTAGCCGAAATAGGGGTGATTATCCTCTTATTTGAAATAGGCTTAGAATCGGATATTAGGGAATTAAAGGAAGTGGGTTATCAAGCCGCAATTGTCGCAGTAGTGGGTGTGGTTGCACCGTTTGCGGCTGGTACTGTTGGTTTGATGTTACTCTTTAATGTTTCGGTTATTCCTGCTATTTTTGCCGGTGCAGCGTTAACCGCCACCAGTATTGGTATTACTTCAAAAGTTCTATCTGAGTTAGGTTATTTAAAGTCCAAAGAAGGACAAATTATTGTCGGGGCTGCGGTGATTGATGATGTATTAGGTATTATCGTCTTAGCCGTTGTTGCTAGTTTAGCTAAAACAGGGACAGTTGATGTTGTTAATGTCATCTATTTGATTGTTAGTGCAACGGTCTTTTTACTAGGCTCAATTTTCTTAGGAAAATTCTTTAATAAGTCTTTTATGGCGGTTTCTGATGTGTTACAAACCCGTGGAAAGTTAGTCATTCCTGCTTTGATTTTTGCCTTCTTCATGGCGTTTATGGCTAATGTCATTCAATTAGAGGCTATCCTAGGGGCATTTGCTGCTGGTTTAGTATTAGATGAAACTGATAAACGCAAAGAATTGGATCAACAAGTTGTTCCCATTGCCGATATTTTAGTTCCCATTTTCTTTGTCAGTGTCGGGGCAAAAGTCGATTTAGGTGTATTGAACCCCTTCGTTCCTGAAAATAGAGAAGGTTTAATTATTGCCACCTTTTTAATTGTTGTTGCTATCATCGGGAAACTTATTACAGGATGGACAGTGACAGGACAAGAAAAAGTTAACCGTTTAGCCATCGGTTTTGGGATGATTCCTAGGGGAGAAGTTGGCTTAGTTTTTGCTGGTATTGGTTCAGCCAGTGGGGTATTAAGTCAATCTTTAGAAGCTGCTATTATTGTGATGGTAATTCTGACAACATTTATCGCCCCTCCTTTATTAAGATTTGCTTTTAAAGAACCCTCAGAAACAGCCGAAAAATTACCTAATGCTGATACAGCAAAATAAAGCAAAAAAAGGGACAATATATAGTTTATGATTGTCCCTTTTTTCACGTTTCATGGTAAACTAATAGGCCGATATGGTAAAAGCAGTAAAAATGACAAAAAGAAACCCGTCGAAAAACAGGTTGAAAAATTTCATTATTAAAGCAATTAAATTATTAAAAGATGATAATTTTATGGTAGGCATTCACATTGTTGAGAATGTCGTTTCTAAAGTTCTATCTATTGCTTTAGTTATTGTAATTGGTGTTTCTTTATTTGATTTATCTTTAGTATTAGTCAGAGACCTTTTTTCTGCCGAACCAGTAGGTTTTTTTAATAAAACATTAATAGAAATTTTTGGATTATTTCTTAATGTATTAATTGCTTTAGAACTATTAGAAAATGTTACAGCTTATCTAAGAAAACATATTGTTCAAGTTGAATTAGTTGTGGTAACTGCCTTAATCGCAGTAGCTAGAAAGATTATAATTTTTGATCCGACTAAATATGCTAAAAATGACTTAATTGCTTTGGCTTTTGCTTGTCTTGCTTTAGCCGCTAGTTATGCTATAATTCGCTTTATTAATCACCAATCTAATTAGGTTAGGAGAAAATAGTGACTAATCTATCTTGAGTATGTGCGAAAGCTAAAATTTTTTAAATATTATTAAGGATGAACTTACTATTTATTATGTTAGAAGCTTTTATTTTTGCGACAATTTTATTCGGTTTTTTTGGCATTATTATTAAAGAGAATTTAATGATGAAAATCATTGGTATGGATGTGATGAGTACAGGAGTGATTGCTTATTATGTTTTGATTTCGTCAAGAAATGGTCTATTTACACCAATTATGAATGAAACTACCCATAATGATTATGCTGATCCTGTTCCGCAAGCCGTTATTTTAACTGCCATTGTTATTGGCTTTTCTATTCAAGCATTAATGTTAGTGGGTGTGATGAAATTAGCTCACAATAATCCAACTCTAGAAACTAAGGAAATCGAAAAAAATAATACCCCTGCTAAGAGTTAGTTATTGAAATTTACAAATTCTCACCATTTTAAACTTAATAAAAACCTCTAATGAAAGCCTTAACAATTGTTTGGATAGCCCTACCTTTATTTATTGGATTTAGTATTTATTTATTGCCTAACATGGCTCGCTACCTTGCTTTAGGAGTAGCTATATTTTCCTTGGGTTATGCTTTAAAAATCTTTAATATTGAGTCTCTTTTAGAGTTTCAATTGCTGGATAATTTTGGGGTTATTCTCTCAATTGATAATTTAAGTGGCTTTTTTATTCTGACCAATGCTTTAGTTACCTTAGCAGTCCTTTTTTACTGTTGGCAAAGTGACAAAACAGCCTTTTTCTATACTCAAATTATCATCCTACATGGAAGCGTCAATGCTACGTTTATTTGTGCTGACTTTATTAGTTTATATGTTGCCCTAGAAGTGATCAGTATTGCTTCATTTTTACTCATCGCCTATCCGAGAAGCGATCGCTCAATCTGGGTAGGATTGCGTTATCTGTTTGTCAGTAATGTGGCCATGCTATTTTATTTAGTAGGGGCAGTATTGGTGTATCAGTCCCATAATTCCTTTAGTTTTGCTGGTTTGAAGGGATCACCCCCAGAAGCGATCGCACTCATCTTTCTGGGACTTTTGGCCAAAGGCGGTATATTTGTATCAGGTTTATGGCTACCCTTAACCCATTCCGAGTCCGAAACCCCAGTTTCTGCTATGTTATCGGGAGTGGTTGTCAAAGCGGGAGTTTATCCCCTTACTCGTTGCGCTTTGATGGTGAGTGAAGTCGATCCCATTGTCCGCATTTTCGGCGCGGGGACAGCCTTATTAGGGGTGGGTTTTGCTGTGTTTGAAAAAGATACTAAACGGATGTTAGCTTTTCATACGGTTTCCCAGTTAGGCTTTATTTTAGCCGCCCCAGAGGTAGGAGGATTTTATGCTTTAACCCATGGCTTAGTCAAGTCTGCTTTATTTTTAATAGCAGGGGTTTTACCCAGTCGTAACTTCAAAGAATTAAAACATTTACCCATTCATACACCAGTTTGGATCGCTTTGGTGATGGCTAGTTTTTCTATTTCGGGATTTCCTTTATTATCCGGGTTTGGGGCAAAAGTATTAACCATGAAAAACCTTTTACCGTGGCAAGTCATTGCCATGAATATTGCTGCTTTGGGTACAGCCATATCCTTTGCTAAATTTATTTTTCTGCCTCATTCCAAAACAGGAGAAAGTAAGGTTAAAGCCGGGTTATGGCCAGCGATAATACTTTTATTAGGTGGATTAGTTTTGGCTAATGGAATTTATTATGAAGCTTATACGATTAAAAACACTATTAAACCTTTAATTACTATTTTCTTAGGATGGTTAGCTTATTACTTCTTGTTTCAAAAAGCTATGGTCAAATTACCTCGTACGGCTGAAAACTTTGATCATTTAATTGGGGTAATGAGTTTAATGTTAATGTTTCTATTTTGGCTGGTATTATCTCCAGGTATTCGGGGAGTTACCGGGTAAAATTGGTTTCCATACTGATAAAAACTTATGAGGAGTAACTGTTCCTATGATCTCTTATTTAGATTTATTATTAAAATTGACTATCTGGTTTTTACTAACATCTGATGTGAGTCTGGCTAACATTATTATTGGCGTAACCATTTGTGTATTATTACCTCGAAAACTCACCTCACCCGGAAAACTCAAAGATTGGTTTCGTGCCTTAGTAGAAGTTTTAATTGCTATTCCTCAAGCTTACGTCGAAGCTATAGAAATTATGTTATTTCCCCATAAGCAAGAAGACATAAAAATGGAAAGGGTTAAACCGCGAAGAACCCCTGGTTTGATTTTTTTAGATATCTTTTTAATTACCTTTACTCCAAAAACTATTGTTTTAAAATATCACGAAGAAGGATGGTATGAAGTCCATCGTATTAAACGGAGAAAAACATCATGAACTTAATCTTAATTATTATGATTTTAGCCTTACTAATACCCATCTATGAAGCTTGCAAAGATAGCGATATTTGGCAAAAAATGTTAGCATTTGCTAGTATTGCTACTAAAACATCTGTTATGATCTTAGTAATTTCTGTATTAAGAGATGACTGGATGATCGGTGTTGTAGGGGTTCTTATACTAAGTTTGGGTAACGCTTCTTTAATGTTACTAGCACAAATTTTAAAACGAATGAAAATAATAGAAAGTTAACAACTTTTTTGCTAAAATACTAAAATTATGATTACCTATTTAAGTTACTTTTGTATCGGTGTTGGTTTAATCTTTTGGTTTTGGGGAACCTTTCCCTTAGTGGGCGATCGCTCAGTTTTATATAAACTTCATAGTCTATCGGTAGCTGATACCCTAGGATCAATGAGTATTATTTTTGGACTCTTTTTAAAGATACCCAGTGAATGGCCGTTATTAATTTTAGCTATTCTTTCTCTGGCCATTTGGAACACAGTCTTAGGTTATGTTTTAGCTTACTGTTCTAGTAGTGAAGATAATCAACAATAATCAATCTTGTCTATTTTTCTATTTCTAAAATGACTGACATTTATATCTATGTTATCGCCGCTTTATTACCCCTTTCTGCTTGTTTAACCGTTTTACAAGTTAATCCTTATCATGCCTTAGTGATTCGGGGAATTTTAGGAGCGATCGCTGCTTTGGTTTATGCTATGTTTGGAGCAGCAGATGTGGCTTTAACCGAAGCATTAGTCGGTACCATGTTAGCGATTACGCTTTATGGGGTTGCCGTTCGTTCTTCGATGGTAATGCGTCTAGGAATCATAGAAAAGGAAAATACTAATCAAGATAAGTTTAACCAATTAGTCGATAATTTAAGAACCATTTTAAATCAATATCATCTGCGATTAGAACTGGTATGCTATCAAGACAAAAATCAATTAGATCAAGCCTTAAAAAATAAAGACATTCATGGAACTTGTCAAGAACAAATAGATAGTGATTCTAGCTACGAAATGGTAACTCGAATTAAGCGACTTTATGAAATTATCAAACCCCACCTATCATCATCTTTAATTACTTATATTAACCCCTCAGATACCAAGGAGAAACAGTCATGAAATGGGTTTATCTCGTTGCAGGAATCGCACTATATGTGAAAATGTTAGTCATGCCTAACCCTATGGCTGAAATGGTCGATCTTTCCATTGTTGAAAGCGTCGTACAAGATAGTGGGGTTCCCAATGCTGTCTCTGGGATCATTTTCCGTAACCGTCTCTATGACACGATTTTTGAGGTGGTTGTTTTCACCCTTGCAGTGATGGGTGTTCGCTTTCTTATGTCCAATGAACAACCTTTAACCCACATTTATCAATTTAACGATCAGCCTTCTATTGTGTTAGCAAGGTTAGGGGCGACTATTGCTGCATTAGTTAGCATTGAACTCGCTATTAGAGGACATCTTAGCCCCGGAGGAGGATTTGCTGCTGGCGTTGCTGGAGGAACCGCTATTGGTTTGATTGCCATTACTTCTCCTCCTGAATGGATGCAAAAACTTTATCAACGTTGGCAAGCAGCCACTTGGGAAAAAATTTCTGTGCTTATTTTTATAATTTTAGCGGTTATTACTTTAATTGGTTTAGAGTTGCCCTATGGAGAAATGGGAAGTTTACTCAGTGGTGGAATCATACCCATTCTCAATATTTTAGTCGCCATTAAAGTGGCTTTAGGTTCTTGGGCCGTGATTTTAATTTTCATTCGTTATCGAGGATTACTTTAACCAGGGAAAAAGGTGTTATTTTAACAGACGTAAACCATTGAGAGTTACCAATAAAGTCGAACCTTCATGGCCAATAACTCCCAACGGTAAATCAATACTACCGACTAAATTAGCCAGTAAGAGTAAAAAAATAAATAACAAAGCAAAGGTAATATTTTGTTGAATAATGCCATTGGCACGACGACCTAATTCAATAGCTTGGGATAATTTCACTAAATTGTCCGACATTAAAACAATATCGGCACTTTCTAAGGCCACATCGGTTCCGCCCACTCCCATTGCTATGCCTACCGTCGCAGCAGCTAAGGCCGGAGCATCATTAATACCGTCTCCTACCATGGCCACCATTTGATACTGTTTCTCTAGTTGATCAATGACAGCGAGTTTATCTTCTGGTAATAATTCAGCATGAACTTGATCTAAATTTAGCATCTCGGCTACACTATGGGCGGTACGTTGATTATCTCCTGTTACCATAGCAGTGGCTTCAATGCCCAATTTTTTTAAACGAGCGATCGCCTGATGAGCTTCTGGTTTAAGGGTATCAGCAACGGCAATCATACCTATTACCTCTTGCTCTACACTCACCCAAACAACGGTTTTACCGTCATTTTCTAGGGTATGACTGGCTTGTTTCAACACTTCAGAGTCAACTTTTGTGATTATTTTGCCCACTGTCACCTTTTTTCCGTCTATTTCTCCGACAATACCTTGACCGGTTTTAGCTTGTATCTTGATGGCACTTTGCCAAGATAGGTTTGCTGTTTTTGCTGCTTGTACAATGGCTTGGCCAATGGGGTGTTCTGAGCCTGACTCAATGGCCGCAGCCAATCTTAGTACACTTTCTCTCGACTGTTGGGTTGCGGGAATGATATCAACGACCTCTAAATGTCCCATAGTTAACGTGCCTGTTTTATCAAAGGCGATCGCTTTAACTCGTCCCATTTTCTCTAGTTGCGCCCCATTTTTAAACAAGATTCCCTGTCTAGCACCACTGGCAATACCCGATAATAAAGTGGGCATAATTGAAGCCATCAAAGCACAAGGAGAAGCCACCACCAAAAAAATAAGCATCCGATAAATAGTCGTTTCCCAGTCCCAACCCAAGATAAAAGGGGGTAAAATAGCCAAAACTATGGCTAAGAACACAATAACCTTAGAATATCCTCTCTCAAAACGTTCTACAAATTCTTGAGATGGAGGAGCTTGAGTTTGTGCTTGTTCGACTAAACGAATAACTCTTTGAATCAGACTGCTTTCTGGCGGTTGTTCGACCCTCAATTTTAAGACACCATTGCCATTGAGCGTCCCTGCAAACACTTCATCCCCAATGATTTTATCGACAGGAACCGATTCTCCTGTGATGGACGCTTGATCAACGATGCTTTCTCCTTCGATAATAATGCCATCAGTAGGAATCATTTCTCCAGGTTTAACTAATACGCGATCGCCGACTTGTAACTGGGAGATAGCAACATTTTTTTCCCCATCCTTGTTTATTACCCTAGCGGTATCGGGAGTGACTGCCATTAACGATTGAATATTACGTTCGGTACGCTCCATGGCAAAGCTTTCTAAAGCACCACTCATGGCAAAAATGAGAATTAAAATCCCCCCGTCAACAATTAAATGATACTCCTGTTGCCATAACCCTAAACCAGCAGCCCCTAGTGCTGCGACAATCATCAATAAATCGACATCTAACTCTTTTTCTTGCCAAAGGGTTGTTATTCCTTCTTTTGTGCTTTCATAACCACCAATGACATAAGCTATGATCAATATCAATATTCCTAAACTAACCCAGTTAAAATGAAAAGACACCACACCAAGCATCAGTAAAAGACCACAGGTTACGGTTGCATAAGCTTGGGCGTATTTCGGCGAAATTCTAATTAACGGAAGTTGAGTCATGGCTAAAGGAAATAAAAGTTAACTATAGCAATCAGGAATGATTCATGAAATATTTTTTTCTATCTTTTGCCTCTTGCCTCTTGCCTTAGACTCAGATTTAATTCTCACAACTGATGACTTATTGCTATATTTACCCATTGACTTAGTTGACTAAAGTAAAGATTATCAAAACTAATTGAAAGAGAATCTTAATTATTCTACTGCAATTTTAGAGTGATTTGTTGAGACAAGCATGATCCTTGAATTAAGAAAATATTAAGGAATATCTCTCATAAACTCCATACTCATAACGAATAAAAGCTTAAATTTTGTTCTGAATCGAGAAAGGTATGGTTCAATGTTATTGAGAATAATTCTTATCAAACGGGTTTTGATTTTATGGCACTCTCCTCTTTTCCATTCCTCACTGACAACCTTAATGCCAAAAAATCCCCTAACATACTTCTTTGGTGTCGCCCAACCTTCGCCCCGGAACAAGGTGTCTTTTTGGTGTTGTTGGGTTCTTTTTTAACCGGTGCTGCTTTAGCCCAACATTGGAATCAATGGACGAATCTAGCGTTATTCTGTAGCTTTGTGACGTTACAGATGGAACATCCTTATGTGGTGCAACTGAAACAAAGGAAAAGTTGGAAACCTCGTTTTTTGATTTGGGGGGGAATTTATGGGATAAGTGCGCTCAGTATCGCTATCATTCTTTGGTTTCACTCCCCAGGATTATTAGCTATTTACGCTTTAGTCGTGATAGCCTTGATTGCTGATGGTATTGCTGTGGTTAACCAAAAGCACAAGTCCATTGTTAACGAAATTATCAGCTTTGCAGCGATTTCTCTAGCAGCACCTTTAGCTTATGGTGCCACCACGGGACATCTCTCGATTGAAGCAATAGGGATGTGGATTTTGAACACCTTATTTTTTAGTAGTGGGATTTACACTATCAAGCTACGGAAGAAAAAAACTCGCTCATTGAAACCAGGGATCATCTATCATGGTATATCAGTGATCATTTTAGCTGGACTATACAGTGTCAATTGTTTATCCTTGATTACAGCTTTATCTTTTGCTGTAGCCTTAATTAAATTTGGTATCATCACTTGTGTATTAAACTGGTATCGTCAAGCAAAGTTTCACTCCATTGCTATTTTTGAAACCAGATTTAGTTTAATTTATGTTGCGATTGCTTCTATTAGTGTTCTTCCGGCACATTTACCTCCTAGATAGAAAATAAGATAATGTTTTTTAGTCCATGAAAATTCAATAATCTTGACTCATTATGAAGTTCCTATAAGATTAGGACTCATTGCATTCTATCTCGATGTTTAAGTCTTTCTCCTCATATTAAAAATAGAGACTATAATGATTAAGGTAATCAGCTAAGATTAACCTTAATGGAAAATTTATTATCTCTTTTACGCGGTAATCCTCTTGTTTCCTTTACTATCTTATTATTGGTTATTCTAACGTTACCGCCTATTTTTGAACGGTTACGTCTTCCTGGCTTAGTGGGATTACTATTTGCTGGCGTTATCTTAGGTAAAGATGGGTTACATCTTTTAGATGCTGACTCAGAAAGTATTAAATTATTAGCTGATATTGGTAAAATTTATCTCATGTTTGTGGCCGGTTTAGAGATAGATTTAGCTGAATTTCGCAAAACAAAAGAACGCTCATTAGTTTTTGGGGCTTTAACGTTCTTGTTACCTTTATTTATGGGAACGATAGTCGGGTTAAATTTTGGATTTGGCTGGAATTCTTCGATTTTAATCGGTTCCCTTTTAGCTTCTCACACCTTATTAGGATTTCCCATTGTCCAAAGGTTAGGAATGGTCAAAAACGAAGCTGTGATGGTAACAATAGGAGCGACCATTTTTACTGATATTGCTGCTTTGTTAGTATTAGCCATATCAGTTTCTATTCATGGGGGAAATTTTTCGTCGGTTAGCTTAATTATTCAACTGGTTTCTTTGGGACTATATTCAGTTTTTGTTCTTTTTGGTTTTGATTGGTTAGGGAAAGAATATTTTAGACGGACTGGGGATGAAGAAAGTAATCAATTTTTGTTTGTTTTATTAGCAGTATTTTTAGCATCTATTGGCGCACAACTAATTAATGTTGATAAAATTGTCGGTGCTTTTTTAGCTGGTTTAGCAGTCAATGATGTCGTCGGTAATGGTCCAGTAAAAGAGAAAGTAGAATTTGTAGGAGGAACTTTATTTATTCCCTTCTTTTTTGTGGGTATGGGACTGTTATTAGACATTCCTGCTTTTGTGAAAACTATTCAATTTGAACTGCCTTTAGTGCTTGGTATTGTTGGAGGTTTAATCCTCGCAAAATTACTTGCTGCAATGGGTGCTAAGTTTATTTATCGCTATACTTGGCCTGAATTATTTACCATGTGGTCTTTATCATTACCTCAAGTTGCTGCTACCTTAGCAGCAGCCTTAGCAGCGTATCAAGTCCAAAATACAGCAGGAGAACGATTGATTAATGAAGCTGTTTTTAATAGTGTCATTGTTTTAATGTTAATTACGTCAATTTTGGGTCCTGTATTAACTGCCCAATTCGCCACAAAATTGCCCTTACCAAAAGCAAAAGATAATGAAGACTATGGCAATGTTGTCGGTAGTACCTTAGACGAATGGTTGCCACAATTAAAACCTGAAAGAGAGAATGATGATTTTACAATTGTAATTCCTATTTATAATCCCCATACTCAACGAGATTTAATTGAAATGGGAGCTTTATTAGCGAAAAAAGAGTCAGGCATTATTGTGCCAGTTTCTATTGCTAATGCTGGTGTTCACATGGATGATCCCCAACTGGATGGAAACTTAAAACAAAGTCAAATGTTATTAGATCGAGCCATAGAAATTAGTCAACAATTTAATGTAGAGGCTCAAGGAATTATCCGTATCGATGATGATATTGCTTATGGAATTAGTCGGGTAGCAAAAGAAAAAAATGCCAACTTAATTATTATGGGATGGAGTGAAAATACAGGGTTAAAAGCAAGACTTTTTGGCACAATTTTAGATACAGTGTTTTGGTCATCTCATTGTCCCGTTGCTGTGATGCGTTTATTAGATAATCCGACTAATTTACATCGCATTTTACTACCCGTGAAAAATTTAAGTAAAGCGACCCTAGAAACCATTAAATTTGCTAAACTATTCGCTGATGCAAACCAAGGATCAATTACCCTATTACATATCTGCGATCGCCAAACCCCAAGCCAACAAGTTACCGAATTTAAAACAACATTATCTAATTTAATTACTGAGTATGAATTATCCGAAAAATGTAAAATAAAAATGATTATTCATGATGCTCCGGCACAAGTAATTATTCGAGCATCCCATCAATTTGATCTCGTTATTTTAAGGTCTTTTCGCCGTCGTACCGCCGGAGGATTAGCGGTTAGCGATATTACGACAGAAGTTCTCAAAAAATTAAGATGTTCTTTAGTGTTATTTGGTCAACCCCATTCTTAACCTAAATTTATTTAATTACACTCAAAAAACGCTAAAATATTAGATAATACAGGTAACTTTACACTGCGGAGTATTTTAAATGGCAGATATAACAAGAGAAGAAATGCGTGATCGTTTAGGGAATATCGAACAAATCCGTGATTTATTATTTGGAAACACAATTCGAGAATATGAAAAGCGTTTTCAACAGTGTGAGCAAAATATCGATAAATTAACCAGAGACTTTTCTTTATTTGAAACAGAAACACGCGATCACCTAGATCAACTTCAAGATTCTTTAACAACGGAAATTCGCTCAATGGTCAGTTCTTTAGATAAAAAACTGAAATATTCGAGTATGACTACACAAGAACAAATTAATCAATTAGAAAAAGAACTTGATTCAACAGCTAAAAATAATTCTCGCAGTATTGAATCTTTCAATCAAAATATAACAGGACAAACGGACTTATTAAGAAATGACCTGGCTCAAAGTAAAGATAAATTAGAAAAAGCGATGGAATCCTTACGAGAAGAGCTATTTGAGATGATACAGAATGAATTAGTTAATCTTAAAGATAATAAGGTTTCTCGTACTGATTTATCTGACATTTTGTTTGAACTTTGCGTAAAAATTAAAGGAGATGAGTTTGTTACAGATTTCCCAGAAAATACTGAACAAAATAATCATACTGAATTATTTTTACCAGAACAAAAAGCAAGCTTAGAATCAGAAAAGAATGATGAATAACCAGAAAAAACGAAAATAATTGGGGATTAATAGACATGGCATTTCCTGATAAAAACTCTTTTAATAATTCATCAAAATCATCTAATTATAATAATAATTCTGCAGAAGTATTAGAAAATTTATTAGGATTATTAACAGAATTAGAAGTGCTAGATAAAGAAAATAAAGATGAAATAATAAAAGATCAGATTACTAAAAAATCAGGAGGAATCAAACAACAAAATAAATACTCAAAATATTCTCAATCTCCCCAAAAATCACAAGCTACAAAAAAAAGAAAGTTTCAAGATTCTGTTACTATAAAAATAAGTCAATTAGAGCAGAAGATTAATCAATTAGACAAAAAGAACGACCTTGAAGAAGTCATTAATATTTTACTGCCTTTAATGACAGAATTATTAGATTCTTCCTCAGTATCAGAAGAAAACATCAAACAAGCTATTATTCCTGTTATTGATCAAATTATCAAAAAAAGATTTCAACAAGATCGCTTAAAAATGAGTCAAGCGATCGCCGATATTTTACCAGCGGCTATTACCCAACAAATTGAAAATTCTCCTCAAGAAATAGCCAAAGCCATCGCACCAGAAATGGCGTTAGCCATTCAGAATCAAATTCAACTAGATCGAGAAGCGATCGCTCAAACTTTGGGTCCAGAAATGGGACAAGCTATTAAGAATCAAATCGAAGTAGAACGAGATGCGATGGTGGATGCACTTTATCCAGTGATTGGTAATACCATTTCTAAATATATGGTAGAACTCGCTAAATCTATTAATGATAAAGTAGAAAATGCACTTTCAATTGATGGGGTTAGGCGAAAAATACAAGCTAAAATCCAAGGGGTTTCTGAAGCAGAATTAATTTTGCAAGAATCTATTGATTTTTCGGTTCAAGCTGTTTTATTAATTCATAAATCATCGGGTTTAATTATCAGTCAAGCCCAATCTGCATCTCATTCCATAGAAGAAGTCGATTTATGGGCAGCAATGTTAACTGCAATTCGTGATTTTGTTAATAATTGTGTTACTGTAGACGGAAAAGTATCTGAACTTCATGAAATTGAATATGATGATGCCAAAATTATCTTAGAAGTAGCAGGGTATTGCTATTTAGCCGTTATTATCAAAGGAGAACCTTCTCCAGCTTTTCTCAATCAAATTCATCAAACTTTAAGCCATATCATTCTCAAAAGTGGTCGAACGATTGAAAACTTTAGTGGAGATCAATCTGCCATCCCCCAATTTATTCAACCGCAACTCAATACGTTAATTACCTTTCGTCTTAACTTAAAAAAATCAAAAAAACCTACTGCTTTAATCGTTATTTCCTCACTGATTATTATTATTATTGGTACAATTATTTATCGTTATAAAATGACTAATTACTGGGAAAAAGAAGTCTTAAACGCCTTAGATGCCGCGCCAGAATTATCTGTTTATCGCATTATTCCCAAAGTCAAAAGAGGACAATTAATATTAAGAGGACGAGTCCCTAGTCTGGCTTTAAAAGAACAAGCAGAGAATATCAGTCATCAAGTTACCCCCCATTTAACCCCAAATAATCAAATTGTTGCGGTTAATGTTCCTCCTGATGCTAAAGCGATCGCAGAAGAAGTCCAACGAGTAACAGAAATTTTTAATCAAACTGAAGGAATAGCTATTAATACGAATTATCAAAATCATAAGGTTACTATTACAGGATTTATTCTCGATATTGCTCAAAGTAATCAAATTTCCCAAGCCTTTCAACAAATTCCAGGAGTTGAACAGGTAATTAGTACGTTTCAAACTCAACCCCATTTAGACACTCGTATTTATTTTGAGCAAAACTCTAGTAGCATTAAAACTAATAATATTAGTCAAGAATTTAAGGCGATTGAAAAGTTTTTAGCAGAACATCCTCGCATTCATCTTATAATTATAGGTCATAGTGATACAAAAGGTTCAGTTGCCCAAAATAAAGCGTTAGCCCAAGCTAGAGTTAACGAGGTAAAAAGAGTTTTGCTCAAAAATAAGGTAGATCCTAGTCGCTTAACAACTGCTGTGAGTCTTCAACCACCTCCTGGTGTAACAAGCAATCAACCCTTATGGTTAAGTCGGTGTGTTCGTTTTGAAATTTCGATTCCACCTAATTAGATGAGTTAAATATTTAATGGTCTATGATTACTAAAAAAATCTGTCTGATTGGTGATTTTGGTGTAGGAAAAACTAGCTTAATTCGTCGTTTTGTAGAACATCAATTTAGTGAAGAATATTTATCTACTATCGGAGTCAGTATTTCTCGCAAATCAGTTACAGTCTCATCCTCTACTGAAAAACAAGCTCCTCAAATAGTACAGTTATTGATCTGGGATATTGAAGGAAAAACAAAATTTCAAGAGATTTCCTCCAGTTACTTAAAATCTGCTCAAGGGGTGATCATCGTGGCTGATTGCAGTCGTCAAGAGACCATCGCTAATATACCCCATCATATTGATTTAGCCCGTTCAATTAATCCCAAAGAACTTACCCTCAGCATTGTTATGAATAAAATTGACCTTGTTGAAGAACATTTGCCCATCCTTTTGCTCAAACAGCATCAATTTTATAATCAGTTTCTAACCATTCCGATCTACCATACCTCTGCGAAAACAGGAAAAAATGTTGAAATCATGTTTCACCAATTAGCTCAGAATATAATGGAAAAAAGAAAAGAAAATTATTGACAAATTTAAAAGTTCAATTAGAATAGCCTACATTCCCTTATTTTTGTTCCTTAACTCAAAAAATGCTGTTATTTGTTATACCCATTCATTTATTTATATGGCACAAGAAAACTCAATATCGATCAACTCCCCTTTAGTTTCTGTCGAAACATTAATTACTGAACACACCAAGAAACTTGAGCAAGCTAAAAAACATTTACAACAGTTGACCATTCACTTAGATCAATTAACCCATACTAATATTGAGCTATCAGAAGATATCCAACACTGCCAAAAATTGGACGAAGAACTAAGGATTAATGAACAAGCCTTACAGCTTAATCAAAAACGACTTCACAGTATTCTCGGCTCTATTGATGATGTGGTATGGTCAATTGTTCCCCAAACCAGCCAAATTCTTTATCTTAATCATGCAACCGAGACAGTTTATGGCCGTCCCATTGCAGACTTTCTAGATAACTTAAATTTATGGCAAGAAATTATCTATCCAGATGATCAACAACGAGTGGAAGAGTCGCAACAACTCCTATATAAAACAGGAATACAAGATATTGAATATCGTATTCTTTGGCCCAATGAAACCATCCATTGGATTAGGGTTCGTAGTCGTTTGATTAGAGATGACCAAGAAAACCCAATTCGTATTGATGGACTGACGACAGAAATCACCGAACATAAAAAAATTAAAGAACAACTGCGTCACGATGCTCTACATGATAATTTAACAGGACTGCCTAATCGAAGCCTCTTGATGGATCGACTTGAACAAGGGTTGAAACGGTGTCAAAGAGATGAAAATAAACGCTTTGCTGTTCTTTTTTTGGATTTAGATGGATTTAAGCTAATCAATGATAGTTTAGGACATTTGACAGGGGATCAGCTATTAATTATCCTCAGTCATCGGTTTAATCAATGCTTGCGGGCCGAAGATACCTTATCCCGATTAGGAGGCGATGAATTTGTCATTTTGTTGGAAAATTTAGGCACTATTGATGAGGCAATAACCATTGCTGATCGCATCCATAATATCCTCAAAGAACCTATTTTGTTGCAAAACGAAGAAATTTTTATCAGTGTTAGTATTGGGATCGTTTTTGGAGGGGAAAAATCCGTATATAATAATTCTGATCAAGTGGCTGAACTGTTACGGGATGCAGATACAGCTATGTATCGAGCCAAAGCCAAAGGGCCTGGTACTTTAGAAGTCTTTCAACCCTCAATGCATACCCATGTTGTTAAACGTTTACAAGTGGCCAATGAGTTACAAAAGGCCATTGAACGTGAAGAATTTATTGTTTATTATCAACCCATTATTTCTTTAGACAGCGATCGCATTGATGGGTTTGAAGCCTTAGTTCGTTGGCAACATCAAGAAAAAGGATTAATTCCACCGACTGATTTTATTCCCATTGCTGAAGAAACAGAAGCGATCTTAAAAATTGATAAGTGGGTTTTGCGCCATGCTTGTACTCAATTAAGTCTTTGGCAACAACAATTTCCAAACATTCAACCTTTGACCATGAGTGTTAATCTCTCTAGTAAACATTTAACTAAACCAGATTTTATTGAAGTCTTAGATGAAATTCTAGCAGAAACGGGATTGCGAGGAACATCATTAAAATTAGAAATTACTGAAAGTTTTTTAATGGAAAAAAGCAAAATAGTTTTTGATATTCTTGAGGAGATTAAGCAGAGGAAAATCGAACTTTGTTTAGATGATTTTGGTACTGGATATTCTTCATTGAGTTATTTAGATTGTTTTTCTTTTAATGTTTTAAAAATTGATCGTTCTTTTATCAAAAGATTAGTGGGAGAAAACGATAAATGTGAAATGATTAAAGCGATTGTTGATTTAGCTGTCACTTTAAATATGAAAGTGGTGGCTGAAGGGGTAGAAACTAATGTACAAAAAGATAAATTAAAAGCTTTAAATTGTAGTTATGGTCAAGGATATGGCTTTTTCCCTCCTTTGGATAGTCAAACCATTAGTCGTCTCTTAGAACAACAAAATATAAGTATTAGTTAAGAATGATAAAAAACTAGGACGAAACAGTTTGCGACTTTGTATCATTTTCAATTATTATTAAAATTAAGCTAGAAAATGGCTAAAAAAAACATAGGTTATTATTATCTTTTATTCAATAAACCCTACAATGTTTTATGTCAATTTACCGATAATAGCAATATAGAAAACCATCGACCCACTCTTAAAGATTATATTAAAGTTCCCGATGTTTATTCTGTGGGGAGACTGGATAGGGACAGTGAAGGGTTGCTTTTTTTAACCAATAATGGCCCATTAAAACATCGTTTATCCCATCGTCAATTTGCTCATCCTCGTACCTATTTAGTGCAAGTCGAACGCATCCCCGATAAAATGGCATTAAATCAATTGCGTCAGGGTGTTACGATTAAAGATTACAAAACACGGCCAGCGAAGGTTAAACTGCTAGACAGTCCCCCTTTAATTCCGCCTCGTGATCCTCCTATCCGTTATCGCAAAACCGTTCCCACTGCTTGGTTAGAAATGACCTTAACCGAAGGACGAAACCGACAAGTCAGACGAATGACGGCCGCTGTAGGTTATCCTACCCTAAGATTAATTAGAATCGCCATAGGAGTGCAAAAAGAAGGAAAAACCACAAATTTGACTTTAAAAGGATTGGAACCAGGTAAATGGCGCGAATTAACCCCTTCTGAGCTAATTATTTTTAAAGACTGGACTAATATTTAAACAATATAATTTTGTATCAAAACACACAAAACGGGGGAAAATACCCTATACGGTAGAGAAAATAGCGTTTATGATGTAACTATCGAGCCAGCATAAACACTTAAATGAAAAGTTGAGCTTATCTTGACCAATGCCCAACGATACTTGTCATGTTTTATTAATAGAAGATAAATTAGAGAATATTGAGTTATTACAAAATTTATTATCTCAAGGCCAATTTAGCTCTCTAGCTAAAGGTTTGACTTTTCCGATTACTTCTACTACTACTTTAAATGATAGTTTAAAATTCTTAGAAGCTCATAAATTTGATGTAATTTTACTCGACTTGGATTTACCCGATAGTCAAGGGTTAGATACGTTAATTAAGGTAAAAGAAAAAGCCATCAATATTCCTATTATTGTAGAAATGGATGGAAAAAGCGAAGGAAGAGTTGTGGAGTCTTTTCAATTAGGTGCCGATGGCTATTTAGAAATTAAAAGTATCGATAGTAATCTGTTAATCCATGAAATTCGCTTAAGTATTGAACGGCAAAAATATCGAGCTAAAATTAACAAAAGACAAGAAGAAATACGCCAAGCACAAGAGTTTGCTGATTTAGATGATCTCATTAAATCCAGTCGTGAAACCAGTGTCACAGCTAGACTATTTGGGGCTTATCCCCTAAAAGAAAGCTTACCCGATGTCTTTGACGAATTGACAGAAGCCTATGGTAAGTTATTAGAATTATCTTTAGAACAACGAATGTTTAAAGTAGACTATAATATTTCTGAGCAACTACGAACCTTAGGAGATAAATTAGGGTTTCTTAAAGCAAGTCCTAGAGATGCTATTGAAATTCACACTAAAGTTTTAAAAGAAAAAAGCAAAGATGTTCCTGTGGTTAAAGCTCAAGCGTATGTTGCCGAAGGAAGATTAATGATTTTAGAATTAATGGGGTATTTAGCTTCATTTTATCGTAAATATTATATCGGCCTGAGTAATATTAACCTATCGGCTAGAAAACATTACCCATAAATTGTATGAACAAATATCTACTCAAGCTATATATTACAGGGAATACAGCCAATTCTCAAAGGGCGATCGCGAATCTATTTCGTATCTGTCATGAAGAGTTGCAAGATAAATATACTGTAGAAATTATTGATGTTCTCGAACAACCGCAACAGGCCGAAAAAGAAAAAATTTTAGTTACACCTACCCTGATCAAAAAGTTACCTCCACCCCTACAACGGATTATCGGAGATATGTCCAACACTCAAAAAGTTCTCCTAGGGTTAGATTTAGTGTCCCAAGATAAAAATTAACAAAGATTTCTTGGCAATAGGAAAAGAAACAGGCAAAATAAACAATGAACCATTAACCCTCTATTCCCTAAAAAATACGGATGACTCAAGAGAACGAACTAGATTATATTGAGAAAATAGAAACTGCCATTCCAGGGTTTGATTTTTTGTCTGAAGGAGGACTTCCCAAAGGACGGGCTACATTAGTCGCTGGAACTGCCGGAAGTTCCAAAACGGTTTTTGCTTGTCAATTTTTAGCCGAAGGAATTAAACGAGGGGAAAATGGCGTTTTTATTACCTTTGAAGAACCCCCCAAAGCCTTACGACGGAATATGCGAGGGTTTGGCTGGAATATTGCTCAATGGGAACTAGAAAGAAAATGGGCGTTTGTGGATGCGTCTCCCCAACCCGGCGAACCGATGATGGTGACAGGAGACTACGATCTCGGTGCTTTGATCGCCCGCGTTGAATTCGCTATCCGTAAGTATAACGCCCAACGGGTTTCTATGGACTCTTTAGGGGCGATTTTTAGTCACTTAAGCGATAGCGCACAAGTGAGAAGCGATCTCTTCCGTTTGGCCTCAGCCTTACGGGAGTTAGGAGTCACCGCCATTATGACGGCAGAAAGAACAAAAGAATATGGAGGAATTAGTCGGTTTGGAGTCGAGGAATTTGTAGCCGATAATGTGGTCATTTTACGCAACGTTTTAGCCGACGAAAAACGTCGCCGTACCATTGAAATTTTGAAATATCGCGGAACGGATCACCAAAAAGGAGAATATCCTTTTACCATCATTCCAGGTCGTGGGGTGGTCATTATTCCTTTATCGGCTATTGTATTAGAACAAAAATCCTCTAACATTCGCATCACTTCTGGTAGTTACGAACTAGATAGAATGTGTGGGGGTGGATTTTTCCGAGATTCGATCATTTTAGTCTCTGGGGCAACTGGAACGGGAAAAACCCTCATGGTGACGGAATTTATGGCGGGTGGAGTGGTTAATGACGAACGATGTTTGATTTTTGCCTTTGAAGAAAGCAGAGAACAACTCTTTCGCAATGCCACCGGTTGGGGGGTAGATTTTCGCGAAATGGAAAAACAAGGTAAGTTAAAAGTAGTCTGTCGTTATCCAGAAACCACAGGGTTAGAAAATCATCTAATCAATATGAAAGAAACCATCGAAACCTTTAAACCCAACCGAGTGGCGGTTGATAGTTTATCGGCGTTAGAACGGGTTTCTACTCTAAAGGGATTTCGAGAGTTTATTATTGGTTTAACTTCTTTTATTAAACAGCAAGAAATTGGCGGTTTATTTACTTCTACGACCCCCACTTTATTAGGAGGATCATCCATTACAGAAGCACATATTTCTACCATTACCGATTCTATTATTTTACTGCGTTACGTCGAAATGTATGGAGAAATGCGTCGCGGTATCACTGTCTTAAAAATGCGCGGTTCAATGCACGATAAAGATATTCGAGAATTTTCTATTGATAATGAAGGAATGCACATCGGTAAACCCTTTCGTAATGTAACCGGTATTTTATCCGGTTCGCCGATGTATACAGCACAAAACGAAGTAGAAAGATTAAGTAATTTGTTTGAAGAGTAAGAGTAGATTAAGACATGACAAACAGTTGAAACCTTTGTGAATTCTACTTTTGCCTTTTGCCTGTCTTGGTGAGCTACCCAGTGCGTCTTACGAAGAGGGGGGGTCTCACCGCTTTTGCCTTTTGCCTATCTTCACTCGCTAATTTTATCAAAGGTGCAAGATTATGAGTGTTCCCTTTCTCAAAAGGCGTTATCCTAAATAGTAAAGATGACGGTTAAGTGTAAGTGACCACCCTATGTCAAAAATAGAAACTAGAACCGAACCCATGGTGTTGAACATGGGGCCTCATCATCCCTCAATGCACGGGGTATTGCGTTTGATCGTCACTTTAGACGGAGAAGACGTAGTAGACTGTGAACCTGTGATCGGGTATCTTCATCGAGGGATGGAGAAAATTGCGGAAAATCGCACTAATATCATGTACGTTCCCTATGTGAGTCGTTGGGATTATGCGGCCGGAATGTTTAATGAAGCGATTACTGTTAACGCCCCTGAACAATTAGCGGATATTGAAGTTCCCAAACGCGCCCAATATATTCGGGTGATTATGTTGGAACTCAACCGCATTGCTAACCATTTACTGTGGTTAGGCCCCTTTTTAGCAGACGTTGGCGCACAAACTCCCTTTTTCTACATTTTCCGTGAACGGGAAATGATTTACGATCTTTGGGAAGCTGCCTCTGGAATGCGTTTAATTAATAATAACTACTTCCGTGTTGGTGGGGTAGCGGTAGATTTACCCTACGGTTGGATCGATAAATGTGAGGACTTCTGTGATGCGTTTGACCCCAAAGTAGATGAATACGAGAAGTTAATCACCAATAACCCCATTTTCCGCCGTCGTGTTGAAGGGGTAGGAACTATTACCCGCGACGAAGCCATTAACTGGGGACTCTCTGGCCCAATGTTACGGGGTTCTGGGGTTAAATGGGATCTGCGTAAAGTAGACCATTATGAATGTTATGATGACTTCGACTGGGAAGTACAATGGGAAACCGCAGGAGACTGTTTTGCCCGTTATCTCGTTCGTATTCGGGAAATGCGCGAATCAGTTAAAATCATTCGTCAGGCGTTAAAAGGTATTCCAGGGGGTCCCTATGAAAACCTCGAAGCGAAACGCATGATGGAAGGGAAAAAGTCTGAATGGAATGATTTTGAGTATCAATATATTGCCAAAAAAGTCGCCCCTACTTTTAAAATTCCTGAAGGTGAACATTATGTTCGCATGGAAAGTGGAAAAGGAGAATTAGGGATCTTTATTGTGGGTAATAATGATGTCTTCCCCTGGCGTTGGAAAATTCGCGCTCCTGACTTTAATAATTTACAAATTCTGCCCCATCTCCTTAAAGGAGTTAAGGTTGCTGATATTATGGCAATTTTGGGTAGTATCGATATTATTATGGGTTCGGTTGACCGTTAAAGGTTTTCTATCCATAAGTATTAATTTTTTGAGGGGTTTTATCCCCTCTCTTTTTTTACAATACAATAAAAGAAATATTATTTTAACAGTTAAATTCATGAATGAACCAGTGACAGTTAAATACTCTTTAGAAGATATCCTCAAAAAGATCGATGATAAACTCGATAGAATGGAAGAAGCTTCTACTAAACGATTTGAAAAGTTGGAGTCCAAGTTAGAGAGTAACCAAAGAGACTTTGAGCAGAAATTAGATACTCTTCAAACAGATGTTAATCAGAAATTAGATAGTTTCCAGAGAGATGTTAATCAGAAATTAGATACTCTCCAAAAAGATGTTACAGATTTAAAAGTAGGACAAGCAAAATTAGAAGAAAAAGTGGAAGGTTTAACCAAACGATTAGATTATCAAGAGTTTATTAATCGTGGAGTTATCATCGGTTTACTTGTTGCTTTGTTAGGAGGTTTGGCTAAAATGTTCGGGTTGATTGGCAATCCCTAAATGCTATAATTAATAGTATTAATAGATAGGAGTTGAATCCATGAATGAACCAGTAACAGTTAAATACTCTTTAGAAGATATCCTCAAAAAGATCGATAATAAACTCGATAAAATAGAAGAAGCTTCTATTAAAAGATTTGAAAAAATAGAATCTAAGTTAGATACTATTCAAAAAGATATTACTGATTTAAAAGTAGGACAAGCAAGATTAGAAGAAAAAGTCGATGGGTTAGGAAAGAGATTCGATTATCAAGAGTTTATTAATCGTGGGGTAGTTATTGGTTTAATTGTTGCTTTGTTAGGAGGTTTAGCTAAAATGTTCGGCTTGATTGGTAATCCTTAGCTTTCTAATTCTAGACATTCGTTATTGCAGTTTTGTTTAGAATTAATGCTTCTAAAATTCCTAATTGAACCATATTAAGATTCAAAATATAATCAATTTTATTAAACGCATCATGTAATGGTTTTTTAGCTGTTAACCAACCTTTTCCATCTGTTATCCAAATAAATTGATGACCATCATTTTGCCATTGAAGAAAAATATTACTATATTCTCCTGCTGTTGATTTTAGTTTTGATTTACCCCCTCCATAAAAATTAGTTTCTATCAAAAATAATTTATCTGATGTATTAATAGCAAAGTCAATTTTCTTAGATGATTTATTAACAGTAATATTTTTATTGAACTTTTCTTTAATTTTAGAAGCTGTTGCTTGAGAAATATATTCAAAATCATGAGTTTCACAAATTGAATTAATAAAGTATTCTAGAATCTCTTCCATTGCATTTCCGCTTCTATTTTCCCTCCCATTTGTATCTAACCCAACTTCTACCCCTAAAAAGTAATCTGGAATTGATTTTATTGTTTGAGATTCTATTTGTTTTAGAAACCCTGTTTCTTTTAAGAAAAATATTGCTTGATCAATTATTTCATCACTAACCGTCTGATTTTTACAGCAGTTTGCGACTTTATACAATACAAGAAGTTAAGGTGTGAAACCGTAGGATCAGTTTTAGTTGTACTTCAATGACTCGCAAACTGCTGTATCAAAAAAGAAGTCTTGATATTGAAATTTTCCATCTTGATATTCTGTTAAAAGTTTAAAAGATGTATTTCGACAAGCAATTAACGCAGGAACGATATGTACTAATTTAGGATGTTCTTGAAATAAAATTTTTGTTTCTTTTTCTATATCATCTTTTCCTACTAAGTAGTTTAATAAATTAAGACTAATTTCGACATCTCGAAAATTACAATTGACTTTTTCCCAATTAATAAAATAATCCCATTTGAAAATAGATGGTTGGAGATTATTGATCAAATAATCAAATACTTGATCAGAGTTATAACAACTGATAATATCAGAAAAAATAGAACTATGTTTCATGATTTTAATAATTAGTAACTAAGATTTCTCTTATTTTTCCTCGCTTACTTCCTTTAGAATTAATCATCCTTGATGCTAAAATACGACTAATATTAAAGTCTTGGTATAATTCATCAAAGAAAGGATCATCAACATAATTAGTCGGATCTGAATTACTCAACATTTGTAATGCACCTTGATTAGATGTTTTAACAAATATATTCCTTAATCTTCTTTGTTCATCATCATTAAATTCTAAGGAACTATAAGCATTAAAATTTGCAGTTTCGCTAATCGGACGATAGGGAGGATCATAATAAATAAAGGTAGATTTATCAGCATAGTTGAGAACTTATGCAAAATCTGTGTGTTTAATTTCAGCAATTTTAAAAGCTTGACTAACAGCGCGTAAATTATTTTCATTGAGTATTTTAGGATTGTTATAACGACCGATTGGTACATTAAAATAGCCTTTACTATTGACTCTATATAACCCATTAAAACAAGTTTTATTTAAAAATATTGTGTAATCTGCTCTTTTTATCCACTCTTTTTTATAATCATTAGCATCAGCTTTTTTATCAAACCTATTATAATCATCTCTCACTTGATAATAAAATTCTTTTCTTTTTTCAGTATCTAAGTCAAGATATTGTCTTTCTAACGGTTCTAATTCTTTAATGAGATCCTCTACATCGTTTTGAATCACCTTATAAAGAATAATTAATTCTGGATTTTTGTCAAAAAGATAAGCTTTTTCACCTTTAAAATTAGAATAAATATCAAAAAAAACTGCACCTCCTCCAAAAACAGGTTCTATATAGGTTTTAATTTGGCCTTAAAGTTTGCTAATATAGAATTTAGATTTTATCTAGGTCTGTTTCTAATTTTTCCTTTCTATCTATGTCATCTCCAGAAACCTCTTTACCCCCTAACTTAGCTCGTATTGTTGAAAAGTTTAAACGGCGTTCTGACCCCAAAAAACGCTATGAACAATTACTTTGGTATGCTAAAAAGTTAGAAGCTATGCCAGAAGACAGCAAAGTAGAAGAAAATAAAGTAAAAGGATGTGTTTCCCAGGTTTATATTACCGCCGACTTTCAAGACGGTAAAATCTGGTATAAAGGCGACTCAGATGCTCAATTAGTTAAAGGATTAGTCGCTTTATTAATTGAAGGATTAAATGGGTTAACTCCTAATGAAATTATAGAAGTTACCCCTGATTTTATCGAAGAAACCGGACTTAATGTTAGCTTAACCCCATCCCGTGCCAATGGCTTCTATAATATATTTCAAATGATGAAAAAGAAAGCGTTAGCTTTTCAATTGGGAACTTCAGCTTAATTAACGATTACTCGAAGCGAAATAATATTTCTGATAAAGTCTTAAGAAGAATTTCGTTTTTTCTTTTGTCTGTTTTCTTGTGTTTCTTTAGTCCATCAACTGGCTTTATTTTATTAACTCTGATCAGAAATATTATTATCTAGAAAAAGGATTATTCTGATTCACCTTCGCTATCACTAACTTCATGATCGTGTTCGTCAGAAATAGCGCGAGTACAAACCCAATTACTAGGAAGAGAAGAGGGCCAACCCATACGAATGGCCTCAGGACAAATTGTCATAACTGTTAATTGACAATCTATCAATTGATACCCATCTTTATCACACTGTTTTAAACTATGTTTTAAGATCGAATCATTTTTAAATTCAGTAGTTTTATTACACTGAATACAAACCATGTGATGATGATGGTTAGGATGAGGATGATTTAATTCATAATGTTTGTGTCCCTCTGCTAATTCTAATTCTCGTAAAATTCCCATACGAGACATCAATTTTACACTACGATAAATCGTAGATAAACTAATCGTTTCTCCTTTTTCCTCTAATAATTCAAACAACTCCTCAGCACTTAAATGGTTTCCTCTTGGTAAGTTTTGAAAGACGTGCAGTATTTTTTCCCTTTGTGGAGTCAAACGCCAACCTCTGGCATTCAATTCAGCTTTTAGGGAATTGGCTGTATAGGGAGACATAACAAATTGCTCTATACTAATTCTATTAATTAAATATGATAGTCTTTCTTAAGAGCTATTTGCAACAATTCTTGCTTATTGACAATAATTAGCAACTGATTTGCCTGTAGTTCATTAGTCACAAGGACGGGTGCTACTAAATTGCAGCACAATTTTATCAATAGAATAGATCATAGAGGAACCAGACACACTGGGATTATTTACTAAGATGCTAAACACCACCATACCAAAATGGGGATGCTTCATGTAACCAGATAAAGCTCTTACCCCTCGTAATGTGCCTGTTTTAGCAAAGACAGTTCCTTGTGCGGGGGTTCCTTTCATGCGGTTGCGAAGAGTTCCTGTGACCCCTGCAACGGGTAAAGAACTGTAAAAGACATCTCGATTAGGAGTATAGTACATCGATCGCAGGGTTGTCACCAAAGAGCGAGGAGTTGCCACATTGCGACGAGATAACCCTGAACCATCAACTTGACGAAAAGCATTAGGAAGCACCCCTAATTTGCCTAAGGCACTCTTAGCTGCTTGTTGTCCCCCAATGTGACGTAAGAGAGTGTCAGCATAATAGTTGTTACTTCTAACATTGGTGACATTAACCCAAGATTGTAGAGATTTTGAGCCTATTTTCGATTGAGGGGTTTTTAATTGCAGTGCAGCAGCCGTGGTAAAGATTTTATTATTAGACGCAGGGATAAAATGTCTATCTGCATTATGGCTGTATAAAACCGTGCCATCATCTAATTTTTCCACCAAAATTCCCCAATGTTTTTGGTAGGGACTGATGATATTATCAATAACTGGTGTAATTAAAGCTGAACAACTTCCAGACGTATTATTTTCTGGGGGTGGAACAAAAATCTCGATAGGACTGTCTGAAACGGGAGCCGGTTCTGGATTATTAAGAAGGGGTCTTAATTCGTTACCGACACTAGGATTAATTGCGGTTAAAGATGTAGTAGCCACAATGGCTAAAGTTGGGAGCCAAGAACGGGTTAAGCGCATAATTGTAATGTTTCTGTCACTACCTCACTGGCTTACTCAAAGGTATAGCTAGTAATTTAGGAACTAATAGGAGTAAGACGTTTTACTCACGAAACCTTAACTCATGTTTCTGTATAAGTCAAGGGAGACAACACAGAAGAAATTGTTCACACTGAGTCTGTTATAACGTTTTTGCTTTTTTTCTTTAATTTTATTAATTAAGTTTTATGAAGAATAATTTTAATCAGCTAAAGACTAATCCCGTTTTTTTAATTCAGTTTCAATAGCATGGATAACTGTTTCTAACACATGAACACGGGCATAATATTTATCATTTCCAGGTACAATTGTCCAAGGCGCATAGGGTGTACTGGTACGAGCAATCATTTGATTGACAGCAACATAATATAACGGCCATTTTTCTCGATTTCTCCAGTCTTCGTCGGTCAATTTATAAGATTTAAACGGATCATTTTTTCTAGCTTCAAATCGTTTTAATTGTTCTTCAAAACTGATATGTAACCAGAACTTAACGATGACAAATCCAGAAGCACTTAACTGTGCCTCAAACTCATTAATTTCTTTATAAGAGCGTCGCCATTCTAACTCCGAAGCCAATCCTTCTACCCTTTCGACCAATACTCGTCCGTACCAACTTCTATCAAAAATACCGATGCTTCCTTCTGCTGGAATTTGTCGCCAAAATCGCCATAAATAATGATAGTTTAATTCTTCAGACGTGGGTGCAGAAAACGCATGAACTTTATAACTTCTTGGGTCTAAAGTATCCGTTAATCGTTTAATGGCTCCCCCTTTTCCGGCTGCGTCCCATCCTTCAAATAAGACTAAAACAGGAATCTTTTTTTTGAAAATTTGTAACTGTAATTCTCTTAATTTAACTTGTGCTTCTCGTAACCGTTGTTTATAATCTTCTTTAGGTAGATGTAACCCTAAATCTATTTTTCCCAAAAAATCGGGTTCTGTGGGTTGTAACTCCGTTTGCGGGGGTAAAGAAGGAATATCGGTTTTTGGCAGTCTCAGACGGTCTAAAGCTTGGGTAATGACCGCTACAATTTGAGATAATACCTTAACCCTTGCCCAACGTTTACAGTCTCCTTCTACCAATGTCCAAGGCGCATGGCCGGTACTGGTATAGGTTAACATTTCCTCAGCAAAAGTTGCATAGCGATCATATTGTTTGGACTGTTGCCAATCTTCCGGACGGACACGCCATGATTCTAACTCATCAGACTCATATTTTTTTAGTCGCTTTTTCAGTTCTTTTTGACTCAAATGTATCCAAAATTTAGCCATAGCCACGCCATCGTCCACTAATTGCCTCTCAAAGGCATTAATATCTCGCATTAACAGGGGAATACTGCCATCGGTTTCTCGTTCAAATAATCTATCTTCTAAAACGTGGGTGTACCAACTATGGTAAAAAATGCCGATACTGCCTTTTGGGGGTAAAGTATGCCAAAATCGCCAAAGAAAAGGATATTTTTTCTCTTGTTCTGTAGCCGCTAAAATAGGATGAACGTTAAAGCCACGAGGGTCCATATAACCAATGGTTTTTTGTAATAACTTTCCCTTTCCTGCCGCAGCCCAACCTTCTAAGACAATGACTACGGGGAGTTTATGATGCCAACAGTCTTTTTGTAGCGAACGCAACTGTCGCATCAACGCTTCTATCTCTGTCTTATAAGTTTCTTTATCTAAAGTTAATGTAAGATCCAGGGTATCTAACATGATTCAGTAATAATTAAGTATTATGGGATACATTGATAGACTTTCCAGTATAGAAGCAATAGAGCAAAAAGATTCTTGATTTTGGCTTTTCTTAAGGGTAAAAATGCCCTATCCTAAGTAAGTAAAACCCATTAAGGGCGATCGCTGTTAGAATCGTTCTTAACTTATGTTCAGGAGTTGCTTGTGTCTGATAGCCAACCCACCATTTTAGTCACAGGAGGAGCCGGATACATCGGTTCTCATGCTGTTCTATCCTTACAAAAAGCTGGTTATAAGGTCATTGTCTTTGATAATCTTTCCTATGGCCATCCTGAAATTATTAAAGATGTTTTAAAAGCTGAATTAATTGTCGGAGATACGAATGATCGCCCTCTGTTAGATGAGCTATTTTCGACTAGGAATATTGATGCTGTCATGCACTTTGCGGCTTTTATTGCGGTAGGAGAATCAGTTAAAAATCCTGGAATTTATTATCAAAATAACGTAGTGGGAACCCTAACTTTATTAGAAGCAATGATGGCTGCTAATATTAAGCAGTTTGTCTTTTCTTCGACTTGTGCTATTTACGGGATGCCTCAAGAAATTCCCATGACAGAAAAGCATCCAAATAACCCATTAAGTCCCTATGCTTCTAGTAAGTATATGGTCGAAAAAATACTCAAAGATTTCGATAAAGCCTATGGCTTAAAATCCGTTGTCTTTCGCTATTTTAATGCCTCAGGAGCTGATCCTTCTGGTAATTTAGGAGAAGATCACACCCCCGAAACTCATTTGATTCCTTTAGCTTTATTAACGGCTTTGAAAAAACGAGATCATCTGTTTATTTTTGGCACAGATTATGATACCCCTGATGGTACTGCAGTCCGAGATTATATTCATGTTAATGATTTAGCATCAGCCCATGTTTTAGGTTTAGAATATCTTTTAAATGGGGGTGAAAGCGAAATGTTTAATTTAGGGAATGGTAATGGATTTTCTGTTAGAGAAGTGATCGAAATGTCCAAAAAAGTAACAGGAATTGATTTTCTGGTTAAAGAAAGTGATCGCCGTTCGGGGGATGTACCTATGTTAGTAGGGAGTAGTGAAAAAGCACAATCTATTTTAGGTTGGAATCCTCAATATTTTGAGCTTGAAACCATTGTAAATCATGCTTGGCAGTGGCATCAAAAACGTCACGGAAATTCTTAAATAATTAATGTCAATCCTTAAAAAATTAGATAATTTATACAAAAATGATTCAAAATAACACAAAAATAGAAACAATTTTAGAACGCATGGGAGAGACGGTTATTGCCACCACTGAAACAGTGGAAAGTTTAGCAGAAAAAATGGAAAATTTAGTTGAACAAATGCAACAACAAGAACACCAAATTCAACAACAAGGTTATCAAATCTTTGCTTTAAGTGAGTCCATCCAAACCCTAGTAGATGCACAAACAGAGTCTAGAGAACAACTAACCCAATTAACTTATTTAATCCATACTTTAGTGAATAGTTTAGCTTCACCAGAATAAAAAAATGACTATTTTACTCAAGAAATTATTATCACAGTGAGGAACATAACATGATGAAATTTTATACAAAAAAGTCTCTTGCTTCAACTCTATCTTTAATAACAGTGTTGATGAACTTATTCCTAATAAGTTGTGCTGAAACCAAAGTATCTCAATGTCAAAAAATAATACTTTTAACCCAAAAAATGGCCGAAGAAAGTGAAAGTTATCGTCAAACTACTGACATTAAAAAAGTTTTACAAGTTGCGGATTTATTTGAAGAAACTTCCCAACAAATGAAACAATTACAAATAGAAGATCAACAATTACAAGAATATCAAAAAGGTTTTGCTGATATTTATCAAGGGAATGCAGATACGACTCGTCAATTTGTCGCTGCATTGAATAATAAAGATATTGATACTGCTAAATTAATGCAACAGCAAGTTCAACAACTAGGTAAAAAAGAACAAGATTTAGGCACAGAAATGAATGCTTATTGTCAAGAAAATTAGGCTCTATCGAACCTAAGATGTAGAGAGATTAAAAATTACCGAATAGTTGATAGTTGATAATTAATAATTAATTGTTCGTTATGATTATAAATAAACATAAGGTGGGCAATGCTAAGAAAAAACTTACAAACCTGAACCAGAAACTATTGGAAACATTGCCTACCCTACAAGTCCTATCCATTTAATTATGCCTACCTACTTATCTGGTTTAGAAGTACACAGTTTGAGACTATCAGCTAACACCTTAACATTAGGTTCAAGCATCATAGTAATATGATCCCCTGGAACAGAAGTAAACTCTACTGAACTTAAGGTTAATTGATCCCAACCAAAAGACATATTCTTTTGAATTTGATTACGAATCTTATCATTAATTCCGTCAGCTGTTTCCCAAAGACGAACATCGCTACTACGAAAAACATGAATAGGGGTAGAATATTGTGGTTGAGGTTTATAATGAGCCATTGCATACACACTCGCTTTAAGAACTTTAACAAACCCTCGAACCTGTTTAGTGGCAATAGTAGATGGGTTAACATGAAGCTTTTTAACCAACCGTTCTGTTACATACTCTAACTGTTCATCAGGTAAGAAATTTTTAAGATCATTGTAAGAAATATTCAGATTTTCCTTTAAAAAGAACTCAAATAACTTCACCACTTCACTCATATATTTCGTTTCATCCCAACCCATCACAATGAGATTATTAAATAAGGGTGCAGGAATATCAAAAATAGCTAATAACCCCACTTCATCCCCTTGTTGTTGTAACTGTTGGGAAATTTCAAACGCTACTTGACCTCCAAAAGAATGACCTCCCAAAAAATAAGGTCCGAAGGGTTGAATGGTTTTTAAAGCATCGATGTAATAAGCAGCAATTTCTCCTACATTAGTTAACGGTGTCGCTTGATCATCCATCCCTCGCGCTTGCAGTCCATAAAATGGTTGATCTTCTCCTAAAT
Source organism: unicellular cyanobacterium SU3 (assembly GCA_002172675.1). Lineage (GTDB taxonomy): Bacteria > Cyanobacteriota > Cyanobacteriia > Cyanobacteriales > Microcystaceae > Crocosphaera. The sequence continues at coordinate 58,840 of NETF01000208.1, forward strand.
GATGGGCTAAAGCATGGAGATAAAACGCCGTTCCGACACCCCCAGGAACACAGAAAAAGGGCGGTTTTGTTCCTTGAGACTGAATGGTAATCACAGGAGACGCAAAACCCGTCTCTAAAGTTTCATCTTCGACTAAACCCAAGTCATACCCTTCTGAAGTAAATACTTCAGTGGCCAGATACTTTGCTAATGCTTCTACGGTAGGATATTCAAAGATTAAAGTCCCTTGAAAAGATGCACCTAAACTCTCTTGCAGGAGATCGCTTAATTGTACTACTGTCAAAGAATCAAGTCCCATGCTAGTTAAGGGGTTTTTCCAGTTGATATCAGAAACATCAACTTTTAGCACATGAGCAATTAAACTTTGAAGATACCCTTGTAATAAGTCTTGTCTCTTTTCTGGGGGAGTGGTTAAGAGGGTGTTTCTGTCTAAACTAATTTGTTTTTCTTTGACCTTAATATCTTCTTGAATATTACGAGCGATCGCTTCTAAACTATCCTCTAAAAAGCCAATTTTACAAGCATGACGTTGAATCTTATTACTAGAAGTTTTAGGAATGGTTCCTGGTTTCAACAAAGCGATCGCATAAACTTGTAACTGATGCTGCTGAGAAACCCCTTGACGAATAGCATTAAACACTTCTTCTTGATTTAATGAGTCTAAAGCCGCTTCATGAACTTCTTGGACAATAACCAGCTTTTCTTCACTATCTAATTCTACAGAAAAAGCAGCCCCACAACTCGGACGTAACCCTCGATGACTTCTTTCGACACTCAACTCAATATCTTGGGGATAATGGTTGGTTCCGCGAATGATAATTAAATCTTTGAGACGGCCCGTAACAAATAACTCATTTTCCCAGAGAAACCCTAAGTCTCCTGTGCGTAAAAAAGGCCCTTCCAGTTTATCGTTTAAATACCCTTTAAACGCTTCTTCTGTTGTTTCTGGACGTTTCCAATATCCTTGAGCAACACTAGCACTAGAAACCCAAATTTCCCCAATTTCGTGAGCATCACACTGAGTTAAGCTATCAGGATTAACAATGATAATGTTTTGTTCGGTTCCGATGTTACCACACCCGACTAACTTCTGGGTGTTTTCCTTATCATTTTCAGCCACAACCACACGATTTTGTTGTAACTCACTGCGATCAATATTGAGAATAAGGGGTGGTTCATTTTTCTTCCCTAAACTAATACCCATCACACTCTCGGCCATCCCATAACCGGCACTTAACGCTTGCCAACGGAACCCACAAGGGGCAAAGGTTTTGGCGAATCTTTCCAAGGTTTCGGCCCTGATGGGTTCGGCCCCACTAACCGCCAACTCCCAACGACTGAGATCGAGGGTTTCTCGTTCTTCTAGGGTAGTATAAAAAGTGGCTAAGTCATAGGCAAAGTTGGGGGCTAAACTTTGAGTTGCTTGATGCTTGGAAATAGCCGTTAACCAACGAGAAGGTTTTTGTAAAAAATCTAAGGGTGACATCAAGATCACAGCATGATTATTATAAAGAGGTTGTAGAATTCCCACCACTAACCCGGTATTATGACTAAAGGGCAACCAGCTTACTGTCTTGGTTTGAGGGGTAATCTCTGCATATTTATACCCCATTTCTAAATTGTTCAGTAGATTTTGATGGGTAATAATCACCCCTTTGGGTGTTCCAGTTGAACCAGACGTATATTGTAAAAAGGCGATGGTATCACTATCAAGATTAGGGTTTTGGTAGTTTCTGTCTTCGGTTTGAATAATTTGATTACTATCGAGTATTTTTAACTCAGCTAAGGTGGGACTAATGGTCAAACGACCTTGTAAATAGGGAACTAAAGGACTAATCGTTATAATAAACTTAGCTTGTGCATCCGTTGCGATCGCTTCTAACCGTGAAAGAGACTGATCCGGACGAGGAGGATAAGCAGGAATGGCGATCGCCCCCGCGTATAAACAACCGAAAAATCCTGCTATAAAATCCAGTCCAGGAGGATACAATAATAAGACTCGTTCTCCTTTAGCATTAAGAGATTGAAGATGAATAGCGATCGCTTTTGCTTGTTGTTCTAAGGTTGCATAAGTGAGACTGCCGGCTTCGGTTTCTCCTTCATGGAGAAAGGTATAGGTTTGATTATTAGGTTGGGCTAAACTTCTGTGTTGTAGTAAATCAACTAAAGTATTGAATGACATGGTTAAAAGCCTAAAAATTTAGCTCTATTATAGTTTTGTTGCTCTTTTTTAGAGTATAGTATCATTAACAGTCTTGTCAGCCAATTTTTCTCTGTTTTGCAACCATTAAAAAACCCGCCACGGCGGGTACTCAAAACGTAAACTAACTCAAAACTTTTAACGAACAGTTCCTTCTAAATGATCAACCCGAATGGGTTTAATGAAATACAATTTCAAGAACTGAACCCCATTAGAAACAAAAGCAGGTAACTTTCTCAAGAACTTAATCGGTGCAGGACTATTAGAAGCGTCAATTTCCCGTAACTTTTCATTGTTCTTGATACAAACTTCTAAACTGCCATAAAACTCAGGATTTTCTACATCTAAAACGATGGGGAAAACTCGTCCTGCTGTTTCGTTGGTCTTCTCAATAACATATTTATCATATTCCCGTGCATCCAATCCAATAGAGGCATAAAAATCAGACCGTTGGATATCATTGAGATACATGGTAGCAAACACAGATAACAAGAAGAAACGACACCATAAACGGGCTTTCCAATCGTTTAAAATATTAGGGGTTGCCTTCATAATGGCATCAAAAAAGTCCCCATGACGGTTCTCATCTTGACACCAATTTTCAAAGAAGTTAAAAATCGGATAGATTCTGTCTTCAGGATGTTTTTCTAAGTGACGGTAAATGGTGATATAACGCCAATAACCAATTTTTTCAGATAAATAGGTAGCATAGAAAATAAACTTAGGTTGAAAGAACGTATAACTGCGACTCTTCGTTAAAAACCCTAAGTCCAAAGACATATTAAAATCAGATAAGGCTTTATTGAGGAACCCTGCGTGACGCGCTTCATCACGGGACATGAGGGTAAAACATTCAGCCAACACAGGACTTTTATCCTTTAACCGTCTACCTAATTCCTTGTAGAGAAGGAACCCTGAAAATTCCGCCGTACACGAACGTTCTAAAAATTCTACAAACAAGCGACGGGTATCTCCATCAATATGATCCCAGGTTTGGGCAAATTCTTCACGACGGATAAAATGATGACGGTTATAATCAGTACGAAATTCTTCGAGAATGGCTTGTAATTCCTCTTCGTTGACTGAAATATCCATTTTAGCCATCGCTTCAAAGTCGGTGGTGTAAAAGCGAGGAGTCAGGATAGTTTCTTTCGCCGGAACTTTAATCCCTGGACGGAGTTCCTCAAATTCAGGTTTTTGAAGGGTATTGACCATAACTTGTTTAAAAAGATTTTTTTTGAATCGATCAAGGACTCGTTCTACTTTTTTGTAACAAAATTGTTACGTTTTTTAGCAGGAATTTACGAGGCTTGGATCACAGTCTACCAGCCTTGAAGCCATTCGTAACCCCTCTTTTCATTAAGAGTTACAACACATTATCAATTTATGTTAAAAAGCTTGCTTTTTTTACACTTGATGATGTATTCATGCTCATTAATTTTAGTAGATCGAAAACTTACCTGAATTTTATAATGCAGAGCATCATTATCTGCGATTCCTGAAAAATAACCAGCAAAAAAAATGAAGAAATCTTCAACAGTAAATGTTTCGATGACATCAACTCAATTGCGTGTTCTCCAAAAAGAGCTACATCAAGCGATCGCTCCTTTTTGCAACTTTGATTGCAAGATCAGCTTCAGTCGTTTTGTAATCATAGGAATCGTCTGTTTAGGAAGCACAATCATGGCTTGGCATTGTCATCAGCAATGGGGATTTATCCTTTGGACAGTTGTTGGCGCAATTAGCTATGGATTTTGGCTTGTCTGTACCCATGATGCCGTTCATCAAACATTGACGGGTAAGCGACAGATTGACTTATGGTTAGCCCGTTTGATTTCTTGGCCGATTTGGTGGCCGGTAGGAATATACAGTGAACTTCATTGGTTACATCATAGTCGAAACGGGAAAAACTTACGCGATCCCGAAAGAGTCCAATGGTCACAGACAGAATATGAACAGTCTCCACCGATTTTACGTTGGTATGTACGTCACCAATGGACTTGGAATATCCTGGTAGCAGGGTCTTTTGGTTTAATTGGGAATGCTTTCGTTAAAGGATGGCACTATCGTCAAGAACGTCCTCAACTGCATCGGCAAATGGCTTTAGATTTACTAGGAATAATTTTGCTCCATAGTGGTTTATTTATCTTAGTTGGATACTATGGAATCTGGGGAAAATATTTTCTATTTTGGCTGATTGTGGAGTGGGTTGTGGGCGTAATGATGCAAACTCGCGCTCATCTAGAACATTATGATTGCTGGTATCCCCATGAATCACCATTACTAACTCAACTCTATTCAACCCGAAACGTAAATGGAAGCCTTTGGGTTAATTGGTTGATGGGAGGTCTTCCTTATCACTCAATTCACCATGCTTTTCCGGCAATTCCCTTTGATCAATTGCCTCAAGCTTATCAGGCCATTCAAGTCGTACTTCAAAAACATGATCAAATTTCTCTAGAGATAGAAAGAGGATATTGGCAAAGTACAATAAAAAATAGCCAAGTTTATAGTCTTATAAAACCTGGCGATAAAAAATTGTTTAACACCGACCTTAATTGACGGCGATCTAGAATTTAGGGAAGAAAGAGACAAACCTTTGTACCTTACCCCCCATCAGAAGTACCATATAAACTACAATAAAGACTAAAACGATATCTATATGCTTAAAGCCCTATTTGGTGATCCTAATACCCGCAAAATCAAAAAACTACAACCCATCGTTGCGGAAATAAACTTACTCGAAGAAGATATTCAGCACTTATCCGACGAACAACTCAAGGAAAAAACCGTTGAATTTCGGGAAATGCTCGATAAAGCTGACAATGATGAAGAATTAGAGGATATTTTAGACGAAATTCTCCCGGAAGCCTTTGCCGTAGTCAGAGAAGCCGCCAAACGAGTCTTAGGAATGCGTCACTTTGACGTACAGTTAATGGGGGGAATGGTACTCCATCAAGGACAAATTGCTGAGATGAAAACAGGGGAAGGAAAAACCCTTGTAGCTACTCTTCCAGCTTATCTCAATGGACTAACCGGGCGAGGGGTTCATATTGTTACCGTTAACGACTATTTAGCCCGTCGGGACGCAGAATGGATGGGACAGGTGCATCGTTTCCTAGGATTAACCGTCGGACTCATTCAGTCAGGAATGAACCCAGAAGAACGCAAGAAAAACTACGCCTGTGACGTTACCTATACCACCAACAGTGAACTCGGATTCGACTATTTACGGGACAATATGGCCACTGCTATGGCAGAAGTAGTACAACGCCCCCCGAATTTTTGCATCATTGACGAAGTTGACTCTATTTTAATTGACGAAGCTCGTACCCCCCTAATTATTTCAGGTCAAGTCGAAAGACCCACCGAAAAATATATTAAAGCAGCCGAAATTGCTAAAAAACTAGAAATGCAAGAAGACGAAGAAGATCCCAAAGATTACGAAGTGGACGAAAAAGCCCGCAACGTATTAATGACCGATCAAGGATTTGAAAAAGCAGAACAACTCTTAGGGGTGGGTGACTTATACGATCAAGAAAACCCCTGGGCCCATTATATTTTTAACGCCATCAAAGCCAAAGAATTATTCACCAAAGATGTGAATTACATCGTTAAAAATAAAGAAGTGGTCATCGTCGATGAATTTACCGGCCGTGTTTTAGCAGGAAGGCGTTGGAGTGATGGCCTTCACCAAGCGATCGAAGCCAAAGAAGGGGTTCCCATTCAACGAGAAACCCAAACCCTCGCCACCATTACCTATCAAAATTTCTTCTTGTTATATAACAAGCTTTCAGGGATGACCGGAACAGCGAAAACAGAAGAAACCGAACTCGAAAAAGTCTATAACCTACAAGTCACCATCGTTCCTACCAACCGACCTTCCCAAAGGTATGACTATCCTGACGTAGTTTATAAGACCGAACCCGCTAAATGGAAAGCCGTAGCCGCAGAAGTTGAAGAAATGCACCAACAAGGCCGGCCGATTCTCGTAGGAACCACCAGTGTAGAAAAATCCGAGGTCATCTCGGCACTGCTACAACAAAGTAATATCCCCCATAATATTCTCAACGCCCGACCCGAAAACGTCGAAAGAGAATCAGAAATTGTTGCCCAAGCAGGACGAAAAGGGGCTGTTACCATTGCCACTAACATGGCAGGACGAGGAACGGATATCATCTTGGGGGGTAACTCCGACTATATGGCCCGTCTAAAAATTCGCCAATACCTCATGCCACAAATTGTTATGCCAGAAGATGATAACCTCATGGCTGGGGGAATGGGAGGCAATAACCGTCGTCCTCAAGGGTTTGGTCAGGATACTAAGAAGAAAAAATGGCAACCCTCGGCCGATATTTTCCCCACAGAATTATCCCCAGAAACCCAAAACATGATTAAAGACGCGGTTAAATTTGCTGTTGATGAATATGGACAGCAAAGCCTCTCAGAATTAGAAGCCGAAGAAAAGATCGCCATTGCTTCGGAAAATGCCCCCACAGAAGATCCTGTGATCGAAAAATTACGTCAAGTCTATAAAGCCATTCGCAAAGAATACGACGCATTTACAGACGCAGAACACGAAGAAGTGATCGAGTTGGGAGGACTTCATGTCATTGCGACAGAACGTCATGAGTCCCGCCGTATTGATAACCAGTTACGGGGACGGGCCGGAAGACAAGGAGATCCAGGGTCAACTAAATTTTTCCTTAGTTTAGAAGATAACTTATTAAGAATTTTTGGAGGCGATCGCGTGGCCGGATTAATGAATGCCTTCCGGGTTGAAGAAGATATGCCTATTGAGTCCAAAATGTTGACCCGTTCCCTAGAAGGGGCCCAGAAAAAAGTAGAAACCTTCTACTATGACACCCGTAAACAGGTGTTTGAATACGATGAGGTCATGAATAACCAAAGACGAGCTATTTATGCCGAACGTCGTCGGGTACTCGAAGGGTTAGACCTCAAAGAACAAGTTCTACAATATGCTGAAAAGACAATGGATGAAATTGTAGATGCTTACGTTAACCCTGAGTTACCCCCCGAAGAATGGGATGTAGAAAACTTGGTTAGTAAAGTCAAAGAGTTTGTTTATCTCCTCGAAGATATCACCGCCAAAGACATGGAAGATATGACCGTAGCAGAGATGAAAATCTTCCTACACGAAGAAGTTCGTAAAGCTTACGATATCAAAGAAGACCAAGTTGATAAGGTTCGTCCTGGTTTGATGCGAGAAGCCGAACGATTCTTTATTTTGCAACAGATAGATACCCTGTGGCGTGAACATTTACAGTCAATGGACGCTTTACGGGAATCTATTGGTTTACGGGGTTATGGACAAAAAGACCCTCTCATTGAATATAAACAAGAAGGGTATGAGATGTTTTTAGAGATGATGATTGATATCCGTCGTAATGTCGTTTATTCTCTGTTCCAGTTCCAACCGCAAGGACAACCTCAAGCTGTTTAGAGAACACTTTTAAATTACTGTAAGGTGGGCAATGCCCACCCTACTTTAAAAAACGGAGAGGGTGGGATTCGAACCCACGTTGGCTATTAACCAAACCCGATTTCAAGTCGGGCGCGTTCGACCACTCTGCCACCTCTCCTTTAGTTTATTGATCATTTTAGCAGAACTTGACGGCGCGTACAAGCTCCGCCGTTCAACGGCGGAGACAGCACCTCACCCAAATTTTCTAATTTTTAATTTTCTTACCTAAATCCCTTAAAAAAACTTCGATCACAGATTTTTTTACGATATTTAGTATTGTTTACTATTACTTAAAATGTCTTAATATAAAGGTCTTAAGATTATTTTTATTGGAATCAGAGATATAATTGAGTTAATAATTAAAACATGATACACAATAAAAATAGCTAAAACTAACCCTTAGCAAACACCGTCCTGAGTAATATCAGACTTTAAAAATAATATTCATTGAAAACCCCTGAGTTTAAATGACAGCAGAAACAAAAAAGCCAAAAAAATTTGCTTTAACCACACCCTTATATTACGTGAATGGGGTTCCTCATATTGGTAGTGCCTATACCACTATTATTGCCGATGTCATAGCCCGTTATAAACGATTGATAGGAGAAGACGTTCTCTTCATTACCGGAACCGATGAACATGGGCAGAAAATCCAACGAACCGCCCAAGAAAAAGGACTCCTACCCCAAGAGCATTGCGATCAGATTGTCGGCAGTTTTCAAAAATTATGGCAACAATTAGATATTCAATATGATCGCTTTAGTCGCACAACGGCAACGAAACATGAAGGGATTGTTAAAGAATTCTTTGGGCGAGTTTGGGAAAATGGAGATATTTATCTAGCGCAACAACAAGGATGGTATTGTGTCGGGTGTGAAGAATTTAAAGAAAAACGGGAATTATTAGAAGACGGTTGTTGCCCTCTGCATCCCAACAAAAAAGCAGAATGGCGAGACGAAGAGAATTATTTCTTTAAATTGTCAAAATACCAAAGTCAATTAGAAGAACTCTACGCTAAAAACCCTCAATTTATTGAACCCGAAAGCCGTCGCAACGAGATTCTGAACTTTGTGAATCAAGGCTTACAAGACTTTTCCATATCCCGCGTCAACCTAGAGTGGGGCTTTCCTATTCCCAAAGACCCGAACCATACCATTTATGTGTGGTTTGATGCCCTTTTGGGTTATGTGACAGCCCTACTTAAACCAGAGGAGGAACCAACCCTAGACAATGCCTTATCGGAGTGGTGGCCAATTAATTTACACTTAATCGGTAAAGATATTTTGCGCTTCCATGCCATCTATTGGCCAGCCATGTTAATGTCAGCAAACTTACCTTTGCCTGGGCAGATTTTTGGTCATGGTTTTTTAACAAAAGATGGACAAAAAATGGGCAAAAGCCTAGGAAACACATTAGATCCCTTTGACCTAGTGGATAAATACGGTTCCGACGCAGTGCGCTACTATTTCTTAAAAGAGATAGAATGTGGAAAAGATGGTGATTTTAACGAAACTCGTTTTGTTAATATTCTGAACGCCGATCTCGCTAACGATTTAGGGAATTTGCTCAATCGAACCCTAGGAATGACTCAAAAATATTGTCAAGGGTCATTACCTTCGATCACAGCCAGCGAATTACCCCAAGACCATCCCCTAAAAACCATAGGCTTGAGCTTAGGGGAAAAAGCAATCAAAGCCTATGAAAAGCTCAAATTCAATGAGGGATGTGAGGAAATTTTAACCTTAATTCGAGCAGGGAACAAATTTATCGATGAACAGGCTCCCTGGCGTTTGTTTAAAGAAGGAAAGCAGGCCGAAGTAGAAAAGATTTTGTATGCAGTGTTAGAATCAGTGCGTCTAGCTGCTTATTTGTTAGCTCCTATTATTCCTAATTTGAGTGGCAAAATCTACCAACAACTAGGGTTTTCTGTCGACTTTAATCAAAGCGATCGCTTGAATGAAGTGGTTCCTTTTGCTCACCATAGTCAATGGGGGAAACTAGCGGTTAATCAAGGGCTAGCTAAACCGCAGCCCATCTTTGCTAAACTAGATTTTCCCTCAGAAGATAACCCTTAACAACTGAAAAAATTAACATTTTTTCTATTTTTGTATTGAAAACAACCACTATTTACAATGAAATACAAACCCGAACTCACAAATAACTTTCATACTCCGTCCTTTTTCGACGAGCAAAGAGGCTTATCAGCAATGTATGATGACTTTGAAGATGATTCAATTTTTTCCCCTGAACAAGTCTTAGAAAATCGTGGTAGAGTTGCAATTTTTATTGATGGATCGAATCTATTTTACGCTGCATTACAATTAGGCATTGAAATTGATTATACTAAGCTACTTTATCGTTTAACCGAAGGATCTCGCCTCCTGAGAGCGTTTTTCTATACAGGAGTCGACCGCACTAATGAAAAACAACAAGGCTTCTTATTGTGGATGAGACGCAATGGTTATCGTGTCATTGCCAAAGACTTAGTACAATTGCCTGATGGCTCGAAAAAAGCGAATTTAGACGTAGAAATTGCGGTAGACTTAATGGCATTAGTGGGTTCTTATGACACCGCTATTATTGTGAGTGGCGATGGAGACTTAGCCTATGCGGCTGACTCCGTTAGTTATCGCGGGGCCCGCATTGAAGTGGTCAGTTTACGATCAATGACTAGCGATAGTTTAATTAATGTCGCTGATCGTTACATCGATCTTGATCAAATTAAAGAAGATATTCAAAAAACCCGAAAGCCTAACATATCCTATAACAGTTACTCTAGTGTCGGCATGGTGGAGCAAAATAACCCTTAAACTAGGACAAAAAGAAAAGTAGGAAGACCACGAAGATAATACAATTAATTATTTCTGGATGCTTCCTACACCCTAGTTTTTCTAAAAGATACGATGGAGATATTGGCAAAGAGTTCCCGCATTGACCCCTAACTCGGTGCGTTCTTGGGCTGCTAAAATCCCTGCTTGAGCGTGCCACCAGGCCGCCGTTGCTACCATAGTATCTAACGGATGGTTCACGAGGATATTTTGAGCGAGTAATCCACCAATTAACCCCGTTAATACATCCCCACTGCCTCCCCTAGCTAAAGCCGGGGTACTTTGGGGGATGATCCAAATTTTGCCTTGAGGGTTCGCAATAATTGTTCTTGCCCCTTTTAATAAAATAATGGCTCCTGTTTGATGAGCAGCCGTTTTCGCTGCGCTAATTCGATCCTTTTCGGGGTGACGGATATCAGGAAAGAGACGTTTAAATTCTCCTAAATGGGGAGTTAACACGGTTGTTGCCTGACGTTTTTCTAAGCTTTTTACTGTTCCCAGTTGAGCCAGAATATTCAGTGCATCCGCATCTAACACGATAGGACATTCTGCCTCTAACACCTTAGCCACCACCTCAGTTCCTTCTCTGGTTAACCCTGGACCACAGGCAATGATATCATAGGAATCGAAGTCTGTTGCAAGTGGGGGCAATGAGGCAACGGCCCCCTTTTCCGACTCCGGACAATCAATAATTAAACCATCAGGAATTTGACTCACTAACAAGGGTTTGAGAGACTCAGGAACTGCAACGGATAACATCCCGACACCACTTCCTTGGGCTCCTAACCCTGTGAGAATCGTACCCCCAGCATAACGACGAGACCCACAGATAAGCAATAAATGTCCCTGTTGATATTTGTGAGTCACTTGAGGACGGGGTAAGGGTAAAAACTCTAGTGCTAGGGTTTTGGTTAATAATTCTATGGGGACGGGTTGAGAAATAGTTGACCACACCTCTCGAACCGAAACACCAAAATCAATTTTTTCTATTTCGCCGAGATAAGCTAACGCTTGATCTTGAAAATAAGCCGCTTTCCATAAACCCAAACAGAGACTATGAGTTGCTTTAACGGCGGTTCCTAAGACTTCTCCTGTGTCTGTGTGTAACCCAGAGGGAATATCAATACTTACCACAGGGATAGGCCACTCATTGAGGCGGTCAACATCCATAGCCAGATTACCAGAAAGCGATCGCGTTAATCCAAACCCAAATAAACCGTCAATGATTAATTGACAAGTGCATAAAGATTCAACATCATCGTAGTAAGGAATACCTAAACTTTTAGCATAATTAGCGTGTTGTTGCGGTAAGGGTTTCAATTTTTCTAGGGGACGATATAAACTAACTTCGTACCCTTGCAAATGTAATTCTCTGGCAATGACTAAAGCATCACCTCCATTATGCCCTGGACCGACTAATACACCGACTTTAGAGGTGGTTTTGAGGGGATAAAGCTGTTGAATGCGGTGAGACATCATTAAAGCGGCTTTTTCCATTAAAGCAGCCACAGGCATACCGGCTGCAAATAGTCTCTGTTCAATGTTAGCCATTTGTTCTGCTGTCACCACAACAGAATCGAGTTCTTGTCTAGGTTGCATAGATATCTTTTCTTAGTTTAAATTCTTGTATAGATTGTAAGGAAGGCGTGAAGCGATCGCATATCTTAAGATTGGATTTTTCAATAGACAGTGATCAATAATATAAGCTAAATTGGTAACGAGTATGTATAAGTTCAACCCATTCACATCTCATGAAGGAAACACTAGAAGAAACTCCAAAAATCCATTCTTTAGAGGATGCGTTACATCGGTGTCAATGTCTAGGTATGCGTATTAGTCGTCAACGTCGCTATATTTTAGAGTTGTTGTGGAAAACCCAAGAACATCTATCAGCAAGAGAAATTTATAATCGTCTCAGTCAAAACGGTAAAAATGTCGGCCATACCTCAGTTTATCAAAACCTCGAAGCTTTATCGAGTCAGGGGATTATCGAATGTTTAGAACGATGTGATGGACGACTGTATGGAACTATTACCGACTCCCATAGTCATGTTAACTGTTTAGATACTCAGCAAATTATCGACGTTCATGTTGAGCTTCCCTCGGACCTAATTGAACAAATAGAAGCCCAAACAGGAATGACTATCACTGACTATCGTATTGACTTTTATGGCCATAAACAACCAGAACCGTCTAAACTAAATGAGACGTTAAGTAAGCCTTAATTTGTGGAACTTTTGTGAGCGATCGCCTTATATCTCTTCTATTTGTAGATCAAGATGCCATTTTTCGCTTAGGACTCGCAACCATCTTAAGCAATTATCCTCAGTGGGAAATTATCGACCAAACCGATAACTTAACAGACGCTTTAACCCAGTTGTCTAATAATCAAGTTGATTTAATTACGTTAGATCCGAACTTAAGGGATGAGACGTTAACCGTTGAAGCATTTTATCAACAAATCAAAGAAATTTCCCCTCAGACTAAAGTCTGTTTATTGAGTTACGATTTAAGTTGGGAACAACAGCAAGAATTTAGAGAAATAGGGATTGAAGGATATTGTCATAAAGGAGACATTATAGAGGTTTTATTAGAAAACTGGCAAAAAATAATCGAAGGGGAAATCGTTTGGCCTGTTATTAGTTCCAGTCAATTATCTGAACTTGACCGAGTAATTCCTAAAAGAAATTGGCTGTCTAAAGTCAGAAAGTCAGGGATTGAACAAATTAATAAAAACTTGCAATTAATCCATGAAAATCTTAAAAATCATCCGAGATCTACATGGGATAAAATTTTTTGGCAGGGGAGAAAAAGAGAGTTATTAACGGCTCGTTGGTTAGTTGAACAATTGTTGCCAGTGGATGTTATTGTTGTCCCTTCTCCAAAAACAAACTCTCAAATAATGAGGACAAATAATTTAAGTTCTATCGGAACATTAGTGGCAACGGGAGAATGGTTGACTATTTTTCAAAAAACGAATGACAAGCTTGAAAATGATCTGAAAAATTTAACTGAATTTCTTCTCGAAATTGATATTTTAAAACCTGAAAAAAAACAAGAAATATTGACTTTAGTCTTAAAACAGTTTGAAAGAATCATTAGTGATTTTAAATTTATTGAGACAAAAAGTATGCAAAAGTCAAGAAATCGCTTATCTATTTTAGAAAGATTATGGCGAGAATCAGCCTTAATTTTTTTAAGTAAATATTGTCTGAATGAACAACAAATATCCTTAGAAGATATGGAAATTTTAGTAGAAGAAAACGAAGAATTAGTGTCTAGTGAAATTTTACAAAAGATTCCTTGTTTTCCAGAACTATTTGATTACATCGTTTTAAATAATGAATTAGAAACTCAAGAAAACAATCAAGCTAATTTATCACCAGAAAAGAAAAAAGAGACAATTTTACACAACGTTATTATTCAAGTGGCTAACGGTATTATTGCTTTAATCTTAAATTATTTTTCAAACAATGAAGAAGTCAAAAAAAACTTATATAATATAGAGATGGCATCATCGAGAGAGATTGCAAAATTTAGGAATCGTCTCGCCTGGGAATATAGAAAGAAAGAATATTGGCAAGAACCTAAAAATATTTTTGAAAGTCAATATCGACTTTTTTTCTTCACCGAAGAAGGCATCGATTGCACTTTTGTATATTATCCCCGTCAACGAGAACTAGAAAGCTTGAGGGGACTGCGTTGGACTGTGACCATTCTTCTAGAAATTAGAGATGCGATTTCCCCATTGCTACGCTCTTTGGTAGGAACCGTGGGAACCACCTTGGTCTACATTTTAACCCAAGTGATTGGCCGAGCCATTGGATTAGTGGGTAAAGGCATTTTACAAGGAATTGGCAATAGTCTTTCAGAAAGAGACTACCCTAACAAACCCAGAAAACAAAATTCAAAATCCTAAATCAGGGTCAGAACACTCCCCTAGATGCTGCTTCATCGTTCATAATAAAAATAAAGAGTCATTTTTCTAACAACTAACTGGTTATGAAATACATCTCCTCTTCAACCTCACCACAAAATCAATCAACAACAATGAAAAGTTCAAAACAACGGAAATTGACCACTAACAAGCACAGTCAAAAACGTCGTTTAATGGGATGGGGAAAATTAGTGACCAGTGGTCTTTTCTTACAATTATTGTTAATGGCCAGTCCAAGTTGGGGACAAGAGGAAAAAGACAAATATACCTACAGCGAACTATTAAATGATATTGATGCAGGGAAAGTTACTCAGGTTGAAATCGATCCCAGACTTCAAAAAGCTACCGTTACCCTAGAAAATCAAGAAAAAACAGAAGAAGTCCCCTTATTTAAACAAAATCCTGAACTCATTGATCGTCTAAAAGCCAACGATGTCAAGATTGACTATAATCCTTCTCCCGATAACTCAGCAATGGTTCGGTTAATGCTACAAATCCCGATTATATTTCTGATTTTAATTATCGTCATTGCTATTGTTCGTCGTTCAGCTAATATGTCAGGCCAAGCGATGAGCTTTAGTAAATCCCGTGCTAAATTCCAAATGGAACCAAAAACAGGGATTTCGTTTACAGACGTAGCCGGAATCGACGAAGCCAAAGAAGAACTCCAAGAAGTGGTCACATTCCTCAAAGAATCTGAAAAATTTACCGCCATCGGCGCAAAAATTCCCAAAGGGGTGCTTTTAATTGGACCACCAGGAACCGGAAAAACCCTCCTCGCTAAAGCCGTAGCAGGAGAAGCCGGCGTTCCTTTCTTTAGCATTTCAGGATCGGAATTCGTCGAAATGTTTGTTGGTGTCGGTGCTTCACGGGTTAGAGATTTATTTAAGAAAGCTAAAGAAAACGCCCCTTGTCTCATCTTTATCGATGAAATTGATGCCGTTGGCCGTCAACGGGGTGTTGGGTACGGTGGAGGTAACGATGAACGGGAACAAACCCTTAACCAATTATTAACAGAAATGGATGGCTTTGAAGGGAATACAGGTATTATTGTCGTTGCTGCCACTAACCGTCCTGATGTTTTAGATAAAGCGTTAATGCGCCCTGGCCGCTTTGATCGCCAAGTCATGGTAGATTATCCGGATTTAAAAGGAAGACAAGGCATCTTAGAAGTTCACGCTAGGGATAAAAAAGTAGACGAAGAGGTATCCTTAGAAGCGATCGCCCGACGAACCCCAGGGTTTACAGGCGCTGATCTCTCCAACTTACTCAACGAAGCAGCTATCTTTACCGCTAGACGACGCAAAGAAGCCATTACGATGGAAGAAATCAACGATGCCATTGATCGGGTGGTTGCAGGAATGGAAGGAACCCCCTTAGTTGATAGTAAGAGTAAGCGATTGATTGCTTATCATGAAATTGGTCATGCTTTAGTGGCAACTGTGATAACAGGTCATGACCCTGTTGAAAAAGTTACCCTTATTCCTAGGGGACAAGCCAAAGGCTTAACCTGGTTTACCCCAGATGAAGATTCAGGGTTAGTGACTCGCAATCAACTTCTCGCCCGTATCGCCGGTTTATTAGGGGGAAGGGCAGCCGAAGAAGTGATTTTTGGAGAAGATGAAGTGACCACCGGTGCCGGTAATGACATTGAAAAAGTGACCTATTTAGCCAGACAGATGGTGACTCGTTTTGGAATGTCAGAATTAGGATTATTGGCTTTAGAAGAAGATGAACAAGATAATTATGCTGCTTTTGATGAAATTGCCACCCAAATTGATACACAAATTAATGTGATCGTAGAAAAATGTCATCAAAAAGCACAAACGATTATTCGAGAAAATCGGGCCATGGTAGATCGATTAGTCGATATATTAATCGATCAAGAAACCATCGAAGGGGATGAATTTCGTCAGTTGTTAGAAAAATACAAAGAACCCGTTGATTCAGCCGGTCCAGAACTTTGTAAGTCAGTTTAGTTATAGGGTGGGCATTGCCCACCTTATTGCTATCGAAAACAGTGTATAAAAAAGCTGAGAATAATGCCAGCAAAAGATATTTACCATGATGCAGTTAAAAATGCTTTAATTAAAGATGGTTGGAGGATTACAGCCGATCCCTATTTCATTATTTATAAAAAACTACGGCTTGTGGCTGATTTAGGCGCAGAACGTTCCTTAGCAGCCGAAAAAGGAGATGATAAAATAGTAATAGAAGTTAAAAGTTTTATTAATCCCTCCTTTATTTATGATTTAGAAAGGGCTGTTGGTCAATATATTATCTATCGTAACTTTCTCAAAAAAACTGCTCCTGATCATCAGATTTATCTTGCTATTACTCAGCTTGTCTATCAAGCTAACTTTGATGAAACCATACAAATTATTATTGATGAAAATAAACTTAAACTAATTGTTATCAATCCAGTAAAAGAGATAATAAAAAAATGGATAAACTAGCACATTATCGCTCGATAATTAAGAAAGTTTTAACAGAATATCATCAGATTTTTTCTCAATCTTCTACTCCTAATATTGAAATGCTACTCGCTTTTGATGAAGAAAGAGATCAATATCTTTGGCTTCAAGTTGGGTGGACACCAGAAGAAAGAATTAAAGGAAATTCTGTACATATTCGGATTAAGAATAATAAGATTTATATAGAAGAAGATTGGACAGAAGAAGGCATTGCTACGGAATTATTAAGAGAAGGTGTTCCAAAAGAAGATATCGTTTTAGCATTTCATGATCCCGAAACTCGTCAGTATACAGATTTTGCTACTGCTTAAATCTTATTTTTATATGTGTTTATACGGAGAATTTCAGTAAATATAACTAGATTAAATATGTCTTTTTATCGTTCGGTTTTCTCTCTCTTTAATTTGATGACTACTGATACTAAAAATGTTATTTTAAATAAAGAAAATTTTCCTCTCTTCCAAGAATTAATCTATGTCTTCTTACTATCCTACTCCTTACGCAACACCTATATTTATTGAAAAGGCACAAAAGTATAATAAGAATACTTTTGACAAAGGCAAAAATATTATTCAAACTCAAGAGCAATTGCCATATCCACGTTTGGGGAAAGGAAACAATATTTATCTTGAGATTCAAGAGGGACAACATAGAGCGATCGCAAAAATTTTTAATATAAATAATCAACAAGTTATCTGCTTATTAGATATTTTGGCTATTACAGATAGTGATTATAGAGAGTTTAAAAATCAAGTAAAAGCAGGAACTAGAGCAAAAATTGAGGATTCTTTAAAGTTAAATGACGCAGAAAAATGGTTAAAAGGAGAGCAAAAGTCCCAAAATACAATAAATCATCGCGAACCCTTACCTGAAGCCATGAGGCAATGGCTAGAACCCCCAGGATGGGGAAATAATCACGATGACTTAATTATTTATGAAAGTGAGGAATGGATTAAACGTTTTAGGAAAAGAGAAATTCAAGAGCGCCCAGAATCTTGCCATAAACTCATTGAAGAAATTATTGAAACCCAAAATCAAGAAGAAAAAATTTCAGATTGGCCAGAGGTATTTTTAGCTAAAAAAAATAATATACATATTCTTTTTGCCAGAATTACGACCACTAATAATCCTGCCCGTAAAGTTCTCTTTTTATTAGCTCCATTTGATCAAAATCCTGATAGTTTTGAAATTCAAGACATTGGTAAAAAGATAGGAGTTGATTCAAGTAAAATATCATTAAAAAATATAAAATTAGAAGAGTTAACTCCATTTGCACGACGCTCATATCCTTACTTTTTAATTGCTGACTATAAATATTGGTTATTTATTGAAAGAGAAGAGGAGTCGAATTTAGCTCTTTCGGCGGAAGAAGAACAAATTCTTCAAGCAGTTTCTAGTCCAGAAAAAGGGAGGATTATCATTAGAAGAAGTTCTCAAGTTACAAAAATAGGATTAAATTAGATTATTGATTAAAATCTAATCATGAGATACAATGGGGAATGGACTATTTAAAGCAAAAATCTTAAATTGAAGTGCTATGGCTAAAAAAAGTATGATCGAGCGCGAGAAAAAGCGCGAGCGTTTAATTGAAAAATACGCTGAAAAACGAGCAGCCCTCAAAGAAGCTTTTGAGAATGCTGAAGACTTTGAAGAAAAAATTGAAATTCACCGTCAAATCCAACGTTTACCCCGTAATAGCGCACCTAGTCGTCACCGTAACCGTTGCTGGTTAACCGGTCGTCCTAGAGGCTATTATCGTGATTTTGGCTTATCCCGTAACGTTCTCAGAGAATGGGCCCACGAAGGTTTATTACCTGGGGTGGTTAAGTCCAGTTGGTAATGAATTAAGCAGTCAAGGTTATAAGTTTCTAAGTAATGGGCAAATCGTAACTATTAACTTGGAAACTTGCCACCTTCAATCTTCTCCACAACAATGATCAATCCCTAAACTATCGAGAATCAGATCACTGACAGCATTCGCTACGGCAAACTCACTAAAAAAGCTTTCTGTAAAATCAAAGGCTTGCATTTCTGTCACAATAGCAATGACTAAACTACCTAAGTCATTTTCCCCTTCTAGTCGTTGACGCACAAAAATTTGAGCAGCCCGTTGAGCAATGGTTTCATTCACTTGTTCTGGTATAAACTCTTGATTAAGCCAGTTTTGTAAAGCAACTTGTAACCACTCCTTTTCTTGTTGGGGATTACGGATAGGGGGTAACGTAACAGGAGGAATGGGTTGAGTCGTCATAATAATAGATTAACTTCGTAAAATCGACGATGGAATTTAGCGAAAATATAGACCCCATTATACAGGGATATGCCCAAGGTTACTTTTTAATGGCGGATGAAAATGACGTACTGGGCTGGTATTCTAGTCGTCAACGCGCCCTAATCCCCCTAGATGAGCGTTTCCGCTATCCAAAATCCTTAAAACGATTTTTGAATCAAAATATCTTTTCTGTAGCAGTTGACCGTGATTTTCTAGGGGTTTGCCACGGTTGTGCGGATCGGGACAGCACTTGGATCGCACCAGAATTAATTGAAATTTATTATCAACTACATCTAGCTGGTTATGCCCATAGTTTTGAAACGTGGCAAGGGGATGACTTAGCCGGCGGTATTTTAGGAATTACCATCGGGGGTGCATTTATTGGGGAATCGATGTTTTTTCGTATCCCTAATGGCTCAAAAGTAGCCATGGTTAAATTAGTGGAACATTTGCGATCGCGAGGTTTTATCCTCTTCGATGCTCAACTGCAAAACGACCATTTAGCTAGATTTGGGTCTTATTTAATCAGTGATTTAGAATACCAAAAATTGTTACAAGAAGCTTTAAGTCGTCTCTGTATTTTTGTTTAAACTCCAACTCCTAATAAGCGAGAGTTAATAGTTTGTAGTTCTAAAGTTAAATTATCATCATGGCGACGAGCTTCCCATTTTCCTTGATGAAGAGGACTTTCTTGCCATCGTCCCTGGATTAGTTGTTCATCAGTTGAAACCGTGCCAAAATATTCAATGCAATGACGAGAACCGCTAAGATAACACTTACGGAAACTAATAGTGCGTCCGCTCACTTCTCCTGCGACAGTGGCTTCTCCTAAAGAACTATCATCCAAAATATTACCACTAATCGTATTTTTTCCCTGCACTAAAGTCATTTCAAAACGAGTAGGATTGCCATATTGCCAGTAAGTACCTAGCCACATACCATTAACATCAGCCATAAGTTGTACTGAATTTGTGTTGTTTTAATTGTAGAATATAGTTTCAAAATTAGGGCAAAACTCGTCCTAAAACTTCAATATTAGAAGTCTTTGGTTCAATATATAACACGACTCCCTCACCCGACTGAGGAAAAATATCACTTATTGCTGTAATATTAACTTGATGAGATACCATAATCATTACCCCTGAATCATGCTTATTTTCTAAAAGAAATTGACGCAGTTGACTCGTTTGTTCTGATGAGCGACCGCGATGGCGGAAAAAAGAATTTAAGGGTGCAAAGGGTTCTACTTTTCCCACATCCATCAGTTTTGCAGTTTCTAAGCAACGACACCATTGACTTGATAAAACTCTGGTAATGGATATTTTTTGGCGTTTTAGGTCTTCTCCGATTCTAATCGCCTGTTTTCGACCTTCTTCTGACAGATTGCGCTGAGTTGAGCAATCATTAAGTTGAAAGTTTTGGGGATCTCCTGTACCAGGTGCTAGTGCGTGTCGAAACAAAATAACATAATATTTCTGTTTTTCTAAAGCTTGGTGAAGTGTTGACCATAATTGTTGGGAGGATAATTCGCTTTTTGTCACCCTTGAATTAGAAACGATTGAAGAAGTTAGATGACTAGAACTTCCTATTATTAAAGAACACATTCCTATTGTTAACAAATTTCGCCGTTTCATTACATCCTCTTAAAAATTAATTTAAAGTCAATTTTTGCTGTCCACCAAACATAAATAACCAAATTACTACAATTAACCAATGAATTATAACAGGTGGCCATAAAGAAGCGGTTACTTGATAACTGATAGCACAAATAAGCCCTAATAATGCAGCAAAAACTACGAAGATTGGCTGACTAAATATTTTTTTTCCTTGGGGATAAAATAATAAAGCATTTAAAGGATGATAAAGAATAAATAAGATGAGACTTAACACTAACCAAAATAACCATTCTTTCCCATTAACTCCTTCAAAAGGATGGGGAAGTAAAAGAACTCGAAAAACTAATTCTTCTATCAAAGCTGGCATCAAGAAAAGTTGCAGCATTTGAAACCATTTTTTAGGGGACATATCAACCCATTGCCAAGTTAAAAAATCTGTTTTTAAACCAATCGGTACAACTAAGATGCCATAAGTTAATAAAAGTCCTAAACTAAAATACCAATCTTCAGGAGAAAGGGGATAAGTGATAGCATCAATGAGTCGAGCCAATACTGTTGAGATAAGGGGAATTTGACCTAAAAGTAATGTTGGTGCTAAAGGAAAAATAGTCGAATCCCATCCTAAAATTTGATTCGTTCTCAAAAACCATAAACTAGCATTATTATGTAAAAAAATTGCACTTATTTCATCATGAGCGCGACGAGGTAGCATGGTTCGCCAACTTCGTAATCCATCTAAGAAAGTTTCACCTCTAATTAAGCGTTCTCCTCCCGCAACCCCTGCTAATACTTGAGCATTTTGTTTCCAATCTGCTCGAACAACACCAGAGGGAATCAAAATTTTATTTAAGTCTTGAACTAGGTTTTTAAGTTGTTCAAATTTTTGGGTTTGTACTTGATAAGGATGCTCTTTTAACCAGTTGATTAATTCAGGAGAAGCGTTTACTTGTTGTTTTAACTTTTCCATCGCAATATATAATGCTTGGCTCGAATCTTGAACACAAGAAGTTGAAGGAGTTACAGAAGAAATTCCTGTTCCATCTCCTGTGCGATAACGTGCTGTCATAGTTTGTGCTTCTTCTAATAACTGTCTCCCAAAAGAAAGGGTTTGATTAGCGATTGTAAAATCCGATAAAGATTCTAACTTAATAATCACATCAGAAAAGGGACGAGAAGCAACCCATCCCTTTTGTAAATCTCCTGCATAAGCCGACCAATCAATTTTTCCAGAGATTATTCCTTGTGGATTTTGAGCATAAACTTGATAATAGATAATGTTAAATTGTAACTCTGAGGTAAAGAAGTCTTTAATAACTTGGGCAACGCCATAAGAAAAATGTCCTGTTACTGTGCCGCCCGATATTTTTTCCCCATTCTCTCCTCCAATTCCTCCAAAAGTATGTATGACTAAGCCATAATCTCCTTCTTGCCATTCATTTATCCCTTGTTCGATGTTTTCAGCCTTGGGAGCAATTAATACACTTTGAAAAGAGCCTTTTCTTTGAGGGGTATTTTGCCAATTTTTCTCGGCAATATAATGCTGACCTGTTTGTAATTTTAATTCAGCTTTTCCAGGTTTTAGTTGCACTAAAGCTCTTGGTTTTAAAGATTGTACTGTAAAAATTCCTTGCTTATCTTTAGCTCCATAAATATACCATCCCTCTCTACCTGTCTCTATAGTGTCAAGATGACGAGGAGTGGAAATAAACCGTCCATTAGTACCAGGAAGTTGCTGTGGAATTCTGACTATTTCCATCGGTCCATTAAAGCGTTTTGAAATTCGATTGTAGTGACGAACTTGATAATATTCGCTTGGACAAGGCTTTTTGCCTGGACAATTTTCTGGTAAGTTTGTTTGATTAACTTTTTTGGCTTCTTTTTCTATTTTTACTAATCCATAATAGCGACCGGTTATTTGTATGGGTTCTCTTTCAATTGAAATTAATGGTTCTTCTTTCTTGTCTGTAATAACAATATTGCCGGTTAATTTTACCGTTATATCATCGTATGGACGTGCGCCGGCTAAAGATTGTAAAGGACCCACTTGTTTTCTTCCATTGAGACGAGATGGCAGCACATTTCCGTTTTGCTGTGCTTTTCTTGCTGTCTCATTAAACTGTATATCTGTGGTCACTTTTTTTACATACTTTTCCTGAGTTTTAGCTTGCCAAGTCAAAGGTACAATTTTC
This sequence comes from unicellular cyanobacterium SU3, assembly GCA_002172675.1. Lineage (GTDB taxonomy): Bacteria > Cyanobacteriota > Cyanobacteriia > Cyanobacteriales > Microcystaceae > Crocosphaera. The sequence goes on from NETF01000208.1 coordinate 81,841, forward strand.
CCTATTAATTTATGATAAGTTGAAGGGGTATTGTGTAGTTCAATTTTGACCCAATCTTTTTGAACCCATTCTGCTTTTTTGGCTTCTATTTCTTGTTGAGTCGGTAAAATTAATCGCCCTGTCCACTCAGCGACGGGTTGATATAAGTCATTGTCTATTGATTGGTTAAGAGGAAAAAATTTTGGCTGATTAAAGGGTGCTTGCATACTAATAGCATAGTTAGAGTTTTGCTGCGCTTGTAAAGAGAATTGACTAAAAATCCCCGTCAGAAAAAACAATAATAGTCCTATTAGTAACCCTTTTTTAACCTTTTCTTTCCGTAAAAAGTTATTCAAAACAGAACCCAAATTAGACATATTTCCTTTTTACGCAACCGTCTATTTGAGCAATATTAATAATCATAACTCTTTTACTAATGATTTTACCAAGGCTTGTGTCTTGAAAACAAACCCAGTCGGGTTTTTAATATCTTTTTTTCGGATTTGAAGATAAGCGTTGGTTACAGGTTCTCAGTTTGTTTAATGAATTTTTGATTTTAGGGTCAACTGAAGCTAGTTTATAAGCTAAACAAGAAGTTTGTTGTGAACATTGATGACATAGCATAATTACAGATGGCTTCAAATCAGTTCAAGTCCAATGCTACCTTAATTTAGCATCTTTCTGGCAATGCAGGGACACTTTTAAAATTGGTTAGTATTATGGGACTTGTTGGTAAAATAGAAAGTAGACGAATATTTTTGAGGAGGTCTGAGATGACTATTCATCTAGATCATACCATTGTGCCAACCAAAAATAAACAGGCCGCAGCCGAGTTTTTTGCACATCTTTTCGGACTTAAAGTCGAATCTTCTACAGGTCATTTTGCGGTAGTTCCTATCAATGATACGTTAACCTTTGACTTTGCCGAACGGGATGTATGTGAGTCCCATCATTATGCTTTTCATGTCAGTGACGAGGAATTTGACTCGATTTTTGAACGGGTAAAACAAGCTGGCCTAGAATACAGTAGTGACCCTATGCACAACAATATTGGAACCATTAACCATCGTAAAGGAGGAAGAGGTTTCTATTTTTATGACAAAGATGGTCATAACCTTGAATTACTTACCCGTGTCTAGTTAATTTTGTCTTAAGTTAGTTAAAGCATTCAATTTGATTTGAGCAATATTGACATAATTTGATGGGTTATTTTTTACCTCATTACTGTTATAGGTTTCATTGTGAATAAAGCTGGACATATTAATCGCTTGTTCATCTGCAAAAATTTTGATTTCATAAGTTTGTTGAGCGATTAAGTCTACGTTAGTAAAAATCACTGAAGACTCTGACCAACGCTCCCACGTCCCCAATTGTGGCATCATTAAATAACCATCAGCTACTATTTGATTATTGTCTAAATGCCTCATTTGTAACCGTTTGACAGCACAATTAATTCCTGTACTAACAAGGCCATTCCCATTACCAGCGATTACTTGTATAGCATGGGAACCAGTAAATTGTGCTTCTATCTTAGCCGTAATGGTATCTTCTGGCTCTCCCCAATTATTATAATGATTTCTGCCATAACTCTGTGAAAAAGTTCCCCCCATGACAGAAAATTCATTGGCATTAACGCTATAGATTCGATGAGAATTAAGACCCCAATAACAAAAAGGTGCAGAGCGTTGGGAACTATTTCCACTACTAAGATAAACGGCTTCTAAATTATAACAATAACTCGGAGATTGACTACCTTGACTATCAGTATCTCGCCATATTGTACTATTTCCAGATAAATTTTTAGCGACTAATTTCCCATCTCGATAAATATTTATTATGACATCATTAGGGTTTTCTCCATTAAGATTGAATTTAATTTCTAATTGATTATCAACAGCATCAATAGATTCAATAATGGGAGAAAGAGGAGCAAAATAGTATTGATAATTATCTAAATTAGTGACAAGATTAATAGAAGATTGTTGAATATTGCCTTCTCCTAAATCAACCTCGATCTGATTGCGATCGCTTAATATAGATTTGGAAATTTCAGAAGTAACAACATCACCATTAAGACGTATTTCTTGAATCTCATAAGTCCCTAAAGTTTCCTCAGTTAATGGCGGTAAATTTAGAGTAATATTCAGTTGATGATTCTGATACTTAAGGTTATTTAAAACTAATTGATTACTATTCGGTAAAAGGTAATGACGAAATTCTTTAGTCAGATAAGGAGCAATATGTAATCCTGAATCTGTCCAAGTAATGCCAAAAATGATGTCATGAATCATAGAAACATAACCAGCAACAGACCACAATTGACGGGGAGAATTAACTTGAGGTTCTTTATTTTCGGAGTCTATTTCTACTTGTCCACTGACTGCGTCAAAATTTTCCATATTGGATAAACTAATAGCAGCACCGCGTATTAAAGCACTCATGCTTAGGGTAACAGCCGCAGCATTTTCCACCTTTTTCGTTGCTTTTAACCAGTAAGCAGTGGCAAAGGGCCACATTCCTTGATTATGATAAATAAGGGTGTCTCTTTGTTGTGGCCAAATGACAGACGGACCTAGGGGAAACTGAGGATAATGGGCAACAATATCCTTTCCTTGTTCAATATCAGCAATATCGAGTAAAATAGCCAGAGCATTACCCAATAAATCGTATTGATGAGCAGCACCAGGAGCAAATGTGCTAGTAATAAAGGTAGAATAAAGCTGCGGCTCTTGAAGATACAAATGAGTGCTAATCGCTTGTTTTAATTCCTGCGCCCATTGATTGTATTTCCTTTGCTCAACCGTATGGCCCAATTGTTCGGCTAAAAAAGTAGCATAGTCAAGAGCATGGAAATGAGAGCAATTAGTTGATAATGCTTTCGACATTCCAATTTGTACTGGATCATTAGCCGTCCAATAGGGATAACTTTGTTCTCGCCAATCTAAAAAGGATTGTTCTCCGCGATATAATCCATCTTTTTTATCAAAAATAACTATGCGATCGTGTTCAATGGTATTTTTAAGTGCTTCATAGGAACGTTGAGCAAAATTGTTTTTTTCCACTCCAGTTAATTGTTTTAATAAAGCACGAGAACCCAAAGACCAAATCACGCGATCGCTAGAAATGGGATAACTGCCTCCGGTTCCGGTATCTTGTATAATTTGCAAGTTACCCCCACTACGACGTTCAGACAGTTTAAAATTTAAAGAATTAAGGGCGCGAATGGGATCGAGATTAGCTAAACTAAGATCCACAGAATAAGCAATATCTCTGGTCCATACATAACTCCAGAATAACCCTGTTTCAAAAAAGCCACCCTTGACTTTATTACCGATAGGTTTTCCATTATTATAAGAACTGTCACTAATACTAGAAACAGAACATTTGCGGACTTCTTCTATAGCTAAGGCATAAAGAGCATCAAACCAAATATGATTACTGTTTAAGGTTGGATAGTCTGGTAATTCCTTAATTTCTCTAAGATTTGGTAAATATTCTTGATAACATCGCCGTTGATTATCATCATTAAATTTAGTTTGAAATGGAGCATTACTTTGAATTGAAAAATATCTTTTATCCTCTTTATTACTGAGTGTAAAAATTGCTTTATAATGACTATCTTTTTGCTGTAAGACTTCTCTGTTTTTATTAGACTCTGATAAGAAAATTGATAGATTATTCATATTAGGTTTAATGATAGGTTATATTATAGAAAAATTATTATAATCGTTACTAATGAAACTAAAAATCATAAGGACAATTTTTACTTGAGTCAATAATAAAGTTGCTCTTAAGAACATGATAGTTTGCAGTGATGAAAATATATACTAACATAGAACCTAAAATTTACTAAAATTTTAAGTTAGTTAATTGTTCAATTTTACTCAATAATATTAAGAAAGTCTTGATTTTTATGAATATTCAATCCATTTCTCACGAACCCATTGAAGGCACTGATAATGTTTTAACCACTGTTATTATTAATCAAGTCTCCTCTCAATGTATTTTAGCCAGAGTAATGATTGATTTGTTAGGGAAACCTGGAATTGATAATGATATGGAAATGATGGGAACTGGTGATACTTGGACAATCATCTGGACTCAACCCCTAGCTATAATAGAAAAGACTCAAAGCTTACTTACAAAAACGATTCATTAAACAAATGAAACCCATTTTAACATCACTTATTCTCTTCACTTCATTATTTGAATTCTACACAATTTAACCTTGACACCGTTAGTTCTACAGATAATTGGTCTGATGTTGCTCATTATACTCAAATGGTTTGGGAAAACACGAAACAAGTAGGATGTGCTATTTCAACCGCAGGAAATAATGATATTTTAGTCTGTCGTTATAGTCCTCCAGGGAATATTGTTGGTCAAAGAATTTATTAATATCATACTATCAATGAAAGTAACTAGAAGAATTTTTTTAAAACAAATACAAGCCTTTAGTGTTGGATATATTACCCTAACGTTAGCACAGATTAATAAAAAATATAACGTAACACCCCAACAAATCGAAGGGCCATTTTATCCCGTAAAATTACCATTAGATGATGATAATGATTTAACCTGGATTAATGATCAAAAACAACAAGCATTAGGTGAAAAAATTATTATTTTAGGTAACATTTTAACCCAGGAATATCAACCTATTCCCGCAGCAAAAGTTGAAATTTGGCAAGCTTGTTCTTCAGGACGTTATAATCACCCTTATGATCCCAATAATGCACCAATTGATCCTAACTTTCAAGGGTGGGGATGGATGAATACCAATGAAGACGGTTTCTATCTATTTAAAACAGTTAAACCTGGAGGTTATCCTGTCACTAACGATTGGAGAAGACCACCCCATATTCATTTTAAAGTAACGCTGTCTAATCAAGAAGAATTTATTACTCAATTATACTTCTCAGAAGAAGCAAAATTAAATGAAACCGATAAAATTTTACAAAGAATTCCCAAAAATCAACAATCTTTAGTTATCACTCAATTAATTAAAAATGAAAGATTAAAGATGAGAGTGGGTAAATTTAATATGATAATTTAATACACTAAAAATTATTAAAAATGTAAGTTTGTAGTGAGTCCTTTAGGACGAAACAGGCAGTGATTATAAAGGCTCAAGCCTTGATTACGAACTTTGACACTGATTTTCTACTAATTTTCAAGCAAATCTGAAAAAAGAGAGATGATTAATAATAAGATTAGGGTTAAACTTTACTAATAACAATTAATTCCTAATCATAGTATGAACTTTAACTTCTTCAATCTATTCTGGATATTCCTGGTTATTTCCTCTTTGCAACCTGCCATACAACGTCGTCGCATAGAAGCGCGAAGAATACAAGCCATTAGAGACTTTGAGAAAAATCGCAAAAGTCGGGTTATATTATTAATTCATCGCCAAGAATCCATCAGTTTACTCGGTATTCCCCTATCTCGGTATATTTCTATCGAAGATTCAGAACAAGTTTTAAGAGCTATTCGTCTAACTCCTCCAGATACCCCAATTGACCTAATTTTACATACTCCTGGGGGATTAGTCTTAGCCACAGAACAAATTGCTCGAGCATTAATTCGTCATCCTTCTAAAGTCACTGTTTTTGTTCCTCACTATGCCATGAGTGGGGGGACAATGTTAGCGTTAGCTGCAGATGAAATTATTATGGATGCGAATGCTGTCTTAGGTCCAGTTGACCCCCAATTAGGTAATATGGCAGCAGCCAGTATTATAAACGTTATACAGCGTAAACCTATCGATAAAATTGATGACCAGACTTTAATTATGGGGGATTTGGCCTTAAAAGCAATTAACCAAGTCCAAAACTTTGTCAGGACGCTCCTTAAAGACGATATTCCTGAACCGAAAATTGCTCCCGAAAATATTGAAGGAATTATCGATCTTTTGACCACAGGAAAAATTACCCATGATTGTCCGATTTCTGTTGAGCAAGCGAGTGAGATTGGTTTGCCTATCAGCGTTGGATTACCCAGAGAAATTTATAATTTGATGGAATTATACCCTCAACCATCAGGGGGAAGACCGTCAGTACAGTACATTCCCATGCCTTATAGACCTTACCCGAATTTACCAGAAGCCAAAGGAAGACCTATGTCTGACAATTAAACATAGACTATGTACATCACTACGCATTAAGGTTAGGACATTCCTAATTTCTAAAACGTGGTTATAGCCTACTGTTGTCCGTTTCCCATTCGAGAGTTCCCTAGCACTTAGTGCTATAGTATTTACACTATACCTAATTTTTCTAAAACGGGTTTTGTAGAAACAACATGACGACTCAACCCTAATTTTTCGGGTTCAATGCCCAGAGATAAAGCCACTAATTGGGGTAAGTGTAACACAGGTAAACCGAGTTTTTCCTCGATTACTTTTTCTACTTCGGGTTGCCTAGAATCCAGGTTTAAATGACACAGAGGACAAGGGGTAACTAAACAATCAGCCCCTGCTTCTATGGCTTCTTTAATATGATTTCCTGCCATTTTAAAAGATTGTTCTGTGGCATAACTTGATAATGGCCAGCCACAACATTGCGTTCTTCCTTGATAATAAATAGGGGTTGCCCCAACGGTACGAAAAACATTTTCTAAAGATTCTGGTTGAAATCGATTATCATAAGGTAGTTTATCTTGTGTTCTCAATAAATAACAGCCATAGAACGCTGCACAGTTTAATCCCGATAGCTTACGTTTGACTTTTTTCGCTAAGGTATCTAACCCATAATCAGCTACTAAAGCCCATAATAAATGCTTAACCTCTGTGCTACCTTGATAAGGAGAACATTGTTCTTTTTTCAAAAATCCGTTCACTGTTTCAAAATAACCAGGATCATTACTTTTAGCATCTTTTAACCGTTCATCAACGTGGCCGATAACCCCTTGACAGGTACTACAATGGGTCAATAAAGGCAGGTTTAAGGACTCTGCTAGGGCAATATTTCGGGCGTTAACGGTATCTTCTAACAGTTGAGAATCTTCCTTATAAGTTCCTGAACCGCAACAGGCCGCTTTTTTTAATTCAATTAATTCTATGCCTAAAGCTTCTGTTAAGGCTGCAGTGGATAAATACAGTTCACGGCAAGCTCCTTGAGCTACACAACCAGGATAATAAGCGTATTTTAGCATTTAATTTAATCTAGTGTTTTGAATGTTGCCCACAAGCAAGTTAACACCCCATCTAAATCAAAACTGATTAGATGGGGAAATAGAAAACAGTTGTTTTAACCAAACCCTTTCCCTTTATCGGTGGTAGGAAGAGATAAACAATGTTCAATCTGTTGATACAACTTCTCTTTATCAAGATTTTGTCCAATCAAAACCAATTGATTCTTAGGAGTTCCTTTCCATTCATCATCTTCTAAGGTAAACCGTTTACCACTGAGGTGAAAAATATGACGTTTCTCACTTTCATTGAACCATAAAACCCCCTTAGCCCGAAAGATATTAGAGGGTAATTGATTATCTAGAAAATATTGAAACTTACGAATGGAAAAGGGTTGATCACTTTCAAAGGAAATGGAGGTAAACCCATCATTTTCTAAGTGGTGGGAATGATGATCATGGTGATGGTGATGATCGTGGTCATGATCATGATCGTGTTTGGTTTCTTCGTGGTCAAAATATTGATCTGACTCAAATAATCCTACACTGAGAATTAAGGGTAAAGACACTTGAGACTTTTGAGTACGTAAAATTCTTGCAGAGTCTTTAATATCTCTAATACGAACTTCTAAAGAATCCACATCCCCTTCATCCACTAAATCAGTCTTATTTAAAACAATAATATCCCCGTAAGCAATCTGACTATGAGCAGCTTCTGAATTAAATAAATCTAAACTAAAATTAGCACAATCTACCATCGTAATGATAGAGTCAAGACGAGTCATGTCCCTTAATTCTGTTCCTAAAAAGGTCAGGGCAACGGGTAGGGGATCAGCGAGTCCTGTGGTTTCAACAATTAAATAATCAACCTTTTCAGGTCGTTCTAAAACTTTGTAAACCGCTTGTACTAAATCTTCGTTAATCGTACAACACACACAACCATTATTCAATTCCACCATATTATCGTCGGTGGTAACAATTAATTCATTATCAATGCCAATTTCTCCAAATTCATTGACTAATACTGCGGTTTTAATACCTTCTTGGTTGGTGAGAATGTGATTAAGAAGGGTGGTTTTTCCACTACCAAGAAATCCTGTGATAATGGTGACGGGTAAACCGTGTTTAGGTGCGTCCATTGCGTCAGAATGTCCTGACTTTTTATCCACTGTCTGCATAATCTTTCCACTAATAAAATTCCAAAAGATTGAGGTTTCGTTATCATTTTATTGCTGAATGATAACGAGAAATAATTAACGACAATCTCTTGTCTCACCCTTTTATTATAGAGCAAGTTCAAATTATGATCCTAGCAAAAAAATAGCCGGTTAGTGCCGGCGTTATGAAGCCATATAAGCAGGGACAATGTGATGTGTTCTGTCCTAACCCTTGGGATCTTGATTAGAGTCAGGGGACTGAGGATGAATTTGTTCTGCTTCGGGACAATCATCAGAAACGAATATTTCTGAGTTGTATCTGGGAACAGAAGCAAGTTTTTGGCTAACCGCGCCAACACTTTCGAGTCTTACCATTTCTTCCCAAGAACTGATCTCGTCGTCCTCTTCGGTTTCATAGCGGATGGTGACTAAATCGGCTTCTAAAGAGACAATGGTAGCACCTTCGATCCAACGTTGCTGATCCCGCAAGAACAGACAAACTTCTCGGCCTTCTGTACAAAGCTGATAAATCTTGCGGTGTAGCATAGATATCTCCTTAACAGGTAATAATCTTTGATGACTTCTACCTTAACATTAAAAAACCTATCTAGGCTACGTTCACAAGACTATTTTCTGTAAAAAATTTTTGCTCTGGTTAAACTGCATAGATAAGGCGTTTTGTAGAAGATGATTGCAAAGATAGATGAGTAGAGACAAATATTAATCAGTGTCTAACATTGCAATCAATTTCGGGTTTGGTTAGGTTCGTTTAATCTTCATCCCATGCTTCAACGACTAAAACCTCACTAACGGGATCTTGCATGGTAAAACCAAACTCTAATAGTTCTTTTTTCCAGTAAGACCAGTCATTTCCGTATAGAAGGGCTAGTTTCCATAAGCTATCACTGGGTTTTAAAACGTTTGACTCTACCAGTGAGGACACTTTGCGTTGAAACTTCATCATAGGATGAGCGACTTGGTTCGTCATAGACTCAATTAATTTGCGTTTACTAAATTGTACAAATGCTCTCTTGAGCAACACTTCTCTCTATGGGTTGGTGTTTTGTTAAATCGTAGATATTTATCGAAGATGATATTTTGAGAAGTATTTTCACCTTTTAATTTATAACTGATTTATTCAATTTCTGCAAGTCTTTTGACTCAAAAGTTCGGGAATTACTACCTAGACCTTCAATGTATCTCAGTTTAAGACTGATATTCTGAGGCTACAATCATTGACCCAATACCCCGATCGCTAAAGATTTCGAGTAAAATAGAATGAGGGATGCGACCATCAATAATGTGGGCTGCCCGAACCCCTTGAGCCAGCGATCGCACACAACAATTTACTTTCGGGATCATGCCTCCTGCTACAATACCTTGAGCGATCAAGTCCCTAGCTTGTTTAATATCTAATTTAGTGATCAATGTACTAGGATCTTGATAATTCTCTAAAATTCCTGCCGTATCAGTCAACAAAATCAATTTTTCTGCACCGAGGGCTGCTGCTACTTCTCCGGCGAAGGTATCCGCATTAATATTATATGCCTGCCCTTTGTCATCAGCAGCCACAGAGGAAATAACGGGGATGTAGTTATTGGTTACTAAAGAATGAACAATTTTGACATTAACTTTACTGACTTCTCCGACGAAGCCAATATCTTCTTTATCCACACGACGGGCTTTAACTAAGTTACCATCTTTACCGCATAATCCTACCCCTTGACCGCCTGCTTGGTTTATCAGGGAAACTAATTCTTTATTAACCCGGCCCACCAATACCATTTCCACCACATCCATCGTTGCAGCATCAGTCACCCTTAACCCGTCTTTAAATTGGGCTTCAATGCCTAGTTTATCTAACCAGGTATTAATTTCTGGGCCACCCCCATGAACGACGACAGGATGAACGCCGACGCAAGCCAGGAAAATGATATCACGAATGACTTTATCTTTGAGGGAACTATCTTTCATTGCAGCCCCTCCATATTTAATCACAACGGTGCGTCCAGCGAATTGTTGGATGTAGGGAAGGGCTTCGCTTAAGATTCGGACACGGTTAGCATCGGCTTCTTGTATATACTCGTTTTCGCTACTCATAAATTGATGGTTATAATTCGCAAGACCTTAGAAATGATAACATTATTATTGGTAATTTGGTGGCGGTTATAATTATTGAATATTATTCAATTACATTTTCCTTTTAAAATATAGTCAGTAAAAAAGATAAAAATAAGCAAAACTGTGAATCAAGAATGGATAGCTTTAATGATTGGTAATTCTCGACTTCATTGGGGATATTTTCAAGGAGATATTTTACGCCAGACTTGGGATACCCGTCATCTCACAGAATTTGTTAACCCTGTCAAATTACCTAAAAATTATCTTCTGTGTGATCAATATCTTATTTTACCTTTAATGGTTGCTTCGGTGGTTCCTTCTCAAACTCAATTATGGCAAACTTATGAAAATTTTTATCTAATTAAGTTAGAAGATATTCCCCTCAAAAATCTTTATCAAACTATAGGAATTGATCGGGCTTTAGCTGCATTAGGGGCAGGAGAAAGGTATAATTTTCCTTGTTTAGTTATTGATGCTGGTACAGCTTTAACATTAACGGGAATTGATAGCGATCGCACTTTTATCGGTGGGGCTATTTTACCCGGCTTAAAGTTACAATTTAATTCATTGTCAACCAAAACAGCAGCTTTACCTAATATTGAGTTACCGAAACAATTAGGCGATCGTTGGGCAAATAATACAGAAAATGCCATTACAAATGGTATTTTATACACTGTTTTAAGTGGAATTAAAACCTTTATAGATGATTGGTTGAATAAGTATTCTGATAGTAAAATTCTTTTGACCGGTGGAGATGCTAAACAATTATATAATTATTTTAAACAAGATAATTATGAACAATTAGAAAGTTTAATAGTCGATCAAAATTTAATTTTTTGGGGAATGCGATCGCTTTATATTTTACAATGATAGATTTTAAAACTTATATATCTTTGAATATGATAAAGTGATTTTTTTAAATTAATATTATGTGCTATTTAGTTTTTTTTTCTTAATTACTGTCCTTTATTAGAACGCAAAATCAATCATCTATTATCTATATGTCAATCAAATATTTTCATTTATTGCGATAGAAAACAGAAAACAATAAATACTGTACAAGATTTGTCAGAAATCATTTATTCTAGTGCTAATCTTCCTTGGTTGATATATAGTTCGTCTCAAGAAATATCTCATATTCTTTTGCAATCTCTTACTTTAGATAAAATTTATTTTAACAATATAGATTATGTTTTAAGTTGGCTGTCTGAAAATTCAACTTGGTCTATTATTTCGTGGGGAGGCAACAATATTAGATTCAATAGTTTTGTCTTTATCTCAAAAAATCAATCCCTTCGTAATTTATTTATTAATATTTCACCTAACACTATGGATATACAAGAAATAGATTACATATCCCATATTCCCCAAACAAATCTTTTAATTTCTCAATATGATGTATTAGAAAAATTTACTGACTCTACTAAAGTAATAACATTTCATCAAGATCAAAATATAGGAAATCGAGTCTGGAATGCTTGTAACTGTGACAAAAATAAACCTTGGATCATTACTACTTCATTTGATGAAGATGAAGTAGTAATGATCCTCCTTTTTTGTGTGAAGAAGGAGAATTAGGTTATCATTTTATTAAAAATTTTGATTTTATAATCTATAATCAAAGAATGTTAATAGAATCTCCACAGGTAGGAGTTTATGAACCTGAAAATAGACAATCATTTACGTCGATTCTTAAAATAGAGTCAAGTGAACCTGATACTTTAATAGTTGTTCCTCAAAATACAAATATTGAACTTCTAAAAAATTTATTATCAAAAACAGAAGGTCATCCATTGTACGAAACTTTTTCTTATTTAAGTTATCTTGACGATATTCTAAAAACAACGAATTGGTTATATGTTATCAATAGTAACTTTGCTTGTTATCGAGACTATACATATTCTTTATTTGTTTCGAGAGATAATACTTTAGTTCGTAAACTGAATGAATTAGATATAGATGATAACTATCGGTTTATTTCTTGCTTTTAGCCATATTTTTTTGGAAAAAACATCTATATATTGCTTAAATATTTATTCTTCTAGCAACATATTAAACTTTTTAACTGCTAACTAATAATCGATAACTGGTCATTGGTCACTGATAACTGTTCACTGGTCACTACTAACATTGATATACTATTCATAGAGATTGCTATTATATTGAGGGATAAATTTAGTCGCTAATGCAACCTACTGATTCTGAAAAGTTCACCGAACAAGCTTGGGATGCTATCGTAAAATCGCAAGAAGTCGCCCGACGCTTCAAAAATCAAAACCTAGAAGTAGAACACATCATTTTAGCCCTTCTAGAACAAGAAAAAGGCTTAACATTGCGGATTTTAGAACGAGCTGAAATTGATATCCCTCGGTTGCAGCAACAGGTTGAAACCTTTACCAACCGACAAGCAAAATTTATCACTGTCGATCAGCTATACTTAGGCCGTAGTTTAGATGTTATGCTTGATCGCGCAGATGCTTCCCGTGAAAGTTGGGATGATAAATATATCTCCGTCGAACATTTATGGGTGGGGTTTGCAGAGGATGAACGCATTGGACGGCGTTGTTTACGCAGTTTTAACCTTGATCCTCAAGACTTAGAACAGGCGATAAAATCAGTACGAGGAAGCCAAAAAGTTACCGAACAAGATCAAGAAGATCGGTACGAAGCATTAGACAAATATGGTCGGGATCTTACCGAAGCAGCAAGAGAAGGGAAGCTAGACCCTGTTATTGGTAGAGATGAAGAGATAAGGCGTGTGATTCAGGTGTTATCCCGTCGTTCTAAAAATAATCCCGTTTTAATAGGAGAACCCGGTGTCGGAAAAACAGCGATCGCCGAAGGACTAGCACAGCGCATAATTAACGGAGATGTACCAGAATCTCTCAAAAATCGGCAATTAATCTCCCTAGATATGGGTAGCTTAGTGGCAGGAGCAAAATTACGGGGACAGTTCGAGGAACGCTTACAAGCTGTTATGAGGGAAGTGACAAATTCTGATGGTCATATTATCCTCTTCATCGATGAACTCCACAACGTAGTGGGAACTGGTTCACGGGAAGGCAGTTCAATGGATGCAGGGAACCTCTTAAAACCCATGTTAGCACGGGGAGAATTGCGCTGTATCGGTGCAACCACCCTCGATGAGTACCGTAAGCATATTGAAAAAGATCCTGCCTTAGAACGACGTTTTCAGCAAGTGTATGTGAAGCAACCCACCGTAGATGACACCATCTCTATTTTAAGGGGACTCAAAGAACGCTATGAAGTGCATCACGGTGTGAAAATAACCGACTCTGCTTTAGTAGCTGCGGCTAACTTATCCCATCGTTATATTACTGATAGATTCCTTCCGGATAAAGCCATTGATTTAGTAGACGAAGCTGCGGCAAAATTGAAAATGGAAATTACATCTAAACCGGTAGAATTAGAAGATGTAGATCGCCGTTTGATGCAGCTACAAATGGAAAAACTTTCTTTAGAAGGAGAAGAAAAAAGACAAGGTTTAATGATTGATCCATCTTCTAAGGAACGGTTGAAAAAAATAGAAGAAGAAATTAAAGAATTAGAAGACATTCACGAAAGTTTAGGGCAACAATGGCAATCTGAGAAACAGATGCTAGAAGAAATTAATGCTTTAAAAGAAGAAGAAGAACAGTTAAGAGTACAAATTGAACAAGCAGAACGGGCTTATGATCTTAATAAAGCTGCTCAATTAAAATATGGTAAATTAGAAGGATTACAACGGGATTTAGAAGCCAAAGAAACTAGATTAATTGAAATACAATCCCAAGGAGAAACCCTCTTAAGAGAACAAGTTACTGATTCCGATATCGCTGAAATTGTAGCAGGATGGTCGGGTATTCCTGTTAACCGTTTATTGGGGTCAGAACGGCAAAAATTATTACAATTAGAAGGGCATTTACATCAACAAGTGATCGGTCAAGAAGAAGCAGTTTCTGCCGTTGCGGCAGCCATTCGTCGCGCTAGGGCAGGGATGAAAGACCCCTCCCGTCCCATTGGTTCCTTTCTATTCATGGGACCCACTGGCGTAGGAAAGACAGAATTAGCCAGAGCATTAGCTGCCTTTCTTTTTGACTCTTCTGATGCCATGATTCGCATTGATATGTCCGAATACATGGAAAAACACGCTGTTTCTCGCTTAATTGGTGCGCCTCCAGGATATGTAGGTTACGATCAAGGGGGTCAACTCTCAGAAGCAGTACGTCGTCGTCCCTATTCTGTTGTCCTTTTGGATGAGGTAGAAAAGGCGCACGTTGATGTTTTTAACATTTTATTACAAGTGCTTGACGATGGACGTATTACTGATTCTCAGGGTCGTGTCGTCGATTTCCGTAACGCTATCATTGTGATGACCAGTAATATAGGTAGCGAATATATTTTAAATTTAGCAGGAGATGATGACAATTATGAAGCTATGCGTAAAAAAGTTTTACAAGCATTGCGGAAGCATTTTCGGCCTGAATTTTTAAATCGTATTGATGATTTAATTATCTTCCATACCCTCAAGAAACAACAACTCAGACGTATTGTTACTTTACAACTTAAGCGTATTGAACGGTTGTTAAAAGAGCAAAATATTAGCTTAGAATTGAGTGATGTTGCCCTTGATTATATCGTGAATTCTGGTTACGATCCTGTGTATGGTGCAAGACCTTTAAAACGCGCAATTCAACGGGAATTAGAAAATCCTATCGCTACCAAAATATTAGAAATGACGTTTGATTCTGGGGATACGATTTTTATTGATTGTAAAGATAATAAATTACTGTTTGATAAGAAGAAAGATAATGATGAGGAAGTTCCTAGTGTCGAGGTTGAAGTCGTTTCTTAATGGTGGGGTGGGCATTGCCCACCTTACAAGTTAAACTAAGGTAAGTCTTGAAATATTATTGTTCCTGTGACAGAAATATAAAGCACACGATTGATCATTTCTCTTCCTGCTTTCATTTCTGCTTCTATAGCTTTTACGGCTTTGGATACTACTTTAATTTGTTCCTCTCGTAATAAATCGCCTTCTTGTAAAAATACAATCCCAGAATGTACTTCAATCAATTGTGCAAACCGTTCAAAATCGGCAATATTTGCTGTTATTAAAATTCTATCTTTATTAAAAGCATAATTTAAAACAGTGCGATCATCTTTACCTAATAAACCCCTATCTCTTACTGCTACTGCATCAATTAAATAATTTTCACAGAGATATTGTGCAACCTAGGGAGAAAGATCCTCATCTATTAAGAATTTCATTACTTTTTGACTGTTTCTACCTGAGGATAAGTTTTGACATAAATCTCTGCAAACTTAAGATCCTCAAGACTTAAATAGGGATAATCTTCTAAAATAACCTCATAAGATTCTCCTTTTTCTAACATTCCCCCAATATGACGTACAGATAATCTAGAATTAGGAAAAACTGCTTTTCCTCCCATTATTTTGTCATTTATTATTAGATTTTTTTCCCATTCAGCAAACTGTCTCATGATTTTTTTAATTTCTCAATAATTTTAATTATACAACATAGATAAGCTATAATTATATTAAAGCTTGAGATAGTAGATAATGCTTGAAAAAATTAGTAATTTTCTAAAAGACCATCCAATAGCAGTAACAATCTTAGCTTTAATGGGTGTTGCTAGTGGTGGTGTAACTATTTACGTTTGGTTATTCCCTCCAAGTCAAAAACCAGTTTATAATATCTCTAATGTTAGTATTATTACTCCTACTTTAACTGAAAAAGCTTCTGGCTTAAATATTACCTATAATGGTGAAACTATTGATAATTTAACTATTTCAAAAATAGGTTTGATCAATTTAGGAAAAGAAGTAATCAAACGAGAGGATATTCCTGATAAGGGTAGATTTTATTTACAGTTTAATGATGATGTAAAAATCTATGATAAAAGAATAGTATTCACCACAGAAAATGCGAATAATCCCTCTATTTTTAAAGTTACTAATTTACCTGAAGTACAAAAAAATAAAGAAAATACACAAAATGAAAATGACATATTGAAAAAATATAATAATAGAGTTTATCTAGATTTTGATTATTTAGCACATAATGAAGGTATTATTATTCAAATTGCTCATTCAGGAAGTAGTAACAATAACTCATTTGATTTAGAAGGTACTTTACCAGGAAAGATACCAAAATTTAAAGTTATGGAGTGGATCATTAATAGAAAATTTCCTCATTCAGATATAGTTCCTATCGTGTTGAATGTGGGTATATTTTCTTTTTTAATTGTACTAAAGGGAAAAGAAAATAAAAAAAACAAATGGGATATAATACAAATCTCTATGTATATTGTGTTTGTAATCTTTTTTGTGGTTTTATTAATAGTAAAAATCAAACCATACATAGCTCAATTTACATCTAAAAAATTGGTAAACTATCATGATACATTTTATAGTGATTGGAACTTAAATAGTAAACAAAGTAATTTAAAATCAACAGAAGAAATGGAAGAAATAGACGAAATAAAATTTAAAGTTAAAAGAATATCTTATACTTATAATCAATAATAATAAAAAAATGAGTTAAATTCAATGAAAACACTAACAAGAATAACAATTAATCCTGAAGTTATGGGGGGTAAACCTTGTATTAGAGGGATGAGAGTAACTGTTGGTGCAATAGTCGGTTTAATGGCGGCTGGACGTTCTATACAAGAGATTTTAACAGCTTATCCTCATCTCGAAGAAGCTGATATTTATGAAGCATTAACCTATGCAGCATGGCGAGTTGAAGAAAGAGAAATTGATCTAAACATGGCATGAAAATTTTAATTGATATGAATTTATCACCAGATTGGGTTAATATTTTTGCTAAATATGAGATAGAAGCAAAACATTGGTCAAGTATAGGAAATCCTAGTGCTACTGATAAAGTTATCATGGAAGGGGCATTAGATAATAACTATATTATATTTACTAATGATTTAGATTTTGGTGCGTTACTAGCTGCTAATAATGTACAATTTCCTAGTGTTATTCAAGTACGCACTCAAGATTGATTTCCCCAATCTTTAGAAACAATTTTGATTCAATCTTTAACTCGTTTTCAATCTGAGTTAGAATCAGGTGCATTAGTGACTATTGATCTTAGTCGTTCTAAAATAAGAATTCTTCCTATTATTTCCAATGATAATTAGTTGTTTATCTTTAGAGATTATTGAATTCGATTAACTTTTTTCCTAATTGCTTGTTTCATAATTTCTATGTTCTCTGGAGTATTGGGACAAGGATAACTGGTAGTTGATGTATTAGAATTAAGTCGATCTATCAACGCATAAAAAGCCGCTTTATTATCCCTATTTTGTAAAACATAACGACGTAATTCTGGGGTACTCATGGCAGAAAAATCAATTTTCATGTTAAAAACCTCCATTCTCCATCTGGATCAATTGTTATTTCAATTTCATCCCCTGCTAAGATAATATAACACTGTTTATAAATAAAATATTAAAATGGTAGGTGGGGAAAGTTTTCTATTTTATGGGTAGTCTAAAGAAATTTTTGGTTTGCTCACCCTACAAAACTCTATAATAAAAAGAAAACCAGACAAATAAACCAATGGTTAAAATACCAGCCAAACCTTTAACCTTAGAAGAATTTTTAACCCTTCCTGAAACAAAACCAGGGACGGAATTTATTCGAGGAAAAATTAGACAAAAACCTATGCCACAAGGAGAACACAGTAGATTACAGTCTAAACTCTGTTCTGTTATCAATAATATAACAGAAGATGCAAAAATTGCTTATGCTTTTTCAGAATTACGTTGTACCTTTGGTGGTAATTCTATTATTCCAGATGTCTCCGTTTTCCATTGGCAAAGAATTCCCATAACTTCATCAGGCAAAATTGCGAACCGGTTTGAAATATATCCTGATTGGTCGATTGAAATTTTATCTCCTGGTCAAAGTTCAAGTAAAGTATTAGAAAATTTGTTACATTGTTCTCAATATGGAACAGAATTAGGTTGGTTAATTTACCCCGAAGAAGAAACCATTTTAAGTGTTTTTCCTGAACAAAAAGTGCAATTATTTCGAGGAGATCAACAATTACCTATCTTGACTGAAATTGATTTACAGTTAATCGTTGAAGAGATATTTAATTGGTTAAAATTTTCTTAGCTTTGACTATTTTTTAAGCAAAAGATGAAATTATATTACTACCTATTATAATTACAACGTTAATGAGATTCCTCGTTCCTCGGAATGACAATTAAAGATAAAACATAGTTTAGGAGATTCCTCGGAATGACAATAAAACTGGGGGTGACATTAACCCAGATCACACCCCCTACACCGACACTTTTAATCAGGAAGATTACCGTAGAATAGTTGCATGGTTTCCACAGTCAAAACTTGGGGAGGCGTTGCATCAGGAGGATATAAAAAATCAACCTCTACCATTCTTTGTTCCCCTGGTTTTAGATTGAATCTTACCAAAGGTTCTCCCTGTTGTCCTTGTCGCTGGACTAAGTGAAAGAAACGTTCTTGAGTGGTTCCCTGCCTATCCTCATAATTCACCTGTACTGTTCCCCGAAAGAATACTTGACCTTGAGGTTGACGGGAAAAGATCAAGCGATCGGCGTATTCATTTTTTTTGAAAGGAGTTTGCAACCTTACCGCCACCGTTTGGGGTTCGTTGGTCTTATTAACTAAAGGTAAAGTCATACTATAATGTACCCCATAGTTGCCATGAGCTTTATAAGCTGTATCAGGATAACGCACTAACATAGGTGCGCTTTGTATTTGTTCGGTTCCGTGGGTTCCCGTGGTTACTGTACTCAGGGGATAAGAAAACGCTCCACCTTTTTCAGGAATACTCAGATAAGGTTTACCAGGCCCGTCACTCAGTCTTGCTTCCCATTCGGACCCAACAGAGATCCCGGCAACACGGCCATAAATGGTTTTATCTCCATAGTCGACATCTAAAGGCGTTGGGGCCAAGTCTCTCGGATAAATTAAACCGCCTTTAGTAACAATGTGTCGCCATTCGTTAAGATTAGGTTCTCGATAGGCAATCTTAACTTTTTCTTTATCTCCTTCTTTGTATTTAATTTGTTCTGCTACTTCATAAAGGGCTAAATTAGCCATGTACAAAGGACCATCACTATAAACCCGTAAAAACGTCGATCGCGCACTACTGGGTTTAATAGGGAGGGTAAACAGCATCCGACTTTGATGGGGTGGGATGACAATACGACGGGATAGTTCATCTTGGTTAACCCCTCTAAGAATATCCCCCATTAAACGGGAACCTGGCCCGGAAAAAACTTGTCCTGATGGATCTTCAACAATGGGAGGAAGATTAATAAACGGTGCGTCAGAAGAGTTGAGATAACTTGCCCCTTGTAACACCTTGACTACCACTGTTTCTGAGGTAGGATTATGGACTAAAAGACCTTGATAAAGGGTTTTATTGCCTTGCGCCGGTCGAGAGATGTGATGACTGAAAACATCGAAACGGCCTTCTACAGGATAATTGAGATGAGCGTCAGGACGACGCTTACCATTGGGGGGAAAGGTCGATAATAAAACTCCTTCTGTCGAAACGACTTCAGGACTATTGCTATTGAAAACTAAAACGTCATTGAGTTGACCAGGTAATGGCCGTATCTCTTGAGGTTGAGTAATAAATTGAGGGTTCCTTTCCCGATAGGTCAAGGGATAGGACGCGGTTTGTGCGATGAGTAATGATGATAGTAAAGAAAGCATAAATATAAAACCAGCAATTTTAAAACGGAGTTAATAATTTTAACTTTTTTTCAGATTGCCGTCATTCACTGGAATTTGTCAATCCCTATTTTAGAAAAGAACTAAAATCACAAAAATTAGTTCCCTTGCTTTCCCAAGGTTTTTTAACTTAACACAAACTTCCCTCGAATCATCAGGTTACTTTCATTGAAATATTTAATCAGAATGATATATCTAGGTAATATCTTGCACTTTCGCTCAAACTAGCTAGTTTGTAAGTGTTCAGTCATCAGCTATCAGCTATATTCTTATAATACTGACTGCTGAACGCTGAACGCTGAATGCTTTTCGGAGCAGGGAAGGGGGGAGATTATTTTAATTACTAATTATTTATTGATAAAAAAAGCCCCAACTAACTCTATAAAGCTAATTGGGGAAAATTGAGGGTTTTTACTTACCCATGCCTAACTGTTGGGCTTTTTGGTAAACTTTTCCTTCTGTTAACAGCGAAGGTGCAATGACCACTTCTACGTCTTGCATTCCCTTGAGATCCTTCGCTCCGAGGGTTCCCATACTGGTTTTTAATGCCCCCAGTAAGTTATGGGTTCCATCGTCTAATTTAGCAGGACCAGTCAAAATTTCTGCAATGGTTCCGGTGGTTCCCACATTAATACGAGTCCCCCTCGGTAACACAGGGGAAGGCGTGGCCATACCCCAATGATAACCCCGTCCAGGGGCTTCGGCTGCACGGGCAATAGGAGAACCGATCATCACTGCATCGGCACCGCAAGCGATACATTTACAGATGTCTCCGCCGGTGACAATACCGCCATCGGCCACCACAGGAACATAACGGCCTGTTTCTTGTTGATAATCATCTCTGGCTGCTGCACAATCTGCGATCGCCGTTGGTTGAGGAACCCCCACCCCCAAGACACCGCGAGAAGTACAAGCAGCACCGGGTCCAATACCCACTAAAACGGCGGCTGCTCCAGCTTTCATCAAGTTTAACGCCACTTCGTAGGTGACACAGTTACCGAAAATAACTGGCATGGGCATTTCTTGACAAAATCCCTGTAAATCTAGAGGCGTAACGGATTCTGGCGATAAATGCGCCGTCGACACGACTGTTGCTTGTACAAATAATAGATCGGCTCCTGCTTCAGCCACAATCTTACTGTATTGAACAGCACCAGCCGGGGTTAAACTAACCGCAGCAATACCCCCATTCTTTTTAATGTCAGTGATGCGCTGTTTAATAAGTTCTGGTTGAATGGGTTTTGCATAAAGTTCCTGCATTAACCCGACAAACTCCGATTTACCCACCGATACAATGCGATCGAGGATGGGTTCGGGATCATCGTAACGGGTTTGAATCCCTTCTAAGTTGAGAACACCGATCGCTCCTAACTCCGAGAGTAACCCGGCCATCTTAACATCCACTACCCCATCCATTGCACTGGCTAAAATGGGGATAGTGCGCTCAATACCGCCAATCGTCCAACGGGTATCCGCTAAACTAGGATCTAAGGTACGAGTGCCGGGGACCAGTGCGATCTCGTCTATACCGTAAGCACGTCGGGCTGTTTTACCACGACCAATAATAATATCCACGCTTCTATATCCATTCCCTAAGTATTAGATTAGGCTACCAAATTTTGAGGACTTTGGGGAAGGGGAAATCAGTTACGATAAAAAATGTAGAGGGGGAACTCTTACTCTTATATCTTATAACCTAGTATCTCATTAATATGGCTCAAGCAATTCGTAAAACCACTTGTGTGCAATCAGATAAAACCATAAAAATTGACACACCTCAACTACCTCAAGGGGCAAAAGTTGAAGTAATTATTATCCTTGAAGACAATCCACAAACCTTGTCAGCCGAAGCTTTAGCGGTTGAAAGATTACCAAAACTCGAAAATTCTAGTGAGTTAATTACTCTCATGGAAGTAGGCCAAGAAATTGATGAAGACGAGTTAAAACAGTGGATTGCCAATGAGCAAAGCTAAAAATACTTATATTATTCAAAGTGTAAAAGAATTATAAAATGACCTCTCACAATTACCGCCAAAACTTAAACAAAAATGGCAAAATTATCAAAAAATACTTGCTTTAGATCCTCATCAAACATTAGGATTTTAGAGCCATTCTTTAACAGGAAGACTTAAAGAATGTCGTGCTTTAGAAATTGATTGGAATAATATTCCTTATCGTCTTGTTTATCGTATCTATGAAAAACCTTCGCCCAAACGGGTTGTTATTTTAAGCTTTGCTGAACATGATCCTGCTTACGAAAAAGCCAAAAATCGTAAATAATTTTCTAAAAAATGACTATTAATATATTTAGGGGAAATTGGGAACAAGACGAAAAAGCAAAGTTAATAAAGCAGTTGCTACAGCGACAACAATTGGTACAATTAAAGAACGAAAACCTTGCAAGTCAGAAATCGCTTTAACCATTGTATCTTGCCCACCCTACTCGTTGATGATCAATTAACTTAAAAAACTCTGGAATTGGTTCAAAAGTCTCTTTAATGGTTCTTCTGAACCGATAGAACCGTCTACTCCTCCTTCTAAATCTAAGTTAACCGATGCTGAGTACGAAAGTGTCTTATTTGCCTTGCTAGAAGAAGTAAAAAAAGGGAAGTCTTGGGGCAGTTGTCAAGGTGTTTTAATCAATCGTAATATTAAACCCGATGAGTTAGCAGCATGGATCGAAGAGAAAAGTGTAGAATGGTTAGAAAATAAAGATAATTATCAACAATTATGTCAATATTTAGCAGAATTAGGCAATATTGCATCAGGAAAATTGGGAAATATTGCCACAAAGTTGAGTTCGGAGTTAGGGAATTTTCAACAGAATAATCTAGAAAATACAGAATTAATATCATTAAACCCTAAATTAGAAAATTTTGAACAGCAATTAACGTCAATCCTTGAGGATAGAGAATACAATACTTATTTAGCTTGGACGAATGAAGTTAGAGAAAACAAAATTAAACAATTAGAAACTTTAATTAATCAACCTCAACAAAGGAATGATAATAAGTCAGAATTGTATCGTGAAATGGGAAGACTTTATGCAGCTAATAATAATTTTGATAAAGCATTAGAATCTTTTGATGCAGCAATTGAATGTCATCCTAAAAATTCTAAAGTTTGGTTTAACAGAGGAAGTGCGTTAGATCAGTTATTAAGGTTTAAAGAAGCGATCGCATCTTTTGACAAAGCGTTAGAAATTAAAGCTGATGATTATCCAGGATAAGCTCATCTGAAATTGTATAAAATAAACTTGACAAAAAAGACAAGATATTCTGAAAGAGTTGTTAATCAAATCCAATTATAATCAAGTTCTCATCCAAATTAACCATAGGGAAAAAGAGAAAATAGCAAAGGGTTTTGGCACTCAACAGTTGAATCAAGAAAAACAGAAGAATAAAAAAACGAGTCCTACGCCTTTAGCATCTATTAATGAAATTCAAGAGAGTTTATTAGGTTATGTTGATGAAATGCAATTGACGACGCACTACAAATTCTATCAAAGTAAAAATTCTCAGGGCAATCGTTAACAAAAACATCAATCCTTTAATTTATTTGACGAGATGCCAAGGCATTTGATTTGATAACTAGCCATCTTTCTTGCCATTGATAATTTTTTTTGGTTTCGGGTTCAACCCAAATATTTCCTAATGGGACTTCAAAACCATTACCTATTAAAGATGGTTCTGATTCTCTCTCATCTTGTTCAACTATTTTTATCACTTCTGTTGGGGGATTTTTTACCCAATCAGCTAGAAGTTTAGGACGAGGTTGAGTAATAGTTAAAGATAAAAAGAAAGGCTTAAAAACATTAAGCCTTACTGTTATTTGTGAAGATTTTTCAGTTATTGTGTATATTCAATCAATTCTCGTCTAGCACCAATTAAATAAAATGTTTGCATAGAATTCTCAGTAAAGCCATAATGATGTTTATCACAGGCTTCAAATAGTTCTGCATTGTAGAAAGTGTAGCCATCTTGAAGAACGCATAATTGAACAGCTTGTACTTCTTCCTCTTCTAAATTCAATAAATAGGTACGTTCAACCGTTTGAGCGCGGTCAACTTCTACATAAGTATACCAATCATCAGGATAAACCATACATTCGCCAGGTTCAACTAACCACCATCCCTGACTAACCCAAACGTCATCTTTATTCAGATAAGCACCGGACACCCTGACAATTTCATTACGATAATTACAAAGCTCTGATGCTTGTGCCATTTTCGGAGATAACGCTAATTCTCCTATCACTGCACCTGCAGTCATTAATAAGCCTAAACCGAGTGATTTTTTGATCATTTTTCCTCCTCAACACACACTAGATTTTTGATGTTTCTTTAAAGAAATTTTAGCAACAAAAAAAGAGACAGTTTCCCCTCTTTACTTTTTATTATGCTGAAAATAAGCCTCCATCACCTGGCGTACCATCGGGGCAGCCACCGAACCGCCACCGCCTCCAGAATGCTCTGCAAAGGCGACAACTACAATTTCTGGGTTATCGTAAGGAGCAAAGCCACCAAACCAAGCATGAGAGTCTCCTGGGGGGGCTTCTGCAGTCCCACTTTTGCCGGCTGCAGGGGGTAAACTCGGAACATTAAGGGCTTTTCCTGTTCCACTAGAAACCACCGCCCTCAGTCCTTCTCGTAGAATTTTCAGGGTACTGGGTTTAAGTTCCATCGAAGTGCGCCATTTTTCCAGGTCGTCTTTTTCTTCAAAGAAATGGGGTTTAACACGATAACCTCCGTTAGCCGGAACCGCAAACATAATGGCTACTTGTAGGGGGGTGGCTTGGGTAAACCCTTGACCAATGGACATATTAACGGTGTCCCCATCAGTCCATTCCCAATCATAATTTTCCAATTTCCATTCATTATCGGCAATTAATCCGGCCGACTCTTCTCCGAGTTCAATACCGGTTTTTGAACCAAACCCATAAAGACGAGCATATTTAATTAGAGTTGGTCCACCCACTCCTCGGCCAATTTGACCATGAAAGGTGTTACTACTCCAAGCCATAGCCCGAACATACCCCATCGGTCCAAACCCGGCACGGTTCCATTCTCCGAAAGCCGTTCCTCCTACATTGAGATAAGCAAAGGTACTCAACACTGTATCGGGGGGATATTTGCCTGATTCCATGCCAGCAGTGGCGGTTACGATTTTAAAGGTAGAAGCCGGGGGAAAGCCTCGTAAAGCGCGGTTAACGAAGGGATTACCTTTCTTTTGTAGACGTTTCCAAGTTTGAGGCGTAATTTGAGTGGAGAAAATATTAGGGTCAAAGGTGGGATTGCTGGCCATGGCCAGAACCCCTCCGGTTTGGGGGTTAATGGCGACTACTGCCCCGATGCGTTCCCCTAGGGCTGCTTCTGCTGCTTTTTGGGCATCGAGGTCTAGGGTAAGGGTGACATCTTTACCGGGTTGGCCGACTTTTTGGCCTAATACTTTCATGACTTTGCCGGCTCCGTCTACTTCTAATTCGATACCGCCCCATTCTCCTCGTAATTGTTGTTCGTAGGCTGCTTCGACCCCCATTTTACCGACAATATCCCCTAAGCGATAGCCTTCGGAACGTCGTCGCTTGAGTTCTTCGGCGTTGAGTTCTCCGGTATAGCCTAAGACATGGGCTGCAATTTCTTTATTGGGATAATCTCTGACGGTTTCAATATCGACTTCTAGACCGTTTAATTCGGTTTTAAATTCTTCTAACGCTGTAATTTGGGCAGGATTTAAACTACGGGCGATTCTAATCAGGGTTGAGGCATTATAGCCGGCCTGTTGAATTTTACTTTCAATACTGTCTTCAGGAACTGACAGGAGTTGGGCTAAATATTTACGATTTTGCGGCCAGTCGGGTTGATTAACCACCATCGGCCAAAGATAAGCTGCGTGGGTGAGACGAGTGGATGCTAAAACGCGCCCCTTGCGATCAAAAATGTTACCACGGACAGGGGGTTTAGGGACAATGCGAACACGATTATTTTCTGCTTTTTCTCGGTAGTCTTCCCCTTGCATTAATTGTAAAAAGACGAGACGAGTGCCAATAGCCCCCAAGAGGATGACACTGACAAATAACATGATAAATAGGGGTTGACGTT
The DNA here is from genome assembly GCA_002172675.1 of unicellular cyanobacterium SU3. GTDB lineage: Bacteria > Cyanobacteriota > Cyanobacteriia > Cyanobacteriales > Microcystaceae > Crocosphaera. The sequence goes on from NETF01000208.1 coordinate 108,097, forward strand.
GTTGCCCGATGGTTCGGTTCGTTTTTTTCTGCCGAGTATCGTAGGAACCATAATTATCCGTAGGTATGGCGGTTTGCCATTTGGACTGGGAAGATTGTTTAAGCCACATATTGCTGAGGAAACTATATATAAGTCTCTAGGATAACTTTTTTCTTACTTTATCAAAGAAATTATCCATAACTAAAGTTATGGATGCAATAAACAAAGCAGCTATAGCACTACGCATTATGGTTAGGACATTGATAAAATTGCAAAGCTTCGTGGCGTGGGCATTACTCACTTTACAATAATGTCATAATCTTTTTTTGTACTGCTATAGGTTTATTATCAACTATTGCTTAAAGCATTAAAATTTCAGAATTATGTAAATACTATGGAATAGGAGATGTCAAAAATATATCTTCATAGGAATTTAACACTGTTAATATGTTTCTCCTAATTTTCTCACAACTGAAATTTGATTATCAGAGACGGAATGTTTTAGTTGTGGGAGTTTGCCATGGGAGGTTAAGATACAACTTGACCTGATAAGTCCCAGAAACGCTATATTAAATCTATAGTAACCTCTTTTTTTCAAACTTTTAGTAGTAACAATCCTTCCTAATTCTAGTCTTTTAAGCGTTAATGAAAACGATGAAGTTGACAAAATTCCTAGGTTCTATGAATCGTTACAGCATTGCACTGGTTCTCAGTGTGATTCTTTGTTTTAATAGTTTTTACCTCCTATCAGCCCAAGCTGAATCCATGGGGGAACTAGCCCAAACCCCAATCAATATAACCCCTGATAGTTTTGTGGCTGAAGCCGTTGCCCGAACAGGACCGGCGGTGGTTCGTATTGACACAGAAGCGGTGGTCACTCGACAAATTGATCCGTTTTTCGATGATCCGTTTTTCCGCGACTTCTTTGGCCAACAGTTTCGGCCACCACGAGAACAGCGAATTACTGGGCAAGGTTCTGGGTTTATTATTGATAACACTGGTATTATCTTGACCAACGCCCATGTGGTTAATAGTGCCGATAAAGTGACTGTTACCCTCAAAGACGGACGGACGTTTAACGGACAAGTGAAAGGAACCGACGAAATAACCGATTTAGCTGTAGTGGCGATTAGTCCCCAAGGACAAACCTTACCCGTTGCACCCTTAGGAGACTCTACTAATCTCAAAGTAGGAGATTGGGCGATCGCAGTGGGCAACCCTGTGGGTTTAGATAATACGGTAACATTGGGGATTATTAGCACCATTGGTCGTTCAGCTGCCAAAGCCGGTATCCCTGATAAACGTCTCGATTTTATTCAAACGGATGCGGCTATTAACCCTGGTAACTCCGGTGGACCTTTATTAAACAGTAAAGGAGAAGTGATTGGCATTAATACCGCCATTCGGGCTGATGCGATGGGAATTGGCTTTGCTATTCCTATCAATAAAGCCAAAACCCTAGAAAAAATTCTGGCCTCCGGTCAAAAGGTTCCTCATCCTTATATTGGGGTACAAATGATTAATATTACCCCTGAAATCGCTAGGGAAAATAACCGTAACCCCAATTCCCCGATGATGGTGGCTGAGGTCGAAGGCATTTTAGTGGTGCAAGTGGTTCCTAATAGTCCAGCCGAAAGAGCAAGATTACGCCGTGGAGACGTGATTATTGGCGTTAATGGTCAACCAGTCAAGGATGGAACCGATTTACAAAAAATCGTCGAAAGAGCAGGCATTAATTCCAGTTTAAAAGTGAAATTGTATCGAGGCGATCGCTTATTGGAGTTAACCGTTAAAACAGAACAAATGCAAGGGGTATCCTAAGATTTTACCTTGTCTTAATTTAGGGGTCAACACTGAGGGGAGTCGAAGTGCTGACCCCTATTGTTTTTAAATAAGCGGTCAGTATTATATAAAAATAGCTGATAGCTGATAGCTAGTTAAATTTTAGGAGATTGCAACATAGTTGTTTGTAAAATCCACCCAGGAATTCTTATATCTGGAATTAAAGCAGCATACTGTTTTAAAGCAGGAACCGCAGAGGGTAAAATAAAGCGAAGAGAACGTAAAGAAACGGGACGGTTATTCTTTTCATCAACAATCTTATATTTTTGGGCTAATTCAGCAATAATGTGAACTTTTCCTGTTAGTTTCATGGTGTTTTCTTGAGCAGCTAATGCAGCAATGACCCTCCCTGTAAATAAGGGAGTTTCCCAGTTATAATAATCATCAAACCTAGCATTTTGTGATTTATTTTTATCTTCAATATTCATCTGTTTAAAAAACTCAAACATTTGTTCGGTTCCTACAATTCCTGGCCCTAAGTACAGGACAAAAAATATAAGCATTCTAAAAACTCAGAATGTTTTAAGTCAAGATCATTAACAATGGAACGTAAATGGTCAAGTCCATAGCGAAAAAGACTTCTTTCTCTTCGTCCATGTTTT